>NZ_CP023445.1:4582500-5183333 GCF_002354875.1 Actinosynnema pretiosum
GGTGAACGCGGGGATCGGGGCGGGCTCGAACGGCACGCTGAAGGACTTCAGGAAGTTGCCGAAGATCGCGCGGTCGCCGCACAGGTGCAGCGGCACGGCGAGCATCGCCCACTGGAGCCCGAAGAACGCGCCCCAGAGCCCGAGGACGACGGCGTGCGTCACGAAGCTGTGCATCGTGTTGTAGAGGACGTAGTAGAGCTTGGGGATGCCGCCGCCGGACGCGCGGCGGTGGGCGACGGCGCCGGGGAGGTAGCCGATGAGGTCGATGTAGGCGAACAGGAGGACCGCGACGTACCAGTCGACGTCGGCGGCGTTCCACAGCAGCAGCGCGGCGCACAGCACCATCGCGGCGGCGTACTCGGCGCGCAGCAGCAGGAACGTCGTCCTGCTCTCGAAGCGGTTCACGTGGTCCATAGCGGGCCCCGTCAGACCGCGAGGGCTTGCTCGCCCGCGGTGGCCGCGCGCTTGGCGGCCAGGCGCGCGGCGACGGCGGCGGCGGTGGCGGGGTCGTCCACGACGACGGCGGAGCCGAGCAGCTGGTGCACGATCATCGCGATGCCCTCCTTGAGGACCTTGGCCGCGATGGGCTCCAGCACGCCCGCCAGGCTGGGGATGCCGAAGTCGAAGGTGGTCTCGAAGACGACCTCGCAGCCGCCGTGCGCCTCGCGCACCTGCCAGGAGCCGCGGAACACCTCGAAGTCGCCGCTGAGCTGCTCGAAGACGATGCGCCGCTGGTGGTGCTGGAAGTAGTCGACCTCGGACCAGCGCAGCGGCCCGCTGCGGAAGACGATCTCCCAGTCGCTCACCAGGGGCTCGGCGCCGCCGCCGCCGCGCACGACGACGGAGCGGACCTCCTCGACGAACTCCGGGTAGCGCTCGAACCGGGAGATGCGCCGGTAGGCGGCATCGGCGTCCGCGGTCGGCGAGACGAGCTTCAACTCCAGGCTACGCATGGGACACCTCGTGCTCCGGGTTGCGCTCGGCGACGAGTTCGACCGCGCGCTCGAATCGTTCGATGAGGAAGTGCACGTCGGACTCCGGCATGGTCGCGGGCGGCGTGAACCGCACGACGTGGTCGGAGTTGAGCGAGAAGTTCGCGACGACGTCGTTGGCCACCAAGGCGATGAGCAGGTCGGCGGCCAGCGCCGGGTCGGCGAAGTCCACGCCGATGAGCAGGCCCGCGCCGCGGACCGCGACGTCGTGGTGGGGCAGGTGCTCGGCCACCGCGTCCGCGAAGGCGGGGGTGAGCCGGGCACCCAGGTCGGCGGCGCGGGCGACCAGGTCGTCCTCCCGGATGGCCCGGATGGCCCCGCACGCGGCGGCCATGGCGATGGGCGCGGCGGAGAACGTGGAGGTGTGCAGGACCGGGTCGCGGTCCAGGGCCGCGAACGCCTCGGCGGTGACGAGCGTGGCGGCGACCGGCAGCACGCCGCCGCCCAGCGCCTTGCCCGACAGCAGCACGTCGGGGCGGACGCCCTCGGCGTCGGCGCCCCACCAGTGCCCGAGCCTGCCGAGGCCGGTCTGGACCTCGTCGAGCACGAGCAGCGCGCCGTGCTCCGTGCACACCGCCCGCACCGCGCTCAGGTAGCCGGGCGGGGGGATGACGACGCCGCCCTCGCCCTGCACCGGTTCCAGGATCACGCAGGCCTCGCCGGGGTGGCGCTCCAGCTCGGCGGTGAGCGCGAGCACGTCCCCGAAGGGCACGTGGGACACGTGCGGCAGCAGCGGCCGGAACGGGTCCTGGAAGGCGGCCTTGGCGGTCAGCGACAGGGCGCCGGTGGTCTTGCCGTGGTAGCCGCCGGTCATGGACACCAGGTGCCGCCTGCCGTTGAGCCGGGCGATCTTGATGGCGGCCTCGACCGCCTCGGCGCCGGAGCAGGAGAAGTGCACCCGCTCCAGGCCGTCGGGCGCGACCGAGGTGAGGAGGTCGGCGGCCCGCGCCGCGGCGGGCTCCAGGAAGATCCTGGTGCCGATCGGGTGGGTGCGCAACTGCCGCTCGACCTCGGCGACGACGACGGGGTGGCGGGCGCCGGTGATGAGCACGCCGTAGCCGCCCGCGTTGAGGATCCGGCGCCCCTCGGCGGTGGTGACCCAGGCGCCGGAGGACTCGACCTCGACGTGCCCGCCGAGCAGCTCGGCCAGCCGGGCGCGGCCCGAGCTCATCGTCCGCCGGTACAGCTGCGACAGGCGCGCGGCGTCGGGCGTGGTCTTCTCGGTGGCGGTCATCTCAGGCGATCCTGAGCACGTCGCCCGCGAAGCTCTCGGCGAGGGCCCTGCGGGTGGCGGACTTCGACGGCGGGTGGAACAGCGAGCAGTGCGCGGCCGAGGCGAGGTAGGCCACGTCGGGCGAGGCGATGAACGCCATGCCGCCCAGGGCTTCCACGGCCCTGCCCGCGACCTCGACGATGGCGTCCTGCGCGCCGTAGCGGGCGATCATGGTCCTGGTCAGCGCGGCGTTGTCGCCCTCCCCTGCGGCGAGCGCGCCCGCGATGCCCTCCAGCAGCAGCGCGGCGGTCTCCAGCCGCACGCCCAGCTCCGCGAACTGCTCGGGCGAGAGCTTCCCGGCGTCGAGCACCCGCTCGACGAGCGCGCTGGCCATGCCCAGGTAGCAGGCGGTGATCAGCATCTCGAACCACATGAACCCGACGGTCTGCAGCTCGTCCAGCTCGCCGCGCTCCCCCACCTCGGTGGGCACGAGCAGCCGGTCGTCGACGAAGACGTCGGTGAGCCTGACCTCGTCGCTCTCCGCGCCCGCCAGGACGTTGCTGCCCCAGAAGGGGTGCACGCTCACGCCGGGCGTCTGGGCGGGCAGCAGCATCAGCACGGTCTCGGAGCCGCCGTCGGCCGAGGGCACCGAGACGCTGGCGGAGAGCAGGTCCATCGAGCGGGACATGCTGCACGGCCGCTTGGCGCCGTTGACGACGATGCCGCCCTCGGCGCGCACGCCTGCCACGGTCGGCGAGAGGATGCCCTGGCCGGGGTTGCCCTCGGCGAAACCGGAGGACACCAGCAGGCTCTGCGTCGCGATGCCCTCCAGCAGGGCCCACTCCACGCCGCTGGAGCGCAGGCTCTCGGCGAGGGTGAAGATGGTGGCCACCGAGAAGTGGTGCATGGTGGTGGCCACCGACAGGGACGGGGCGGCGGCGCCGATCGCGCGGGTGATCCGCAGCGCCTGCAGCGGGGTGGCCCCGGAGCCGGAGTAGCGCTCGGGGATCAGCAGCGCGGGGCCGCCGCAGCTCTTGAACAGCTCGAGGCCGGGGTTGCCCGGCTTCTCCAGCTCCGCCAGGGGGATCTGCGCGAGCTTGCCGAGCAGGCCGGGGAGGTGGGCCTCGCAGACCTCGCGCGCGTCGTCGAGAGTGCGCATCAGCGCCGTTCCTCCTTCGCCGGTCGCGGAGCGCCGTCCGCGATGATGGAAACGCCCTGCACGTGCGTGGTGCGCAGCACCGGGTAGTTGGCCTCGCCGAACGCGCCGCCGGTCAGCCCGGTCCCGCCGTGCGAGGGCAGCGGGCTGGTGAAGGCGATGTGCGAGTCGTTGACCTTGAGCAGGCCGCCCTTGGTGGTGCCGGAGACGAAGCGGTCCACGACCGCCGCGTCGCGCGCCCACAGCGAGTTGCGCAGCCCGTAGAGGTTGGTGTTGACGAACTCCACGAAGCTGTCGAACAGGACGTCGTCGTCGTCCGGTTCGGGGACGATGACCGGCAGCAGCGGGAAGAACGTCTCGTGCTTGACCGCCTCGATCTCGCGGGCGCCGCGCAGGCCGTCCACGCGCAGCACGGTGGGCTCAAGGAAGAACCCGGCGGCGTCGCGCGTGCCGTCGATCTGGGTGCCGTGGCCGCCGGTGACGATCGTGGCGCCCTTGTCCACGGCGTCGGCGAGGGTGCGGTGGAACTTGTCGTGGCGCAGCACCGGGGAGAGCAGGACGCCCTCCTCGTCGGGGTAGCCGGGCCGCAGCGCCCGCGCCCGGCGCACCAGGCGCTCGATGAGGTCGTCGGCCACGTCGGGGTGGACCAGGGCCTGGTTGGGGATCATGCACAGCTGGCCGGAGCCGTGGAAGCCCTCGGCGAGCGCGTCGGCGGCGCCGTCGAGGTCGGCGTCCTTCCAGACCAGGACGACGTCGTTGCCCGCGAGTTCGAGGATGGGCTTCTTGCCCGCCTCCACGCACCGGCGCTCGATCTTGAGGCCGCTGGGGACGTCGCCGAAGTACATGATGTCGTCGACCAGCGGGCTGTCGATCCAGGCGTCGAGCATCGGGCCGGGGTGGCCGCACACGACGTTGAGCGTGCCGGGCGGGGCGCCGAGCTGGTCCAGGACGGGCGCGATGACGTTGCGCAGCACGTGGCTGACGCCGAAGGGCGCCGTGCGGGGCGCGCGCACCACCACGGCGTTGCCGCCCGCGATGGCGGTGAGCCCCAGCAGCGCGCTGACCAGCGGCGCGTTGGCGGGCGGGTTGACGCAGACCACGCCGTCGGCCGCGCGGCGCACGATGTTGCGGCGGTGGCCGTCG
Organism: Actinosynnema pretiosum; assembly: GCF_002354875.1. Classification (GTDB taxonomy): domain Bacteria; phylum Actinomycetota; class Actinomycetes; order Mycobacteriales; family Pseudonocardiaceae; genus Actinosynnema; species Actinosynnema auranticum. The sequence goes on from NZ_CP023445.1 coordinate 4,587,005, forward strand.
ACGAGGAACTCCTGCCACAGCTGGCCGCGCAGGTAGTCCCTGCTCTCGGGGCGGGTCAGCTCGTGCATCCCGCCGATCTCCCAGCGGGCCAGCTCCAGCGGGTGGCCCTCCAGGGTGAGCATCCGGACGATCTCGTCCTCGTTGTCCCGGATGGCGGCGCGCAGCAGCTCCATCCAGTCGTCCAGGCGCACGGAGAGCGGGGCGGCGCGCCAGACGGCGGTGGCCTCGGCCGCGGCGGCCAGGGCGTCGGCGACGGTCTCCCCGGTCGCGACCGCGACCCGGCCGACGACGACGTCCGGGGGCGCGTCGGCGAGCTGGAGCTTGCCGGACTCCAGCTTCCGCTTGAGCGTCAGGCTCGCGAACGAGTCGTCCAGCACGGCCCGCGCGGAGAGCGCGTACACCCACTGTCCGCTGTGGACGTCCTTGCCCCGCACGAGACTGCCCAGTGAGGGGACCGTTCGGGCTTCGACGTGCGCTGTCACCATGACCCCGCATTCGTAGGTTCCGCCGGCAGGTGGAGCTGCCGCGCAGCGCTGTGCCTGTCAAGTGGTCGACCCGGAAGTATCCGGAGGGTCCCTGAAACGGCGCTGACGCCCGCCGGGGTGCGGTGTCGAGCCTGCGTCAGGGGCGGTTCCTAGGGTCGTCCCCGTGGTTTCCCCGAGGGCGGAGGCGGATCATGGAGGCACCGGACGCGGTCCGGCGGGACGGTCGGCGGCAGCTGCTCCCCGCGCTGGAGCGGTACGCGGACAACCCGAGCGCGTTCCTGGCCCTCAACGCCGAGAACGAGCACTTCACCGCGCCCGGCGTGGACGGGTTCGTGTGCTACCGGGCCAGGGGGCGGCGGTGGTTGCAGTTCGGCGGCCCCTTCACCGGTGAGGGCGAGCGCGAGGGGTTGCAGCGCAGGTTCCTGGAGCACGCGCACGCCAGGGGGCGCAAGGTGATCGGGGTGCAGTTGCAGCGGGCCGACGCCGAGCTGCTGGCCGGGCTCGGTCTGACGGTCAACCAGGTCGGCGCGTCGTACGCGGTGGAGCTGGGCGGGTTCTCCTTGCGCGGCAAGCGCTTCGTCCGGTTGCGCAACAAGATCTCCCGCGCGCTGCGGGAGGGGTTGGAGGTGGCGGAGGTCGACGCGGACGGGCACACCGGGGCGATCAGGGACATCGACGCGCGGTGGTTGCGCCAGAAGGGCAGGCGCACCAAGGAGCTGACGTTCCTGATCGGCGAGATCGGGGGTGAGTGGCAGGCGCGGCGCAAGCTGTTCGTGGGCCGGATCGGCGGCAGGCCGGTCGGGTACATCTCCTACGCGCCGGTGCACGGGTCGCGGCCGGGGTGGCTGCACGATTTGAGCAGGCGGCTGCCCGAGTGCCCGCCGGGGGTCATGGAGGCGATCAACGCGCACGCCGTCGAGCACTTCAGGGCGCTGGGCGCGCCGTGGCTGCACTTCGGCTTCACCCCGTTCACCGGCCTGGACGACAGCCACCGGCTGCCGACCGCGAGCCCCTTCGCGGCGCGGGTCATCCGGTTGCTGGCGGAGCGGGGCGAGCGGGTGTACCCGGCGAAGAGCCAGGTGGAGTACAAGCTGAAGTGGTGCCCGACGGTGGTGCTGCCGGAGTACTTCGCCTTCGACGGCGGGATCTCGCCGCGGTCGCTGTGGAGCCTGGCGAGGGCGACGAACATCGTGTGACGGGCCGGGAAGGGTACTCGAAGAGGCCGAACGAGGACCGGGTCCGCCCGGTCGGGGCCACGCCCCGCGCAGGTTCGAATCCTGCCCCTTCCGCTTCACCGCCCGCCCGCGGTCCCGGCCCGGTTCCGACCGGGCCGGGACCGCCGGTGGGATTCCGGCCGCACTGCGGGCGAAGGCCGGCCGCACCGGGTCGGGCGGCTCTCCCGCCAGGGGCGGGGCCTTGGCCACGGGCTAGGGTGCCCCGGTGAGCCTCCTCGACGACGTGGCCGAACGCGACGGCTGGCGGTGCTGGGTGTGCGACGAGCCCGTCGACCCCGACATGTCCGTGAACGACCCCAGGGGTCCCAGCGTGGACAGCCGGACCGCCGACCGCAAGGCCAAGGTCGCCGAGCGGCTGGCGCACCGGGGGTGCAACACGCGCAAGGGCGCGGTCAAGGTCGTCATCGCCTGGCCGGAGCGCCTGCACGTGGCCGAGCCCGCGCCGCTGATCACCGTCGCCGGGCGGCTGGAGCGCAAGGGCGGGCGCGAGGTGGTGGCCCGCTGCCCCACGCGGCAGGACGCCCAGGAGGCGGCGGACTGGCTGGTGGACCGGTTCTCCCGGCTGACGCCCGGCGTGCCGGTGACCGCGACCGTCGAGGCGGGTGGCGGCCAGTTCCTCGTCGTCCTGTCCACCGGGCGCCGCTGACCCGGCACGTCCCGGAGTCACGGCTCGCCCCCTCGGCCGGCTCGCCGGCGCGGTCGACCAGAGGACGTCCCCGGCTACCCTCGCGCCGTCGTCCCGGCCGCCCCGCTCGCAGCGCGCCTCCACGGCGCGACGTAGGAGGTGGCGATCAGCCCACCGGGGGTGCGCCAGGTGAACACCGGGCTGCCGCTCGCCAGCACCAGCCCCGCCGGGTCGGTCGCGGCGTCCTCGAAGTAGCGGATCGTCCAGTTCCCGAACCCGCCCGCCGGTGCCTGCTGGCCAGCCTGGTGCACGTACCCGTCGTCACCGCGCGCCGCCAGCTCCACCAAGCCGTCGCCGGTCAGCACCGCGGCGGGCGACCCCGCAGCCTGGAGGTCGCCGACCCGCTGCCACGTTCCGGGGAACGCGCCGCCCGCCTCGCGCTGGGTGTGCACGTACCCGTCGTCGCGCCGGGTGAACACCTGCAGCGCGCCGCCACCGTGCGCGACCGCCGCGGGCAGGCCGGTCACCCCGGAGCCGACGGTGCGCCAGCTCAGCTGCGCCGAGCCGTTCACCCGCGCCACGCGGGCGGTGCCGTCGGCGAAGCGGGCCACCACGTCCACCGCGTCCCCGTTGCGCAGCGCGGTGAGGTCGGCGCTCAGGCCGCTCGCGGTGATCCGCCGCCACGGCAGGTAGGCGCCGTCAGCGGCCACCTGGGTCCGCCGCCACAGCCCGCCCGAGGCATCCACCCCGAACCAGCTCAGCGCCCCGCCCACCTCCGGCGCCGCGACCGGGTCGCCGAGCAGCCAGCCGCCCTGCGGGGCCACCCCGCCCGGTCCCCACGCGCCGTTGCGGACCTGCTGGGTCCTGCCCCGGTACTCGCCGTCGTCGCTGCTGTTGGCCAGCACCTCGAACCGGCCGTCCCCGCGCACCGCCGCCCCCGGAACGCCGGAGAACCCGTGGTGCCCGGTGAAGGTCTGGTAGTCCAGGAAGGAGAAGTCGTCCGGGTAGCGCTGGGTGGCGGCGGTCAGCCCGCCCTCGCTATTGGTGTAGAAGTAGGACAGCTTCCCGTCCGGGGCCTGCCGCACCGCCGTGGGCGCGTCGCGGCGCACCGGCACCGACGGCCGGGTGGGCAGGGCGTTGCCGCTCAGCCTGCACCCGTTGGGGTTGGCGACCACGTCGAGCTCGCCGTGCCAGCCGAAGCCGACGAGCTTGCCGACGTCGCGGCCGGTGTCGGCCCACGTGCCGCTCACCTCGTCGTACCGGTACCACAGCAGCTCGCCGCCGTTGTCGGCGCGCGTGCCGTAGAGCACGTCGCCGCCTGCGGAGAAGATCCGGTTGAACATGTTCCAGCCCGCGCCCGCCGGAGCCGCGTGCTGCACGAACCGGTCCGAGGCGGCGTGCCAGCGGAACCGGAACAGCTCGCCGCTGGGCCTGCGCGCGTACAGCACCCCGTCACCGGCGGCCACGACGAGGTCGTACTGGCCCCAGCCGGTGTCGAGCACCTTGCCGTCGGCCGTCTCCGCGGTCCACCCGCCGGTGGCGTCGTCGCCCGACCACGCGAACACCTTCAGGCTGCCCTCGGGCGTGATCTGGTAGAGCCTGCCCTTCTCGTCCACCGTGACCTTGTTGCGGTGCGCGGCCTGCGAGTAGCGGCTCCAGCCGCCGCCCACGACGCGGAACTGCGCGCCGTTCCAGGAGTCCCAGCCGCCCTGTCCGCCCGCCGCCGACTCGTTCCAGCGGTACCGCCGCAGCTCGCCCGTGGCGGCGACCATGCTGTAGACCACGCCGTCCGGACCGGCCAGGGTGCGCCCGATGTGCCAGCCCGACCCCACCACCCGCTTCACGCCCCACACGAGGTTCCCGTTCTCCGGCTCCTCGTGCGGGTAGCGGAAGAAATCACCGCCCGGTGTCACGCCGAACACGCTCACAGCCGACTTGCAGACCAGCGCCACAGCCTTGGCGGAAATCCCCGCCTGCGCGGCGGGAAAAGCTGGTGATCCCAGTGCCGCCACGGTCGCCAGAACCAGCGGAATGGCTTTCCCGCGCGGTGAGAACCTCGACCTGGGCATTCGTGCTCCCCCTGCTGCGAGTGTCCGGTCGCTGGGACCGTACCGAGCCGGAGCACGCGGGCCAATCCTGCTTTTGGCCCTGCTAGCGGCCAGGAGGGCGCACGATCCACCCACCCGCGCTGGGCCGCACGGGTCTGTCCGCGTTCCGGAACGCTTCCGCTTCGGACGACCGCATTGTCCGGGCCAGGGGCGACCTGGATGCTTTGCCGGGCGACGGGCCGCAGCGATCCGAGGCACTCGGCGGAGCGGGCCTGCCAGCACGGGGGGAATGCGCGCACAATGGTGGTTGACCGTTTTCGGCGTGCCCGGAATTCATTTCCCGGGCCGCCGCCGAGCCGGGTCGGGCTGGCGATCTGCCTGGTCGTGGTCGTGCTCCTGGGCGCGGTGGCCCAGGACGTGGTGGCGCTGCTGCCGGGGTGGACCGCCTCGGCCCCCTCGGGGGCGGGCGCCCCCGCGCCCGAGCAGGAGTGGGGCACCGCCGAGGGCCAGGAGCACGAGGCCGTCGGCGACACCCCCAACCGCGAGCTGCCCCGGTCGGAGCTGGCCAAGCACCCGCAGCCGGACTTCCCCGACAGCGCGGTCCGGCCCAACGAGGTCCGCGAGCTGCCCGCCGAGGCGCGCGCCACCGGCTACGACGCCGCGACCAGCCGCGAGGACGAGAGCAGGCGCGAGGAGTTCTCCCGCACCTTCGACAACGCGGACGGCACCAGCACCACCGAGTTCAGCCAGTCCCCGCTGCACCAGCGCCTCCTCGACGGCTCGTGGCGGCCCGTCGACGCGCAGGTCGTCGCCGACGGGGACGGCTGGCGCGGCCCGCGCAGCGGCGACGGGACGAGCGCCCGGTTCGCCGCGACCGCCTCCGAGCGGCCCTTCGTGCGGCTGGAGCTGCCCGGCGGCCACGCGTTTGCCTACGGCCTCGCGGGCGCGGCCCCCGCGCGCGGCCGGGCCGACGGCGCCCGCGTCACCTACCCCGGCGTGGCCGCCCACACCGATCTGCGGCTGGACGCGCTACCCGGCGGCGTCAAGGAGACCCTGGTCCTCGGCTCCCCCGACGCGCCGCACACCTGGTTGTTCCCCCTGGCGCTGGAGGGCCTGACCGCGCGCCTGGCGTACGGGCGGGTCGAGCTGGTTGACGGCGGCGGCGCGGTCAAGGCCGTCATCCCGGCGGGTTTCATGGTCGACTCCAGGCCCGAGGACCCGCAGACCTCGCACGGCGTGCGCTACGAGCTGGTCGACCACGCGGGCGGGCGGGCGCTGAAGGCGACCCTGGACAGCGCGTGGCTGCGCGACCCGGCCCGCGCCTACCCGGTCCTGGTCGACCCCTCCGTGCACGGGGCCACCGCGGACGCCGCCGTCGTCACCTCCGGCGGCGACCGCACCGGCGGCACCGACCTGCGCGTCGGCCAGGGCAGCGACCTGTTCCTCAAGTTCGACGGCGTCTCCCCGGCGCTGGCCGGGCACCGCGTCTTCGGCGCGCAGCTCTACCTGACCAGCTTCGACGCCCCCTCCTGCCGCCCCGAGCCCGTCGTCGTGCAGAAGGTCGACGCCCCGTGGGACGCGACCGGCAGCGGCAAGCCGCCCACCTCCCAGACCCTCGGCGGGGCCTCGTTCGCGCGCGGCCACGTGGCCCTGGGCCAGTCCCACTCGGCCTGCCCCGCGGGGGCGGACGTGATCGACCTGGGCGACGGCGGTCGCGACCTGGTCCAGGGCTGGGTGCGCGGGCAGGCGAACAACGGCCTCGCGGTGCGGGCCACCTCCGGCTGGAAGAAGTTCGCGGGCGCGGGGACGGCCAACCCGCCGCGCCTGTTCGTCACCCACACCCCCTACGACGCAGCCTACCGGGTCGAGCGGGGCGTGCCGGAGCCGCCCGTGCTGCGCACCCAGGGGGGCAAGGTGCGCATCGCGGTCACCAACCGGGGCTCGGCAGACTGGAACCCCGGCTCGCACCGGCTCGCCTACCGGATGTTCACCCCCGAGGGCCGCCCGGTCCAGTCGCGCGACTCGGCGGCGCTGCCGCGCACCGTGCCTCCCGGCGAGACCGTCACGCTCGACGCCGATGTGCACGCCGCCAACCCCGGCGACTACCTGCTCGACTTCTCGATGGCGCACGGGCAGACCTGGTTCACCGACGAGCAGATCCCGCCGGTGCGGCTGTCGCTGACCGTGTTCGAGATCCCGCCGATCGTGAAGGCTCAGTACCCGCCCGCGGGTCACTCCGCGCCGACCCTCACCCCGCAGCTGTGGGCCGACGCCGTCGACGTCGACGCGCCGCCGAACACCAGCGTCCGCTACGAGTTCGAGGTCTGCGGCAGCACCACCGACGGCGCCCCCGATCCGGGGAGCTGCACCCTGTCCCCACGCCTGGCGGGCAAGACCTGGACCGTCCCGAGGGGACGGTTGCAGTGGAGCGAGACCTACCACTGGCGGGCCTTCGCCGTCGACCCCAGCGGCGCGCGCAGCGAGGCGCTGCCCTTCAGCGCCCTGCTCACCGCCGTGCCGCAGCCCGCCATCACCGCGCACCTGGGCGGCGCGCCCTACAGCGCGGGCGACCTCGACTTCGACCCGCAGACCGGCAACTACACCACCTCCGCCGTGGACGCCACGCTCGGCGTCACCGGCCCGGAGCTGAGCGTCGCGCGCACCTACAACAGCCTCGACCCGCGCGCGGACCTGCTGTTCGGCGCGGGCTGGTCAACCCGCTACGACATGCGCGTCGTGCCGGACCAGGACGGCTCGGGCAACGTCGTCGTCACCTACCCCGACGGCCAGCAGGTCCGCTTCGGCCGCAACGCCGAGGACGGCAGCTTCGACCCGCCGTCCGGCCGGTCCGCCACCTTCTACCAGGACTTCGGCCAGCCGACCCTGCCGTACGTGCTGGTGGACAAGACGAACACCACCTACACCTTCCGCGAGTTCGACGGCAGGCTCATGGCGGTCCTGGACAGCGCGGGCCGTTCCACCGAGCTGGACCACGGCCCCGACGGCAAGCTGCGGCGCGCCGTCGGCCGCGCCTCCGCCGACCGGAGCCTGCCCGCCCGCGTCCTGACCTTCACCTGGACCGGGAACCACGTCACCGAGGTCCGCACCGATCCGCCCGCCACCGGCGGCGTCCCGGCGCGCTGGGCCTACCGCTACCTCGGCGACCGGCTCACCGAGGTCTGCGACCCCCTGGGCGGCTGCACCCGGTACGACTACACCACCGGCTCCCACTACCGCAGCGCCGTCCTGGACTCCCGCCCCGACTCGTACTGGCGGCTGGGCGAGTCCCCCGGCTCGGCCGACGCGCCCAGCCAGGTCGCCACGAACCTCGGCAAGGACGCCGCCGCCCACCGGGGCAGCTCGCCCGGCGCGCCCGGCGCCCTCGACGGCACCGGCGACGCGTCCACCTCGTTCAGCGGCACTGGCTCCCACGTCCGACTGCCCGACGGGGCGCTGAAGAAGAGCCGCGACCTGTCGGTGGAGCTGTGGTTCCGCACCACCTCCGGCGGCCCGCTCCTCGGCTTCCAGCGCGCCCCGTTCGACCGGGACCCGATCGGCGCGGTCCCCGCCCTCTACGTCGACCGCGACGGCAGGCTGCGCGGCCAGTTCTGGCACGGCCGGGTCGCCCCCATCACCAGCGCGGGCATCGTGAACGACGGCCGGTGGCACCACGTCGTGCTCTCCGGCTCGCTGGCCACCCAGACCCTGTTCCTGGACGGCGCGAAGGTCGGCAGCACCGAGGGCGAGATCGACACCAGCCTGTTCACCCACGGCCAGATCGGCGCGTCGCACGTCGTCGGCCCCGCCGACTGGGCCCCGCACGGCTGGTGGCCGGGCGAGCCGGTCAAGCACTTCGCGGGGGAGATCGATGAGGTCGCGCTCTACCTGCACCCGCTCGGCGAGGAGGCCGCGCGCGGCCACTTCCGCGCCCGCGAGCACTCCGACCAGCTCACCAGGATCACCGTCCCCAGCGGCCGAGTCGCCGCCGAGCTGTCCTACGACACCACCAACGACCGGCTCCGCGAGTACACCGACGCCGACGGCGGGCGCTGGCGGCTCGGCCTGCCCCAGGTCAGCGGAACCGAGACCATGGACGGGCAGAACCGGACCGTCCGCAACCTGGTGCGCTCCACCGAGGTCACCGATCCGGGCAACCGCTCGCACTTCTTCGACTACGACCCGGTGCGCGGCCGGATCATCCGCTTCGTCGCACCGCTCGGCACCGGCGTGCGCCCCGAGGACCGACCCGACCCGGCCGCGCCGCCGACCACCCCGACCAGCGCCCCGCCCTGCACCTCGGCGCCGCCCACCGACCCGGACGGCGTGCCCGGCTACTGCGGCGGCACCGGCGTCAGCGACCCGAACTGGCAGGGCGGCCCCGTGCGGGGCGTGGGCGTGCGCACCTACGACTACGACGACTCGGGCTTCCAGCAGACCATCACCGACGAGAACGGCCACCGGGTCGTGCTGCGCAACGACGAACGCGGCAATGTGCTCGCCCGCACCACTTGCCGCCTGCCCGACACGTGCAGCACCGAGCACTTCACCTACCACCGGCCCGCTGCGGGCAGGGCCAACGACACCGATCCGCGCATCGACAAGCAGCTCACCGCCCGCGACGGCCGCTCCGCCGACGCCGCCGACACCCGCTACCTGACCTCGTCGGAGTACGACGCGCGCGGCGAACTGGTGAAGCAGACCATGCCCGACGGCGCGACCGTCAGGCACACCTACACCGACGGCAGCAGCGCCGCCGAGGGCGGCGGCAACGAGCCTGCGGGCCTGCTCAAGACCACGCAGGACGCACGCGGCCAGGTCACCACCCACCGCTACCTGCGCAACGGCGACCTGGCCTCCACCACCGAGCCCGGCCGCACCGCGGGCGAGGCCACCGGCCGCGTCACCCGCTACCGCTACGACCTGCTGGGCCGCAAGGTCTCGGAGACCGAGTTCTCCGACACCTTCCCGCAGGGTCTGGAGACCACGTTCGCCTACGACGCGCTGAACCGGCTCGTCGCGGTCACCGACGCGCCCGTCACCAACGCGGTCACCGGCGTGCGGCACACCAAGTCCACCGTGACGGCCTACACCGCCGACGGGCAGCCGGAGCGTGTCGTCGTCTCCGACCTGACCGGCGGCGACGCACCCCGCGCCACCTCCTACACCTACGACGACCGGGGCAGGCAGGCGTCCGTCACCGACGCCGAGGGCTCCACGACCAGCTACGCCTACGACGTCTTCGGCAACCGCACGCAGGTCGTCGACCCGCTCGGCACCCGGATCGAGTACGCCTACACCGCCCGCAACAAGGTCGCCGAGGTCCGGCTGCGCGGCTGGCACGGCAAGCCGGTGTCGGGTGGTCGCGGCGCGGCCGGGACGCCCGACGCGGGCTCGCTGCTGGTGCTGGAGGCCAACACCTACGACCTGGGCGGCAGGCTCATCCGGCGGGTCGACGCGATGGGCCGCAAGACCCTGTACGAGCACACGCCCAACGGCCTGGTGTTCCAGGTCCTCGCCGAGGTCCCGGCCGAGGGCGGGGGGACCCGCCGCGTCGTGCTGGAGCGCAACACCTACGACGGCGCGGGCAACCTCGTCGCCACCACCGGCCCCGGCGGCCGGACGACCCGGTACTCCGTGGACGCCGTCGGCCGCGTCAGCGAGGTCCTGGCGGACCCCGACGGCCTGGCCAGGCGCACCTCCTACCGGTACGACCCCAACGGCAACGTCACCCAGGTCGCCCGCTCCGGGAACGGCTCCAACACCTCCGGCGTGCAGACCTCGGCCTCCTCGGTCGTCGACTACGGCTACGACGGCGCGGGCAACCGCACCACCGAGAGCGTCCAGTCCGGGGCGACCGCGCTCACCACCAGCCGTCGCTACGACCTGCGCGGCCTCCAGGTCTCGGAGACCGACCCGCGCGGCAACGCCCCCGGAGCCGACCCCGCCGCCTTCACCACCGAGTACCGCTACGACGAGAGCGAGCGGCGGGTCGCGGTCGTCGCGCCCCCCGTGGCCGTCGAGAACGGCTCGGGCGCGCCCACCACGACCCGGCCGACCACGCTCATCGGGTTCGACGCCTTCGGCGACGAGACCGCCGTCCGCGACGAGAACGGCGGCACCACCCGCACCACGCACGACAAGGTCGGCCGCCCCGTCCGGGTCCAGGCCCCCGACTACACCCCGCTCGGCGCGTCCCAGCCCGTCGAGGCCGTCAGCACCACCCGCTACGACGCCGCGGGCAACGCGGTCGAGACCACCGGGCCGCGCGGCGCCGTCACCGCTTTCCGGTACGACCAGCTCGGCAGGCTGGCCGAGCGCGTCGACCCCGCCGCCGATGACCCGACCGCGCCGGGCGGCACGTGGCGCTACACCTACACCCACAACGGCGAGCGGCTCTCGGTCACCGACCCGACCGGGGCGCGCACCGAGGCCACCTACGACGCGCTCGGCCGCCAGGTCACCCGGACCCAGCTGGAGCGCAGGCCCACCACCGCGGCGCACACCACGCGCTTCGAGCACGACGACGCGGGCGAGCTGGTCAAGGCCATCGCGCCGTCCGGCGACACCACCACCTACACCCACGACGCCCTCGGCCAGCGCACCGGAGCCACCGACGCCGCGGGCGTCACCACCCAGTTCGGCCACGACGGCCTCGGCCGCCCGGTGTGGCAGCGCGACGCGCTGGGCCGCACCAGCTACCTGCGCCACGACGGCGCGGGACGGCTCACCGGCCAGTTCAGCCTCGACGCGCAGAACCGCGTGCTGCGCCGCACGTCCTACACCCACGACGCCGCGGGCAACGCGCTCACCGCCACCGACGCGCTCGGCCGCACCGCGCGCTACTCCTACGACGCGCTGAACAGGCTCACCTCCCAGGTGGAGCCGGTCTCCGACACCGAGTCGATCACCACCTCGCAGGGCTACGACGCGCGCGGCAACCGCACCCGCCACACCGACGGGCGGGGCAACCGGTTCACCACCACCTACACGCCGTGGTCGCTGCCCGAGTCGGTCGTTGAACCGGCCACCGCCGCCCACCCCGCGCCCGCCGACCGCACGTGGACCGCCGTCTACGACGCCGAGGGCAACGCCACCCGGCTCACCGCCCCCGGCGGGGTCGTCCGCGAGCGCTCCCACGACGCCCTGGGCAGGCTGACCCGCGAGACCGGGGCGGGCGCGCAGAGCGCCACCGCCGAGCGCACCCGCGCCTACGACCAGGCGGGCAGGCTCACCGCCGTCGACGCGCCCGGCGGGCGCAACACCTACGCCTACGACGACCGGGGCGCGCTGCTGTCGGCGACCGGCCCCTCCGGCGACTCCTCCTACGCCTACGACGGCGACGGCCGGATGACCAGCCGCACCGATGCGGCGGGCACCACCGGGTTCGGCTACCAGCGCGGCAGGCTCAGCACCGTCGCCGACGGCGTCACCGGGACGCCGATCTCGTTCTCCTACAACGAGGCCGGGCAGCTCAAGGCGCTCGGTTACGGCGGCCTGCGCACCCGCGCGTTCGCGTACGACGAGCTCGGCAGGCAGAAGTCCGACGTCCTCGCCGACGCCTCGGGCGCGGCGCTGTTCTCGCTCTCCTACGAGCACGACCTCAACGACCGGCTCACCCGCAAGGTCGTCACCGGTCTCGCCGGGGCAGGTGAGCATACCTACGGCTACGACCACGCCAACCGGCTGACCTCGTGGACGGTCGGTGGGAAGCGCACCGACTACGCCTGGGACGCGTCCGGCAACCGGGTGCGGGCCGGGGACAAGACCGCCGTCCACGACGAGCGCAACCGGCTGCTGTCCGACGGCGACTACACCTACACCCACACCCCGCGCGGCACGCTCGCGTCCAGGACGTCCTCCGGGTTCGAGGAGGAATTCTCCTTCGACGCCTTCGACCGCCTGGTGGAGGTCGGCCGCACCCGCTACGCCTACGACGGCCTCGACCGGCCGGTCACGCGCGGCGGCGCGACGTTCGCCTACGCGGGCTTCGACCTCGACGCGGCCGCCGACGGCGAGTCGACCTACGGCAGGGGGCCGGGCGGGGAGCTGCTGTCGCTGGCCTCGGGCGGCGCGAAGCGGCTGGCGGTGTCGGACAAGCACGGCGACGTCGTCGGCGGCCTGGACCCGGCGGGCGCGGGCCTGGCCGACTCGGCCGCGTTCGACCCGTTCGGCGCGTCCACCGCCGTGAGCGGGGCGCAGCGCAAGGTCGGGTTCCAGGGCGACTGGACCGACCCGGACACCGGCCAGGTCACCATGGGCGCCCGCTGGTACCGGCCAGGCAGCGGCACGTTCGCCTCGCGCGACACCGTCTCCGCCGAGTCGGGGCCGTCGATCCTGTTCAACCGCTACACCTACGCGGCGGGCAGGCCGCTCGACCTGGTCGACCCGGACGGCCACTGGCCCGACTGGGGCAAGGTGTGGAACGGGGTCAAGCAGGTCGGGTCGGCCGCGCTCGGCGTCGTCAAGGAGGTGTCCGGGTACAACGACGTCGTCAACTTCATCCGTGAGCCCAGCTTCGGCAACTTCCTGTGGGCGGCCTCGAACTTCGTGCCGTTCGGCAAGCTGGCGAAGGGTGCGAAGTACCTGTTCGGCGCGGCGGGCGATCTGCTGGGCGGCGCGCGGCGGTACGGGGACGACCTCGCTGCCGGGGTGCGGCGACGCGGCGGCGACGCGGCGGCCGGGGCGCGCAGGTACGGCGACGACGTCGCGGTGGGCGCGCGCCGGGGCGGCGGGGCGGCGGCGGTGGGCCGCAACGTGGCCGACTTCGCCAGGACCGCTGCCGCGGGGGCGGCCAGGGCGGCGGCGCACCGGGCGGTGGCTGCGGTGGCTGCGGCGGCTCGACGGGCCGCGATGGAGGCGGTGACCAGCAGGGCGCGGGCGGCGATCGCCCACGCCGCGCGGACCAACCCGCTCCCGGTCCTGCAGGCCGCCCTGAAGCCGCGCGTGGCGGCGCGGGATTTGGTGTCGTCGAGCCCGAGCCTGCCCGCGCGGCAGGTGCAGGGGCTGGCGGAGAACGTGCAGGACGTCAACCGCGTGTGGGAGGCGGTGCGGGCCACGGTCGTGAAGCCGGGGACCAGCGTCGTGCAGGCGGTGGGCGAGCAGGCCGTGACGGACTTCGCGAACACCCAGGTGCCGGGGCTGGGGGATTTGCTGAGCATGACGTCCCCGTCGCGGCGGCGCGGCAACGGGGCGGCGGGCGAGGCCGGGGAGCGGGGGCGGGCGGCCGCCGGTAGCAGCTGCGCGATCTCCTACGACAGCAACAGCTTCTCCGGCAGCACACCGGTGCTCATGGCCGACGGCAGCCACAAGCCGATCGAAGATGTGCGGGTCGGTGACGAAGTCGTGGCCACCGATCCCACGACCGGCGAGTCAGCGGTCAAGCAGGTCACCGACACGCGGTCGCACCGGGCGGAGAGAGCGCTCTACGAGATCGCGGTGAAGACGGCGGAATCCGGCACGGGAACCCTGGTGGCGACCGACGAGCACCCGTTCTGGGTGCAGTCCCTGCGGAAGTGGTTGCACGCGGAGGACTTGAAGCCGGGCTACGAGTTCCTGACGGCCGACAACCGACCCGCGACGGTCGCGGGCACGAGGCCGTTCTCCGACGCCAGGCTGGTGCACAACCTGACGGTGGACGGGCTGCACACGTATCACGTGCTGGCCGGTTCGGCGTCGGTGCTGACGCACAACAGCGCTCGGTACTGCGAGGAGGCAGGCGATCTCTACCGCTCTGACACGCGTGAGCCAGCCGAGATCTTCGACGCCGGATTCGCCCCGAAGGGGGACAACATGGATCTTGAAATGCATGCTTACGGTGTGACGGGTACATACGGGGTCCCAGAATCCGGTTACGTGTCGACCAGCACGAGCTTCAACCACGCCAATAGCCGGAACGGCAACACGTACGTCGTCCGAGACGTCACCGGGCTCGATGTCAACAAGGAGCTCGGTGCGAGGAGTCCCCATCCCCATGAGATGGAGATCGCCATCCCGCACAAGGTCACCCCGGAATGCGTGATCGGTTGCTTCCTGGAGGGGACATCGACGTGGTTGCCGAACCCGAAGGCCCGCAGATGACGCGGAACGAGCAGATCAGCCGCACAGCGATTGATCCAACGGGACAGCACGTCGCGCTTGACCTGATCATCAGCGTGCCTGATCCGTGCACCGTCACCACCAGCCGCGCAGGAATGCCCGACGAGGTTTTCACCGGCACGGACCTGTTCTCCTGCATGGTGAATCTCCGTGAACGCCTGGAGCAAGACGGGCTGCTGCTGTGCTGCCAGGGTTCCAGACCTGATGTGCATCCCACAGGCATGGACCGGCAGATGGGGGATGGACGCCACGCGCACGTCCTGTCCGCAGAGGCGGTGCAGCAGGGTCTCACGGTGGACATTTTCGCCCCTGCCGAGCCGCGACTCGTCGGCACACTCGTGCAACAGCGCGATCACGTCTTCGCCTTCTACGGACTGCCAAAGACAGCACAGTGAGATTCCCACGCCTGCGAGCGATACCGGCCGCCGAATGGAGAAGATGATGTACCCCAAGCACAATCGGAGATCCACCGCGCTCACCGCGCTCACCCTCGCCGTGCTGCCCCTCGCCGCCACCCTCATCCCCCTCGCCACCCCCGCCGCCCAAGCCGCCTCCACCCTCCAGTGCCGCACCGCCTCCCCGGTCTTCGCCGTCCTCCCCGACGGCTCCCTCCGCCTCTACAACCACGAGGAGCCCGAGCAGGGCCTGGACTCGTGGACCGGTTGGTCCCACATCGGCAACGGCTGGTCGCCCCTCACCCGCACCGGGCCCGACGGCAGGCTCTACGACATCGTCGACGGCGAGCTGCGCCGCTACCGCTGGACCGGCTCGGAGTGGGAGCGGCCGGGTGGCGGCTGGTACGACGTCATCGCCACCGGCTGGACCGGCTGGGACTCCCCCGCCTTCCGCAACCGCCTCACCGTCGACTCGCGCGGCGACTTCTACGCCCTGCTCGCCAACGGCGACCTCCAGTGGGAGCACTTCGACGAGGCCACCCGCACCTGGTCGCGCCGTGTCCTCGAACAGGGCGACCCCAACCGGTACGACCTGATCGTCGCGGCGGGCGACGGGGTGCTCTTCGTCCGCGACCCGCATCGCGACAACGGCACCCTCTACCGCTACGAGTACCACGCCCCCTCGCACCGCTGGGTCCAGCGCAAGCACCCGACCGGCAACGGCTGGAACATGCACCGCGCCCTGTTCTCCCCCGGCGCGGGCATCGTCTACGGCCAGCAGGACAACGACCGCGGCGACCTCTGGTGGTACCGCTACGACGACTCGCTCGGCGACTTCGCCTTCGGCGGTCGCAAGCACATCAGCTGGGGCTGGTCCCGCGACTGGCGCGTGGGCGCCACGACCGACGCCTGCGCGCTCCCCGACGCGCCCGCGCCGGTCCGCCCGGCCGTCCCGGCCCGCCACGACGCCGCCACCACAGCGCTGCCCGGCACCGACGGACGCATGAACTACTTCTACACCAACTCCCAGGGCAGCCTCGTGCACGCGCGCCAGCGCAGGGCCGACGACCCGCTGCTCATCGACTACCAGAGCTTCCCCGACCACCACGGCTTCACCGGCACCCCCGGCGCCGCCGTCCGCGCTGACGGCCGCGTCGAGGTGATCGCCAACAGCTCCGACGACGCCGACGCGCGCGGCAAGCTCCAGCAGGTCGCCAACGGGGTCTGGGCGCCGGGCGCGCAGCAGCACGGCGGCTGGCTGCTCGGCGACCCCACGCTCGTCACCACCTCGGTGGGCACGTCCGCGCTCGGCGTCGACGCCGACGGCGTGCTCTGGCACCGCCCGCAGCTGCGCGACCGCGACCGCTACCTGCCGTGGCGCGCCCTGCCCGCCACCGGGCTCACCACCGACCTCACCGCGCTGCCCGCCCCCGACCCGGACCGCGCCGTGCTCGACCTCGCCGCCCGCTTCACCGACGGCTCGACGCGCGTCGCCCGGCTCGTCGACGGCGAGCTCGGCCCGTGGCGCGCCCTGGGCGCGGGCCTGGGCGAGCCCGCGCTGGTGCGGCACCAGAACGGCGACCTCCAGGTGTTCACCCGAGGCCAGGACGGGCGCGTGCGCACCCAGCGGGAGAACGCGGGCGCGTTCCCCGGCACGTGGTCGACCGTCGGCGACCTCGTCACGACGGGCTCCCCGACCGCCGTGGCCACCACTCGCGGCCTGGTGGAGGTGGCGGCGCGCGGAGTGGACGGCCTGGTGCACGTGACCGGCCAGTCGGTGCCCGCCGGACCGTTCCGGGAGTGGTCCGTGCGGACCTTCGACGACGCCGCGACCGACCCAGCCTCCGCCGCGCTCCCGGACGGGAGCTGGGTGTTCACCTGGCGCGACGCGCAGAACACCATCTACAGCTACACCGGCTCCTACCCCGACCCGGCCGCGAGGGCGGCGACCGCCGGACCGCCCAGCACGACGGCGGCCTACCGGGGTGGTCCCGCCAGGCCGTGACCGGCGCGGAGGGCACGGCACAGACGTGGTGACCTGTCACCGCACGGGGGCGGCTCCGCGGCTGCCGGAGGCGGTGGAAGTCGCACCCCGGTCCCCGGCCCAGCCTCCCGGTCAGAGGAACGCGGACCGGTGCTCCGGCGCGAGGTCGGCGGTGCGGGGGCGGGCCGCCGCTGTCGGGCACGCGCATCTCGATCAGGCAGTACCGGCCCCGTCCGTCTGCTCGCCGGAGATCCGCACCGCGCAGGTGCCGCCCACCAGCGACACGTGGGTGGTACCGGGGCGGCGGTGAGCACCGGGGTGGCCAGGTCGTCGCCGGGGATGGCGAGCCGGGCGTCGGCTGGGTAGCGCAGCAGCGCGGCGCGCAGGCCGTCCACGGCGGCGTGCCCGGCCACCCCGCAGAGCCGCTCGTAGTCCGCGGACATCCCGGCGAGCTCGAGGTGCTTCACGGCCCGCAGCCTGCCTGAGGGCGTTGGGCGGCGGCGGTGGACGCGTGGGCCTCGGGATCGGCATCGGTTCTGGTCAACCGATCGTGGTCAGGACCAGGCAGAGGAGGGTGTCGGTCTCGTCCCGGATCTCGTAGCCGGTGACGTTGGTGCCGCTCACCGGGAGGACGAAGGCGTTCGCTCCCGTTTCCGCGTCCAGGAGCAGCTCCGCCCAGTTGTGCCTGCGCAGGTGCGGGCCCCGTGCGCGGATGTCCTCGCGGGCTCGGGCGATCAGGGCGGGGAGGTCGGTGCTGCGGCCTGCGGTCAGGGACGCTTCCTCCTCCCACAGGACCGCGTGGTCCTCGATGAGGTGGATGTCGCCGTAGTCCTCCACGTCCCAGTCCGCCTCGGCGATCCGGGCGGGCTCGGCGAGCGGGATCACCACCAGGTCGACGGTGTGGCGGAAGCTGTCCGGGTCCCAGGGGTCCTCGGGCCTGGCGGTGGTTCCCAGGTGCACTGGGTGCCGCCCTGCGGGGAGGTGGTGGGTGAAGCCGCCGTCGGTCAGGTCCGGGGTTTCCCAGATGACGTGGCCGCCGCCGACGACCAGCTCGCCCGCGTGGTCGAACCACGTGGGCGCGGTGGTGCGGCCGAACTTCCCGGCGAGGTCGTGCAGCAGGGCTCTCACGGCCTCTCCGGCCTCGGGGGTCGTGCGGTCCGCGGGCCACACCGTGACGCGGGCGTCGGGTGAACCGGTGGCGATCACCAGGCCGTCCGCGTCGCCGCGGGCGGTCATCCCCCGGACCGGGGCGGCTGAGATCGGTTCGCCGAGGGGGAGGCCGGTCTCGGCGTCCCAGGTCAGCACGGTGCCCAGGGGGTCCGCGGTGACGAGGACCGGGCGGCCCCGGACGTGGGTCGCGACGACCGAGGTGATCGAGTGGGTGGCGGCGTGGCCCTGGGATCGGTCGCCGACGGGGGCGCCGGTGCGCGCGTCCCAGCGGCGCAGGGCGCCGTTCTCGTCGCCGCAGGCGATCAGGACGCGGCCGTCGGCGAGGGTGGTGGTGGCTGCCGGGCCCCAGATTCCGCCGTCGCCGGTGATCGGGGCGCCGACCTGCCTGCCGGTCGCGGCGTCCCAGCGGCGCACGGTGCGGTCGTGGGAGGTGCTGACGAGGATCACGCGGCCGTCGATCTCGGTGGTGTCCAACGAGGTCAGGTTGCTGGTGTGGCCGGTCAGCTCGGACAGGGAACCGCCGGTCGCGGCGTCCCAGAGGCGGATGGCGCCTGCCTGGTCGCCGGTGGCGATCGTGGTGCGGTTGTCGAGCGTGAACGCGCGGGCGCAGGTGATGGTCGCGGTGTGGCCGCGCAGCTCGGACATCAGGGCGCCGGTCCGGGCGTCCCACAGGCGCACCACGCGCTCCTGCCCGCCGCTGACGATCAGCGGGCCGTGGCAGGCGATCGCCCACGCCTGTCGCGCGTCGCTGACGAGCGCGGGTCCCGCCGAGCGGCCGGTGGTCAGGTCCCAGCGGCGGACCGTGGTGTCACCGGTGGTGACCAGGAGCACCCGACCGTCGGGCAGTTTGGTCGTGGCCAGCTGCTGCACGTGCGTGGAGTGGCCGCTCAGCTCGCCGGTCAGGGCTCCGGTGCGGAGGTCCTGGCGGTGCAGGGTTCCGTCGTCCGCGCCGCTGAACAGGGTCTGGCCGATCGCCGCCAGGGCGCGCACCGGGGCGGGGTGGCCGGTCAGCGTGGTCGTGGCGGGGGTGTCGGTCGGGGTGTCCCAGCGCAGCACGTCGCCGGTGCGGCAGCCTGCCACCAGCGCGGCTCGGCCGTTCACCCGGACCGGCAGGAGTGACAGGACCGGGGCGGGGTGGCCGGTCAGCTCCCCGGTGGGGAGGCCGGTCGTGGCGTCCCAGCGGCGCACGGCGCCGTCGTCGCAGGCGCTGAACACCGTCGTCCCGATCGCCGCCAGGGCGCGCACCGGGGCGGTGTGGGCGGGCAGGGGCTCGCCCAGCGGTTGGCCCGTCAGCGCGTCCCAGCGGCACAGGGCGCCGTCGGCGAAGCCGCCCACCAGCAGCACGCGGTCCGGCGTGCGGACCGCGACCAGGGAGCACACCGAGGCGTCGCGCCCCGGCAGGGGGGCGCCCGCGGGTTCGCCGGTCCGGGTGTCCCAGCGGCGCACCTCGCCGTCGTCGGAGCCGCTGAACACCACCGGGCCCACCACCGCCAGCGAGCGCACCCAGCCGGTGCGGGCCTCCCCCGGCAGCCGCTGCCCGGTGCGGGCGTCCCACCGCGCCAGGCGGCCGTCCTGGAAGCCGCCGAACAGCACGGACCGCTCGGCCACGGCCAGGGACCACAGCCAGCCATCGGCGCGGAGCGGGTCGTCGAGCGCCTCCAGGGTGTCCGGGTTCCAGCGGCGCGCGCCGCCGTCACCGGACGCGGTGACCAGGACCTCGCCGCCGTCCGCCGCGGGAAGCGCGGCCAGGGCGGTGATCGGGCCCCGGTGCGGGTGGCGATCACCAGTGGGGCGGGTGCGGGGGTGCTGGGCATGGGGATCGGTCTACCACGGGGGTACGACAGAGCCGGGGCGGACAACTCACCGGACAGACGTGCCGTCCGCCGTGGACGGCGGGAGTTCGGCGCTGGTTCGCTGGACGCCCCTGCCAACCCCGCGTGATGGGAGTTGATCGATGGTGTTCGGAGCCAGGCGGATCGGCGCGGTCGTGGCGGCGGTCCTGCTGTTGAGCGGTGGGACCGCGGCCTCGGCGGGCGAGTCGGCGAAGGCCGGGCCGGTGTCCGTGGCGTACGTCGAGGTGAACAACCACAGCATGGCGAACGTCGGCGAGTACGAGCTGGTCGGGGGCGGGAACGTCTTCGACATCGGGGTGATCTTCGCGGCGAACATCAACTACGACACCGCGACGAAGTCGGCCTACCTGCACTTCAACCCGAACGTGCAGCGGGTGCTGGACAGCGCCGCCACCGAGATCCGGCCCCTGCAGGCCAAGGGGATCAAGGTGACGCTGTCGGTCCTGGGGAACCACCAGGGGGCCGGGTTCGCGAACTTCCCGAGCGCGCAGGCGGCCGGGGCGTTCGCGCGGCAGCTGGCCGACGCCGTGGAGAGGTACGGGCTGGACGGGATCGACTTCGACGACGAGTACGCGGAGTACGGGAGGAACGGGACGGGGCAGCCGAACGCGAGCTCGTTCGTGCACCTGGTGACGGCGCTGCGGGCGGCGATGCCCGCGGACAAGCTGATCACGCTCTACAACATCGGGCCTGCGGCGTCGCGGCTGTCGTACGGCGGGGTGGATGTGACGTCGGCGTTCGACTACGCGTGGAACCCGTACTACGGGACGTGGAGCGTGCCGCGGATGGCGTTGCCGAAGTCGGCGCTCTCGCCTGCGGCGGTGCAGATCGGGGCCACGTCGACCACGACCGCGGCGAACTTCGCGCGGCGGACGGTGAGCGAGGGGTACGGGGTGTACCTGACGTACGACCTCGGTGGTGGGGACGCGCACGCGTACATCTCGGCGTTCACCAGGGAGTTGTACGGCTCGGAGGCCCGGTACACCGGGTAGCGGGGTGGCGAGGGGCAGCCCGGTGGGAGGGCGGGCGGTCCCCGCGCTGGTCGAGCTCCGGAACTGCGCTCGTGCGGTGGACGAGGACGACGACCTGCCGGTGGAGGTCTGGCGGGAGCGGATCTTGGGCGAAGTGGGCGGCGCGGACCGGGTGGGCACCCGGTCCGGCGACTGCGGTCGCGAGTTGGCGTGCGGTGCTGACCGGGCCGGCGAACTCCGCCAGGCCCGCGGGGGTCTCCACGAGCGGCGGGGTGCGGTGCGGGAGCGGCGGGCCAGGTCCTCGCCCAGGTGTTCCGCGGTGAAGAGCACCATCGCGCCCTCGACGGCCGAGAGGTCGCCCCAGCGCTGCACCTGCCCCGAGCGGCCCCAGAGGACGTCGCCCGGTTGCAAGGGGTAACCGGTGACGTCGCCCCAGTGGCGCGCTTCACCGGCCCGGACGAACAGCAGCAGGTCGAACTCGGGGCGCTGCGCGTGCCGCCACTCGTCGGGGCCTGCGCGTCGCCGTAGTTCCGCGAAGGAGAGGACCTCGACACCGCTGGTCGCCGTGCCCGCCCGGTAGTGGACCTGCCGGATCGCCGGGCGGGGGTGCGGGGCTCACGGTTCGTCGCTTTCGCTCACGCGGCGCAGGATGCCTGCACGGGGCGCCCTCGCAGGCCGACCCCGTGGTGGGCGTTCCGCGGCACAGCGTCAGGCAGGCCCGCCTCGCGTCACGGCGCGGGCCACGGCGAGCTGGGGTGGGGCGAGGGTGGTTCTGCCGTCCTCCACGTCCCACAGGCAGTTCTGGAGGACTCGGCCCAGGGTCCACGCCGCCGCGCGGGGGCGGTCCAGGTCGAGGGTTTCGGTGAGCAGGTCGAAGCGCCTGCGCACGACGCGCTCCAGGGCGCCGGTGGCCTGCACCGCGTCCCAGTTGCTGTCCAGGGCGGGCCAGAGGTCGAAACCGGGGTCGCCCGCCAGGGGGACGGGGTCGATCGCCAGCCAGGGCTGCCGCTCGCCTGCCAGCACGTTGCCGAAGTGCAGGTCCCAGTGCAGCAGGCGGTCTCCCGGCTCGTCGAGCAGTTCGGACACCGCTGACGCCCAGGACAGGAGCAGGCGCTGCTCGGTCGGGTCGGGGAGGGAGGTCGCGGTGGTTCGGGTCCGGGCGACCATCTCGGTCGCGATGTCGCGCAGGGTCGGGAGGGCGCCGGGGGCGGGCACGGAGGTCAGCTGGTGCAGGAGGGCGGCGATCACGCGCATGGCCTCGTCGTCGTCCTCGACGGTCGCGAGCGTGCGCGTGCGGTCCAAGCGCTCCAGGAGCACCGTGGTGGTCGTCGGGTCGTGCTCCAGCAGGCGGACCGCTCCGCGGCCGGACCACAGGCGCAGGGCGGTGAGGGCCGCCTCGGGCTCCGGGCCCGGCGGTTGCAGGCGCAGCACGGCTCGGGTTCCGTCCGCGCGGCGCACGGGGAGGGCCAGTGCGGCTCGGCCTGAGCGGGGTGGGCCCTCCGGGGTCAGGGCCCAGCGGGTCAGGAGGTCGTCCACCAGGGCGGGCAGGGTGGCCAGCCAGGAGCGGGCGGCCTCACCGGCTCGGAGGTGGGTGGTGACCAGGTGGGTGGGGACGCGCAGGTCCACGGGGGTTCCTCGGCGGGGGTCGGCGGCGGAGGTGGTGCTCGGGCGGAGCAGGCGCCGGGCCGGGGCGCGCCCCGGCCCGGCGCCCCGGCTCAGCGCAGGCCCACGACGATCCGCTCCTGCAGGTCCTGCCACACCACGCCCGCCTCGGCGAACCCGGCGTCGAGCAGGGCGGCCTCGTGGAAGCGGTGCGAGGCGCCGGTCCAGTCGCGGGCGCCCTCCGGCCACAGGGCCGCGCGGCGGGCCAGCGCGTCCGCCAGCGACGGTTCGGCCTGCACCGCCTCCCACCACCGCTCCCACGACTCCGCTCCCCCGGCCAGCGCCCGCTCGCGCCGTGCCAGGGCGATCGCGTCGCCCGCCTCGCGCAGCCTGCTGCCCGGCGGGTGCGGCAGGTAGTCGGCGTTGAGCAGCACGCCGTCCGGGCGCAGCAGCCGCAGGGCGCGGCGGTAGGTGGCGGTCAGCACGGCCGGGTCCAGCCAGTGCAGGGCCGTGCTGGACAGGACCGCGTCGAAGGAGCCCGCGTCCTCGCCCAGGGCATCGGGCCAGTCCGGGTCGCGCAGGTCGGCCCGCACCCAGCGCAGGCGGCCGTCCACGTCGCCGAGCGCGCCCTCGCCGATCGCCAGGAGCACCGGGTCGACGTCGACGGCCACCGCGCGCGCCTTCGGCAGCAGCCCCAGCAGCCTGCCGCTGATCGCGCCGGGACCGCAGGCCAGGTCGAGCACCACGAGGTCCTCGGCGGGCCTGAGGTGGGTGAGGACCTCGAACATCACCTCGTACACGCGGTCGCGGTCGGCGATGTAGGCGGTCTGCTGCACGTCCCAGCGGGCGAGCAGGTCGGTCAGCGGGGTGGGCTGGTCGGTCACGCGGGGTTCCTCTCTGCGGTTCGGTCCGGGTCGGGCAGCCGGGAGAACCCGAGGTGCGCCTGCCCGGTGTCGGGGTCGACCCACCGGCAGGCGCGGACCCCGAAGACCTCGGCGACCAGCTCCGCGGTGAGCACCCGCGCGGGTGGCCCGTCGGCGACGACCCGGCCCCGGTGCAGCACGTGCACGCGGTCGCAGTACGCCACGGCCAGCGCCAGGTCGTGCATGACGGTGAGCGTGGTGGTGCCGAGCGCGCGCACCAGGTCGAGCAGCTCCAGCTGGTAGCGGATGTCCAGGTGGTTGGTGGGCTCGTCGAGCACGAGCAGCCTCGGCTGCTGCGCCAGCGCCCGCGCCAGCAGCACCCGCTGCTTCTCCCCGCCGGAGAGGGTGTCGAAGTCGCGCCCGGCCAGGTGCGCGACACCGGTCCTGGCGACCGCCTCGGCGCAGATCCGGCGGTCGTCGGCGGTGTCGCGGTCCAGCGGGCCCTTGTGCGGGTTGCGGCCCATCGCGACCACGTCGGCGACCGTGAGCACGAAGTCGCTGCCGCTCTCCTGCACCACCACGGCGGTGCGCCGCGCGGACTCGCGGGCGGTGAGCCCCCACACGTCGGCCCCGTCGACCCGCACCGCCCCCGCCGCCGGGCGCAGCGCCCGGTAGACCGCGCGCAGCAGCGTGGACTTGCCGCTGCCGTTGGGCCCGACGACGCCGACCACCTCCCCCGCGCCCACGGTCAGGCTCGCCCCGGCCACCACCGGGCTCCCGCCCAGCTCCACCGAGACCCCGTCGACCACGACCCTCGGCGGCCCGCTCCCGTTCGCGCTCACCCGAACCTCGCCTCCCGCCCGGCCTCGCGCTGCCGCAGCAGCCAGATGAAGAACGGCACCCCGAACACCGAGGTGACGATGGACAGCGGCAGGTCGCTCGGCGCGAGCACGGTGCGGGCGGCCAGGTCCATCAGCACCAGGAACACCGCCCCGGTGAGCGCGGCAACCGGCAGCAGCGCGCGGTGCTCCGAGCCGACCACCATCCGGCACAGGTGCGGCACGATCAGCCCGACGAACGCCACCGCCCCGCTGACCGCGACGACGACCCCGACCACCAGCGAGGTCACCACGAGCATCCGCACCCGGAACCGGGCGACGTCCAGGCCGAGGGAGACCGCCGTCTCCTCCCCGGCGAGCAGCGAGTTCAGCGACCGGGCCTGGGTGAGCAGGTAGAGCACGCCCGCGACCACGCACGCGGCGGGCGCGCCCAGGTCGCCCCACTCGGTGGAGCCGAGGCTGCCGAACAGCCAGACCAGCACGCCCTGCACGTCGTAGGGGCTGGCGTGCAGCAGCAGGAGGCCGTAGAGGGCCTGGAACAGGTAGGCCAGCGACACCCCGGCCAGGATCAGCCGGAACGGGGTGACCCGGCCCGCGCGCTGGGCCAGCAGGTAGACCAGCAGGGTGGCGGCGAGCGCGCCCGCGAACGCCGCCGAGGACAGCCCGAGCCCGGCGACGGCGGAGGAGCCGACCACCAGCACCAGCACGGCCCCGAAGGACGCGCCGGAGGAGACGCCGAGCAGGTACGGGTCGGCCAGCGGGTTGCGCACCACGGCCTGGAGCACGACCCCGACCGAGGCAAGCCCCGCGCCGACCACGGCGCCCAGCAGCGCCCTGGGGAGGCGGAACTGCCACACGATGTGGTCGTTCACCGGGTCGGCGGGGTGGAACAGGTCGGCGGAGAGGTGGTGCAGCACGACCTGCGCGGTCTCCCGCAGCGGGACGCGCACCGGGCCCAGCGAGGTCGCCAGCAGGACGCTGAGCACGAGCGCGCCGCCCAGGCCCAGCAGCACCGCCGCGAGCCGGGTGCGGCGCGGGGCCGCCTCGGGCGCGCGGGTGCTCTCGGGGGCGGAGGTGGTCATCGCTCCCCCGTGACGCCGGTGGGCGGGGCGCCGGTGGGCGGGGCGTCCGCGAACGCGTCCGGGTGCAGGGTGCGGGCCAGGTCCTCCACGACGTCCGCGAAGCGCCAGCCCGGCGTGTTCGCGGTGTCGTAGGTCAGCGCGACGCGCCTGTCCCTGCTGGCCCTCAGCTGCGGGAACGTGCGGTAGAGGTAGTCGGTCTTGGCGGCGAGGTCCTCGTCGGCGTTGGGACTGGCGCCGATGAGGAAGACAGCCGGGTCGGTGGCGGCCACGCGCTCCTGGGAGACGTCCAGGAACCCCCGGCGCCCGCCCCCGGTGTCGCCGAAGACGTTCACCCCGCCCGCGAGCGCGATCACCTCGTTGACGAAGGCGTCGCGGGTGCCGGTCATGATCGGGCCCTCGCCGCCGTAGTAGTAGAACACCGGCACCGGCTCACGGCCGGCGACGCGGCGCTGCACCTCGGCGACGCGGGCCTTCATCGAGTCGACCACCTCGGCGGCCCGCTGCTCGACGTCGAAGATCGCGCCGAGGTCGGTGAGCGCGCGGTAGGTGAACTCGGTGCGGACCGGGGTGTCCTCGGGGCACACCAGGGCGTAGACCCGCGCGCCGATGGCCTGGAGGTCGTCGACCGTGGCCAGTCCGGGGGCGAGCTGGTCGGGGCCGCCGTACTCGGAGTTGACGTAGGCGAGGAGGAAGTCGGGGCGCAGCCCGAACATCTGCTCCTTGCCCACCGGGACGTAGCTGTCCGGGGACTCGTCCGGGACGCGGTCGAAGTCCGCCGCCTGGTCCGGCAGCGGGGTGTCCACCGGCTTGATCTGGGCGATGGCCCGCTCCCCAAGGCCCAGGCCGAAGAAGACCTCGGCGGCGGACTGGAAGCCGAGGTAGACGCGGCTGGGCGCGCGGTCGAAGGTGACCTCGCGACCGCAGTTCCGCACGGTCACCGGGTAGTGGCCGGACGGGTCGGGTCGGGCCGCGGCTCCGCCGTCCCCGGCGCCGGTCGCGCACCCGGCGAGCAGGGCGGACAGCGAGAGCAGGGCGACCGCGAGCGGTCTGCTGCGGGCGCGCCAGGGGTGAACCACCGCGCTGCGGCCTGTCGTGGACAAGCTCCACCACCTCATCTCGGGCTCGGGTCCCGGCCTGCGGCCGGGGTTCGGGGGGCGGCGCGGACGGTCGCGGCCGCGGCGACGCAGAGCGCGGTGAACAGGCCGAACACCGCGGCGGCCCCCGGATAACCGCCCGCGGCGAGGCCCGCGCCACCGGCCGCCGCGCCCAGGAACAGGCCGAGGCTCATGCCGGAGGCGTTGACGCCCAGCGCGGTCCCGCGCAGGTCGCCGCCCCGGCGCACCAGCAGCGTCACCACCGAGGCCACGCCCACCGCGTGGCTGGCCGACAGCACGGCCGTGCACACCAGGGCGAGCGGCAGCGCGGGCGCCAGGTACACGCCGAGCAGCGACAGCAGCGCGAGCGGCAGGAACACGTGCAGCGCGCGGCGGGCCCGCAGGTCGGAGCCGGTGGTGTTGACCAGGCGGCCGGTGATCAGGTTGCCGAGGAAGAACGAGGCGCCGCTGAGCGTCCACACCAGCGCGAACAGGCCGGGCGCCAGGCCGAACCGGTCGGCGTAGAACGGGGCCAGGTAGGCGAGGTGGCCCTGGAAGGCGGCGGCCTGGCCGAACGAGACCAGCAGGAGCGCGCGGGCGCCCGGCACGGCGGCCAGGCCCCGGAACGCCGCGAGGTAGCCGTGCCGCGCGGCCGGGACGTGCCGCTCGCGGCCGTGCCGGAGCAGCACGGGCGTGAGCGCGACGGCGAGGACCGCGATCGCGACCAGGTCGCCGCGCCAGCCCCACCACAGCGCGGGCAGCGCGACCAGCGGGGCGACGAGCGTGGCGGCCAGGGTCTTGGTCGCGGTGACCAGGGTGGCGGCGCGGGCGGCGGACGGGCCTTCGCCGAACCGGTCGGCCGCCGCCGTGGTGAGCGCCGGGTAGAGCACCGCGTTCGACACGCCGATCAGCAGGCAGAACGCGGCCAGCGCGGGCAGTTCGGCGACCGTGCCGACCAGGGAGGCTGCGGCGAGCAGCAGCAGGCCCCAGGCGGCGACCCGGCCGGGCGGCACCCGGCCGATCAGCGGGGCGGCGGCCACGCCGACCAGGACCGCGCCGACCCCGCCGAGGCCGCGCAGCGCGCCGACGGTGGCGTCGCCCTCGCCCGCCGCGTCGGCGATGGGCACCAGGAACGTGCTGTAGACGGTGAAGGGCAGCAGGCCCAGCACCGAGGCCACCAGGGCGGGCAGCACGGCGGCGGCGATGCGCCGGTCGCGCTCGGGGCGCTCCTCGGCCGTCCGCTCACCGGGGGCCGCGCTGTCCGGGGACGCGCTGCCGGAGGACGCGCTCACCGGGTCCGCCCCAGCTCGGCGCGGATGACGTCGAGGTCCTCGGGGAAGTCGCGCACGGTGAAGGCGTCCGTCAGCGGCTCGCCCGCACGGAGCCCGGCGGCGCGGGTGAGGGCGTCCTCGTAGCGGGCGAGGAGCTTGTCGATCGTCGGGCAGGGCACCCCCAGGCTCCGGGCGACGCCCTGGACGACCTTGGTGCGGTAGTAGTCCTCCTTCGGCATCCTGGGCACCTCCCAGCGGCCCTCGGCGTCGCGGAAGACGCGGCGGATCGGGATGGCGGAGAAGTCGAAGTAGCGGCCGTCGGCGTCGGGCTCGGAGAACGGGTCGACCAGCAGCGAGGCGTAGCGGACGTACACGAGGTAGTCCTGGTGCACCGGCGGCAGCTCCTCGAACCGCTCGACGTCCCGGCGCGAGATGCTCTCCGGCCGCACCGGGTAGCTGTCGTCGACCATGAACCGCAGCAGGTTGACGCCGTCGACACCCAGCCGCGCGACGAGGGCGGTGATCTCCTTCCACTGGTTGACGATGTCGTTGACCAGCGCGGGCGAGACCGGGCCCTCGGGGATGAGCTTGTAGACGTACTTGACCGGCGAGGTCTCGAAGAACACCGCGTTCAGGGCGAGCTCGTTCATGAACAGCGCCGGGTGCACGTAGAGGGAGATGTTCCTGGTCTCGGCCTCCAGGGGGCCGGAGACGGCCACCGGGTCCACGCCGAGGCCGCGGTGCAGCTCGCGCAGCAGCTCCAGGTTGGGCGTGGCGCCCCGGTCGGAGCCGAGGTAGAGGCGCTTCTTGACGCCCGCGGTGAGGACGTGGGGTGACGGGGTCCCGTCGGACCAGCGGGTGTCGCCGAGGTAGCTGGAGAGGCTGATCACCTCGGCGTCCGCGCCCAGGGCGCGCAGCCGCCCGCGCACCAGGGCGTGCGAGCCGAACGTGGGTGAGACGAGGACGACGCAGCCGAGGCCGCGCAGCACCTCGGGGTCGACCTGGTCGAGCACCGGGGTGTAGGCGTCGGCGGTCACCGCGAGCACGAGCGCCCCCCACCGGCCGGCGACCGCCCCGTAGCCCTGGAACACCTCGGCCACCTGGTGCTCGCCCGCCGCCGCCCGGTGCCGCTCGTCCTGCACGTCGACGCGGACGGTGCGGCCCGCGCGCTCCAGCCCGGCGAAGAACGCGGCCGAGCGGGCGGAGCGCCTGCCCGCGACGCCCACCGCGCTGCCCCGCCCGGTCCCGAGCAGCACGGCCAGCTGCGCGGTGGTCGGCCCGGTCCCGGCGATCAGGACCCGTTGGAAGTCGTCCATCCCTGTTCCGATCTGCGCTCTGGGCGCGGTCACGCCTTGGTGTAGAGGGCGACGTCGAAGATGTGCTCGGGTCGCAGGACCGAGCCGGAGCGCACCCACCTGCGGGGGTCGACGGGCCTGGTCGGGTAGTTGAAGAGGGACTTGAGGCGGTCCCCGTAGCGCATGGCCACGACGACGTCGGGGCGCGTGGTGGCGTGGAGGGCGTCGAGCAGGTCGTACTTCACCGAAACCGTGGAGCTGAAGATGACGTGCGTGGCCTCGGCGGTGAAGGGCAGCTCCGGGAGCGGGGTGGGCTCCAGGGTGATGTCCAGGCCGTCGCCGAGCGCCCGCACGACCCGGCGGCCGAGTTCGACGGCCTCGGGGTCGATGTCGACGCCGACGACGCGGGCGCCGGTGAGGCGGGCGACGCGCAGCGGGGTCATGGGGAACGAGCCGGAGCCGACGAGCAGGACGCGCGAGTCGGCGGTGAGGTGGAACGCGCCGAACTCGTCCGCGATGCAGGACTCGACGTTGTCGAAGTAGCCCGCCCTGGCGGTGCGGCCGTCGAGCAGGTCCAGGGCGCGGTGCTTCTCCATGATCGCGGCGCAGCGGGCGGACGAGGCGCGCAGCTCGTCCACCAGGGGCGCGAACCACGGCGGGTCGGCGTGGGCGAGCGCGTCCCAGGCGGCGTGGTGGCGCGGGTCGGTGACGAACGCGGAGTAGTCGCCGACGACGCGCTCCACGTCGGGGGCGTGGCGGGTGGTGCCGTCGTAGCTCGCGGCGGCCCGCCGCAGGGCGGTCAGGTGCTCGTCGAGCAGCGGTCGGAGTTCTGCGGTGCCCATGCTCCTCCTGTCCCGGTGGTGCGCTGTCCCGGTGGTGCGCTGTCCCGGTGGTGCGCTGTCCCGGTGGTGCGCGGTTCGCGCGGCTAGAGGTAGGCCCTCCCCTCGGCGACGACCCGGACGGTGCCCTGCACGCGGACGCCGGTGAGCGCGCCCCGCGCGTGGTCGGCGGCGACGGTCATCACGCCGCCGGGCTGGCGCACGCGCGTGGTGACGGAAGTCCGGCCCTCCCAGGCCAGGTAGGCGGCCAGCGCCGCCGCACCCGACCCGCAGCCGCGCTCCCAGACGGCGCTGCCCAGCAGGGGGACGTGGACCAGCGGGGTGAGGTGGCCGGAGCGCGGTTCGTAGAGCATGACGCCGATCAGCGAGGCGTCCCCGCGCTCGCCGAGCCGGGCGGCGAGGCGCTGGGCCCACGCCCTGAGCGCCGGGTCGGGCCTGCCGGTCTCCACGACCACGTGCAGCGAGTCGTCGTAGCGCACGAGCGCCACCCCGTCCGCGCCGCGCTCCACGGACTCCGGGAGCGGCATGGCGAGCTCGCAGGTGTACTCGCGGGCGTGCCGCAGGACGCGGCAGCGGACCAGGTCCCGCGCGCCGGAGGCCTCCAGGACGACGTCGACGGGGTGGCCGCCCGCCAGCTCGTCGGGGGGTGCGGCGAGCGCGGCGAGGGCCATGCAGGCGTTGCCGCAGAACTCGCCGCCCGCCATGCGCAGGCTGATGTCGGCGTCGGGTGATCCGGGCTTGCGCACGAACCCGACCTGCTCGGCGTGCAGGTGCTCGTAGGCCATGAGCCGCAGGGCGATGTCCCGGTGCTCCTCCTCGGGGTGCTCGGTGCGCACCAGGAGGGTCATGTTCTGGGTCGGGTCCAGCTTCACGAAGTCGATCTCGTGGCTGATCAAGGCGGGCCTCCCGGTGACCGGGCCAGGTCGTGTCCCACCGAACCCTCCTGAGTCCCGCCGCCGACCAGGGGCGACAGCGCATCGTGAGCAACTCGTCACGCTAGGGGGTCGGACGCTGGAACGAGGGAGTTCCCCGGCCGCAACAAGTGTGACGCGCGCCACAGTCAGCTCGCGACGACGGCCGCCACCCCCGGCGTGGGAGCGGCGGCCGTCGTGGACCCGCGGCGGACTAGCAGTACTGCTGGGTCGGCTGGTCGTGGAAGGTCACGCCGGTGACGGTGAACGGCCGGGTGAAGTAGCGCCAGACCGGGCCGAAGCAGCTCTCGTACCGGCGGATGGTGCCGTCGTCGAGCTTCTCCTCGTACGACACGTGCGCGTAGCGACCGGTGTTGTTGTAGAGCCGGAACGCCACCGCCTCACCGCTCCAGTCGCCGGTCGTGCGAATGGTCGGGACGGCGTCGGAGGGCTCGCCGGGGATCACGAAGACGGACCAGGTGCAGAAGTCGGCGACGCCGCAGTTCGGCGGCAGCGGAGCCGGGATCGGGTCGGCGGACGCGGCGGGGGAGAAAACGGCGAGACTGGCGGAAACGGCGAGCAGGGCGCTGAGCGCGCGGAACCTCGACCGCATTCAATTCCTCCTCAACAGGGAATAACGACTTCGCGGAAGTTAGCAGCGCCCGGCGGTCCGCACAAGATTTGGCCACCTGTCGATTCCGTGAGCAAAACCCCTATCTTTCCGCGTTTCCGGAGAACCGGTATTCCCGGCCCTCCGGCCGACAGCACCCGCGTTTTCTTCGGGTTTCCGCCCGGCGCGCCCGTCCCCAGGTCACGAGTCGCCGGACGGACCGGTGATCGTGGTCCCGGTCGCCACCGGGGCGCCGAGGTTGGGCGAGCCGTCCGAGTGCCAGCCGATCTTCTGCGCGCGCGTGGTGCGGGTGGTGCCGCAGCCCTGGCCCGCGGAGGAGTTCGCGTGGTAGACGACCCAGGTCTCGCTCTCGTCGGGCGACCTGACGAACGAGGCGTGGCCGGGGCCGTAGACGCCCGCCGCGTCGTTGCGCTGGAAGATCGGCGTGGACTTCTTCACCCACGAGCTCGGCGACATCGGGTCGCCGCCGGTCCAGGTCAGCATCCCGAGCTTGTAGTCGGGCGTCTGGCAGGAGCTGGCCGAGTAGGTCAGGAACGTCTTCCCCGCGTTGTACACCGCGTACGGGCCCTCGTTGACCGCCCCGCCCTGCCGCTCCCACGACAGCGTCGGCGAGGAGATCCGGACCCCGTTGCGGGAGACCTGCGCCGGGGTGGACATCGGGGCGATGAACAGGCTCTGCTCCCCGCCCCGGAACGCCGAGTAGACGAAGTGGTTGGCGTAGCCGTTGAAGCGGACCACGCTGCCGTCGATCGCCCACCCGGCGTCGGGCTCCAGGTTGAGGATGCCCCGGTAGGTGTAGGGGCCCAGCGGGTCCGCGCCGCTGCTCTCCAGCACGCCGGTGCGGCGCTGGCCCTGGCCGGGGGTCGCGTCGGCGGAGAAGTACAGGTACCACCGGTTGTTGATCCACTGGAGGTCCGGCGCCCACATCGTGCAGCAGCCGGGGCCGGGGGCGAGGGTGAACACCGTCTGCTCCGCCGCGGTCTTGAGCCCCGCCATGGTGGAGGACTTGCGCATGACGATCTTCGACGACCAGGTCGTGGCCACGTAGAACCAGTTGCCGCCGCTGTGGACGATCGACGGGTCGGCGCTGTTGGGCGCGCCGACCAGGGGGTTGGTGAAGGACGGGCCGGGCGCCGCGACCGCCTGCGGGGCGGTCGCGGCGGCCAGCGCGGACGCGAGGACGGCCGCCGCGGCGAGGGCGGTCAGCCGCCGCGCCGCCCGCAGCTTGCTTGGCACCGACATCGGGGTTCCTCTCCTGGAACGGCTGCTGCAACGGGGTGTCGGCGGCGGTGTCGGCGGCGGGGGTCGTGGGAACGGGAGTGGCGGGACCGGGGGTGGCGGGACCGGGGGTCAGGCCTGGGCGCGGCTCCACTGCTGGTTCGCGCCGCCGCCGCAGGTGAGCTGCTGGACGTCGGCGCCGTCCTGGAGCCCGGAGCCGACGACGTCGAGGCACTTGCCGCTGTGCCGCGCGACGATCCGGAAGTGGCTGCCGACGGCCTGCCACTGCCACTGCTGGTTCGCGCCCGAGCCGCAGGTGTACTGGATGACGTTGGCCCCGTCGGCCGTGGAGGCGCCCGCCACGTCAAGGCACTTGCCGCTGCCCCGGTTGACGATCCGGGAGTAGCCGTCGCCCGCGTCCCGGAACTCCCACCTCTGGTTGTCGCCGCCGTTCCAGGCCCACTGCTTGACCTCGGCGTTGTCGGCGGTGGAGGCGGAGACCACGTCCAGGGAACGGCCGCTGTTGCGGTTGTCCACCCGGTGGGCGGTGGTCGGGGCGGGCAGGTCGGCCACCGCCAGCACGGTGCCGTGGCGGCAGCCGGGGCAGGCGACCTGGCTCAGCCCGGACCAGGAGTCGAGGTCGGCGCTGGTGGCGGTCCACATGCCGCCGTTGGTGTACTTGTCGACCCAGATCCGCCAGGACCCGTCGGCCATCCGCAGCACGGCGGGCCCCTCGTAGCCCGAGGTCCACAGCTGGCCGCGCAGGGCCCACCCGCTGGTGAGGCCGGCGCTGGTCCAGTGCTCGATGTGCTTGGTGGTCTCGTTCTTGGTGAACGCGTGGTAGGTGCTGCCCGACTTCACCACGTACGTGTCGATGTGGTTCGCCCCGAGCCCGCCCATCTGCACCGGGGCGCTCCAGGAGGTCAGCGCGGCGTTCTGGGCGGTGAAGACGTAGGGGCGGAAGCAGTTCGAGCAGGTGGTCTGGTCGATGCTCACGATGACCCGGACGACGCCGTTCTCGACGTAGAACTCGGGCGCCCAGGTGAACCGGGTGTTCGCGACGCCGGAGTCGACGCCGGCGACGTGCGTCCAGGTGAGCAGGTCGGGGCTGGAGGCGATGTTGAAGTGCGTGGAGCCCGTGGTCCAGGACTGCACGGTGTGGGCGACGTAGTAGAGCCCGTTGTGCCGGATGACGCTCGGGTCGCGCAGCACGCCGGAGGGACCCCGGTAGTTCGTGTCGGCGAGGGCGCTGAAGCTGGTGCCGTTGGTGGAGGAGTAGACCCACAGCTCCTGGTCGGCGGCGCCGTCGCCCTTGAAGGTGGTGTAGAGGTATCCGGCGGCGGCCTGCGCGGGTGACGCGGCGACCACGGCGGTGGCGGCGGCGGTGAGCAGCGCCAGGCAGAGCCGGGCTAAGCGGTGCGGGAGCTTGTTGGTCACGCGGGGCCTCCTGAGCAGCGGAGCACGGGAACCGTGCTGGGCGCGCTGGTGGTGACCGGGCCCCGCGCCGGATCTTGTGACGCGGGTCACCACCTCTCGTGTGAACGCTAACACCTCCGCGACCGGCCGATCAAGGGCCGGTGCCGACCGCGGCCTGCTCCCCCTCGGTGCGCGAGTCGGTGGCGGGCGCGCGTTCCGGGACCGGGGACAGCAGGTGGACGCCACCGGCGACGGCCAGCGCGGCGAGCAGCGCCAGCACCACGTCACCCGGCTCGCCGCCCACCCGCTCGCCGAGCAGCACCACGCCGACGACGGCCGCCGTCAGCGGGTTCACGGTGGTGTTGACCGACAGCGGCGCGCCGAGGCCGTAGCGGTAGGAGCGCTGGGTGAGCAGCACGGCCACGACGACCAGCACGAGCGCGGCGGGCACGACCGGCGCGGTGTCGGCGTGCAGCAGCGCGCCCGCGCCGCCCTCGGCGACGAGCAGCACCGCGGTCTGCAGGAGCGCGGCCAGGACGCCGAACGCGATCCCGCCCGCTGCCGCGAGCCGCAGGCCGCCCGCGTTCCCGCGCCCGAGCAGCACGAGCACCGCAGCCGTCACCGCGAGCAGCCCGACCAGGTCGCCGCCGGACAGCACGCGCGCGCCCGACCCGGTCCCCACGACCAGCAGCACCGCGACCAGGCCGACGCCCACCAGCGCGGACCCGCCCCACTCGGCCCGCCCGACGGCCTCGCGCCGGGAGAGCGCGCCCAGCAGCACGGCGAACGCCACGGTCAGCACCCCGAACGACTGCACCAGCACCAGCGGCCCGAACAGCAGCGCCGCGACGTGCAGCACGCCCCCGACCCCGTTCAGGGCGAGCGCCCACCACCACGCGGGCGTGCGCGCCAACACTTGTCCGGGCAGGTGGGCGAGCCGCTGCTGGCGCACCGCGCCGACCGCGTAGGCGAACGCGGAGGCCACGCTCAACCCGATGCCCGTTGCCGTGCCGGTGAGGTCCACATCGGACAGCGTAAGGGGGAGGTGGTGAACAGGGCGTCATGCGGGGCAAGGGTTTTGGGGTTCGGCGGCGGCGCGGTACGGCCGGATCCGGTCAGCGGGCGGTGATCCGTGCCGCGAGTCGGGCGCACTCCAACTCGCGGAGGGCGCGGCCTGGGTGGTCACGCGCACGTCGGCCGAACTGGACGCCGTCGACACCGCCGTCGAGGGGCAGCACCCGGCCGCGCTCAACGCGCTCCCCGGCAGGAGGACGCGGTGACGCGCTCGCCCGGCAGGGGGACGCGGTGACGCGCTCGCCCGGCAGGGGGACGCGGCGGCACACGGCGCGGCAGCACACAGCGCGGTGGTACGTGGACCGTCTCCGGTGACAGCTCCCGTCGGGATGTGGCAGGACAGCAACGGAATCGCCGGTGGAGCGGCAACGGAACTCCTGGTGGAGCGGATGCTTGGCCGCTGACGCACCGCTGCCGCCAGGGAGAGCGGGCAGCCAGGCGACCGAGGTTCCTCGTGCTCGACGACGCATCCCAGCGACCGTCGAGCACGAGGCAGAGTCCCACCTACCGTCGAGCACGAGGCAGAGTCCCGTCGCCATCGTGTGCGAGGCAGGCCCCTACCGCCGCCTGACGGCGTAGGTCAGGTGGGTCACCCCCTCGCCGGGCTCGGCGCGGATCTGCTCCAGGGCCACCCTGGACGCGTCCACGCCCTCGAACAGGCGGATGCCCGCGCCGAACAGCACCGGGGACAGGGCGACGGTGAACTCGTCCACCAGTCCGGCGTTCAGGTGGCGCAGGATCGTCTCGCCGCCGCCCGCCACGCGCACGTCCCGGTCGCCCGCAGCCTCCCGCGCCTGGGCCAGCGCGGACTCGACGCCGTCGTTCACGAAGTGGAACGTCGTCCCGCCCTGACGCTCCCAGGGGGCGCGGCGCTCGTGGGTCACGACGAACACCGGGACGTGGAACGGCGGGTCGTCGGGCCAGGCGTGCTCGCCCGCGTCGAACATGCGCTTGCCCATCACGCTCGCGCCGGTGCGCTCGAACGTCGCCCGGACGATCTCGTTGTCGCGGCCCTCCGCGCCGCCGGAGCCCAGCTTGAGGTTCTCCCGGAAGAAGCGCTGCCGGAAGGCCCAGCCCTGGAGCTCCATCCACTGCCGCCCCATGAGCTCCTCGGGGCTCTCGGGGGCGATGAAGCCGTCCAGCGACATCGACACGCTGAAGAACACCGTGCCCGCCATCAGCCCCGCTCCCCCGCGCCGTCGGCGAGGTGCGCAGCGCCGGCGAGGTGCGCGGCGCCAGCCGCCAGCGGAACCCCGGCCGCGGGAACGCCACCGGTGGCGCGCGCAGCCCCGGCAGCCCCCGCACCCCCGGTGACGTACGCGGCCAGGTTGCCGAGGGTCTGCCGTCCGCCCTCGACGGCGTGGTACTTCTCCACCGCCTCGTCGCGCGCCTCCCGCGTGGGGAACACCGTGCGCAGCTCGACGCGCGTCCCCGCCCCCTCCGGCTCGAACGTCAGCACCGTCTCGAACGCGTTCGGGTCGTCGCGGAACTCCCCGTGCCGCAACGTGATCCGCTCCGGCGGGGCGATCCCGGTCCAGGTGATCCACTCCTGGTAGTCCGTCCCGTCCGGCCCGCGCATCACGAAGTCCCACTCCCCGCCGACGCGGAACTCGAACGCGCGCGTCGTCGTGGTGAACCCGTCCGGCCCCCACCACCGCGCCAGGTGCCGCACCTCCGTGAACGCCTCGAACACCAGCTCCCTGGGCGCGTCGACCACCCTGGAGACCACGACCTCGCGGTCGGTGACCGTTTCCACCCGCTACTCCCCCCGCCTCTCCTGCTCCAGTTCCCGCAGGTACCCGTCGAGCCGGTCGAAGCTCTCGCTCCAGAACCGCTCGAACCCGCCCGACCACTCGTGCACCGACCGCAACCCCCGCGCGTCCAGGCAGTACAGGCGCTGCTTGCCCGCCTTGCGA
The DNA here is from genome assembly GCF_002354875.1 of Actinosynnema pretiosum. Lineage (GTDB taxonomy): Bacteria > Actinomycetota > Actinomycetes > Mycobacteriales > Pseudonocardiaceae > Actinosynnema > Actinosynnema auranticum. The sequence continues at coordinate 4,623,917 of NZ_CP023445.1, forward strand.
TCGCGCACCAGCCCCACCTCCCGGAGCACGCGCAGGTGCTTGGACGCGCGCGGCTGGGTCATCCCGAGCCGGTCGGCCAGCTCGGTCACCGGCCACTCGCGCGACCGCAGCAGCCCCAGGATCTCCCGGCGCTGCGGTTCGGCGATCGCGTTGAAGACGTCCGAGGTGGTCGCTGCTCGTGCCATGGGCAAATCATATGCCCATATCGGCACGCGTCAAGGCGGAGTGCGCGGAGATCCACCGGAAGAGTGGTCAGACCTCGGAAAACCGCAGCTCAGGCGCGAGGTGACGTGGGCGGCGGCGTCGAACCGCGGGGCACGGTCGGCACCCACAGGAAGTCCACGACCTCACCCCCCGCGCCGAACGTGTACCCCCCGGCGCTCGCCAGCCGGGCCGACCCGCCCTCCGCCACGCGCAGCAGCTCGACCTCGCCCCGCCGGACCACCAGCTCGCCCCGCAGCACGTGCGCCATCGAGTCCGGCGTCCCCGGCGTCCCGCCCACGCCGCCGTACCGGTCGTCGCCGAGCAGCCGCCACTTCCACAGCTCGATCGACGCCTCCGCCGTCTCCACCGCGTTCACCAGGTACGCCCAGCTCCCGCCCGGCGTGGACCACACCTCGACGCCCTCGGGCAGCGGGTCGCCCAGCACGCCCGCCAGCGCGGAGAACGTCGTGCCCAGCGCGGACGCCACGCGGTCCACCGTGGACAGGCTCGGGTTCGCCTGCCCCAGCTCGATCTGGGTGAGCATCCGCCTGCTGACGCCGCTCAGCTCGGCGAGGCGCACCACGCTCAGCCCGGCGGCCTTGCGCAGCGCGCGGATGCGGTCGCCCAGGAGGACGACGACCTCCGGCCGGATCTGGTCGACCACGCGCACCCCGCTCCCCAAATGAGCACTATAGTGCTCACCATTCCCGGTCGACCCCACGCCGACCACCCCACCGCACGCGCACGTGAAGGCAAGAGGCCCCCGCATGACCGCCACGCAGTCGATCCCCCCACCAGCGCGCACGTCGCCGCCGAGGCGGGACATCGTACGGTGGCAGCTCGGCTCCGCGACCTCCGGCGTTCCCCAGGCCGCCGCCCCGATCGCCTTCGGCCTGCTGGCGCTGCCGCTCACCGGCACGGCCGAGTCCGGGGCCGCGCTCGTCTTCGCCACGACCACGGCCCAGGTGCTCGGCTCGGTCCCCCTCTCCCGGTTGGGCGCGCGGTTCTCCCCGGTGCGCTACCTGCGCGCCCTGGTCGCCGTCCGCACCGCCGCCTTCGCCGCCGCCACGGGCCTGGGCGCGGTGGGCGCCCCGTTCGCCGCGCTGGTCGCCGCCGTCGTCGTGGCGGGCGCGGTCAGCGGGACGGCGCACGGCTACCAGCGGCTCCTGCTGAACCACCTGGTCTCCCCCGGCGGGCTGCCCAGGGCGCTGGGCGTGGCCGCCACGCTGAACGAGGTCACCTTCGCGCTGTCCCCCGTGCTCGCGTCGCTGATCGGCTCGGCGTCGCCGGTGTGGGCGATGGCGGTGATCACCGTGCTCGGGCTGGGCCCGGCCGTGCTCACGCCCCGCGTCCCGGACGTGCGCGCGGCCCCGGACGCGGCCCCGGTCGGCGGCGGGCTGCCGCGCGAGGCGCTGGTGTGGTTGTGCTGCGCGGCGGCGGGCAGCGGCGCGGTGGCGGCGGTGGAGGTCGGCGCGGTGTCGTTCGCGCTCGCCTTCGACCTCGGTCCGGGGTGGGCGTTCCTGTTCGCCTCGGTGCTGTGCGCGGGCTCGGTCCTGGGCGGGATCAGGGTGAGCGTGCGCAACCGCGTCCCCGGCGTCGGCGCGGTCGCGGGCTACCTGGCCGCCAGCACAGCGGGGGCCTGCGCGACGCTGGCGGGCGGGAACCTCGCGGTGACCCTGGCGGGCGCGGCGGTGCTGGGGTTCTTCCTGCCGCTGCTGGGCACGTTCTACTCGCTGGCGCTGGACGCGCTCGCGCCGCCGCACCGCAAGGCCGAGGTGTTCGCGCTGCAGCGGGTGGCGGGCGCGGTCGGGGTGATCTCGGTCAGCGGGCTGCTGGCCCTGCTGGGACTGCGGGCCGCGCTGATCGGCGGCGCGACCATGCTGCTGGCCGCCACCTGCCTGGTCGCGCTGCGCGCCGCCCGGCCCCGGTTCCGCCCGCTCGGGACGGGACCGGGACCTCTCGGCGACTAGGGCGCGGGCTCGCCCGAGGGCGGTGGGAGCCGCACGCCGAGGCGGGCCGGAGTCCGGTGTGCCGTCGGCGTTCCGGGTGAACCCCTGCGCCCGCGTCGACCGGTTCGCGCCGCAGCCGCCGGACGCGCTCTCGTCGGCGTGGTGGGCGATCCGGTCCGCCGCGCCGTCCGGGGACGTGGAGACCCCGGTGCGTCCGGGGCGCGGCGCGCGCACGACACCCCTGCCGCCCGGCTATTCCCGGATCGCGCCCGCGAGAGGGGGTGAACCGCACCCTGTCGAGGCGGGTGGGGCGCTCCTAGCGTGGTCGGCATGGAGACCATCAAGCTCAACAACGGCGTCGAGATGCCCGCCCTCGGACTCGGGGTCTTCCAGTCCGCGCCCGAGGAGACCACCGGAGCGGTCGCGGCGGCGCTGGAGGTCGGTTACCGGCACGTGGACACGGCGGCGGTCTACGGCAACGAGCGCGAGGTCGGGCGGGCGCTGCGGGAGTCCGGGCTGGCGCGGTCGGAGTACTTCGTCGAGACCAAGGTGTGGATCAACGACTACGGGCGGGGCGCGACGCGGCACGCGTTCGGCAAGAGCGCGGGCAAGCTCGGGCTCGACGTGATCGACCTGCTGATCCTGCACCAGCCGTTCCCGCACCGGTTCGACCTGACCGTCGAGGCGTACCGGGACCTGGAGGGGCTGCTCGCGGACGGGTCGGTGCGAGCGATCGGGGTCAGCAACTTCGCGCCCGAGCACCTGGAGCGGCTCGCCGCCGAGACCGGGGTGGTCCCCGCGGTGAACCAGGTGGAGCTGCACCCGTACTTCGCCCAGCCCGACGTGCAGGCCGCCGACGCGGAGCGCGGGATCGTGACGCAGGCGTGGTCGCCGATCGGCGGGATCACGTTCTACCCCGGCTGGGGCGGGCAGGACCGGGTGAACGTGATGGAGGACCCGGTGCTCACCGCGATCGCCGCCGAGCACGGGCGCACGCCCGCGCAGGTGATGCTGCGCTGGCACCTGCAGCGCGGGCGGTCGGTCATCCCGAAGTCGGTGAGGCCGCACCGGATCGCGGAGAACTTCGACGTCTTCGGGTTCGCGCTGTCCGAGGCCGAGCTGGCCGCGGTGGACGGGCTCGACCGGGGCGTGCGCGGCGGTCCGGACCCGGCGGGGTTCACGCTGGAGGAGTGGGGCTCGGAGATCCCCGAGGCGTAGCCGGACGGGGCGGGGCCGGACGGGACGGGGCTGGACGGTCCTCGCATCCGGGCGCGCCCACCGGGAGCGCGGCCCCGTCCACCGCCGGGGGCCGGGCGCGGCCCACGGGGTTCGGCGGCGCGGAGAGTGCCCCGGCGCGACCCGCGCCGAACTGTGGCGCATATTACCCCTGAATGGAGCAGGGCTCGGAGCTCGTCCTCGCTGGTCAACGCGGGCTCGACCCGGGAGCCTCGGATGTTCGGATGAGCAGCGTTCGACGAGGAGGTCGGATGTCCGCCCAGGATGAGCAACCCGTGATCGTGCACGCCAGCGGGGACGTGGACGCGGTCAGCGCCCCCGGTTTCGAGCGTCAGCTGCGCACAGCGTTCACCGAGGCCGCCGACAAGGGCGGGCCGGTGGTGGTGGACCTGACCGAGGTGCGGTTCTTCGCCTCGGTGGGCATGTCGCTGCTGGTGGAGCACCACCGCCTCGGCGCGAGGCAGGGCACGCCGCTGCGCGTGGTCGCCCCGGCCAGGGCGATGGTGCGCGCCATGCGGGCGACGACCCTCGACCAGCTCCTCGACCTCTACCCGACCGTCCAGGAGGCGGTGGTCCCGGAGTCGCTGTGAGCACGCCGGTCGCGGTCGCGCGGACTCCCCCTCCGCGCGACCGCGGCCACCCCCGGCCTGCCCGGCGGTCCTGGTCAGCCCAGCAGCCCGAGCTCCTGCGCGCGCAGCACGGTCGCGAGCCGGTCGGTCGTGCCGAGCTTGCGGTAGAGGTGCTGGAGGTGCCGGTGCACCGTGCGCGGCGAGATGTCGAGCCTGCGGGCGATCGCGTCCGCCGTCAGGCCCTCCGCGAGCACCACCAGGACGGTCCGCTCGCGCTGGGTCAGCCGGTGCCCGTCGACGGGCAGCCGCACGACCGTGGCCAGCGACTCGCGCTCGGCCGCCACGAGCAGCGCGGCCAGCGCGGGCGGGCACGAGCGCGGCTCGTGGGCGAGGACCACCAGCAGCGGTGAGCCAGGCCCGCGGCGCACCAGGTGCTCCAGCAGCGCCAGCGAGGGCCGGTCGGCCAGGTGCACGTCGTCGAGCAGCAGCACCAGTCCCGGCAGCGCGCCGAGGACCGCGTCGACGGCGCGGCGCAGCTCGTCCTCGGTCATGCCGAGCGCGCGCGGCGCCCGCAGCAGCCCGCGCAGCAGCAGGACCACGTCGCGCTCGCGGCCGTGCGCGGAGACCGAGCCGAACGCGTCCTGGAACAGCCCGTACGCGCCCCCGCGCGCCCGTCCCCTGGCCACCAGCGCCCCCCGCGCCGAGGCCAGCGCGGCGAACTCGTCCAGCAGCCGGGTCCGCGAGGCCCCGCTCACCTCCGGGACGCCGAGCAGCCTGACCCCGGACCGGTCGGACAGCAGCCGCTCGAAGCGGTCGGCGCGCGGTCGGGCCTGCAAGGTCGATGTCATCTCCCACTTCCCCCCGTGCGTGGTACTCCCCAGTCACCACTAGTGCATGAGCGGAGCGGTCACGGCCAAATACACCGGCCGCCGGAAAACCGCCCGAATGCGGGATGCCCGCTCGACCGCGCCGCGACGGCGGGCGGGGCGCCGTTCGGCGGAGGGTGGAGGGCGGGGATCGCTGCGGGTAACACCGCAGCGCGTAGGCGTCCGAATGGACCAGTGCCGCGCGGCGGTTGCCAGGCACGGGCGGGGCGTCACCATTCACACAATGTGGGTGACGCGCGAAAGCGTTACCCACCGCCGAGTGAGTTGATGCGTCTGTCCCGGGGAGACCACTACCCCTGGTCGTTCCCTCGTCCTACCTTTGAGCCTACCGCTCGGGTGAGCGGACAAGTTCAGGGGAAAACGGGAGGTAGTGATGGGTCTGCTCGGCACGGTGCTGGACCTGGTGAAGAACCTGCTCGGCGCCCTCCTGGGCGGTCTTCTCTAACCGCCGCGCCCCACCGGTCCGGTCGCACGGTCCCGCCGAGGGGGCGGGACCGCGCGAGCTGATCGGTGGGACCACGCCGCTCCCGGCGGAACGCCCGCACCCGCCCGGAGCAAGCAGCGGACCCCCGTTCCCAGGGCCGGGAACGGGGGTCCGCTGTCACGCGCGAGCCTCGGGTCAGTGCGGCAGCTCCGCGGCGAGCCGCTCGTCGCCGCTCTGCTCCTTGAGCGGCTTCTCCTTGATGAACAGCACCGCGAGCAGCGCGATCGCGGCGATCGGCGCGCCGATCAGGAACAGCTCGGCGGTGGCCGTGGCGTACACGTCGCGCACCACCAGCCGGATCGGCTCGGGCAGCGCCGACAGGTCCGGCACCGCCGTGTGGCCGCCGCCGCTGGCGAGCATGTCGGCGGGCACGCCCAGCGCGGTGAGCTTCTCGGTCATCAGCGCGGACACCCGGTTGGCCAGCACCGCGCCGAGCGCGCTCACGCCGATCGAGCCGCCGAGGCTGCGGAAGAAGGTCAGCGTGGACGTGGTCGCGCCGAGGTCCTTGGCGGGCACGTCGTTCTGCGCGGCCAGCACCAGGTTCTGCATCACCATGCCGACGCCGACGCCGAGCACGGCCATGTGCGCGCCGACCACGAGCACGGTGGTGTTCGCGTCGATCGTGGACAGCAGCAGCATCCCCACGACCATGATCGCGGCGCCCGCGACCAGGAACACCTTCCAGCGGCCCCACTTGGTGATCAGCTGGCCGGCGATCGTGGACGACAGGAACAGGCCGAACACCATCGGCAGGCTCATCAGGCCCGCCTGGGTGGGGGTCTTGCCGAGGCCGATCTGGAAGTACTGCGACAGGAACACCGTGCCGCCGAACATCGCCACGCCCACCAGGACGCTGGCGAGGGTGGTGAGGCTGACGGTGCGGTTGGCGAACAGGCGCAGCGGCACCACCGGGTCGGCGGCGCGGGACTCGACCCACACGGCCAGCGCCAGCAGCAGCACGCCGCCGCCGACCAGCACGGCGGACCAGGCGGAGACCCACTCGAACGAGCCGCCCGCGAGCGTGGACCAGATCAGCAGGGTGGAGACGCCGCCGGTGATCAGCGCCGCGCCCAGGTAGTCGATCCGGACCGAGTCCTTGCGCACCAGGGGGAGGCGCAGGGTGCGCTGGAGCAGCACGATCGCGGCCAGGGTGAACGGGACGCCGATGAAGAAGCACCAGCGCCAGCCCAGCCACGAGGTGTCCACCAGGAACCCGCCGATGAGCGGGCCCGCGACGGTGCCGATGCCGAAGACGGCGCCGAACAGACCTGCGTAGCGGCCCAGCTCGCGCGGCGGGATCATCGCGGCCATCACGATGGTGGACAGCGCGGTCATGCCGCCCGCGCCGAGGCCCTGGACGACGCGGCTGACGATCAGCACCTCGACGTTCGGCGAGAAGCCCGCCAGGAGCGAGCCGACCACGAACAGGCCGAGGGAGAGCTGGATGAGCAGCTTGCGGCTGTAGAGGTCGGCGAGCTTGCCCCACAGGGGGACGGTGGCGGTCATCGCGAGCAGCTCGGCGGTGACGACCCAGGTGTAGACGGACTGCGAGCCGTCGAGGTCGGAGATGATGCGCGGCAGGGCGTTCGAGACGACGGTCGAGGCCAGGATGGACACGAACATGCCCAGCATCAGGCCCGTCATCGCCTGGACGACGTCGCGGCGCGAGGTGCTCGGGGCCCCGGTCGCGGGTACAGCGGTGTCGGTCATCTTTCCTCGTCGGATCGGTGGTGCGGGGGACTCGGGAGGGCGAAGCCGCAGGCCAGCAGGTCGAAGGCCTCGGCGATCAGGTCGGTGAGCTGGGGGGCGTCGCCCGCGCCCGGCCAGCTGGCCCAGCGCCAGGCGGCGACGCGGAACGCGGTGTTGGCGGAGGCGGCGAGCAGCATGGGGTGGGCGTCGGTCTCGGCGTGCCCGGTGCGCTCGGCGAGGGCGCGGACCATGTGCCGCTCGACCTGCTCGCCCGCCGCGAGGACCTTGGGCAGCAGGACGGGGTTCTGCTCGATGACGCGCATCCGGCGCAGCCACTCGTCGCGGCCCGCGGTCTCCTCGGCCAGCTCGGCCAGGAGGGCGGCGCGCAGCACGGCGAGGGGGGCGAGGTCGGCGGGCTGGTCGAGGATGCGGCGGGCCAGGCGCGGGCCCGCGTCGGGGTCGGGCCCGAGGAGGGCCTCTTCCTTGGTGGTGAAGTAGTTGAAGAACGTGCGGGCGGAGACGCCCGCGGCTGCGGCGATGTCCTCGACGGTGATGCCGTCGAGTCCGCGCTCGGTGACCAGGTCCAGCGCGGCGTCGGCCAGCGCCTGCCTGGTCAGCCGCTTCTTGCGGTCGCGCAAACCTTCCCCCATACGAGTGAGGGTAGGCGGAAAGCTGCACATAGTGCAAGTTTGCAGCGACTGAAGTTTTTATGTCGGAAAGGTAACGGGCCTCCGGTCCCGGTACCCGCTGGTCAGCCGCACGCTCCCGCGACCAGGCGGCGGAGCTCCCCCTGCGGCAACGGGTTCGCGCTCAGCCACCCGTCCCGCTCGACCACCAGCAGCCGTCCACGACGGGTGTCGAGCCACCGGATCGGGCTTCGCCTGGCCTCACCCGAACGGCGGAGTCGGGGTTGGGCCGTGCACATACCGCCACCGAGCGCGGAGGCGAGCAGGCCGGTCCACCCGCGAGCCGAGGACCCGGTGACCCCGTGCGCGGTGAGCACCTCCCACGCGCCGCCCGAGGGCGCCCGCCCCGCGGCGGCCACGGCGGCGGCGGGCGCGGTGAGCGGCAGGCAGTCGGCGGGCGGCAGGACCGGCTCGGCGGCGAGGAGGACGTCGGGGAGCAGGTCGGGCAGGCAGGGCGTGACGGCGACGTCGGCCCCGCGGGGCCGCAGCGAGAACGCGACCCCGCCGCCCCGGACCCCGACGGCGACACCGGAGGCGCCCTCCCAGTGCACGCGGTCGCCGGAGAGGGCGGTGACGAGGTCGGCGACGTGCCCGGAGGGGCCCCGGTGGTCGGCCAGGCCCCTGGCGCGCAGGGCGGCGGAGACGCGGCGGTTGTCGGCGAGGTGGTCGGACCAGGTGCGGGCGGTGGGCGGTTCGGGGAGGGGCAGTGGCCAGGGGGCGGCGGCGGTCTCGCAGAGCAGGTGGAGCTCGCGGGAGGTGAGCGACAGGTGGTTCACCGGCGCTTGCCCGCCGCCTCGAACCCGTGGCCGAGCGCCTCCTCGACGTCGAGGTAGGTCTGCACGCAGGCCAGCAGCTCCTGGCGGATCTTGCGCAGCTCGGCGATGACGACCCACAGCGCGACGCGGAACTCCCGAGAGCGCTGCCCGAACACCGCTTTCAGCTCGACGGCCTGCCCGCTGGTCCCCAGCGGGAGCCGGGCGTCGGTCTCGGGCGCGCAGGAGCGGTGGAGCTCCGACAACCGCCCCAGCAGCCGCTCGACCTCCCGGACACGCGCGCGCACCTGCTCCGGCGAGCACTCCAGCCCACCGCCGACCCGGTCACCCGCACCCACGACAGCCCCCGCTCACTCGCCGATGACCCTGGGCGCCGCGAGGAGCCCGTCCAACCCGAACAGCTCTTCCTCGTGCGGCACCTTGCGCCGCCACTCCTGCTCCGACCCGCGCCCGCCGGTCGGGGACTGCCCGAGCGGCCCGTACAGCGAGGAGCCGCCGGCTCCGGGGGCGCGCGACGGGACGGGGCGCGCCTCGCCCTGGCGCGCCTCAGCGGGCCCCCGGCCGGGCACCGGGGGCGCCGCGCCGGACCACGGCTGGGCGGCCTGGGCTGCGCCCGCGCCGCCGGACGGTCGCGCGCCACCCCGCGCACCGCCACGTCCCCAGCCGCCACCGCCCGAGCCGACCTGCCACGCCTGGGCCTGCGGGCCGCCCGCCTGGCCCGCCTGCTGCTGCGCGGGGGCGGGGTACGCCTCGCGCCCCCCGTGCTGGGTCTCGGCGCTCGACGACACCGCGGTCGTCCCCCCGGCCGCTCCCGCCGCCGGCCCGCCGACGCCGTGGTCGGTCGGGGTCACCGGGACGCCGTCGAACGCGAAGCCCTCCCCCGACCCGCGCGGCGGGACGCCACCGGGGCCGCCCGTCGACGGGTCGTCCGCGTGCGGCTCGACCGGGAAGTCCGACGCCCCTGGCCCGCCGGAGAAGACCTTCCAGTCGCGGGCGCGCCGGGAGTTCTCGTCGTTGGCCACCATGTGGCTGATGTCCTGGGAGTTGGACTCGTGGCCGCGCATGACCTCGACGGCCCGCCGCTTCCGGCTCTCCAGCCAGGCGGCGCGCGCGGCCTGCCCGACCAAGGACCCCAGCACGACCCCGGTGAGCGGGTTCGCGCCCGCCAGGGCGGAGGCCGCGTCCTCCAGGGCACCGGGCACCTCCGGCATCATGTCCCTGGCGCACTGCAGCTGGACGCCCGCGGTGGTGATGTGACAGCCCGTGCCGCCGGCGATCCGGCTCAGGCCGGTCAGGCGCTCGACGTGCTCGCCCAGCAGGCCCGAGGCGGCGGTGGCGGCCTCGCCCTTCCAGCACTCCCCGAGCTTCTTCCTGACCTCGCCCATCTCCGCGACGACCTCGGTCAGCTCAGCGGAGATCCCGTCCCACCGCGCCCCGCGCTCCACGACCCGTCCCGGATCGGCGTCGGTGTGCAGCATGTCGTGCATCTCCCGGTGGGTGTGCCCCTCCCACCGGACTCCCTCGTGGCGCACCGCAGAATCCCCCCGCGCACTCCCCCGTCGAACCGGACGCGGGGGACTGTAATCAAGCCGGAAAAACATATCCGACCTGGGGAATCCCTATTTTCCGCGAATGCTCCCGCCCGCCGCAGGAATGCGGTGATCCCGTTCTCGGCTCATTCCCCCACGATCCGCACCGACGTGATCGCCGCCAGCCCCGACACCGTCAGCACCGCCTCCAGCAGCTCCCCCGCCACCACCTCCACCCGCTCCGCGTGCGCGAACAGCCCGCTCAGCGCCGCGCTGTCCAGGTACCCCACCCCCACCAGGTCGACCACCACGGGCCCGCCCCCCGGCGGCGCCCCGCGCACCGCCTCCGCGAGCGCCCCGGTGAACCGCGCCGCGTTGGCCATGTCGATCTCTCCGGCCACGGTGAGCACCACCGCGCCGTCCGCGCGGCTGGTGGTGGCCAGGGTCAGCTCGGGGTTCATGGGGTGATCCTCGTCCGCAGTTCCACGACCGTCCCGCCCGGTCCGGGGCGCACGGCCACCTCGTCCACCAGGGCGCGCATGAGACCGAGCCCGTGCCCGCGCGCCAGGTCGCCGCCCGCGACGGGGTCCCGCCACGCGCCGCTGTCCGCGACGACCAGGCGCAGCCGCTCCACGGTCGCGCTGGCCCGCAGCACCACCTGCCCGCCCGGCCGGTCGCGGTGGCCGTGCTCCACCGCGTTCGCGCACGCCTCCCCCGCCGCCACCAGCACGTTCTGCGCCTGCCCCCGGCCGACGCCGCACGCGGCCAGCCAGTCGCGCAGCAGGGCGCGCACCCGCGTCAGCTCCAGCGCGTCCGCCGGGAACTCCACCACCAGCGGGCCGGGCCGCCGGTACAGCAGGACCGCCACGTCGTCCTCGAACCCGCCCGCGGGCACCAGCCTGGACATCACGTGCGCCGCCAGGTCCTCCACCGACACGTCGCGGCCCTCCTGCAGCGCCCGACCGGCCAGCTCGATCCCGTCGTCCAGCGACTGCCGCCGCCGCTCCACCAGCCCGTCCGTGTACAGCAGCAGCGTGCCGCGCGCCGGGACGTCGCACCACGCCTCGGCGCGTGGCCGGTCCGGCTGGACCGCCAGCGGCAGCGACCGGCCGCCGTCCAGCAGCTCCACGCCGCCGCCCGGTCTGGCCAGCACCCCCGGCGGGTGCCCGGCGCTGGCGTACACCAGGTGCCCGGTGTCCGGCGAGAGCACGCCGCAGAACACCGTGGTGCACCGCGCGCCCGGCACGGTCATCGCGAACCGGTCCAGCGCGCTGAGCGTCTGCGCGGGACCGATGTCCTGGAGCAGCAGCGCCCGGCACGCGCTGCGCAGCTGCCCCATCGCGGTCGCCGAGTGCAGGCCGTGGCCCACGCAGTCGCCGACCACGATGCCGGTGCGCCCGCCCGCGAGCGGCACGATGTCGTACCAGTCGCCGCCCACCTCCAGCGGCCGGGTGGCGGGCTCGTAGCGGGCGGCGAACCCGCCCGGCAGCTCCTGCGGGCCCAGGATCGCCCGCTGCAGCGCGAGCGCGGTCTCCCGCTGCACGTCGACGTGGTGCAGCCGGTGCAGCGCCTGCCCCAGGTGCCCGGCCAGCAGCACCAGCAGCGCCTCGTCCTGCGCCACGAACCGCCTGCTGCCGCCCAGCTCCACGCGCAGCGCCAGCGCCCCCGCCGGGTGCTCCAGGGTGATCCCGACCAGCCCCGGACCGTCCGGGTGCGCCACCAGCGGCGGCCGGTCCAGCGCGGCCCGCAGCGCCTCGGCGGTGGCGGGCGCGACCGGGGCGCGGTCGGCGTTCGGGCACTTGCTCCTGGGCTCCTCGCCCTCGGGCAGCGGCTCGGTGGTCAGCAGCTCCTCGCCGGCCGCGCCCGCCCCGACGAGCGCGACGACCCGCTCGGCCCGCCACAGCCTCGCCAGCTCCCCCAGCGCGCCGACCAGCGCGTCCGACACCCCGTCCGCCTCGGACAGCCGCACGCTCAGCGCCGCGACCGCCGCCTCCCGCACCGCCGCGTAGTGCTCGTCGGTGACGTCCCGGAACGTGCCGACCACGACCCGGTCCCCGGTGTCGGGGTCCTCGACCCGGTTGAACGCGGCGGCCACCCACAGCCGGTGCCCGTCGCGGTGCACCACCGGCACGACGGTGTGCGCGCCGCTGCCCGGCCCGACCAGGTCGGTGAACACCTCCTCCACCCGCGCGTGCCCCTCCGGGTCGTCCTCGGCGGTGGGCCACCACGGGTACACCGGCCCGTACGGCAGCCCCTCGGGCCCGTAGCCGAGCACGGTGGTGAACGCGGCGTTGATCTCCACGACCGCGCCGGTCTCGTCGCAGACGAAGAACGCCTCCTGCAGCGAGTCCAGCAGCGCCGCCCGCCACCGGGCGTGGTGGTCGCGCAGCCTGGCCAGCTCGACGTTCGCGCGCACCCGCGCCAGCAGGTCGGCCGCCGCGAACGGCTTCACCAGGTAGTCGTCCGCGCCCGCCGCGAGCCCCTCGATGGACGCCTCCTGCCCGGCGCGGGCCGACAGCAGCACCACCGGGACGCCCGCCGTGCGCTGGTCGGCGCGCAGCGCGGCGACCAGGCCGAGGCCGTCGAGGCGCGGCATCATCACGTCGGTGACCACCAGGTCCGGCGTGCGGGCGCGCACCTCCTCCAGCGCGGCCCGCCCGTCCCCGACGGCCCGCACCCGGTAGCCCGCCGAGCGCAGCAGCCTGGTCAGGTACTCGCGCATGTCGGCGTTGTCGTCGGCGACCACGACCCGCGCGGGCAGCGCGGACTCGGGGGCGCGCAGCGGCGACTGGGACAGCGGGGCCGCGCCGGGGTCGTCGTGGACCGGGTCGTCGGCGGGGTCGCGGTCGTCGGGCAGCCAGCGCAGCGCCTCCTGCAGGTACGGCTCCGCCCCCGACGCGCGGGGCCCGCCGCCCACCGCGACGACCGCGTCGGCGGGCAGGTGCGCGGTGCCCAGCGGCAGCCGGATGGTGAACGCCGTGCCACCGCCCGGCGCGCCCGCCGCGCCGATCTCGCCGCCGTGCAGCCCCACCAGCTCCCGCACCAGCGCCAGCCCGATGCCGCTGCCCTCCGCCGACCTGGCCCTGGTGTTCTCGATGCGGTGGAACCGCTCGAACAGCCGGGGCAGCTCGTCCACGGGCACCCCGACGCCGGTGTCGGCGACGGTCACCACCGCGTGGTCGCCCTCGCGGTGCACCTCGACGCGGATGCCCCCGCCGAAGGTGAACTTGAGCGCGTTGGACAGCAGGTTGAGCACGACGTTCTCCCACATGCCTCGGTCCAGGTGCACGGGGACGCCCAGCGGCGGGCAGTCCACGCGGAACTCCAGACCGGCCTTCTCCACGGCCGAGCGGAACGTGCTGGCCAGTTCGGCGGTGACCACCGCCAGGTCGACGGGTTCGTAGCGGGCCCGCATCCGCCCGGCCTCGATGCGGGAGAAGTCCAGCAGCGCGGTGACGAGCCTGCCCAGGCGCAGCGCGTTGCGGTGGACCACGTCCAGCTCGGCCCGCTCGCCGGGTCCGGCGCGCGCCCGCAGCTCCTGCAGCGGGCCGGTGATCAGGGTCAGCGGGGTGCGGAACTCGTGGCTGATGTTGGCGAAGAACGCGGTCTTGGCGCGGTCCAGCTCGGCCAGCTCCTCGGCGCGCCGCTGCTGCGCCCGGTAGGCGAGGGCGGCGTTGACCACGGCCGCGCACTGGCGGGCGACCAGCGACAGGAACGCCCGGTGCGGCTCGTCCAGCTCGCGGCCCGAGCAGGAGGCGAGCACCACCACGCCGACCGGCTCGTCCCCGTCACCGGGCAGCGGCAGCACGACCGCCCGCCGGGGCGGGGCCTGCCAGTCGCCCGAGGGCAGCGGCGGGTCGAGCAGGTGCAGGTCCTCCACGACGGCGGGCTCCCCGCTCTCCAGCACCCCGCGCAGCGGCCAGGTCCCCTCGGGCGGCGGCTCCCCCGGTCCGGCCGCGACGCGCCGCAGCCCGCCGCCGGGGTCGCGCAGGTGCAGCTCCGCGTGCGGCACGTCCCGGCCGGAGCCGGTGAGGGCGTCCACCAGCAGCGCGCACGCCTCGTCCACGTCGCGGGCGTCGCCCGCCCGCGCGCCCAGGTCGTGCAGCACCGCCAGCCTGCGCTCGCCCACCACCCGCTCGGTGGTGTCGCTGACGGCGGTGAACACCCCGCGCACCACGCCGTCGTCGTCGTGCAGCGGGCTGTAGGAGTACGTCCAGTACGTCTCCTCCAGGTACCCGTGCCTGCGCATGGGCAGCAGCAGGTCCTCGGACCAGGTCGCCTCGCCGGTCTCCAGCACCGACCGCAGCATCGGCCCGATGATGTGCCAGATCTCCGACCACACCCGCTCGCCCGGCTTGCCGAGCGCGGGGTGGTTGACCCCGAGCAGCGGCAGGTAGGCGTCGTTATAGAGGAACCGCAGCTCGGGGCCCCACCACAGGATCATCGGGAACCGCGAGGTCAGGCAGATCCGCACCGCCGTGCGCAGGCTGGCCTGCCAGTCCTCGACCGGTCCGAGCGGGCCGTCCGCCCACGCGTGGGCGCGCATCAGCCGCGCCATCTCGCCGTCACCGGGGAACGCGAGCCCCGCCTGAGCCATCTCCGCCCGCACCCCCGTCGCGTGCCCGCCGGGCGCGCCCGGCGCGTCGTACCGGGGGCAGGATAGGGCCGGTCGGGCCGATCAGGCCGTCACGACGCGCAGGCGATCTCGGCCCACACCGTTTTGCCGCCCGACCGGTGGGTGACGCCCCACCCCCGGCACAGGTTCGACACGATCAGCATCCCCCGGCCCCGGTAGCCGCCGAGGCGGGAGCGGCCGATGACCGGCAGCGACGGGGAGGCGTCGTCCACCTCCACGCGCACCAGCCAGGGCGCGCCCTTGCGGTGCAGCCGCAGCGCGCGCGGCGCCCGGCCGTGGTCGAACGCGTTGCTGACCAGCTCGGTCACCACGAGCATCGTGTCGCCGAGCTGCTCGTCGTCCAGGCCCGCGAGCACCTCGCCCGCCCAGCGCCGCACGCGCGCCAGCGGCGGCGTGCGCTGCGAGAGGTCCAGCGACAGCGGGCGCGCGGCGCCCTCGGAACCGATGTCCAGGACCACCAGGTCCCACCCCCTTCCCGGTCGGCCTCGGGGGCCGGTGCGCCGGAGGTACCCGGTGGCGGGCGCGGGCAACCGGCCGGGTGTCGCACCCCACTGGCTGCACCGGTTCAGCAGCCGTCCACAGAGGAGGGACGGCCCAGGTCGCAGCGGCTATGGTTTGCGCTGCACGGGTTGCGCCCCTTGCGGAACCGGGGTGCTCCGGAGGACGTTGGAGATCATCCCGCCGTGAGCGGGGACACACGACAGTTGAAGAGGGGAGCTGACACGGTGACGACTGGCGAGGTCCGCGAAGAACTCCTCCCCCTGCGCGTCGACTTCGACCGGGCATGGCGCGGCTACGACAGGGCGCAGGTCCAGGGCTACGTGCGCGAGGCGGAGACCGGGACGCGGCTGCTGGCCGCCGACCGGGACGCCGCCGTGGCGCGCGCGGAGGACCTGGCCCGGCAGCTGGAGGAGGCCCGCGAGCAGGTGCGGGAGCTGCGGGCGAAGGTGGACCGCATCAGCGGTTCGCCGGTGGACGTCGAGGCGCTGGAGGAGCGGCTGCGCAGGCGGGTCGAGCTGGCCCACCGGCAGGCCGAGGAGATCACCGCGCGCGCTCGGGCGGCGGCCGAGCGCACGTGGGCGGACGCGGACCGGGCGGCGGCGAGCCTGCGGGAGCAGTGGGAGCGGCTGGTCGGCGAGCAGCACGAGGCGACCAGGGCCACCCGCGAGGAGGCCGAGGCCGCGGCGCGCGAGGCGGCGGAGCAGCGGCGGGAGCTCGACGAGCAGTCGGCGCTGCTGCGCGCCCAGGTCGAGTCGGACTTCACCGAGGCGATGCGCGCCCGGCGCGGCGAGGCGCTGGCCGCGCTCGCCCGGCGGGACGCGGAGAGCCGGGCGGAGGCCGAGCGGCTGGTCGCCGAGGCCGCCGAGCACGCCGCGGCCATCGTGGCCGAGGCGGAGCGGCGGGTCGCGGAGCTCAAGGCCGGGCGGCAGCGGGTGGCCGAGCAGCTGCTCGTGGCGCAGCGGATGCTGAGCGACGCCCAGGACGAGCTGGAGCCGCTGCCGGAGGAGCAGGAGCCGCAGGTGCCGCACCTGGTCGCGGTCTGACAGCGGGGTCGGGCGGAGTCAGGCGGCGTCGGCCTGCGCGTGGGTCGACGCGGAGCGGGCGCGCGCCCGGTGGTCGCCGACCGCCGGGTGCGGGTCGGAGCGCCTCCGGGGGCTCGGTGAGCGGTGTGGCGGGGGAGCCTGCGCGTGGTGGCCGATCGCGGTGCGAGCGGTTCTGCGGGTAGGCTCCCCTACCCATGTGCGAGGGTTTCCACCCGCGCTCGGGCGCCGGTCGGAACGGCGCGCGCGCCGCGCTCGGGGCCGCTGGTCCGGGTGGCGGCGGGCGGTGCGGCACCGGGGGGACCGCCCCGTGGCGACCGGCGCCGCGCGGGACCGGTGGGGCGGTGCGGCGATGACGGTGCGGCGATGACCGAGCGTGGTGGGCGCGAGCCCGAACCGGGTCAGGCCGTCGGCTCGCCCGGCGGGCGGGTGCCCCGGCCGCGCTCCCCCGGCGGGAGCGGACCCGTCCGGGCGCCGGGCGCGCGGGAGGACGGGCGCGGACCGGCGGGGCAGCGGGGGTTCCGGGCGCTGATCTCGCCGGGCCAGTGGGACCTGCTGGTCGCCGAGGGCGCGCTGACCCCGCACGAGAGCCGCAGTCTCCTGCTGCTGCAGGGCGACCCCGGCGAGGTGGTGCTGCTGTGCGTGGCGGGCCGGGTGAAGGTGGTGTACTCCGAGCCGGACGGGCGGGAGATCCTGCTCGCCGTGCGCGGGCCCGGTGACGTGCTGGGGGAGTTCGCGGCGCAGGACAAGCGGCCCCGGTCGGCGACCGTGCAGGCCATCGAGCGCGGGGCGACGTCGCGGCTGTCGGCCGAGCGGTTCGACGCGCTGGTCGGGCGGTGCGGGGTGGGGCCGGAGCTGCGGAACTACGTGATGGGCAAGTTCCGGGAGAGCTTCACGCACACCTGGCGGGTCGCGCACCGCACGGCCGCCGACCAGCTGACCGACCTGCTGGTGAAGCTCGTCGGCGCGGCGGGGCCGGAGCACCCGTCGGCGACGACGATCCCGATGTCGCAGGAGGAGCTGGCGGCGGCGCTGGGGCTGGCGCGGTCGGCGGTGACGCCGGTGCTGGCGGAGTGGAAGGCGGCCGGGCTGGTGCGGATCGCGCGGGGCGCGCTCCAGGTGGTGGACCTGGCGGCGCTGATCGCCTCGCGGCCGGGCGGGTCCGGGTGAGAGCCCCCGCTCCCGGTGGTGGGCCCCTGGTCCGGGGTTCGCCGTCGAAAATTGTCGCCGTGCGTCCAGTTCTGGACAGAACGCCCGCCCCCGGTGGGTCAGGCTTGGTCGTGTCGGGCCGGGGGGCTCGACGAGGGGGAAGCGGAGCGGGTTTCGCCGTCACCGGGGGGCTGGCGGCGGGTCCGGGGGGACCGCGCCGGGCGTCGGGGGGACGCGCGGCGCCCGCTCCGCAGGGCGACTGGGGGTGTCGTGCCGGGGCGCGGGTGGGACCGCGCCCCGGCACGACTGCCGGGTCGGGCCTGCCGGGTCGGGCCCGGCGTTCCCGGCTCCGGTCAGCAGGAGCCGTCCGACTCCTTCAGCCCCGTGTTGGCCCCCGCCGTGCGGGCGACGATGGTCGGCACGCAGCTCGTCTGGTCGAGCCGGTAGCTGTAGGGCACGGTGACCGAGGTGGTGGACTGCGGGTTCGGCCCCGCCGGGTTGGTCTCGTCGTCCGGGGTGGACCAGGTGACGTTGTCGAACGTGTTCCCGCTGACCTGCCAGTAGCCTGCCTCGTCGGTGTAGAAGGTGCCGAGGGCGTCGCGGGAGTTCTTGAAGTAGTTGTTCTCGACCTTGGCCTTCGCGCCCGCGCGCGAGTTGATGCCGGACTCGTTCAGGCTCACGTAGTTGTTGTTGTACATGTGCGCCGTGCCGCCGCGCAGCAGCGGGGTCCGGGAGTCGATGTTCTGGTACAGGTTGTGGTGGTAGGTGATGAAGCTGTTCGAGCGGTCGCTCTCGCTGGAACCGACCAGACCGCCGCGACCGGAATTGCGCAGGGTGCTGTAGGACAGGGTCACGTACTGGGTGTTGTCCTTCATGTCGAAAAGCCCGTCGTACCCCGCCGACTCGCCGCCCGAGGCGATCAGGTTGACGTGGTCGACCCACACGTTGCGCACGTCCCGCTCCATGCCGATGGCGTCGCCGCCGTTGGACGTGGGCGATCCGGACTTCTTGACGTTCTGGATCGTCACGTTCCGGATGATGATGTTGCGGGATTCGCGGATGTGGATGCCGATCTGGTCGAACACCGCGCCGGAGCCGACGCCGATGATCGTGACGTTGCTGATCTTCTTGAGCTCGACGACCCCGGCGGCGGTGTCGCAGCTGCCGGAGACCTTGCTGGTGTTGCCGTGGTTGATGGTCCCCTGCACCTCGATGGTGATGGGGGTGCTCGTGCTGGCCCGGCCGCACAGCGCCTGGTGGATCTGGGTGCCCGTGGTGGCCCGGACCACCGCCCCGCCCTGGCCGCCGGTGGTGCCGCCGTTGGCGGAGGCGTACCCGGTCGCGGCGCCCGCGGCGGAGGCCGACCCGGTGGTGAGGGCGGCGCCCGCGGTGGTCGAGACGAGCAGCGCGGCCACGACCGCGGGGATTCGCCGGACGGCTGATCGCTTCATTCCATCTCCTGCGTCGTCGAAGGATGGGGTGGTTCAGCGGCGATCGACCGGGGGGCGGCGTCGCCCCGGTTTCGGGAAGAATCAGTCGACACGTGTCGGAAAGCGCTTGCCCCGAAGCTAGAGGCGGGTCTTGACCGTGTCAATCCGGGACGGCGTTCATTCACGAATGCGGACAGCGGGGGCGGGGAAAGGTTTTCGGGGGCGGTCACGCACCTGAACGACGTGTTCCGGTACGTGAACTCGGAACGGCGGTGGCGGCGGCGGAAAACAACTTCCCCCGACACGGCGGGACCGCGCCGGCGGGGGTGCCGACGCGGTCCCGGTCTTGTGGTGGCTCGGGTCAGGTGGTGGTGCAGGCCGCCCCGTTGAGGGTGAACGCGTTCGGCTTCCCGGAGTCGCCGGTGTGGGTGGCCTGGAGGCCGATCGTGGTGGACGCGCCGGGTGCCAGGGCTCCGTTGTAGGAGGCGTTGGTGGCGGTCACGTCACCGCCGGACGAGCTGAACGTGGCGTTCCAGCCGGACGTCACGCGCTGCCCGGACGGCAGGGTGAACGCGAGGGTCCAGCCGTCCACCGCGCCGCTGCCGGTGTTGGTGATCGTGATGCTCGCGGTGAGGCCGGTGTTCCAGGCGTTCACCGAGTACCCGACCCGGCAGGCGCCGCTCGGGTTCGGGGGCGTGGTCGTGGTGGTGGTCGTCGTGGTGGTCGTGGTCGTGGTGGTCGTCGTGGTCGGGCCGGGGCCGGGGTTGTTCAGGCCGAAGAACTCGATCACGCGCTGCCCCATCCCCGACGCCATCAGGTTGTGCCCGACGCCCTGCAGCGAGATGGCCTCCACCTTGTCGCCGTAGCGGGTGCGGGTCCAGTTCGGCTGCGGGTAGTCGGTGGCGGTGGGGGTGGTGGACAGGCCGTGGACGTTGGTCCACTGGTCGATCTGCTCGCCGAAGTTCGGGTACCGCAGCGTGTCGTCCTGCGTGCCGTGCCAGGTCTGCACCCTCGGCCTCGGCCCGGTGTAACCGGGGTACGCCGAGCGGGCGATGTCTCCCCACTGGGCCGGGGTCTTGAGCACGGTGCCGTTCGCGCAGGCGCTGTTCCACAGCGACCCGTCCGTCGTGGCGAAGCACCCGTCGGGCACGCCCGCGAACGGGGCGCCCGCCGCGAACACGTCCGGGTAGTTGGCGAGCATGACGTTGGTCATCATCGCCCCGGACGAGGTGCCGGTGACGAACACCCGCGCCGGGTCGCCGTTGTAGCGCTGCAGGGTGTGGCGCACCATGGACATCAGCCCCACCGGGTCGCTGCCGCCGTCGCGCCGCAGCGCCTGCGGCGAGGACACGTCGAAGCAGTTGCCGCTGCGGGTGGCCGACGGGTAGATCACCACGAAGCCGTGCTGGTCGGCCAGGCGCGCGTACTCGGTGCCGGAGTGGAACGCCGGGCCGGAGCCGGTGCAGTAGTGGACGGCGAGCAGCACGGCGGGTCTGCTCGCCACCCGATCGGGGACGTAGAGGTGCATCCGCAGGCCGCTGGGGTTGGCGCCGAACCCGGTGACCTCGACCAGCGACGCCGCCCTGGCCTGCGGCGCCGCGACGAACGTGAGCAGGGCGACGAGAGCCGCCACGAGCATCCCGACAGTTTTCACCCGCCAACCATGTGCGCGGAACTCGTTGTCCGACAACGGTTTGCGCAGAAGTTGCGCGGCGTCGGGCGGGGCGCGGGGTCAGCGCAGGCGCAGGCAGTCCCGCAGCCTGCGCGCCGCCCGGCCCATCACCGCCTCGGCCCCCGGTTGCGCGGCGGCGGGCACGGTCGAGCCGGTCAGGGCGGCCACCGCGAACGCCTGCCCGTCGTCGTGCTCCACCACGCCCACCTCGTGCCGCAGCGTCAGCAGCGTGCCGGTCTTGGACGACCACCGGGTCGCGTCCGAGGTGAAGTCCGGGGCCAGCCGCTGCCGCAGCACGTTCAGCGACATCAGCTCCCGCACCCGCGCCGCCACCTCCTCCGGGATTCCCGACGGCCGCCACAGGGCCTGGAGCAGGTCGGCGAAGGCCCGCGCGGACCCGGCGTTCGCGCGCGTCACGTCCAGCTGCGCCACCGGGTGCCCCCGGCCGGGCGTGCCCGCGCCCACCGCCAGCGAGTGCGCCAGGTGCACCTCGGCCGGTTCGAAGCGCTCGACCGGGGTGTCGGTGAGCGGGTCCAGGTCGTGCCGCACGGCCAGCCCGCGCACGCCCAGCTCCCGCAGCAGGGCGTTCACCAGCGGCGGCGGGGTGAGGGCGAACAGCGCGTCGGCGGCCCGGCTGTCGCTGATCGCCAGGCTCAGGTACAGCAGGTCGTCCACCGCCACCTCCACCGGGTGGCGGAACCAGAACAGGCCGGGCGGACCGGGCGGCGCGTCGGGCACCGGGCGCACCTCGACCCTGGTCGCGCCGTCCAGCTCGCCGCGCCGCACCCGCTCCAGGGTCGCCACGGCCAGCGGCACCTTCACCAGGGACGCCATCGGCCACTCGACGTCCGGCTCGATCGCGATCTCCTGCCCGGTGCGCAGGTCGCGCACCAGGAACGAGCCGTCCAGCCCGGCGTCCGCCAGCTCCCGGCGCAGCTCCGCCACCACCCGCTCCGGCCTCACGCGGGAGCCCCCAGGCAGCGGGCGAGGTCGCGGCCGAGCGCGCGCACCCGCTCCGCGTCGTCCGCCCTGGCCGCCGCGACGGCGTACCCGCGCGCCGGTTCGGCCTCGCCGAGCGGTCGCCAGTGCAGGCCGAGGTCGTCGGCCTGGGCGGGTGAGCACAGCAGCAGGTCGGCCGAGCCGAGCACGTCGGCGACCGCGCCCACCAGCGAGTCGGCCACCACGACCTGGCCGGGGCGCAGGCCCAGGGCGTCGCGCAGCCGCAGCAGCGGGTCGCGCACGTGCGGCACGTCGTCCTCCGGTTGGAGCAGCACCCGCCTGGCCGCGCCGCCGGAGCGGCCCACGCGCAGGGTGTCCAGGTAGGTGGTGTGCTCGGCGGGCGGCACGGCGGCGGCCACGCCCAGCGGCACCACCCAGTCGCCCTCGCCCGGCGGCACGGCGGTGATGGCGGCCCGGACCTCGCCGGTGCGGGCCAGCGCCGCGCGTTCGGCGGGTCCGGCGCGGCGCAGCTCCAGGGTCAGCTCGTCGGCCTGCGCCCGCGCGGCCAAATGCGCCAGGTCGCGGGCCGGGCACCAGTCGGGGACGGCCAGCGGCAGCGGTCTGCGCCTGGCCTGCCTGGCCCGCTGCTCCAGCGCCTCGGCCAGGCGGACCAGGTGCTGCGCGGCGGGCAGCACGTCCCGGCCGAACGGGGTGAGCACGGCCCTGCGGGTGCCCCGGTCGAACAGCCGCTCCCCCAGGTGCGCCTCCAGCGCGGCGACGCGGCGGCTGGCCACCGGCTGCGGCACGCCCGCCGCCGACGCGCCGAGGGTGAAGCTGCCGCGCTCGGCGACGGACACGAACGCCAGGCAGGCTCCGACCAGGTCCACGACCGCAGCTTATGCGCTTCGCGCATGGAACCGGCGGTTTCCGTCTTGGACCGCATGGCGGGGCCGGGTCGAGACTGGCCGGGGAAGTCACCGATCACGGGGAGGAACTCGCGTGTTGACCACCAGGGCACACCGCGCCGGGACGGCGGCGCTGCTGTTCGCGCTGGTCGCGGGCTGCGGGCAGGCCGCACCGCCCGCGCCGACGCCGACGCGGGCCGCCGCCCAGACCTCGGCCGTTCAGACCTCGGCGCCGCTCGGCTCGCCCGCGTTCGCCGCGCTGGAGCAGCGGTTCGACGCCCGGCTCGGGGTGTACGCGCTGGACACCGGCAGCGGGCGCGTGGTCGCGCACCGGGCGGACGAGCGGTTCGCCTACGCGTCGACGTTCAAGGCGCTCGCCTTCGGCGCGCTGCTCGCGGAGCGCTCGGTCGCCGACCTGGACGAGCGGGTCACGTTCACCAGGGAGGAGCTGGTCACCTACTCCCCCATCACGGAGGGCAGGGTGGACAGCGGGATGACGCTGCGCGAGGTGGCCGACGCGGCGGTGCGCTACAGCGACAACACGGCGGGCAACCTGCTGCTGCGCGAGCTGGGCGGTGACGCGGGCCTGGCAGGCGGCCCCGCCGCGTTCGAGCGGGCGCTGCGCGCGATCGGCGACACCACCACCTCGCCCGCGCGGGTGGAGACCGAGCTGAACGAGGCCGTCCCCGGCGACCTGCGGGACACCAGCACGCCGCAGGCGCTGGCCGCGGACCTGCGCCGGTACGCGGTGGACGCCGACGTGCTGCCGGACGACCGGCGCGAGCTGCTGGTGTCGACGATGCGCGCGAACACCACCGGTGACGAGGTGATCCGCGCGGGTGTCCCCCAGGGGTGGGTGGTGGCGGACAAGACGGGGTCGGCCGGGTACGGCGGGCGCAACGACATCGCCGTGCTGTGGCCACCGGACCGCGCGCCGATCGTGCTGGCGGTGCTGTCCGGGAAGGCGACCGCGGACGCGGTGCACGACAACGCGCTGCTCGCGGAGGCGACGCGCGCGGTGGTCGAGCTTCTGGACTAGCGCGGGACCGGGGCACCGGATGATCAAGCTCCCCCTGGCTGGGGCGCGTGACCGGTGCCCCGGTCCCCGCCGTCCACCAGCCCGCCGACCCGGAAGCGCGCGGCGGCACGGTGTTCGCCCGGCTGTGGATCGCGGGACCGCTGCCGGCGGGCGCGGCGCCGGCCCTGCTCGCCGCGCTCCCACCCCTCCCCACCGGCGCGGGCACCGCCGCCGCGTGGGTCGGGGCGGCCGGTTTCCAGCTCACCTGGTCGGGTGAGCTGCTGTCTTCGCGATCGTTGCGTGGGGCGCGGGCGCGCTGGTCGGCGCCGCGGCGCTGTCCCGCCGCTGATCCGCGCAGGACACGCCGGGCAGGTCAGGCCGGGCTGTCGCGCCTGCCCACCTGGTCGGCGTCGTCCACCTGCTCGACCTCGGCGCAGTCCTCGGCCGCCGCCTCCGCCTCGCGGGCCGCGCCGAGCATGTCCAGCAGCACCAGCGCGTCGTGCTCGGGCGAGCCCGGTTCGGCGAAGTACACCACGAGCTTCTGGTCGGGCGCGCCGTCGAGGGACATCATCTGGTAGCCGAGGTGGACCTCCCCGACGTCGGGGTGCCGGAACACCTTGCGCCCGTTCGACACCTTCCGCCGCACGTCGTAGCGCTCCCACAGCCGCGCGAACTCCGGGCTCTTGACCAGCAGCTCGCCGAGCAGCCGGGCCAGGTCGGGCGCGTCCGGGTCGGTGCCCGCGAGCGCCCGCAGCCCGGCGACGCACCCGCTGATGAACCGGTCGCGCTCCGGCAGGACCTCGCGGGCCGCGGGGTGCAGCAGCAGGTAGCGCACGAGGTTGCGCTGCTTGGCGGGCCAGTCGTCGATGCCCGCGAACAGCCGCGCCCCGCCGGGGTTGGCGGCGAGGACGTCGTCGACCCGGTTGAGCACGTACGCCGGGTTGGGCCGCAGCGACTGGAGGATCAGCTTCACGCCGGGGCGCACAGAGCGGCTGGGCGCCCTGGTGGGCGCGCCCGTGCTGCGGGCGGCGCGCTCGACCAGCTCGCGCAGGTGGGTGACCTCGTCGGGGACCAGCTTGAGCGCGCGGGCGAGCGCGTCCACCACTGCCGGGCTGGGCCTGCGCTCGCGACCGCGCTCAAGCCGGGTGTAGTAGTCGATGCTGATGCCCGCCAGCGCGGCCAGCTCCTCCCGCCGCAGCCCCGGCGTGCGGCGGAGCCCCGGCCCGGCGACCAGCCCGACCTCCTCGGGCCCGATCTGGGCCCGACGCGCCCGCAGGTACCGCCCCAGCTCCGTCCCGCCCTGCCGCTCGTCCACCATGCCTCGGATTGTCCCCCGGCCGGTGCGGGCGCGTGCCACTCCTGGGGGGCCGTGTCACACCCCGGCACCGCCACACCCCGGCACCGGGACCCGTGCGAGGGCGTCGCGCTCTGCTGCTCCTGCCGCGAGCCTGTGGTGGCCGGGACAGTTCCCGCGGGGACCGGTCGGGGGCAGGCGCAGGCAGGATGGCCGCCGTGGCGCGCGGAACCAGCCCGTCCGGCACCGCGCCCCGGTCGCGCGGCATCGCGGGCGCGGCGCTGCCGCTCCACATGACGATGATCGCCGCCTCCCCGTGGCGGCTGGTCGACACCGGGGAAGGCGGTCCTGCGCTCGGGCCTGCCGGGACCGGAGCCGCCGCGGCGCTCTCGCTCGCGCTGGTGGGTGGCGTCGGCCCCGTTCCGGCGCCGGGGCTGCCGGACGCGGGCGTGGCGATGCTCGCGCCCACCCTGCTCCGCCAGGGCAGGCAGGCCCGGGCGAGGATCGTCGCCCTGGCCGAGGTCGGCGTCCCCCTGACCGGAACGGTGCTGGTCAAGTTCGCCGCGCTGGGCGTGCTCGCCCTCGCCGGGGCCCTGGTGCTGCCGCGCGGGGGCGCCGTGCCGCTGTTCACCGCCGCCCCGGCCCTGCCCGCTGCCGCAGGCCGCCCTGAGCGCAGGCGGTGACCTGCGGGCCGTCCGGGTGAAAGAACCCGCCGGTGGCGGGCCCCTGACCTGCCGGGACCGGCCCGGTGCGCTCGTCGGCGGGGCGGTCCCGGAGCCGGGGGGAGTTTCACCCCGTTCCTCAGGTCAAACCTCCCAGAGGGGGTGCGCCACTCCCCCGCACCGTGCGGCCTGCCACGCGCGGGCGCACGGTGACAGCGTGGCGGCAACGGCGGGGTGTTCGCGTGGGACGTCCCACGCGGACGGCCGGGAGGCATCCCGGCGGGCACCCTGCGACGCGCCACCGGGTGCGGGCACCCCCGCCCGCGCCCGAACGAGACGTGAACGACCGGTACTGGAGAGACGTGCTCACCGTCAACGCATACGCAGCCCCGTCCGCGACCGAACCGCTGGTCCCGACCACGTTCGAGCGCCGCGACGTGGGGCCGCGAGACGTGCTCATCGACATCAAGTACTGCGGCATCTGCCACTCCGACATCCACACCGTGCGCGGCGAGTGGGGCGGGATCGAGTACCCGCTGGCGCCCGGCCACGAGATCGCGGGCATCGTCACCGAGGTCGGCTCCGAGGTGACCAGGCACGCCGTCGGCGACCGGGTCGGCGTCGGCTGCATGGTCAACTCCTGCCGCGAGTGCGTGAACTGCCTCAAGGGCGAGGAGCAGTACTGCGTCCAGGGCAACATCGGGACGTACAACGCCACCGACCGCGACGGCACCACCACCCAGGGCGGGTACACCAGCGCCGTGGTGGTGGACGAGGACTTCGTGCTGCGCATCCCGGAGGGCGTGGACCTGGCCGCCGCCGCGCCGCTGCTGTGCGCGGGCATCACCACCTACTCGCCGCTGCGCCACTGGGGCGTCGGCGAGGGCAAGAAGGTCGCCGTGGTCGGCCTCGGCGGGCTGGGCCACATGGGCGTGAAGCTGGCGCACGCGATGGGCGCGGAGGTCACCGTGCTGTCGCAGTCGCTCAAGAAGCAGGAGGACGGGCTGCGCCTGGGCGCGGACCACTACTACGCGACCTCCGACCCGGAGACCTTCACGGAGCTGGCGGGCCGGTTCGACCTGGTCCTGAACACGGTCAGCGCGAAGATCGACGTGAACGCCTACCTGAAGCTGCTGGCCGTGGGCGGCGCGCTGGTGAACGTGGGCGCGCCGCCGGAGCCGCTGGAGGTCAACGTCTTCACGCTGCTGAACAACCGCAGCAGCTTCGCGGGCTCGATGATCGGCGGCATCGCGGAGACGCAGGAGATGCTGGACTTCTGCGCCGAGCGCGGCATCGGCGCGGAGGTCGAGGTGATCCCGGCCAGCAAGATCAACGAGGCGTACGAGCGGGTCATGAACTCCGACGTGCGCTACCGGTTCGTGATCGACAACTCCACGCTGGCGGGCTGACCGGCCCGCTCCGCCAACCGGCCGCACGGGCGCGAAACCCGTGCGGCCGGTGGCGTTTCGGGGTACCCCGGAGCTCCGAGGAACGGGGGTGCCGGGTGGAGCGGCGGATCGCGCTGGTCGCGGCTGTGGCCGTGGTGGTCGTGGTGGGGCTGCTGGCGGCTCGGGTGGGGCTGTCGCCGGCCTGGCGGTCGGCGGCGGCCGAGCGGCCCGACCTGCCGGTGCTGCTGGTGGCGCTGGCGGTCGTGCTGGCCGGGGTCGGGGTGCTGGTCGCGCTGTCGCGGCGGGCGAGGCGGCGGCGGGAGCCGCGGTGAGCGAGCGCGCGAAGCGGGTGGCGACCGCGCTGGCCGGGGTGCTGGCCGCGCTGGTCGCGGCCAGGGCGCTGCTGCGGACGGGGTCGCGGGTGGGGGCGTGGTCGCCGGACGGGGTGGCCGACGTGCTCGACGTGGCGCTGTCGGCCGGGGTGGTCGGGGTGGCGCTGGCCACGGGTGTCGTGGCGCTGCTGGGGTTCCGGCGCGGGCCGGGGTCCGGGCGGGTCGCGGGCGGGCTGCTGCTGGGCGCGGTGGCGCTGGGAGTGGTCGGGGCGCTGGTGCTGGCGGGCTGAGGCAAACCGGGGGCGCGTGGCAACGTTGCGCACTACCGTCGGGACATGCCAACGTTCGCCGTCGACGACGTGGTCCCCGCCGTCGAACCGCTGCCCACCACCAGGCTCGGCAGCCTGTTCCCGGACGCGCTCGCGCTCGGCGGCGACCCCGAACTCGCGGTGCTGGAGCCGAGCGGCGTCCACCCGCTGCTGCGCGCCACCGCGCCGGCGTTCGCCGGGCACCGGCCGCTGGTCCTGTCGCCGGACGCCGTCTGGTTGACCATCGCGGCGGGCCTGGCGCAGCACGTCCGGTTGAACGCCGAGCCCCTGCGGTCCGAGCTGGTCGCGCACCGGGGGCGGCGCGACCTGACCGCGGTGACGACGAGCTGGCCCGAGACCGCCGGGCAGTGGGCGGCGCTGGTCGACGGGTTCACCGCGCTGATCGGCGAGGGCGCCGCCGACGCCGGGCTGTTCGAGTGCGACTTCTCCACCAGCACCGAGGTCGACCGCGTCGCGGGTCGGATCGTGCTGCTGGACGCGCACTCGCCGCACTTCGCGCTGCGGTTCGTCTCGGTCTGCGGCATCCCGGAGATCACGCTCACCGGCACGCCCGACGACTGGTGGCGGATCCGGGAGCGGGTCGAGGAGCTGCCGCGCTTCGGGCTGGAGCGGTGGGCGGCGTCGCTGGGGCCGATCCTGGAGCAGTTCACGCGCGCCTCGGAGGGGGACGTGGACGTCGCGTTCTGGCGGCGCGTCCACAAGCCCGCCGAGGCCTACGACGGCGAGATCGTCACCGGCTGGATCGCCCGCTTCTACCCGCACCTCAAGGGCGACGGCGCCTTCGACCGGCCGAACCCGCTGCTGGAGCTGCCGCTCACCGGGAAGCGCGAGCGCGGGCAGCAGGTCCCGGTGGGCATCACCGCGGACGAGGCGCCCGCCGCGCTGTCCTCGGTGCGGGTCACCGGGATCGGGCTCGACGGGACCGCGCCCGACGGGGCCGGGCGGGCGTTCGCGCTGCGCGCCGGGCTGGTCGCGGTCGCCCAGGACGCGGACGGCGCGCTGCGGCCGGTCTCCGGCTGGCACCTGGAGGCGGCCGACCGCG
This sequence comes from Actinosynnema pretiosum, assembly GCF_002354875.1. Lineage (GTDB taxonomy): Bacteria > Actinomycetota > Actinomycetes > Mycobacteriales > Pseudonocardiaceae > Actinosynnema > Actinosynnema auranticum. The sequence goes on from NZ_CP023445.1 coordinate 4,652,260, forward strand.
ACGACTCGCGCGCGGCGCCGTCCCAGGCGCTGGACGGCGCGGTCCCGAACGGGAGACCGCTGCCGTGACGGGGGGCGCGGCTCACGGGGCCGAGCGCCCGGCGCGGTTACCCGGCGGCGTGGAAGCGCTGGGGCGACGGGCTTTCCCGCGCCCCACCCGGTCCCACGCCGTGACGCGGACCACTGGCTCGATCAAGCCACCCCACCCGGTGTGCCTTGCGCCACAACAAGAACCGCTCAGCGGCGGCGGCGCCGCATCGCGAGCACCGCCCCCACGCCGACCGCGAGCAGCGCCGCGCCGGAGACGGCGTGGTTGAGCAGCGCGCGGGCCGGGTCGAGCTTCTCGTGGTAGCCCAGCACCAGCGGGCACACCACGACCCACGCGCCCAGCAGCGCCAGCACGTGGCCGAACCAGGGGGTGTCGGCCGGGGCCATCATGCCCCCCAGCGCGACGACCAGCACGACCGCGCCGACCACCACCGCGTTGTTCCACCCGCCGAGACGGGTGGAGGTGACGCCGAAGCCGAGCAGGAACGGCGAGGTGATCAACCACAGACCGAGGCCGAACGCGGCCACGGCGAACTTGGCCCCCAGCGGGGCCGACGCGTGCTCGGGCGTCGGCACGGCTGCGGGCAGGGGGATGGACCCGATGGGTTCCACGAACAGCTCCTTGCGAGGTGGGGACCTGGCGGCCTGGGGGAGGGGGAGAGCGCGAAGGCCCGCCAGAGTCCACTGTGTACCAGCAGGACCGCCCAGGACGGGGCCGAATGACGCAGTCGTCAGCGAACCGCAAGACGGCGGTCCCACTCGGCCGCCCGGAGCAGTGCACGGGGCTTGGCGGAGGGGTGGCGCATGGGCCGTCCCGCTGGTGGGGGTCCCGTCCGCTGTGCACGCTGGCGTGGACGGCACGGCGCGGGGAGGGACGTGATGGCCCGGCGAAACGAGGCGCTGCTGCGCTGGTTCCGCCAGACCGGGTGGACGCAGCGCGAACTGGCGCGCGCGGTGACCCGGCTCGGCCAGGCGCGGGGCTGCAACGTGGCCCCGGACAGCTCGCGGGTGCGGCGGTGGTTGGAGGGCGAGCGGCCGAGGCAGCCGGTGCCCGAACTGCTCGCCGCGCTGTTCAGCGAGCGGCTGGGCAGGCCCGTCGGCCCGGAGGACCTCGGTCTCGGGTCGGGCGCGCCGCCCGGCTCCGAGCTGGGGTGGGACCAGCGGGGGCTGGTCACCGCGCTGCAGGACTTCACCAGGAGCGATCTGATGATCAAACGCAGGGACGTCCTCGGCGCCACCGCGGCGCTGGCCACGGGCACGGTGCTGGAGGACCGGTTGCGCGGGTGGCTCGACCCGGTGCGGGCGCACGCCTCGCCCGCGGCGTCCGCGGGGCGGATCGGGACGGCGGAGATCGCCGAGATCGAGGCGGCGACCCGGACGTTCTGGACGTGGGACGCGAAGGTCGGCGGCGGGCTGTACCGGGAGGCCGTCGTGGGGCAGCTCAAGGCCATGACGGACCTGCTGGAGCACGCCTACCCGGAGCAGATCGGCAGGCGGCTGTTCCGGTCCACGGCGGACCTGGCGCGGCTGGCCGGGTGGATGTCGCACGACGTGGGCCTGCAGGGCACGGCGCAGCGGTACTTCACGTTCGCGCTGCACTGCGCGAAGCGGGCCGGTGACCAGCGGCTCGGGGTCGAGGTGCTGTCGCGGATGGCCAGGCAGATGGTGCACGTGGGCAAGCCGCGCGAGGCGCTGTCGCTGGTGGCGCTGGCCCGGCGCGGGGCGGGCGGGCGGATCGCCGAGGCGGAGCAGGCGATGCTGGGCACCTGCGAGGCGTGGGCGTGGGCCGCGCTCGGCGACGCGGGCCGGGTGGACCGGGCGGTCGGGGAGGCGCAGGAGCGCTTCTCGCGGGCCGTGGCCGGGGACGCGCCGTCGTGGCTGGGGTACTTCGACCAGGCCGGGCTGTCCGGGATGGCCGGGTTGTCCTACCGCACGCTCGCCGAGGGCGACCCCGGCCTGGCCGGGCGGGCGGAGCCGCACATCGACGCCGCGCTGCGGCTGCGCAACCGGGACACCTACGCGCGGTCGAACCTGTTCGACCTGATCTCGCTGCTGGGCGTGCGGATCGTGCAGGGCGAGCACGCGGAGGCGGAGCGGATGGTGCGGCGGGTGCTGCCGGTCACCGGCCGGATCAGCTCGACGCGGACGGTGGACCGGATCAGGCCGCTGGCGCGGCGGGCCCGCGCGGACGCGGCGCGCTCGGCGGACGCGGCCCGGCTCGCCGAGTCGCTGGACGGGCTGCTGGCGGTGTGAGCCCCGGCGGGCGGCGCCCGGTCCCGCGCCGCCCGCCGGGGTCAGCGGCGGGCCCACCGGCTCGCCCCGGTGCGGGCGGGCCTGCTCGCGGCGATCCGGTCCCTGGCGGCCAGCCACACCTCCCGGCCGCGCTCGGCGACGCCGCACGCGTCGGTGAACCGCTCCACGAACTCCCTGCTGGGCAGGCGGTTCCCGGCCAGCACCTCGGAGATCGTGGTCTTGGAGAACGGCACGCCGTCGCGGGGCGGTCCGGCGCGCCCGGCGAGCTTGCGCAGCGACACCTCCCCGGCCTCGGCGCGCAGGCGCCGCAGGTGCGCGGCGAACTCCCGGACGGTGGACGCGGCGCTCGGGTCGGTGCGACCGGCGTTCTCCCGCTGTGGCACGGCGCTCTCCGGGGAGATGTGGGCGAAGTCCTGCGGAACGCCAGCAGCATAGGGTCGGGCGCGGGCTCCACGGCCGCAGTGCTGCGGCCCCGGACCCCGGTGCCCGGTTTCTCCCGGAACGGGAAAAACCATTGCGGCGCAATGGTTTCACCAGTGGTCGGGGTCCCGTCTCCCGGCGGCGGCGAGGCGCGCCAGCCGCCGCTCGACGCGGTCGGCGACCGCGAGGAGCCGGGGCGCGCGCACCGGGTGCGCGAGGGCGTTGGGCGAGCCGGGGCCGTGCCGCCGGAGCACCTCGGCCAGCCGGTCGGGCACGCTCACGCGGCGGCCGGTGGGCCCGGTGGTCTGGTCGGCGTGGGTGAGGGCGTCGGCGACCGGGCCGTCCTCGCGCGGGTAGCGGGCCAGCTCGTCCTCCAGCCCGAGCACCCCGGAGACCAGGCTCGCGCCGGAGTGGTGCGCGACCAGCCCGACCAGCCGCCGGGGCCAGCCGCCGCGCTCCAGGAACCGGGCGCCGTCGAGCGGGTGGAAACCGCTGTCGCGCACCGGTTCCGCGTACCCGACGTCGTGCAGCCAGGCCGCGCAGACCAGCAGCTCCCGGTCGTCCTCCGGCACGGTCGCCGCCAGTTCGGCCGCGCGCCACGCCACCCCCCGCACGTGCGCCCACCGGTCCCCGCCCGGGAACCGGCCCGCCACCGCCCGCGCCCGATCGACATCGATGATCACCGTCCACGTGTCGGCCGCCGGACCACCGCCGGGGTTGCGCGCGGGTCACCGCCGGGCGAACTCCCGGCCAACACCCGGTTCCGCCCCGCTCACGGGGCCAGGCCGACCACCGCGCCCGTCGACCCCTTCCCGGCCAGCACCACAGCCCCCGGCGCGGGCACGAGGAGCACGCCCGGTCCCCCGCCGACGTCCAGGGCGGTCTCGGTGGTCGCGCCGTCCCAGGACTGCGCCAGCAGCGCCACCCCGCCGTCGCGCTCGCACACCCGCAGGTAGGTCGCGGCGGTGGTGGCGTCCGGCCCCCGGCGCAGGCAGCGCGCGACGGGCAGCGGCCGGAGCCCGCCGCTCGGGTCGACGGCGGCCCGCTCCCGCACCTCGGGCCCGTCCTCGACCTCGGCGAGCGGCGTCGCCCCGACGTCCACCCGCACCCACCGGCTCGGGTCCACCCGGAGCAGCTCGCGCCCGTCCGCGCCGCCCAGCACGACGTCGCCGCCGTCGCCGACGCCCTCGACGCGCACCCGGACCACGGACCCGTCCGGCGAGCCGAACAGCTGGACCACCGGCCCGTACCCGTCGCCGGTCACGACCGGGGCCTCGTGCCGCCACCGCACCGCGCCGCCGTCCTCGTCCAGCGCGACCACCCCGGCGGTGCCCGCGCAGGCCAGCGGCGCGAGCACCACCCCGTCGCCGGGCACCACGCGCGCGTAGTCGGACCGGCAGCCGTCGCCGGGCGAGAAGCGCCAGCGCTCCGCGCCGGTGGTCAGGTCGTAGGCGGTCAGCCCGTGGTCCTCGCGGATCGCGAGCACCCGCCGACCGGGGCGGACCTGGTCGGTCTCGACCAGGACGGAGCGCACCACCCGGTCGAACCGCGCGGCGCCGGTGACGGCGTCGAGCACGACGACGAGCTGGGAGCGGGTGTCGCGCAGCGAGCGGAAGGTGATGACCGCGGTGCGCTGGTCGGGTGAGACGAGCAGCGCGCCGACGGCGGCGCCGGGCCGGGCGTAGCGCCAGCGCCGCTCGCCGGTGGCGCCGTCGAGGCCGGTGACGGCGCCGTCGGAGGTGGCGACCACGACCCCGTGCCCGGCGGCGGCGACGTCCACGACGGGCGCGGTCGGCCGCCACCGCCAGCGCCGCTCCCCCGGCCGCTCGGCGACGGCGGCGGGCCCACCCCCGGCGACGGCCGTGCCCGCCGAGGTGGCGAGGGCGTCGACGGCGGTCGGGGCCACCAGCGCGGCCCCGACCACGAGCGCGGCGCAGGCGACCCCGAGCACCGAGGGTCGCCAGGAGCGCGCCCACCACACCCCGGCCGCGACGGCCAGCGCGCCCACGGCCAGCACCGGCCACCCCGGACCGGGCAGCCCGCTCCGCACGTCGGCCACCAGCCCGACCCCGGCGAGCACCAGCCCGAGCAGGGCCACCACCGGCGCGGCCACCCGGACCCGGCGACCGCTCCCGAACGCCGACAGCGCCCCGAGCACGACCGCCGCCGAACCCCCGGCGAGGTCGAGCCCGGCGCTCCCGGCCGCACCTGCGGGCAGGAACGGCGCGACGACCGCGCACACCCCACCCGTCACCACCGCGTAGCGCCCCACACCACTGCGACGGCGCGGCGGGCCGGGACGTTCCCCGTGCGGCCCAGCACGACCGGCGGCCGAACGGGGAACCAGCGCGGGACGACGGCCGCGCCGGGAACGACGGCCGCGCCGGTGACGGCGCCCCGACCCGCGCCGGGCTCGGGCCCGACCAGGTCCCCGCGGCTCCCGGTCCTGGCCGGGGCGCGTTCCGGCGCGGCGCCCCGCAGCGGCAGGCCCGCCCGTCGTGCCACCCCTCCCCCGCGGCGATACGTTGCGGTCAGGGAGGTGCGCCATGGCCGAGCGGACCGGTGTCGTGGTCGTCGGGGGTGGGCCCGGCGGGGTCCTGCTGGCCTACCTGCTGGCCCGCGCGGGCCTGCGGGTGGTGCTCCTGGAGGGCCGCAAGGACTTCGACCGCCGGTTCCGGGGCGACAGCGTCGCGCCCCCGGTGCTCGACTACCTGCACCGCTTCGGGCTCGCCGAGGAGCTGCTGTCCACCATCCCGCACGGGCGGGCCACGACGTTCGAGTGGTGGACCCCCGACAAGCGCTACACCATCGCCGACTACCGGGGCAGCAGCCCGCGCTTCCCCTACTACGCGCTGATCCCGCAGGCCCGCTTCCTGCCGTTCCTGGTCGGGAAGGCCCGGCGGCACACCGGTTTCCGGGTCGAGATGGGCGCCCGCTTCACCGCCCTGCTGCACGACGGCGCGGGCCGCGTCGACGGCGTCCGCTACCGGCGGGACGGGCGGGAGCACGAGCTGCGGGCCGACCTGGTGGTGGGCGCGGACGGCCGGAACTCCAAGGTGCTGCTGGAGTCCGACCTCACCCCGACCGAGCTGGCCTCGAACATCGACATCTGCTGGTTCGCCGTGCCCCGGCTCCCGGACGACCCGAGCGGCGCCGGGCAGCTGGCCCTGATCACCGAGCCGGGCGCGGTGGTCGGGCTGCTCGGGCAGGGCGACACCTGGCAGATCGGCTTCACCCTGCCCGCCGGCCGGTTCGGCGAGGTCAGGGCGGCGGGCGTGGAACCGCTGAGGGACCTGGTGCGGCGGCGGACGCCGTGGTTGGGCGAGCGGGTGGCGGAGCTGCGCGACCCCAACCAGCTGACCCTGCTGCCGATCCGGATCACCGAGGTGGACCGGTGGTCCAGACCGGGTCTGCTGCTGATCGGGGACGCCGCGCACGTCATCTCCCCGGTGGGCGGCAACGGGATCAACTTCGCCATGATCGACGCGGCCGAGGCGGCGAACCTCCTGGTGGGGCCGCTGCGCGGGGGTGACGCCGAGGCGATCGACGTGGCCGCGAGCCAGCTCCAGCGCATCCGGGGGCCACGGGTCGCGGGTGAGCAGCGGATGCAGGTGCGGGTCGAGCGCGGGGTGGCCAGGAGGTTGGCCGAGCGCAGTCCCGGCGCCCCGCTGCCGATCCGGCTCCAGGGCGGCGTTCCCGGACTGGCCCGGTTCAGCGCCCGCAGGTCCCTGCGCGCGCTGCACGTCCCGCCGCCGTCACCGGACGTCCTCGGCCCCGGTCCGTCCACAGTGGACTAGGCCGACAGCCAGGCCCGGTCGAACCTGGCCCACGCGTCGCTGTCCGGCCGCGCCGCCGCGACCCCGCGCACCGCCGCCGTCGTGCCCACGACCGCGTCCGCGTGCCCCCACACCAGCACCGCGCCCCGCTCGTGCCGCACCCGCTGCACCTCCCGGTACAGCTCCCCGCGCGTCGCCGAGTCCACTGTGGACCTGGCCTGCTCCAGCGCCAGGTCGTGCTCCGCGTCCCGCCACCCCGTCGCGGCCCGCTCCTCGGCCGACTCCAGGTGGCCGGGGACCGTCGTCGGCTCGGCCCAGCAGCTCCACAGGCCGTCGCCCGCCGCGCGCTCGGCCGCGTAGGTCGCCTCGGGCCGCACGTCCACGGCCACCTGGACGCCGCCCTCGCGCAGCTGCCCCGCGTACAGCTCGGCCGCCTCCAGCACCCCCGGCAGCGCGGTGGTGCGCAGGGTGACCGCCAGCCCCTCGGCGCCCGCGCCGCGCAGCAGCTCCCACGCCGCGTCCACGTCCCGCAGGCGCTGCGGCAGGTCGCCCGCGTAGTGCTGGGCCCCCTTGCCGAACAGGTCGTTGCCCACCTCGCCCCGCCCGCCGAGCACCCGGCCGACCAGCGCGGTCCGGTCGGCCAGCAGGCGGAACGCCGCCCGCACGGCGGGATCGTCGAACGGGGCCCGGTCGGCGCGCATCAGGAAGCCGTGCGCGGTGCCGCCCCGCGCGGTGAGCGCGCGCAGCGACGACCCGGCCGCGTCGACGAACGCCGGGCTCAACCCGTGCGCGTACTCGGCCGCGCCCTCCCGCAGCGCCCGCACGCGCGCGGCCTCGTCGCCCGCCGTCAGCACGTGCAGCTCGGACAGGTGCGGGGCGCCGTCCCAGTGGTCGGCGAACGGGCGCGCCACCAGCGCCCGCCCCGGTTCGAACGCGGCCAGCGCGAACGGCCCGGTGCCCACGGCCTTCGCCGGGTCGGCGTAGTCGGCCGGGACGACCGCCGCGCCCGCCGCCGCGAGCAGCGCGGGCAGTTCGGCGGTGGGGGCGGTCAGCGCCAGCTCCACCGTGGTGGCGTCGGCGGCCCGGCTGTTGGCCAGGTCCAGCGCCGCGAGCGCGGACCGCGCCACCCGCCCCCGCGCGTTCGCGTCGGTGACGCGGGCCAGGGTGGCGAGCACGTCGTCCGGGGTGAGCACCCGCCCGTCGTGGAACGACGCCTCGCGCAGGGTGAAGCGCCACACCGTCGCGTCGGCGTTGGACTCCCACCGCTTGGCGAGCCTGGGCACCGGCCGCAGCTCCTCGTCCAGCTCGACCAGCTTGTCGAACAGCGCCTTGTGCCGCGCCCGGTCCAGCGCCGCCCTGGGGGCGTGCGGGTCCAGGGTCTCGCCCGCGCCCGCGCCGGGGAACAGGGCGCGCAGCAGCCCGCCCCCGGCGGCCTGGCCGTCGGGCGCGACCTCCTCGGCCGACGCCGTGCACCCGGCGAGGGCGGCGCCACCCGCGAGCGCCAGGAAACCACGACGGGTCATGGTGGTGCGCAACGGAAGAACCTCCGGGCGGAACGTCGGTGGCCGGTTCCCGGCGTGATCGACAGTACTGGTCCCCCCAGCCCTGCCCGCGTCGGCGGGTGGGAACCCCGCGGCCCCCCTCCCCGGACCACCTTGGCGCTGCGCGCGGGCACGGGGCAAGCGGTTTCCGAGCGGCGGGAAACCGCCGGTCACGGCGCTCGGAGCAGCCCGGTGCGCCCTTCGGCGCAGACGCGCGGCGGAGCCGGTCGCGCGACCTGCGCGGCGGGCGGACGGGTGCGGGAAGCGGAGCACGCGAACGGCCCAGGCGGGTGATCGGGGGACCTGGCAGGCGGGGAGCGGTCAGCAGGACGCGGTTGGCGAGGGCCTCGGCAGCGGGCCCCGGTCGACGAGCCCCGGTCGACGGCCAGCGGGCAGCGGCCGACAGGCAGCGGCCGACGGGCAGCGGGCAACCGAAAGCAGTCAGCCGGGGGCGGTCGGCGGCACCCGGTCGGCGGGCACCATCGCCGGGCCCGGTCGGCGGGAATCCGGTCAGACGCTGCGGATGATCGAGACCACGACCCCGAGGATGGCCGCCCCGTCGCCGTTGATGTCCGCGTAGGCCTTGTTCCTCGGCTCCAGCACCACGTGCCCGCCCCGCCGCCGGTAGACCTTCACAGTCGCCTCGTCGTCGATCATCGCCGCGACGATCTGCCCAGAGTGCGCCTCGTGCTGCTGCCGCACCACCACGATGTCCCCGTCGCAGATGGCCGCGTCGACCATCGAGTCGCCGCGCACCCGCAGCGCGAACACCGTGCCCCGGCCGGTCAGGTCGCGGGAGAGGGTGAGGACGTCGTCCACGTGCTCCTCGGCCGCGATGGGCGCGCCCGCCGCGATGTGGCCGACCACCGGCACGGCCACCGCGTCGCCGGACTCGGCGCGTCGCTCGGGGCGCAGGAACAGCCGCACGTCGACCGGCCGGGACACCGACGCGCCGCGCCGCAGGAACCCGTGCTCCTCCAGCGCGGCCAGGTGCCGGGAGACCGACGAGGTGGAGCGCAGGCCGACCGCGTCGCCGATCTCGCGGGTGCTGGGCGCGTAGCCGTGCCGCCGGACCGAGTCCTGGATGACCTCCAGGATGCGCCGCTGCCGCTCGGGGAGCACCGAGGTGTCGAGGTGGTCGAGGTCGTCGGAGTCGTCGCGCGCGGTCACCCGTCGGATCTTAGGGGCCGCACCCGCCGCGACCCGGCACGTGGGCGGTCGCGGCCGTGTCGCGCGGCGCGGTCCGACGAGGTTCCCGGCCGTTCGGGCAGCGCTATACGCTGCGACGCATGGCCCGCCCCCGCAAGTTCGTCGAGCACGAGGTCGTCAGCAGCGCGAGCGAGGTGTTCGCCGCGAACGGCCTCGCCGCGACGACGCTGGACGACCTGGTGCGGGCGACCGGGCTGGGCAAGCAGAGCCTGTACAACGCGTTCGGCGGGAAGAAGGAGCTGTTCCTGCGCGCCCTGTCGGAGGACCGCGCGGAGGCGGCGCGGGCCGTGTCGGAGGCGCTCGGGCACGGCGACGCGTCCCCGGTGGAGCGCATCCGGGGGCACATGCTCGGGCTGGCGATCGAGTTCAGCCGGGGGGACAGCCGGGTCTCGCTCACCACGCGGGCGCTCGTCGAGTCGTCCGGTGAGCCGGACCAGCTCTCCGAGGTGACGAAGGAGGGCGTCGAGCAGCTCGCCGGGATCTACGCGGGGTGCCTGGAGCACGCGCGGGAGAACGGCGACCTCCCGGCGGACGCGGACGTGGACTCGCTGGCCGTGTACTTCGTGGCCGTCACCAAGGGGATGGAGCTGCTCGGCCGCGCCGGTGTCGGCCGCGCCGCGCTGACGGCGGTCGCGCTCGACTCGCTCCGCGCGCTCGGCGACCGGCCCGCGACGGACCCCACCTCCGCCTGACCCCGCGGGTGCCCCCGGTGTGGCACCGGGCACAACACGCTCCCAGTTATTGACCAGGCAGACAAAAACCGGTGTTATTGACCACCTAGTCAATAACACCGGTTGGAGTCGCCATGAACGTTCTCGAGGACAAGGTCGCGGTCGTGACCGGGGCGAACGCGGGCATCGGCCTGGCGATCGCGCGGGCCTACCACGCCGAGGGCGCGCGGGTCTTCGTCACCGGCCGCCGCCAGGCCCAGCTCGACGCGGTCGAGGCCGAGCTGGGTCCGAGGGTGACCGGGATCCGCTGCGACGTCGGCGACCTGGCCGACCTCGACGCGCTCTACGCGGCGGTCGCGGAGCGGGCGGGGCGGATCGACGTGCTCGTCGCCAACGCCGGGATCGGGATCACCGCCCCGCTGGGCGAGATCACCGAGGAGCAGTTCGACGCCATGTTCACCACCAACGTCAAGGGCTCGCTGTTCACCGTGCAGAAGGCGCTGCCGCTGCTGGCCCCCGGCGCGTCGATCATCTTCACCGGGTCGTCGGCCGCCACCCGCCCGCAGCCGTACCTGCCGGTGTACGGGGCGACCAAGGCCGCGATCCGCAACCTGGTCCGGGGCTTCGCCCACGGCGCGGGGGCGGGCGGGTACCGGGTCAACGTGCTCTCCCCCGGCGGCACCCGCACCCAGGGCCTGATCGACCTGGTCCCGGCCGCCGAGCTGGACGCGGCGGGGGCGACGATCCCGCTCGGCAGGCTGGCCGAGCCCGAGGAGATCGCGGCGGCGGCGGTCTTCCTGGCCTCGGACGCCTCCAGCTACGTCAACGGAGCCGAGCTGGCGGTCGACGGCGGGGCCGCCCAGATCTGACGGCCGCCGGGAACACCTCCCCCGGCACGCGGGAATTCCGGCGAATCGCACTGGACAGCGGCTGTCCAAGTGGGACACTGTGGGCCGCTTTTTCACATCACCGGGGGTATCGGATGGTCATCTGGGGTTGGCGCACGAAGGCGTTCCTGCTGGGGATGGTGACGCTGCTGTGCTCGCGGTGCGGGAACCCGGCGGCCCAGGCCGTGCACAAGCTGGTCACCAAGTTCACGCTGTTCTTCATCCCGCTGTTCCCGGTGCGGATCAAGCGCGTCGTGCAGTGCACGTTCTGCGGCGCGGAGGGCAAGCTGACCAAGGAGCAGGCCGAGCAGCTGATCGCGCAGGGCGCCGGTCAGCCGCCCGCGCAGCCGCATCCCGCGCAGCAGCCGCAGCACCCCGGTTACTTCTGAGCGGGAACACCGCCCAGGAGGCGAAGAACCCCTCCTCCCCCGAACCGGACTTCCTCCCGGCGCGGCGGAGAAGGGGTTCTCCCGTTCCGGGGTTCTCCCACTCTGGGGTCCTCCCGGTCAGGCGTTCCTCCCGGTCAGGCGTTCGCGCGCTCCTGCTTGAGCACGCCCGCGAGCAGCACGACCAGCGCGCCCGCGATCGGCACGACCACCAGCCCCAGGCGCAGGCTCGACGCGTCCGCGATGAGCCCGACGACCGGCGGGGACAGCAGGAAGCCCAGGCGCATCAGCCAGGACACCACGGTCAGCCCGGTGCCCGGCCGCAGCCCCGGCAGCTCGTCCGCCTCGTGCATCGCGGCGGGCACCAGCGTGGCGATGCCCAGGCCCGCCGCCGCGAAGCCCACGACGGTGCCGGGCACGGTCGGCAGGGCGAGCGCGAGCCCGAAGCCGACCGCGACGACGATCCCGCCCGCCCTGGCCACGGTGCGCTGGCCGAACCGGTCGACCAGCCGGTCGCCGCTGATCCGGCCGATGAACTGGGTGCCCACGAGCGCGATGTAGCCGGAGGCGGCGAGCGCGGCGGGCGCGCCGAGCCCGCCGAGGTAGATGGCGGCCCACGAGTTGCCCGCGTCCTCCACGAGGGTGCCCGCCGTGGCGATGAGCACGAGCGCGGCGAGCACCGGCACGACCCGGCCCGCCGAGGCGAACCGACCCGCGCCCCCGGCGGCGGCGGGTTCGGGCTGCTCCGCGTCCTCCGGGCCGGGCAGGCTGAACCGCAGGGCGACCAGCGCCACGACGGCCAGCAGCGCGACCGCGCCGATCAGGTGCGGCGCCCGGTCGATCCCGAGCGCGATCGCGCCCGCCGACATGGCCCCGCCGGTGACCGCGCCGATGGACCAGACGGCGTGGAAGGAGTTGATGATGGAGCGGCCGTAGCGGCGCTGCACGCGCAGGCCGTGCGCGTTCTGGGCCACGTCGGTGATCGAGTCCATCGCGCCCGCGACGAACCCGGCCGCGGCGAACACCAGCGTGACCGGGGCCAGGCCCGCCGCGATGACGCCGAGGCCGGCGAGCGCGGTGCTCACGACGGCGACCCTGGCCGAGCCGAACCGGCGCACCAGCACGCCCGCGGCGAGCCCGGCCACGATCGCGCCCGCCGGGAACGCGGCGACGGCGAGGCCGTAGGCGGAGTTGCCCATGCCCAGCTCGGCCTTGATCTCCGGGTAGCGCGGGATGAGGTTGGCGATCAGGGCCCCGTTGGTGAAGAACATCGCGGCCACGGCGGCGCGGGCCCGGACGTCCTCCCGAGCGGGGCGGACATCGGTGTCAGCTGGCATGGGCACGTTCTTACCCGCCAGTGGTACGTTTGTACACTGCGCTCGGCTAACGATTTCCGGGGAGGCGGGCGTGGACGAGGACGACGCGGGGACCGGCGCCCCGGCACCCGCGCGGGGACCGGGTTCGCGCAGGCCCGACCCCGGCAGGCGGGACCGGATCATCGACGCCTGCCTGGACGTGATCGCCGAGGTCGGGGTGGACGGGGCCTCGCACCGGGGCATCGCCGCCGCGGCCGGGGTGCCGCTGGGGTCGATGACCTACCACTTCGACGGGATGCGGCAACTGCTGCGCGAGGCGTTCGGCCGGTTCGCGGGCGCCGTGGCCGCCGGGTTCGAGGCGCGCATGGCCGCCGCCGCGGACGCCGACGAGGCCGCCGCGGCGGTCGTGGAGATCATCACCGTGGACACCCTGAGCACCCAGCGGGACCTGGTGCTCACGCACGAGCTGTACACCCTGGCCGCGCGCGACCCGGAGTGCCGGGACATCACCAACGCGTGGATGGCGGCCAGCAGGCGCGCGCTGGAGCGGCACTTCGACCCGCTCACGGCCAGGCTGCTCGACGCCCTGATCGAGGGGATGTCCATCCACCGCGCGCTGGACACCGAGCCGCACGACCGGGCCGCCGCCGTGGCCGCCGTCGAGCGGATCACCGGGCGGACCGGTGGACGCGCTGCCGGACGGGTCGCCGGGTAGGCCACCCGGCGGCGCGTCGGGCGCGCCTAACGCCCGGACCGGCCCGGATATGCCGGGAAACCCCTGTGACCTGCGCCATGCGCCGATTCACTTGAAGCTTCAAGCCCACCCGACCTAGCATCATTTCAAGTTTCAAACACTTGGAGTGCTGATGGCCACCGACTTCCCCGCGACCCCCTCCGCCACCGTGCGCACCAGGGTCCGCGTCCCCCTGCGCTTCCCCGACGGCTACAGCACCACCGCCGACGTGCTCACCTTCCGCGGCCTGGCCGACGAGCGCGAGCACCTGCTCCTGGGCCTGGGCGACTGGGAGACAGCCGTGGCGCTCGCCGGTCGGGGCGGGACCGCTCCCCTGGTCCGCCCGCACAGCGAGTGCCTCACCGGCGACGTGTTCGGCTCGCAGCGCTGCGACTGCGGCCCGCAGCTGCGCGAGGCCGTCGAGCGCATCGCGACCACCGGCGGGTTCCTGCTCTACCTGCGCCAGGAGGGGCGCGGCATCGGCCTGTACGCCAAGCTCGACGCCTACGCGCTCCAGGACTCCGGCATGGACACCTACGAGGCCAACGTGGCGCTGGGCCGGGGCGAGGACGAGCGCGACTACCGCGCCGCCGCGCAGATGCTGCTCGCCGCGGGCGTCGACCGCGTCCGGCTGCTGAGCAACAACCCCGACAAGGCCGTCCAGCTCCAGGGCTACGGCGTCGCGGTCACCGAGCGGGTCCCCACCGGCGTCCACCTCTCCGACGCCAACGCCCGCTACCTGACCGCCAAGCGCGACCACACCGCGCACACCCTCGACCTGGCCCACCCGGTCGCGCACCCCCGGCTGGGGGACGTGGTCGGGGCCGAGCTGGCCTCGTGACGGCGGACCTCGGCCGGGCCGGACCCGGCAGCGCAGATCTTGGCGGCGCCGACCCCGGCAGCGCCGACCCGGAGGCCGACGGCGCGGACGCCCCGCGCTGGCTGGACGGCCCCGAGATGGCCGCGTGGCTGGCGCTGCTGCGGGTCGTCAGCGTGCTCCCGCAGGCCCTCGACCGGCAGCTGCGGGACGAGGTCGGGATCAGCCACACCTACTACTCGATGCTGGCCGTGCTCTCCGACCACCCGGACCGCACGCTCAGCATGGGCGAGCTGGCCAGGCTCGCCGCGACCAGCCCGTCCCGCCTCACCCACGCGATCGCCGCGATGGAGAAGCGCGGGTGGGTGCGCCGCAGGCAGTGCGGCGCGGACCGCAGGGTGCAGTACGCGACCCTGACGGACGACGGGCTGACCGTGCTGCGGCGCGTCGCGCCCGCGCACGTGGCCGAGGTGCGCAGGCTGGTGTTCGACCGGCTCGACCCGCGGCGGGTCGAGGAGCTGCGGGCGATCGCCTCGCTGCTGGCCGACGGGTTGGCCGAGGAGTGCGGGACGCCACGAGGGCACGAGAGGGACGGGCTGTGCTGACCGAACACGAGGCGATGGCGCGGGCGCTGGAGCTGGCCGCGACGCCGGGGGTCCCGCTGGGGCCCAACCCCCGCGTGGGGTGCGTGCTGCTGGCCGACGACGGGACGGTGGTCGCCGAGGGCCACCACCGGGGCGCCGGGACCGCGCACGCCGAGGCCGACGCGCTGGCCAGGGCGGGCGCCGCCGCGCGCGGGACCACCGCCGTGGTGACGCTGGAGCCGTGCAACCACACCGGCCGGACCGGGCCGTGCGCCCGCGCGCTGGTGGAGGCCGGGGTGCGGCGGGTCGTCTTCGCCCAGTCCGACCCGAACCCGGTCGCCACCGGGGGGACGCGGACCCTGCGGGACGCCGGGATCGAGGTCGAGCACGGGCTGATGGCCGACCGCGCCCGCGAGCTGAACCGGGCCTGGGTGTTCGGCGTCGAGCACGGGCGACCGCTGGTGACCTGGAAGTTCGCCGCGAGCCTCGACGGGCGCAGCGCGGCGGCGGACGGCACCAGCAGGTGGATCTCGAACTCGGTCGCGCGCGCCGACGTGCACCGGCTGCGCGCGGGCTGCGACGTGGTGCTCGTGGGCGCCGGGACGGCCGTGGTGGACGACCCCCGGCTGACCGTGCGCGGCCCCGACGACGCCCCGCTCGCGCACCAGCCGCTGCGCGCGGTGCTGGGCGAGCGGGAGCTGCCGCAGGCGCTGCGGCTGTTCGACGGGTCGGCGGAGGTGGCGCTGCTGCGCACCCGCGACCCGGGGACCGCGCTGGCCGAGCTGTTCGAGCGCGGTCGCAGGCACGTGTTCCTGGAGGGCGGGCCGACCGTGGCCGCCGCGTTCCTGCGGGCGGGCCTGGTCGACGAGATCGTCGCGTACGTGGCCCCGGTGCTGCTGGGCGCGGGCCGGGCCGCCGCGGGCGACCTGGGGATCACCGGCATCGGCGCGGCGCTGCGCCCGGTGGTGACCGACGTGACCGTGCTCGCCGGGGGCGACGGGGAGGAGCCGAACGTCCGCTTCACCCTGACCCCCGCCTGACCGGCCGTTCGACCGGTACCGTCCGGTGCTGGCCGCCTCGCGCGGCCCGTGAGCGGACGAGCGAAGGGGAGAGCGCGTGACAGGGGCACTGCTGGAGGCGGCGCGGGCCGCGCTGCCGGAGATGCTGGACGACCTGCGCCGGTACGTGGAGGTCGAGACGCCCAGCGACGACAAGGCGGCGCTGTCGCGCGGTCTGTCCTTCGTGGACGGTCTGGTCGTCGAGCGGATCGGCCCCGCCGACTCGTCGTCCACAGTGGACGGTGGGGTGCACGGGGACGTGCGGGTGCTGGACTTCGCGGGCAGCGCCGCCGCCCCGGTGCTGCTGCTGGCGCACTACGACACGGTGTGGCCGCTGGGCACGCTCGCGGAGATCCCGTTCGCGGTCGACGGCGACCGGATCACCGGGCCGGGCGTGTTCGACATGAAGGCCGGGCTGGTGCAGCTGCTCTGGGCGGTGCGGATCGCCCGCGCCGCCGGTCTGGCCCTGCCGCCGCTGCGGCTGGTGCTCAACGGCGACGAGGAGATCGGCTCGCCCGCGTCGCGGGAGGTGATCGAGGCGGCGGCGGTCGGCGTGCGCGGGGCGCTGGTGTTCGAGGCGGCGGCGGGTCCGGAGGGCGCGGTGAAGACGGCGCGCAAGGGGGTCGGCGTGTTCACCGTGCGCGCCGAGGGCGTCGAGTCGCACGCGGGCCTGGACCCGACCAGGGGCGCGAGCGCGGTGGACGAGCTGGCGCGGGCCGTGCTGACCCTGCACGCCGCGCAGGACCTGGACGCCGGGACCAGCGTGAACGTCGGCGTGATCGGCGGCGGCACGCGGTCGAACGTGATCGCGGGCAGCGCGTTCGGCGAGGTCGACGTGCGGGTGTCGAGCCTGGCGGAGATCACCAGGGTGGAGGGCGTGCTCGCCGGTCTGACCGCGCGCCACCCGAAGGCGTCGCTGACCGTGGAGGGCGGCTGGAACCGCCCGGTCATGGAGCGCACCCCGGCCACCGCCGAGCTGCACGCCGTGGCAGGCGCGGCGGCCGAGGGGCTGGGCCTTTCGCTGCCGGAGGTGGCGGTGGGCGGCGCGAGCGACGGGAACTTCGTGGCGGCGCTGGGCGTCGGCGTGCTGGACGGCTTCGGCGCGATCGGCGACGGGGCGCACGCCAGGCACGAGCACGCCACCGTCTCCGGGCTGGTGACCCGCACCGCGCTCACGGCGGCGGTGCTGCACGCGCTGGCCTGACCCCGGTTCCCGGCGTGTCCGGCGCAGCCGCGCGCTGCCGCGCCGGACACGCCGACCTGAACCGGTTCTTTGCCGGGCCAGGCCGGAAAACCCCCACGGCGTGCGCCCGACGGCCCTAGTGTGCCGGGTGTGCGAAAGATCGACTGGGCGGCTGCGCGAAAGATCGACTGGGCGTCGCTGGAAGGCGGCCACGGGCCCGCCGGGACCGTGCCGGACCTGCTGGAGGAGTGCGCGCGGGAGGACCCGCTGCACGCCCTCGGCGCGATCGTCGACCTCGGTGACCTGCTGCGCCCCGCGCGCGGCCGGGTCCTGTCGGCCGCGCCGGTCGCGCTGCCGTTCCTGGTGGACCTGGCCGAGGGCGGGGCGGTGCACGCGCGCGAGCAGGTCGTGCGGCTGATCCGCCGGATCGCCGAGCGCGGGCAGCCCGACGCGGCGTGGAGCGCGGCGGTGGACGGGGTGTGGCCCCGGCTGCCCGCGCTGCTGGCCGACCCCGATCCGCTGGTGCGCCGCCAGGGCGGCAGGCTGCTGTCCTGCCTCGGGCGGCCCGAGGCGGTGGCGGCGCTGCGCGAGCGCTGGGACGTGGAGCCCGACCGGCGCGTGCGGTGCGACCTGGTGCGCTCGCTGGGCCGCGCGGACCCCGCGTTCGACCTGGCCGCGCTGCTCGCCGACGACGACCCGCAGGTGGTCCTGGCCGCGGTGCACGCGCTGGCCGCCACCGACCCGGCCGCGCCGCTCGCGCACGTGGACGCGCTGGCCCGCGCGGTCGGCGAGGTGGACAGCGCGCTGTGGGTGGACTCCGCGTGGCTGGAGGACGTGCGGCTGGGCGGCGGCCCGACCGAGCTGGTCATCACCACCGGCGACCTGCTGGCCGCCGACCCCGACGCGCTGACCGGCTACGTCACGCGGGTCGCCCGCGACGGCTCCGGGCCGCGCCGGGCGGCGGTGTTAGGCGTGGCGCTGCGCCTGCTCTACGCCTGGCGGGACGTGGACCTGGTCCCCCTGCTGGGCGAGCTGCTGCACGACGGGCGTCCCGCCGTGCGCTACCGGGCCGCGGCGGTGCTGGCCTGCCTGGGCGCGGCGGGCCGCCCGCACGCCGACCGCCTGGTGGAGCTGCTGGAGGACCCGCACGAGGAGCGCGGCGAGTCGACCGCGCACACCACCGGCGACATGGCCCTGTGGGCGCTGGCCGCCCAGCACGACCCGCGCTGCGCGCCCGCGCTGGTAGACCTGCTGGAGGGCGACCGGACCCCGTTCGACCTGAACACCCACCGGCCGACCGCGTCCTCCCCGGTGACCGCCTGCGGCCCGTGGCTGCGCGAGCCGACCGCCGAGGAGGTGCTGACCCCGCTGCGGGCGCACGCCGACGTCCTGGTGGGCCCGATCGCGGCCCGGTTGGCGCGTCCGGGGCAGCACCGGCTGCTGGTGGCCGCGCTGTGCCGGGTGCTGGCGGCCTGGGGGCCGCTCTCGCGCGCGGCGCGACCGGTGCTGGAGACCCTGGTGGGGCACCGGTACTACGGCCGGTACGCGACGGCGGCGCTCAAGGCGGCCGAGGGCTACGGCGAGGCGGACGTGCCCGCGCTGGCGGGCGAGGCGCGCCGCTCCGGCGTCACGATCGGCGTGCTGGGCGCGCTCGGCCCGGCGGCGGCGGAGGCCGAGGAGACTTTGCGGCGGCTGGCCACCCCCGACGAGACGGGCTGGCGGCGGGTGGAGGCCGGGTACGCGCTGTGGCGGATCACCGGCGAGCGCGCCGACGTGGTCCCCCTGCTGGTGGAGGCCGCGACCCCGCTGGCGACCGGTGACTACACCCGGCCGCGCGGGGCGGCGCTGCACCACCTGGCCGAGATGGGCGTGCGCACCGAGGAGGTCCTGGCGGTGGCGCGCGCCGTGGCCGGGTCGCGGCGGCGGGTGGCGGACGTCGGCGAGCGCGAGCGGATCGCCGAGGACGAGGCGCTGCGGGCGTCGGCCGCCCAACTGCTGCGGTGAGGTGGGCGGAACGACCGGCGGGGGAGGCGGACCCGGCGGTGTCGCCCGCCGAGTGGGCGGCGCTGGCGGCGAGCGCGGAGCCGGGTGAGGCCGCGCGCGGGATCGCCGGGCTTGAGACCACACCGGGCTGGGAGCCGCACGAGGCCACCGCGGACCTGCTGCCCGTCCTGCTGGCCCTGGTCTCGGACACCGGGACGCACCACCGCCCCCGGATCACCCGGCTGCTCGCCCGGCTGACCGACCCCGACCGGACGTGGTCGACACCGGTCCCGACCGGGTGGGAAGCGGGGCTGACGGCGCTGCTGTCCGACGGCGACCCGCTCGTGCGCCGCCAGGCGACGCGGCTGGTGGCGTGCGCCGTCCGGGCCCCCGAACGGGCGTTGCGCGCCCGCCTGGAGGTCGAGGCGGACCGGGGAGTGCGGCACGACCTGCTCCGGGCGCTGGGCGCGCACGCCGATCAGGGGGTCGAGGCGCTGGTCGAGGATGCGCTGGACGAGGCGACCTGGTCGGGATCCGGTTGGCTGGACTGGGAGTCGCGGGCGACGCCGATCGGCCAGGTGGTGCGGGATTCGGGGGAGCTGCTCGCGGACGACCCCGGCGCGGTCGCCGAGTTCGCCGCCGGTGTCGTGGCGCGCGGTGGTGTCGAGCACCGGTTGGCCGCGCTGGGCTGCGCGATGCGCGCCCTGGGCCGGTGGCGCGATCCGGCGCCGGTCCCGCTGGTCGGCCGCCTCCTGGACGACAGCGCGTCCAGGGTGCGCCGTTGGGCGACCGTGGTGGCGGCGCACCTGGGCCCGGAGGCGCGGGAGCACGCCGACCGGCTCGCCGAACTGGCCGGGCGGGAGCGGGGAAGCCTGCGGGACGCCGCCCTGTGGGCGCTGGCCAGGCAGGAAGACCCCCGCTGCCTGCCCGGACTGGTCGAGCTGCTGGGCGGCGACGTGCTCTCGTTCGCCCCGACCAGGGGCCTTAGCCCCCTGGAGCACGCGCCCTGGCCGTTCCGCACCGAGCTGATCGACGTGCTGATCCCGCTGCGCGCCCACGCGGACGCCCTGCTCCCCCCGATCACCGAGTGCCTGGTCGCCCCCGAGCGGTTCGAGGCGGGGGGCTGGCGGTTGCTCAGGGTGCTCGTGGCGTGGGGCCCGGCCGCGCTGCCCGCGCTTCCGGCGCTGGTGGGCCTGCTGGCCAGGCCGGGGCGGCACCACGGCCTGGTGGCCGTGACCATCGGGAGGTTGGGGCCGGGCGCGATCGGGGCCGCCGACGCGCTGCGCGCCGTCGCCGAGCGGTGGGCGGAGCCGGTGGAGCGGGCGCTGTGGGAGATCGGCGCGATCCCGCTGCCGAGCCTGGCCGAGCTGACCTCCGGCTCACCGCAGCCTCCTGGTACGCCGGGTTCGTTCCCCTCGCACGACCCCGCCGCGGCGGTGGTGCTCCGGGAGCTCCTGGCCACCAGCGACGACGAGCACTCGCGCGCAGGGGCCTGCCACGCGCTGTGGCGGATCACCGGCGACGCGGGCGAGGTGGCCCCGGTTCTCGCCCGCACCGCCGCGCCGCTCCGGGACGGCTTCCGCGCCGCGAGCGCCACCGCCCTGCGCCACCTCGCCGAGATCGGCGCGGCGGACGGAGAAGTCCTGGCGCTCGCGCGAACCCTCGCCGACCGCCCGGACCGGATCGGCCACCACCAGGGGTGGCGCCTGATCTCGCCGGAGCCGATCGCGCAAGACCAGGACGTGCGCGAGTCCGCCTCCCGCCTGCTCGGCGAATCGCTCCCCTGGTGACGTCCGAACCACCCCCCCACGAGGAGGTCCACGAAGTGACCGAGCAGGACCACGTGCCACCGGCACGGGAATGCGACCCGTCCATCTCACCCGCCGAGCGGGTGGCGCAGGCCGCGAGCGCCGACCGCGACGAGGCCGCGCGCGGGATCGCCGCGCTGGAGGCCCTGCTGGGCTGGGAGTGGCGGGAGTCGACGGCGGACCTGCTGCCCGCGCTTCTCGACCTGGCCTCGGGCGGGGCCGCGCACCACCGGCACCGGGCCGTCCGGCTGCTGGCGCGGCTGTCGGCCCTGGACGGGACCTCCCCGGCCTGGCAGGCCCTGGAACCCCGGCTGACCGCCCTGCTGGCCGACGACGACCTGCGCGTGCGCCGCCACGCGACGCGGCTGGTGGCCTCGGCGGTCCGGGGGCGCGGGCCGGTGCTGCGCGCCCGCTGGGACGTCGAGACCGACCGGGGCGTGCGGCACGACCTCGCGCGGTCCTTCGGCGTGGACGCCGATCCCGCCCTGCTGCGCGACGACGACCCGCTGATCCGGCTGGCCGCCGCGCACGCACTGCACTCCCCGGAGTTCACCTGGCCGCAGGAGAACGTCGACTCGCTGGTCGCGGCGGTGCTGGACGACGCGGCGGACGCGGACTCCGCCTGGCTGCACTGGGAACCGCGCGCGGACCCGGTCAGCCAGGCGGTGTTCGGCGCGCTCGGCCTGCTGGACGAGGACCCCGCGGCGGCGACCGCGTTCACCGCCGGGGTCGCGGCGCGCGGCGGCGCCCCGCACCGGCTGGCCGCGCTGGGCTGCGCGATGCGGATCACCCGCAGGTGGCGCGTCCCGATCCCGGTGGACCTGCTGGACGACGACAACTCCGAGGTGCGGCGCTGGGCGGTGGTCCTGCTGGCGCACCTGGGCCCCGAGGCGCGGGAGCACGCCGACCGGCTCGCCGAGCTGGCCGAGCGGGAGCGCGGGGGCCTGAGAGAGGCCGCGCTCTGGGCGCTGGCCAGGCAGGACGACCCGCGCTGCCTGCCGGGACTGGTCGAGCTGCTGCGCGCGGAAGACCTCTCGTTCACCCCGACGGGCGGCGCGCACCCCGTGCACCGGCGGCTCTGGCCGCGCCCGGCCGACCTGGCCGAGGTGCTGCTCCCGCTGCGCGCCCACGCCGACGTCCTGCGCGGCCCGATCGCCGACCGGCAGGACGACCCGGCGCTGCTGGAAGTGCTGCGCGAGTGGGACTCCGGTCAGCAGGTCGCCGACGAGGACCTGCTCACCACCGCGTGCCGCCTCGCGGGGGTCGGCGCGCCGGACGACGGGGTCCCCGCCCTGGCGCGCGCCGTCGTGGACAGCCCGCGCCGGATCGCCTCCAGCCGCGCGTGGGACCTCGTGGCGCGGGACCAGGCCGTGCGCGCGGCGGCCACCCGCCTGCTCGGCGAACCGCTCCCCCGCTGACGGCCGGGGCGCGGCCCCCGAGGGGACCGCGCCCGACGGCGGCTAGTTGAACGGCTTGCCGCCGGTCACCGGGATCACCGCGCCGGTGATGTAGCTGGACTCCGCCGAGGCCAGGAACACGTACGCGGGCGCCAGCTCGACCGGCTGCGCGGCCCGCCCCAGCGGCACCTGCTCGCCGAAGTTCGCGACGGCCTCCTCCGGCATGGTGGCCGGGATCAGCGGCGTCCACACCGGCCCCGGCGCGACCGTGTTGACCCGGATGCCGCGCTCGGCCAGGTCGATCGCGAGCCCCTTGGTGAAGTTCACGATCCCGGCCTTGGTCGTCGCGTAGTCCAGCAGCTGCGGCGACGGGTCGGTGGCCTGGATCGACGAGGTGTTGATGATCGTCGACCCCGGCCCCAGGTGCGGCACGGCCGCCTTGCACAGCCAGAACATCGCGTACAGGTTCGTCTTCAGCACCCGGTCGAACTGCTCGCTGCTGATCCCGAGCAGCCCGTCCTCCTGCGCCATCTGGTGCGCCGCGTTGTTGACCAGGACGTCGATCCCGCCCAGCTCGCCCAGCGCGCGGTCGACGATCTCCCCGCAGTGCCGCTCGTCGGTGATGTCCCCGGCGACGAGCACCGCCTTGCGACCGCGCTCGCGCACCAGCTCGGCCGTGCGCTCGGCGTCCTCCTGCTCCTCGGGGAGGTAGGACAGCAGCACGTCGGCGCCCTCGGCGGCGAACGCCAGGGCGACGGCCCGGCCGATGCCGGAGTCCCCTCCGGTGATCACCGCCCGACGTCCGTCGAGCTTCCCGCTCCCCCGGTACGTGCTCTCGCCGTGGTCGGGCTTCGGGTCCATGTCCTCCCCGGAGCCGGGGTGCCGCTGGCTCTGCCCGTGCTGGTCCTCGGGCTTCGGGTGCCGCTCGTGGGTGGCGTGGTCGTGCTGGTCGCTCATGTCGTGACTGCCCTCCGACTCGGTTCCGGTGGGTGTTTTCCCCCGAATCGGACGTTCAACCTCACGATCTCCCCGAGCACACCTCCGGGTCGGAGGGCCGCCGCCGAGGCCGGTCGGCGACGACCCCCTCACCCCGGAGCCGACCTCACCGGGTCCGGACGTCCAGCGAGAAGTTGTTCACGGACAACCCCTCGCCGCCCTGCCAGGGCTCGAACCCGGCCTGCACGCTGGTCAGGTACCACGACGTGGTGACCTGGGTCCGGTTGTCCACGTCCCGGACGAAGTCCATCACGTCGAACGACAGGGTGGTGATCGGCGAGGGCGCGAGGTAGGACACCACGTCGTTGCCGCCGTTGTTGCCCTGCCACACCTCCCACGTCCGCCCGGCGACGGTCGTGCTCCCCACCCGGCTGCCGATGGGCTGGATCGACCCCTGGCGGTTGAGCCAGATCATCAGCTCGACCTGGTTGACCCCGGTGCGCTTGGGCGAGGGGTCCATCCAGATGTCGTAGGACGCGTTGTAGATCCCGGACGCGTTGTACCCGTAGCTGATCGACGTGGACGCGCTCGCCACGTCGCCGATCCGCACCGGCAGGTTCGTGCCGGGCGAGCAGTTGTCGTAGTGGCAACCGCCGTAGATGGCCGGGTACGACAGGGGCGCGCCGTTGGTCGGCTTGCTGCCCTTCTGGGACGTGAGCCGGAACCCCGACCCCGTGACGTCGACGCACTGCTCGGCGTTGCCGCCCCAGCGGTTGTTCATGACCACGTACCGGCCCTGGACCTGGGTGCTGTCGTACTGGCCGCACAGGGCGGCGTCGGCCTGCGCCCCGGTGGCGGTGACGACCGGGACGGCCATGCCTGCCGCGACCAGCAGGGCGGCGGCGAGTGACCGCTGCTTCATCTCGTTCCTCCTTCGCGGGCGGGGACCAGTTCTGCGGCGGGTTCTGGAAACGCTCCCACCGCTGGCCGATCCAACGGACCCCGCCGCGCGAGCACCACCCCTGAGTTCCGGGAGGAGTCCTCACCCTCCCGCGCACGCGAGGCCGTTATCGATCCGTTATCAACGGGCCGGGCTCACACCCGGTCCGCGCTGCGCTCCCGACGCCCGCGCGCCCCGCGCTTGTGCCCCTTGCGCCCGGCCGACGCGACAGCCGCCGCCGCAACGCCCGCCGCGGCCCCCGCAACGCCCTCCTGCGGCTGTTCCGCGGCCCTGGGGGACGGCACCGCGCGACGCGGCTGCCCGCGCTCCGCAGCGGCCGTCACAGGCGCGACCGGCACCCGCCGCACCGACTCCTCCGCGCACACCCGGACCAGCTCGCGGGACGCCTCCAGCACCCCGCCCAACCGCCCCAGCCCCAGCAGCACGCCCGCGCGCTCCGCCCCGAGCTCCCCCGGCGACCGCGCGGGCCCGGTCACCCGCACCCCGCGCCCGTAGTGCTCCCGCGCGGACTCCCGCCCCCCGAGCACCGACACCGCGTCCACGATCACGCCGCCCTCGCGCACCAGCGCCAGCTCGCCCCGCAGGCACCGCCAGGCGCCACCGCGGTCGACCTCCAGCGCCCGCCGCCACCGACCGTCGTCCCCGGACAGCCGGGCCCCCGGCTCGTCGCCCGGCCCGCCGGAACACCGGCGCTCGACGCCCCACCGCTCGCCGCCCCAGATCCCGGCGTCGTTGACGGCGGCGTCCAGCTCGCCGTACCCGGCGACCACCTCGAACAGCGCCCGCACGGCCACCGGGTCGGACACGTCGGTGGGCACCGGCACCGCGCGCCCGCCCGCACCGCCGACCCCGTCCGCGATCTCGGCCAACCGCACCGGGTTCCGCGCCGCGAGGACGACCAGCGCGCCCTCCTCGGCGAACGCCAACGCCGCGGCGCGACCGATACCGCCGGTCGCACCGGTCACCAGGACCACCCTGTCGGTGAAGCGCACGACATGCTCCTCCCGCTGCGGGCCGCTGCACCGGTCGGGCGCCTCGGCCGGGACACGGCGCCCGCCGGGCGGGGCGGGGAGCGCCCAGCGGTCTGCACAGGCTAGGAAGCGGGGAGCGATCCCGTCAAACCACGTGGAAGCTCTGGTTCCACCGCCCGATCCGGTGCGCCCGTTTGCCGTGCGCGGCGGGCGGGTCGTGCGTCCGTAAAGCCGCGCGGGGGCCGGGGACGGTTGCGCGGCAACCTCTTTCCGCCCAGCGGTGGCGGGATTCCGCCCCCCGGCTGGGAACCCGCGGTCGACACCCGGCCGGAACCGCCGCGCTGCCGTAGGCTCACGATCATGAGCGACACCGCCACCAGCGAAAACCCCGAGCACAGCCGGGGCGGCACGTACTCGGTCAAGGGCAAGGCGTACACCCGCGACACCCGGTACCTCACCACCAGGGTCACGGCGGACGGCGCCGAGGGGTACCCGGTCGAACCGGGCCGGTACCGCCTCGTCGCCGCGCGCGCCTGCCCGTGGGCGAACCGGGCGATCATCGTGCGCCGCCTGCTCGGGCTGGAGGACGTGCTCTCCCTCGGCCTGCCCGGTCCCACGCACGACGAGCGCTCGTGGACGTTCGACCTGGACCCGGACGGGCGCGACCCGGTGCTGGGGATCGAGCGGCTCCAGGAGGCGTACTTCAAGCGCGACCCGGAGTACCCGCGCGGCATCACCGTTCCCGCGATCGTGGACACCACGACGGGCGAGGTGGCCACGAACGACTTCGCGCAGATCACCCTGGACCTGTCGACCGAGTGGCGCGCCCACCACCGCGACGGCGCCCCGGACCTGCTGCCCGAGGCCCACCGGGACGAGCTGGAGGAGGTGAACCGGCGGGTGTTCACGGAGGTCAACAACGGGGTGTACCGGTGCGGGTTCGCCGGCGGCCAGGAGGCGTACGACGACGCGTACGCGCGCCTGTGGACGGCGCTGGACTGGCTGGAGGAGCGGCTGTCCGGGCAGCGGTACCTGGTCGGCGACACGATCACCGAGGCCGACGTGCGGCTGTTCACCACGCTGGTGCGGTTCGACCCGGTCTACCACGGCCACTTCAAGTGCAACCGGAACAAGCTCTCCGAGATGCCCGCGCTGTGGGGCTACGCGCGCGACCTGTTCCAGACGCCGGGGTTCGGCGACACCGTGGACTTCGCCCAGATCAAGAGCCACTACTACGAGGTGCACCGGGACCTGAACCCGAACGGGATCGTGCCGCTGGGCCCCGACCTGTCCGGGTGGGTCACCGAGCACGGGCGCGAGGCGCTGGGCGGGCGGCCGTTCGGCGACGGGACGCCGCCGGGGGCCGTGGCCGACGGGGAGCGGGTGGACCCGGCGCACACGCCGCTGCGCTGACTCCTGCCGAGGGGGGACGGACGTGGCTTGGAGCACCAGGGAGTTGGCCGACCTCGCCGGGTCGACCGTCAAGACGGTCCGGCACTACCACCGGATGGGGTTGCTCGAACTGCCCGGACGCGGGGCCAACGGGTACAAGCGGTACGGGGCCGCGCACCTGGCGAGGGTGCTGCGGATCAAGCGGTTGACCGGGTTCGGGCTGACCCTGTCGCGCATCCGGGAGATGGAGGAGGTCGGGGAGCGGGCGGACGACTCGATCGAGGCGATCGACGCCGAGCTGGCCGAGGCGATCGCGCGGTTGAGCTCCGCCAGGGCCGAGCTGGCGGTCCTGCGCGAGCACCGGGCGCCGCTGGACACGCCCGCGGTGTTCGGCCCGGTGGCGCGCGGGTTGTCCGAGGCGGACCGGGACCTGCTGGCGGTGCTCGCCGGGACCTTCGACGACGAGGCGCTGGCGGACCTGGGCGCGCTCGTGGCGGAGAGCGGCGACGACGGGACGGAGGAGGAGTTCTCCCGGTTGCCCGAGGACGCCGACGCGGACGCGGTCGAGTCGTTGGCCCGCCGGATGGTCGGCCCGGTTCGGCGGGCCCACGAGCGGTTCCCCTGGATGGCCGCGCCGGGGGCGTGCGACGCGCGGGGCCGGGGCGGGGCCGCGGCGGTGGTGGCCACCGCGTTCGCCGAGCGGTTCAACCGGGCCCAGCTCGGGGTTCTCGTCCGGGTGAACGCGCTGCTGGGACAGGAAGAACCGGCGGAGCGCTCAGGTCCGTGACAGCCGGAGGGCGAGGACCTGGAGGGGACCGGCGGGTCCGGGTAGTCGGCCTGGGCGGCGGTGAAGAACTCGGCCGGGGTGGCGATGCGCACCCGCGGGGAGCCCTCCAGGTCCGCGGTGCGGCGCGCGCGGGCCAGTTCCGCGCCGCTCCGCTCGGCGTCACCTCCCCGCCGGGCAGGTTCCTGTCCGACTCGACCCACGTGCCGCCCACCGGCACGAAGCGGCCCACCGCCAGCCGGGGCGCCGAGCGGCACCCAGGCGTTGCGCGGATTACGGCGGGGCGGAGGCGTTCGTCCAGGACACGGGGCCAGCGGTCGCCCCACCAGCAACCGGCCGTCGTGCAGTGGGCCTCCCCGCTCCAGCGGTCCTCGCAACCGCTTCGAGCCCGGCCCAGTCCGGCGCCCAGGGCCGGTTCCCGCCACCCCGGCCTCGTTTCGACTGACACTGAAGCGATAGTGCAGGAATATTGTGGAATCACCTGTCACACCCCGCTCCCCCACCTCGTCCTCCCCCCGGAAGCACCGAACAGCGGAGGGATGACGATGAAGATCGCAGTGGCCGGTGGGACCGGGACCGTGGGCCGCAAGGTCGTCGCGGCGGTGGAGTCGGCCGGGCACGAGGCCGTGGTGCTGTCGCCGTCGCGCGGCGTCGACCTGGTCACCGGCGAGGGGCTCGACGCGGCGCTCGCCGGGTGCGCGGGCGTGATCGACGTGGCGAACACGGCGGTGTGGGACCGGGAGAGCGCCGAGCGGTTCTTCGGGACCGTGGCGACCAACCTGGTCGAGGGGTGCGCGCGGCACGGGGTCGGGCACCTGGTGGTGCTGGGGATCGTCGGGACCGACGAGGTGGACCTCGGGTACTACTACGGCAAGCGCCTCCAGGAGCGGATCGTCTCCGAGGGGCGGGTGCCGTGGACGATCCTGCGGGCCACCCAGTTCTTCGAGTTCGCCGAGCAGAACACCGCGCGGGTCGAGGGGGACGTGGTGGAGCTGATGCCGATGCTGTCGCAGCCGGTGGCGACCGAGGACGTGGCCGAGCGGCTGGTCGAGCTGGTCACCGGGGAGCCGCGGGGGCGCGCGAGGCCGTTGGCGGGGCAGGAGAAGCTCACCCTGGCGGAGATGGCGCGGCGGCTGTTCGAGCGCACCGGCGACCGGCGGGAGATCCGGGTGCAGGAGCTGGGCGAGGTCGGGGCGCAGCTCGCGTCCGGCGCGCTCACCCCCTCCGGCGAGCACGACCGGGGCAAGCGCACGTTCGCGGACTACCTGGCGGCGCTGGAGGTCTGACCGGGCCGGGGTGCGGTCCCGGTGGGCCGCACCCGCTCCACCACCGTGCGCGCGACCACGTCGCCGAGCCGCTGCCGCTTCGGCGTGACCGCGATCAGCACCGCGCCGACCAGCCCGAACAGCTGCCCGTCGACGGCCATCACCAGCCACCGCAGCAGGTGCGCGCCCAGCGTCGGCTCGCCGCCGTCGAGCGCGCGCACCCGGATGCCCACCAGCCGCATCCCCGGCGACGCGCCGCCGTTGCGCAGCGGCGACCACACGTGCACCCAGAGCGCGCTCAG
This sequence comes from Actinosynnema pretiosum, assembly GCF_002354875.1. Classification (GTDB taxonomy): domain Bacteria; phylum Actinomycetota; class Actinomycetes; order Mycobacteriales; family Pseudonocardiaceae; genus Actinosynnema; species Actinosynnema auranticum. The sequence continues at coordinate 4,680,940 of NZ_CP023445.1, forward strand.
CAGCAGCGCCCCCGCGTACGACCAGGCCACGACCGGGATGACGTGGGGGCCTGCCTCGCGGCTGAGCAGACCCCGGTCGATCAGCACCAGCGCGAGCGCGAACAGCCCCACCGCGAACAGCGCGGAGACCACCGCGGCGAGCAGGTTGTCGAGCGCGAACTGGGCGTAGCGGCGGAGCACGACCGGCTCGGCGTCGGTGGGCACGGGTGACACCGTAGTCACCGCCACCACCCCCGCGAGCACTAGACCGGGCGACGGGTCTCGTCCGCGCGGACGACGCGCCCGCCGGGTCCGCGCACCAGGGTGGGCGCCGGACACCCGCACCCGGACGAGGGGGAACCCTTGCGCAACAAGGTATCCGTTCTCATGGCGGCGACGCTCGCGTTGACCGCCGCGCCACCCGCCCACGCAGGACCGGCCGATCCGGCCCGGCAGTACGCGGACCAGGCCGTCACCTGGGGCGAGTGCGCGTTCACCCCCACCGCGCCGCTGGAGTGCGCGCTGATCACCGTGCCGAGGGACTGGGCGGACCCCGGTTCCGGCGCGGAGCTGGAGGTGTCGATCAGCCGCAGCCGGGCGACCGGCGGGCGCCGGGGCGCGATGCTGGTCAACCCCGGCGGCCCCGGCGGTCAGGGCGCAGGCCTCGCGGGCGACCTGGCCGCGCTCGCGCCGGACCTGGCCGGGGCGTACGACCTGATCGGCATGGACCCGCGCGGCACGGGGCAGCAGGGCGTGGCGGGCAGCGCGTTCACCTGCGAGGTGCCTGCCGACCGGCTGCCCACCGGGCTGCTCGACGCGCGGGACCGCTCGGCGGCGTGCGCGCGCTGCTGGACGAGGAGCGGTTGCACTACCTGGGCTACTCGTACGGCTCGTGGCTGGGCGCGAAGTACGCGTCGCTGTTCCCCGACCGGGTCGGCAAGGTCGTGCTGGACTCCAGCGTGAACTGGCAGGGCCGGTTGCAGGCGGCGTTCGAGGCGTGGCCGCAGATCGGCGACCGGCAGTTGGAGCAGCAGTACTTCCCGTGGTTGTCCAGGCAGTTCCCGGACGCGGTGGGCGAGGACCCGCGCGGCGCGTGGGAGCGGGCGCGGGAGGTGTACGCCGGGCACGGCGTGGCGCCGGACGCGTACGACCGGATCTTCGTCGGGATGGGCAACGAGCTGGTCTGGCTGCTGTCGGCGGCGGTCCTGGTCGCGGCGCTGGGCGAGGACCCCGGGACGCCGGAGGCGCTGCGGGCGCGGCTGGACGAGGTGTCGGCGCGCGAGTTCGGCGTGCCGCTGAGCGGGCTGACCACGGCGAGGGTGGCCGAGGGGCTTGCGGACCGCACCTCGTACCCCGGCACGTACTACGCGGTGACCTGCGGCGACGAGGTGCCCCGGACGGCGGCGCGGAACAAGGCGCTGAGCGACCGGCAGGGTCCGAGGTGGCCGGTGTTCGGCTGGGCGTACGGGTTGTGGCAGGCGTGCGGCTACTGGAGCGAGGCGCCCCGGCAGCAGCTGCCGACCCTGCCGCCGCAGGTGGCGGACCGGGTGCTGGTGGTGCAGTCGGAGTTCGACCCGCAGACCGGGTACGAGCAGGCCCGCGCCGCCGTGCGGGCCGCGCCCGGAGTCGGTTTCGTGCAGGTCGACGGCTCGACGACGCACGGCCAGTACGCGGTGGACGGGAACCCGTGCGTGGACGGCGCGGTGAACGTGTTCCTGCTGCGCGACTCGCGGCCGGACCGGATCACCTGCCCCGGCCTGCCGCTGCCCGGTGAGGACCGGGTGTTCCCGGCCGACGGTCCGGTCCGGGGTGCGGTGAGCGCCCCGGTGATCGCCGAGGCGGCCCCGTCCGGTGATCCCGCGCTGCGGGCGAGGGTGCAGGAGCGGATCGGCGCCGGTTTCCGGCGCTGAGCGCGGTGGGCGCGTCCCGTGCCGCCGCCGCGGGACGCGCCCACCTCACAGCACGGCCACCAGCAGCGCGTAGGTCTCCTCGACCGCGCCGGCCCTGCTGGGCACCACGACGGCGTCGGGGCGGCGCAGCGTGACCGCGACGAGCGCGTCGTGCATGGCCGCCAGCTCGGCGGCTCCCCCGCGCTCCTGCACCAGCCGGTGCTGGTGGCGCACCCACGGGTCGTCGCTCCCGGCGGCCCGCCGCTGGAACCGCTCGATCGCCGCGTGGCGGTCGTCCAGCAGCACGACCTCGCGGAAGTCCGCGCCGCGCCCGCGCGCCAGCGCCTCGAACCCGGCGATCTCCTCGGCGTCGGCGAAGTACTGCGGCAGCACGACGTCCCGCCCGCCGTCCAGGTGCGCGACCGCCATCGCCCTGGCCAGCGGCCACACCGCCGCCCACGTGTCGCTCACCGGGTCCTGCCAGCCGCCGACGAAGCGGTGCAGCGCGTCGACGTCGAGCGCGAGGGTGCCGGGGTGCCGGTCGGCGAGGCGCGCGGCGAGGGTGGACTTGCCGATGCCGGGCGGTCCGTTCAGGTGGACGAGTCGGGGCATCGGCTCACCGTACCCGCGAGTGCTGCTCCACCCGGTCGAGCAGCGCCGCGGCGTGCGGGTTCCCCTCGTGGGCCGCGCGCTCGGCGGACACCCGCACCCACCGCAGCGCTCTCGGCTCCACCTCGGCGACGCGGGCGAGCAGCGGCGCCGCCTCCCCGAGGTGCCCGCGCAGCGCAAGCCCGATGCCCGCCGACCGCAGCGCGGCGGGATCGTCGGGCGCGAGGTCGACGGCGGCCCGCAACTCGGCCAGGCGCAGCGCGTCGTCGTCCCCGGCCATCCAGGCCCGGATGAGGTGCCGGTGGGCGCGCGCCACGGTCAGCAGCCGCCGCAGCTCCCCCACCGGGTCGCGCGAGTCGTCGACGCGCAGGTCGATCACCGGGTCGTCCGCGTTCCCCGTGGACAGCGCCCCGCGCTCGGGCCCCACGACGAGCGCCGAGGCCGACTGCGGCCCCCGCACGTCCCCGCCCAAGGCTTCGGCCGCGACCAGCGCCGCGACCAACCGGTCCGCCAGATCCCCCGCCGCGCTCTCGTAAGCCGCCACCATCGCGGGCCACACCTCGGGCGAGGCCATCATGTTCCCCTGCGCGCTGACGGCCCCCGCGACCAGGTGCCCAGCGGCCCCGACGCACTCACCCCCCGTGAACGCGGCGGCACCCCCCTCCACCCCCACCGCGGCGAACTGCGCCTCCCCGACCCCCGGAACCGTCGCCAAGGCCCGAACCGCCCCCGCGGCCGAAACCCCGCTCCCCAACAACCCGAGCAAGGACTCCCGCCACGCCAGCTCACTCCCGGCCTGCACCACCACCGCCCCGACCCCGGCGAGCGCGGCGGGCACCCTGGTCCCCACCGCGAGCACCCCGCTCTGCACCGCGACCCCGAAGCACCCGGTCTTCCCGTCACGCGCCACGATCGAATAAGTCACGCCCCCGATCATGGGAAGCCCTCTCACCCGCGCGCAATCGGTTTCCCGACCGGCGTTGTCCGCGGATCACCGGATCGAGCGTTGACCAGGCAAGAGGTCCTGGGGATCATGGAGTTGTCCCCACCAGCAGGCCGAAGCGAGTGACAGGACCATGCCAGAAGTCATCATCTCCTACGGCCACGACTCACCAGCGCACAAGTTTGACGTGCACAGACTGGCCAAGCTCCTGGTGCAGAACGGCATCACAACGCACCTGGACGAGTGGGTGGCGGAGCGTCAAGACTGGCTAGCGTGGATGGACAGGCACATCACCTCCGCCGACTTCACACTCGTCATCGCCTCACCCGCCTACCGGGCAGCGGGTGACGGCAATGGTCCTCCGGACCGCAGTCGCGGTGTCCAGGCCGAAGCTGCGATCATCCGCGATCTGATCTACAGCGACCGGAGCGCCTGGACACACCGCATCCTTCCCGTGGTGCTCCCGGGCAGGAGCGTCGATGAAATCCCCCGCTTCCTCCAACCTCGCACGGCAAGCCACTACCAAGTGGACTCCCTGACCACAGCAGGAATCGAGTCCCTGCTGCGGATGATCACCGGTCAGCCGCGCTGGGTGTCACCGCCGCTCGGGACAGTTCCAGTGCTCCCGCCGGAGGAGCTTCCCGGAACGGACGCCCTGGATTGGCGTGTGCTGCCCGAACCCGTCGAGGTCTTCTGGCGAGCGACGATCATGGCTTCGGGCAACCGGTACGTTCCGGAGCAGCCCTCCTGCGTCGAGGTGCACCTTCCCCCTGTCGGCGGGTCCGCACTACCGGCCAACCGGCTGCGCGCCGTGCGGGGCTCGCTCGGTCAACTCTTCGCGGGACAGGGCGCGGAAGTGCGAGAGGGGGACGAAGTCGTTCTCGCCAACGGTGAAGCCGGTGGCCTCGCCGTTCTGCGAAACGGGCAGCGCTCGGCTTGGACTCCGGTACCGCGAGCAGTGATCGGTCACGTGCTCGTGCCAGAGGACTGCGTCGTGGCAGTGCACCAACTGCTGGTCACACTCCTCGACTTGGACGTGCCGGAACAATCCGAGGTAGCACCCACCATCGGCCTGGCTCCCCCTGCAGGAGTGCGGGTGGGCACGCGAGAGGACTTGACCCGCACCAGCGGCGCCTATCCCCTGATCGGCCAGGAGTCGATCCGCCTGCCCGCCTCCGAGTCCCTGCGCGTCTCCGAGGTCCGCGCGCACACCGCAGCGGTCGCCGAGGAACTGGTCGAGCGCCTGATCTCCAGGATGAGGAACCCCACCCCCTAGTCCCCGAGTACTAGGGCCCTCCACCGGAGGTCCACTCTTCTCCCCCTTGCCCGGCAACCACTCCCGCCCCTCCCTAGCGTTCCCCCCATGACCACCTCACCCCCGACCACCACCCCGCCCAAGTCCCTCGTCCTCGCCTTCGTCCTCCTCCTCATCAGCACCGCCATGAGCCTGGTCACCCTCGCCGGAGCCGCCACCTCCGACGCGCTCGCCGACAAACCGGCCGAGCGGACCTTCCTCGTGGTCGTGGGCGGCCTGTTCGCCGCGCTCTACCTCTGGCTCGCCTTCCGCGTGAAAGCCGGCAGGAACTGGGCCAGGGTCGTCATCACCGTCATGACCGTCCTGGAGGCCGTGTCCGTCTTCACCACGTCCGACAACGGCCTCAACCAGTACGGCCTGCTCGGCATCTCCGCCGCCGCCGTGCTCGCGGCCTACTCGCCCGACTCCAACGCCTACGTCGCGAGCGTGCGACGCGCGTCGTGACCCGGCCCCTGGGATGATCACCGGTATGGCCGCCGCAGCGCCCGCGCGCCGGGGAGTGCTCGCCGCCGAGGTGGCGGCGCTCCTCGGCGCCGTCGTGGTCGACCTGGTGCTGACGCTGCGCTTCCAGCCCCTCCCCCAGGGCGTCACCGCCTCGCTGCTCACCACCGCCGCCCCCGCCGCGGGCAGCGCGACCGCCGTGCTGGCCGCGCTGCGCCGCCGCTTCCCGCGCCACCTGGCCCCGCTCGCCCTGGCCGCGCTGGCGGTCTCGGCCGCCAGCACCCTGTTCCGCTCCCTGGTCCCCGAGGCCACCCCGGAGCCGGTCGCCGCCGAGGCCGTCGCGGTGGCGCTGCTGGTCGGCGCGGTGTGCCGCCGCCTGCCTGCCCGGCGCGCCGGGCCGCTCGCGGTGGCCGCGCTCCTGGTCGTCTCGGCCGCCCCCGTGGCCCGCTACGGCGTCGGCGAGCCGCTGGCGCTGCTCGCGGTGCCGGTGACCGCGCTGTGGGCGGGCGGCATGGCGGTCGGGCTGCTGCTGCGCGACGCCGACGCCCGCCAGCGCGCGGAGCTGGACCGGGTGCGCGTCGGCGAGCGGATGCAGCTGGCGCGCGAGCTGCACGACCTGGTGGCGCACCACGTGAGCGGCGTGGTGGTGCGCGCGCAGGCCGCCCGCGTGCTCGGCGGCTCGGACGAGGTGTTCGCCGAGATCGAGGCGGCGGGCTCGGACGCGCTGGCCGCGATGCGCCGGGTCGTGGGGATGCTGCGCAGCCCGGACTACGCGGTGCCCCGGCCGGGCGCGGACTTCGGCGAGGTGGTGCGGTCGGCGGTCGGCGACACCCCGAACGCGCGGGTGGAGCTGGCCGAGGACGTGGCGGGCGCGGAGGTGCCGCCGGAGCTGTCCACGACCGTGCACCGGGTGGTGCTGGAGTGCCTGACCAACGCCCGCAAGCACGCCCCGGACGCCACCGAGGTCGTGGTGAGCGCACGCAGGCACGGCGGCGACTGGCTGCTGGAGGTCGTCAACGACGGCGCGGGCGAGCCGGGTGCGGGCGGGTTCGGCCTGGTCGGGATGCGGGAGCGGGTGAGCGCGCTGGGCGGCGAGCTGAGCGCGGGCCTCGAGGACGGCGGCCGGTGGCGGGTGGGCGCGCGCCTGCCGACGACCGCGCCGCGCGGGCTGTGACGGACGGGGAGGGGCCGGGGTGGCGCTGCGGGTGCTGATCGCCGACGACCAGACGTTGGTGCGCACGGGTTTCCGGTTGATCCTGGACGCGGAGGACGACATCGAGGTCGTCGCCGAGGCCCCGGACGGCGAGGCGGCGGTGCGCCTGGCCAGGCAGCTGCGGCCGGACGTGACGCTGATGGACCTGAGGATGCCCAAGGTCGACGGCATCCGGGCGACGGAGCTGCTGGCGGGACCGGGCGTGCCGGACCCGCTGCGGGTGGTCGTGGTGACCATCTACGACCTGGACGAGAACCTGCACGCCGCGCTGCGGGCGGGCGCGTGCGGCTTCCTGCTCAAGGACGCGGGCCCGCGCCTGCTGGTGGAGGCGGTGCACGTGGCCGCGCGCGGCGAGTCGCTGGTGTCGCCGCAGATCACCACGCGCCTGCTGCGCGACTTCGCCCGCGAGGGCGGCCCCCGCGCCCGCCCCACCACCCGGACGCCGCTGACGGCGCGCGAGCTGGACGTGGCGCTGGCGGTGGCCAGGGGCGGCACGAACGCGGAGATCGCGCAGCGGCTGTCGATCACCCTGTCGACGGTGAAGTCGCACCTGACGAGCGTGCAGCAGAAGCTGGGCGCCCGGAACCGCACCGAGGTGGCGATCCGCATGTGGGAGGACGGCCTGGCCCGCTGACCGGGCCCGCGACCGCTGCTCCGTCCGGGTGGCTCGAACCGGGAACCGGTGGGACGCTGGGTCCGCCGTGCAGCCCCCGAGGCGCGACGCCTGGGGAGTCTGAGGGAGGAGCCGTGCCCCTCGAACCGTTCGACCTCACCCGCCGCACCAGCCCGTGGGTGGTCTGCGCCCCGCGCGAGGCCCCGCTGGTGCCCGCGCAGCTCTCCCGCCTGCGCGAGGACGGCGGCGTGGTCAGGCACGTCGACTCGGCCGACCTGTCCGACGCCGCCGCCGCGTTCGCCTCGTTCACCCGCCTGCTCGACCTCCCCCACCACCCGCACGACTGGCCCGCGTTGGCCGACGCCCTGCGCCGCCCGCACGGCGACTGGCCCGGCGAGACCGACCTCGCCGTCGTCGTCGAACGCGCGCACCTGCTGCGCGGCGCCCCGCACCTGCCCGACCTGGTCGACGCCCTGTGCCGGGCCGGTCGCGGGGCGGCCGACGCGGTCGCGCTGCACTTCGCGCTCCTGGTCGACGACGGCCCCGCCACGGACCTCGCGCCCGGCGGCGACGTGATCGGTCCCTACCTGCTGTTCGGGTGACCCCCGCCCGTCGCGGCGGCTTCGGGGTGGCGCAGCCGCCGCCCCCCTCAGGCCCGCTGCGGCGGCCCTGACCAGCGCCGGTAGGGGCCCCACAACCCTGCGGACCACCCCCTCAGCCCCGGCGGTTCACCGGGGTCCGCGCCCCCGGCGGCGGTACCGTTCCCCCGATCATGACTCGGGGCCGCCCTCCGATCCGGCGTCGGCCCCCGACGAGAGGACCGCGAGCCGGTGATCGTTGACGAGACCGCAGCCCGGTGGGCGCGCACCTACCACCCGAACCCGACCGCGCCCGTCCGGCTGGTGTGCTTCCCGCACGCGGGCGGCTCGGCGAGCTACTACCACCCGCTCTCGGCCCGCTTCGGCCCGTCCTGGGACGTCGTGGCGCTCCAGTACCCCGGCCGCCAGGACCGGCGTCTGGAGCCGTGCGTGGACGACCTGGAGCGGCTGGCCGACCTGGTCGCGGACGTGCTGCGCGGGCTTCCCGCGAAGCCGACGGTGTTCTTCGGGCACAGCATGGGCGCGGCGCTGGCGTTCGAGACGGCGGTGCGCCTGGAGCGCGACGGCGCGGGCCCGCGCGAGGTGGTCGCCTCCGGCCGCCGGGGCCCGAACACCCGCGCCGACGAGCAGGTCCACCTGCTGGACGACCGGGGCGTCCTGGCCGAGGTGCGCGCGCTGAGCGGCACCGACTCGGCGCTGCTGGACGACGAGGAGCTGATGCGGATGGCGCTGCCAGCGATCCGCGCCGACTACACCGCGATCGAGACCTACCGCTGCCCGCCCGACCGCCGGATCGCGGCCGACCTGACCGTGCTGACCGGTGACGCCGACCCGAAGACCACGGTCGAGGAGGCCGCGGGCTGGGAGCCGCACACCACGGGCGCGTTCCAGCTGGAGGTGTTCCCCGGCGGGCACTTCTTCATCGCCACCCAGGCCAGGGCCGTGGGCGACCGGATCGAGCGCGCCCTCAAGGCCGCGCTCTGACCACGGCTTGACGGCGGAGGGGCGGTGGCGCGCGCTGCCGACCCTCCGCCGCCGTCACCGCACCCTGGGGCTGATCCGCAGCAACCGCCCCGGTCCGGGCGCCCGCCCGCGCGGGCGCGTCATCCCCCCGTTCGTGGTCGCGTAGAGCACGTCCGGCGCCTCCGGGTCCACGGCCACCGCCGTCGCCCCGGCCGCGCCCTGCCGCACCCCCGCGACCTCCTGCAGCTCACCGCCGGGCAGCCTGCGCACCACGCTGTCCCCGGTGTGCGTGGCGATCCACAGCGCCCCGTCGTCGGTGGCGGCCAGGTCGTCCCCGCACACCCCGGTGGCCACGACCTCCACCTCGGCGGCCGGGTTCGCCGCGTCCACCGGGCAGCGCAGCAGCAGCCCGCGGTCGGTGCTGGTCAGGTGCACCTGCCCGGCGTGCACCGAGACGCCGTTGACGCCGGGGAACGGCGAGCGGGGGTCCTGCCTGGCGAGCAGCTCGTGGTGCAGCCACACCCGCGCGCGCCCGCTCCCAGGGTCGACGGCGAACACCGCGCCCAGCGCCGAGTCCGCGACCAGCAGCTCGTCCCCGGCCCACGCCACGCCGTTGCCGAAGCGCAGGTCGGGCAGCTCGCATACCTCCTGGACCCCGGCCTCGCTCCCCACCCGCAGCAGTCGCCACCCGGCCTCGCCCAGCGGTCCGGTGAGCACGAGCGCGCCGCCGGGCACCGGGGCGATCCCGGTGGCCGGGTGGGGCAGCTCGACGAGCGGCCGGTGGGCGCCGTCGGGCTGGACGACGTCGACGCGCCGGTGCGAGGGCAGCGTGACGAGCCAGCGCCCGCGCCCGCCCGGCGCGAGGTTCTCCACGAACGTCCCCGGCGGCCACTCGGCCACCACGGCGGTGTCGAAGTGCGGGAGCAGTGCGGTCATCGCGGCCACCTCCATGCGGTCGTCCCCCTGGCATACCCCGGCGGCGAGGGCGGACACCAGCTCTGCCGCCCGAACACCGGAACACCCGTTCGCCCCTTCGTGGCGCCCCGACGAAACTAACGCTACATTTGGTTGCGTTAGCGTTGTCGATCTTCCCACCCCACCGGGAGAACCCCATGACCACCGTCCTGATCTCCGGAGCCGGGATCGCCGGACCCGCGCTGGCGACCCTGCTCACCCGAGCCGGCTTCCGGGTCACCGTCGTCGAGCGCGCGAAGGGCCTGCGCACCGGCGGCTACCCCGTGGACGTCCGCGGCCCCGCCGTCGAGGCGCTCCGCCGCACCGGCGTCCTGGACGCCGCGGCCGAGGCCCACGTGGACCTGCGCCGCATCACCTTCCTCACCGACGGGGGCGAGCCGTTCGCCGAGATCGACCCCCTGACCATGACCGGAGGCTCCGAGGGCCGCGACATCGAGGTCCCCCGAGGCGTCCTCACCCACCTGCTGCACGCGGGCGCCGGGGACGACGTCGACTACCGCTTCGGCGAGTCGATCACCGCGCTGACCGACCGGGGCGAGGACGTGCGCGTCACCTTCGCCAGCGGGCGCGAGGAGGCGTTCGACCTGGTCGTCGGCGCGGACGGCCTGCACTCCCCGGTGCGGCGCCTGGTGTTCGGCGACGAGTCGGACTTCCTGCGCCCGCTGGGCCTGTGCTTCGCGGGCTTCACCATCCCCACCCCGGACTCGATGGTCCGGGAGGCCCGGATGCAGAACGCGCCCGGCCGCATCGCCGCGATCTACGCCCCGGACGGCAGCGGCCGGTCCCACGGCTTCCTGACCGCGGTCGCCGAGGGCCCGCTGGCCACCGCGCGCAGCTCCACCGGGGAGATCGTGGCGGCGGTCCGGGAGGCGTTCGCGGGCAGCGCCGGGATCGTGCCGGGCCTGCTCGACGCACTGGACCGCGCCGACGACGTGTACGCGGACTCGGTCTGCCAGGTGCGGATGGACACCTGGTCGCGCGGCCGGGTGGCCCTGGTCGGGGACGCCGCGTTCGCCCCGTCGTTCCCCACCGGCCAGGGCACCAGCCTCGCGCTGGTCGGCGCGTACGTGCTGGCGGGCGAGCTGGCCACCCGCGCCACCCACACCGAGGCGTTCGCCGCCTACCGGGAGGTGCTGCGCGACTACGCGGACCTCAACCACGGGCTCGCCGACAACGGCGCGGCCAGGCTGGTCCCCCGCACCGAGGAGGCCCTGGCCGCCCGCAACGCCGCGCTGACGTCACCGGCCGAGGGCGACCCGGCGCCCGAGCAGAACCACGCGATCAACTCGCTGGAGCTGCCGGACTACGATCGCCTGGCACGGCTCTAGGCGCGTCGCGCGCGGCCCCGGAACACCCGGCCGGGGCCGCGCGTGGCCGCTAGGACCTGGGCACCGCCCGGATGCCCGCCAGCACCACGTCCACCAGCAGCTCGGCGCGGGCGCGGGTGAACTCCCCGCCCAACCGCGCCCGCTGGTGCACCGCCCCGCTCAGCGGCCCGTCGAGCAGCTCGGCGTCGGCCCAGGGCAGCTGCCCGTCCGCCACCGCGCGGTCCAGCCTGCGCTGCAACGACTCCAACCGCCCGGCCCACACCCCCCGCAGCAGCTCGCGCAGCTCGCCCTCCTCGCTGATCCCGGCCCACCGCAGCGCGTTCAGCGCCCGCCCCTGCGGGCTGCCCGCCACCGCGCCCAGCGCGCACAGGTACTCCACCAGGTCCGCGCGCAGGTCACCGGTGTCGGGCAGGGGGGCGTTGCGCTCGGCGAAGTCGGAGAGCGCCTCGGCGACCAGGGCGTCGCGCGTGGGCCACCGGCGGTACACGCTGGTCTTGTGCACCCCGGCCAGCTCCGCGACCTCCTCGTACCGCAGGCCGCGCAGCCCGTCGCGGGCCAGCAGCTCCAGCACCGCGGCCAGCACCTGACCGCGCACCCGCGCCGACCGTCCCCCTGGCCTGCTCGCCGTCACCGCCACCTCCGGAAGAAGTCCGCGCGGCAGCCTACTACGCCGCACCCACCCTCCACAGTGGACCGCCCGGTCCCCGGCTACAACCCGACGTGCCGGTCGTACCGGTCCCTGACCAGCGCGACCGCCTCGTCCGCGTCGGCCGCCCACAGCTCGGCGTTGAAGATCTCCACCTCGACGTCCCCGGCGTACCCGGCCGCCACGACCAGGTCGGCGACGGCGCGGAAGTCCACGTGCCCGTCGCCCATGACCCCGCGCGCGAGCAGCGCGTCGGCGGGCAGCGGCGTGATCCAGTCGCACACCTGGAACGAGGCGATCCGCCCGCGCGCCCGCGCCACCTGCGCGGCCAGGTCCGGGTCCCACCACACGTGGAAGGTGTCCACGACGACCCCGACCACCGAGGGGTCGTGCTCCTCGGCCAGGTCGAGCGCCTGCCCGAGGGTGGACAGCACCCCCCGGTCGGCGCAGTAGATCGGGTGCATGGGCTCCAGCGCCAGCAGCACGCCCCGGTCCGCCGCGTACGGCGCCAGCTCCGCGAGCACCGACCGCACCCGCTCGCGGGCGCCCGCCAGGTCGCGGGAGCCCTCGGGCAGCCCGCCGACCACCAGCACCAGGCACCCGGCCCCCAGCGCGGCGGTCTCGTCGATCGCGGCCCGGTTGTCGGCGAGCGCCTCGGCCCGGTCCGGCCGGGTGAAGAACCCGCCCCGGCACAGCGAGGACACCCGCAGCCCGGACGCGCGCACCAACTCCGCGCCGCGCTCGACGCCGAACTCGCGCAGCGGCTCCCGCCACACCCCGATGGAGCCGATGCCGAACCTGGCGCACGCCTCGACCGCCTGCGCCAGCCCGAGCCCGTTCACCGTCTTCTGGTTGAGCGAGAGCCTGCTCACCGGGCGACCCCCGCCGCGTCGAGCAGCAGCGACACCCGGTGCGCGGCCAGCTCCGGGTCGGGCAGCAGCCCGGCGGCGTCCGCGTGCCGGAACGCCTGCACCAGGTGCGGTACGGACCGCGCGCCGTGCAGCCCGCCGACCATGGTGAACCCCGGCTGCAACCCGCTGATCCAGGCCAGGAAGGCGATCCCGGTCTTGTAGTGGAACGTCGGCGGCGCGAACACGTGCCGCGCCAGCGGCAACGTGGGCTCCAGCTCCGCCAGGTAGGTCGCGGTGTCGCCCTCGTCCAGGGCGCGCAACGCCGCCGACGCCGCGGGCGCGATCGCGGCGAACACCCCCAGCAGCGCGTCGCTGGCCCGCCCGCCCTCGCCCAGGATCAGCTCCGGGTAGTGGTAGTCGTCGCCGGTGTACAGCCGCACGCCGTCCGGCAGCGCGGCGCGCAGCGCCCGCTCGTGCCCGGCGTCCAGCAGCGACACCTTGACCCCGTCGACCCGGTCCCGGTGCTCGTGCACCAGCTCCAGGAACGCCTCCGTGGCCTCGCCGACGTCCGCGCTGCCCCAGTAGCCCTCCAGGCTCGGGTCGAACGCCGTTCCCAGCCAGTGCAGGATCACCGGCCGCTCGGCCTGCGGCAGCACCCGGTCGTAGACCCACCGGTAGTCGCGCGCCGACGTGGCGACGCGCGCCAGCTGCCTGCTCGCCATGACGACGACCTGCGCGCCCGCGGACTGCACGAACTCGACCTGCTCGGCGTACGCGCGCAGCACACCGTCCACATCGGACACCCCGTCCGCGTGGTCGGTCCCCGCCCCCGCCGCGATCCGCCCGCGCCCGGCCTCGGCGGCGCTGCGCCGGATCAGCTCGCGGCAGGCGGCCCAGTCCAGGCCCATGCCCCGCTGCGCGGTGTCCATCGCCTCGGCGACGCCCAGCCCGTGCGCCCACAGGTGCCTGCGGAACGCGAGCGTGGCGTCCCAGTCGATCGCGGCGGGCGCGCCGGGGGCGTTGTCCCCCAACGGGTCCGCGACCACGTGCGCGGCGGCGAACGCGACCCTGGTCCGGAACGGCTCGGCCGACACGACCCGCGCGACCGGCTCGCGCAGCACGTGGACCCGCCCGCCGGGCAGGACGACCTGCGCGCTCACCACCGCTCCAGCTCGACCCGGCGCCCCTCGTCGGAGGAGCGCAGCCCGGCGCGGGCCAGCTGGATGCCCCTCGCCCCGGCCAGGAAGTCGTACGGGTGCGGGCCGTCCTCCACGACGTGCCGGACGAACTGCTCCCACTGCGCCTTGAACCCGTTGTCGAACTCGGCGTTGTCCGGGACCTCCTGCCACTGGTCCCGGAACGAGGTGGGCTCCGGGACGTCCGGGTTCCACACCGGCCGGGGCGTGGTGGCGCGGGACTGCACGACGCAGCGGTGCAGCCCGGCGACGGCGCTGCCGTGCGTGCCGTCGACCTGGAACTCGACCAGCTCGTCCCGGTGCACGCGCACGCACCACGAGGAGTTGACCTGGGCGATGACCCCGCCCGGCAGCTCGAAGATCGCGTAGGCGGCGTCGTCGGCGGTGGCCGCGTAGGTCTCGCCGCGCTCGTCCACCCGCTGGTCGACGTGCGTGGCCACCCGCGCGGTGACCGCCTCCACCCGGCCGAACAGGTTCTCCAGCACGTAGTTCCAGTGGCAGAACATGTCCACGGCGATGCCGCCGCCGTCCTCCACCCGGTAGTTCCAGGAGGGGCGCTGCGCGGGCTGCCAGTCGCCCTCGAACACCCAGTAGCCGAACTCGCCGCGCACCGACAGCACCCGCCCGAAGAACCCGCCGTCCACCAGCCGCTTGAGCTTGAGCAGTCCGGGCAGGTAGAGCTTGTCGTGCACCACCCCGTTGCGCACCCCGGCCGCCTCGGCGAGCCGGGCGAGCCCGAGGGCCTGCTCGACGGTCTCGGCGACGGGCTTCTCGGTGTAGACGTGCCTGCCCGCGTCGATGGCGCGCACGACGGACTTCTCGCGCACCGAGGTCAGCTGCGCGTCGAAGTACAGCGGGCAGCCGTCGTCGGACAGCGCCGAGTCCAGGTCGGTGGTCCACCGGGTGAGCCCGTGCCGCCCGGCGATCTCGGCGAGCCTGGTCCCGCTGCGCCCGACGAGCACCGGTTCGAGCTGCACCCGCGACCCGTCGGAGAGCGGGACGCCGCCCTGCTCGCGGATCGCGAGCACCGAGCGGAGCAGGTGCTGGCGGTACCCCATGCGCCCGGTGACCCCGTTCATCACCACGCCCAGGCTTCGCGCTGCCATCGTTCGCGCCTCCTTGGAAAGCGTTTACCAGGGTGACGGTAGGCGCGCGGCGGTCGCGGTGACAAGCCTGCCGGGCGGGCGCCTTCGGCAGGGCCGGGGTCAGTTCCCGAACCCGCCGTCGGCGATGATCCGCAGCCCGCGCTCCCCGGTCGCGTGCCGGATGAAGGAGTGGGCGGGAGTGCCCTCGGCGGGCGCGCCCCCGGTGCAGGGGCACTCACCGGCCCGGAACGGGCAGCGCTCCCTGGCGGCCGGGTCGTCGGGCGCGACGGCGTTCAGGGACACGACCTTCAGCACGGCACCCGCCCGGACCGCCGCGTTCGCCGCACCCAGCTCCGCGCGGCCGATCGCCCCCGGCGTGCCCGCGACCACCGCGAGCAGGTCGTCGGTCTGCCCGCGCTCGCAGCGCTGGGGCTTGCCCGCGCTGTCCGCCCTCGGCTTGCGGTCGCGGTCAGTCGTGATGCCCAGCTCGCTGTTCCCCTCGAGGAAGGTCGCCTCGAAGGCAGCGCGGGCGCCCGACCGGGAGTTTCGCCCCACCATCGTGATCGGGGCGCTCCCCTCGGCGTCCCAGTGCAGCCGCTCCCCCCGGTAGATCTGCCGGATCTGCTCCCCGCCCAGGTCCGCCACCGGGCTCCCCGCGCCGACCGCGGCGATGCGCTGGAGCCCGCGACCGTGAGATCGCCGTCCGCGCGGTCGGAGCCCGCGTTCCGGCCGCGACCGGAGATCACCGGGGCCGCGGACGCGGTGACCACCACCAGCGCCGTGCCGGACAGCCACAGCGTGCGCTTGCGCGGCCCGCAGCCGACGGTCGTGTCGCGGATGACCCGACCACCGGGGTCGGGCCACTGCGGGCAGCGCCCGACGCGCTGTTGCCGGTGTTCACGATGCGCACCAGCGCGAAGCTGGGCTTCTCCACGACGTTCTTCCTGTTGTGGAGCTGCACGTCGATCATCGACGTGCCCTCGGCCGGGTTGATCCCGACCGGGGTGTCCAGGTGCACCCGGTAGGTGACCTGCTTGCGCCTGAGCCACCAGCCAGGGAGCGCCGGCAGCAGGGTG
Organism: Actinosynnema pretiosum; assembly: GCF_002354875.1. Lineage (GTDB taxonomy): Bacteria > Actinomycetota > Actinomycetes > Mycobacteriales > Pseudonocardiaceae > Actinosynnema > Actinosynnema auranticum. The sequence goes on from NZ_CP023445.1 coordinate 4,696,661, forward strand.
ACGGCCAGCGAGACCAAGCCGGTCAGCACCTGGAGGCTGTCGCTGTTCTCGGTGAGGAATCTGCGATCGGGCACGGCACCCACCCCCTTCACGACCGAAGGCAGGGGCGGGCGCTCGGGAACCCGCCCGAGTCCACCGGGTGTCGTCCCGGTGTTGGCCGGTGGTCGGCGGGGCTCGGGCGGGCTCTGGCGGACGGGCTAGCGGAAGGTCACGGTGAGGCAGGCCAGCCGCGCGCCCGCGGTGCCCGCCTTGCCCGGCTCGGTCATGGTGTGCTCGGCCTCGTGCACGACGATCGACGCGGGCACCCGGTCGGTGAACCCGAACGGGACGGTGGTCTCGGACTCGCCGGTGCCCTGGGCGTCGGTGGTCAGGTCGAGCCAGAACTCGTTGCGCGCGTTGGCGAACGCCGGGTCCGTGGAGGGCTTGTCCGGGGTGGCGGCCGGGTCCTGCTCGTGCTGGAAGTGCGGCCCGGCGTCGGCGCCGGTCTTGCCGCACGGCTGGGTGTGCGCGTGCACCGCGTAGCCCCGGTCCTGCTGGAAGCCCTGTACGGAGAGCCGGACCGTGGTCTGCTCGTCCTCCTCGGCGACCTCGACGTCCATGCTCGCGCCGACCGGGGCGGCGTCCTGGTTGTAGGTGAAGGCGGTCTGCGCGTCCTCCGGCACGGCGAGCACGCCGGAGTCCCGGACCGTGACCACGTCGGTGGACGCGGCGTCGCCCTCGGCGGAGGTCCCCGCGGGCTCGGTGGTCCCCGTCTGCTCGGAGGGCTGGTCGCTCGGGGTGCACCCGGCTGCCAGCGCGGCGGCGGCGAGCACGGCGAGCGGGAGGCGGGTGAGGCGCATGACTTCCCCTTCGTTGGGCCTGCACGGCAGTGGACGGCTACCCGGTGCGGCGGGATGCTACACACGGTGATCAAGGGCGTCGGGCGGTGACGCGCTCCACGAACGGGTGAACTGGCCCGGTCCCCGCTCCCCGCCTCCCCCGCGCGCCCGAGAACTGTCAGACCTCTCCGGACAATGGTTCCCGTGCCCACAGCCGATGAGCTTCTGAGCCCCACGACCGTCCTCGACCTGGCCGAGCGCCTGCGCCTGGCCGGGGCGCCCTGCCCGCGCGTGGCCGAGGTCGCGGGCGCGCTGGACGGCGTCGCGCTGGCGGGCCGGACCAGGCTGGTCGCGGACGCGGTGCTGGCCGACCTGCCGGAGGACTGGTCGGCGTTCGAGGCGGTGCTGCTGGCGGCGCTGACCGATCCGGGGTTCGGCGGCTGGGCGGTGTGGCCGCTGTCCGAGGCGCTGGCGGCGCGCGCCGCGTCGACCGACCGGGTCCGGGAGGGCTTGGCCGTGCTGGCGGCCCTGACCGGGCGGTTGACCGGCGAGTTCGCGCTGCGCGCGTTCCTTCTGGCCGACCTGGGCACGACCCTGGAGGTGGCGCTGGCGTGGACGGCGTCGCCGGACGAGCACGTGCGGCGGCTGGCCAGCGAGGGCACCCGGCCGTTCCTGCCGTGGGGCAGACGGGTGCCGGGGCTGACGGCGGAGCCGGCGCGGGCGCTGCCGATCCTGGAGGCGCTGCGCGCGGACGAGTCGGAGTACGTGCGCCGCTCGGTGGCCAACCACCTGAACGACGTGAGCAGGCTGGCCCCGGAGCTGGTGGTCGACGTGGCGGGCCGCTGGCTGGCCGACCCGGCGCCGACGACGCCCCGGCTGGTGCGGCACGCGCTGCGCACCCTGGTCAAGCGCGGTGATCCGGGGGCGCTGGGGCTGCTGGGGTACGAGGCGGCGGAGGTCGAGGTCGGCGGCCCGGTGCTGGCAGGGACGCAGGTGCGGTTCGGGGGCGAGCTGGAGTTCACGGCGGAGGTGGTGAACCGAGGTCGGGAGGCGGCGCGGCTGGCGATCGACTACGCGGTGCACTACGTGAAGGCGGACGGTTCGCGGACGCCGAAGGTGTTCAAGCTGACCACGCGCGTGCTGGAACCGGGCGAACGCGCCCTGCTGACCAAGCGCCACCCGTTCCGCGAGATCACCACCCGACGGCACCACGCGGGCACGCACGCGGTGGAGCTCCAGGTCAACGGCGTCAGGCACGGGCTGACCGAGTTCGACCTGACGGGCCTGCCGGGCCCACGCGCGACGACAAGGGGTGCGGCGCCGAGGGGCGCGGCGCCGCACGCGACCGAGCCGAAGGCGGAGGTGACGCGCACCTGACAATGCCCCACAACTGAATCCGCGCCGCGCCACGCGACCACGCGCCGCGCACCGGTCTGGCCGGGCCAGCCCGGCCAGGCCTGGTCCGGCTCCAGCCTGGCACCGGCCCGGTCCTGGCACCGGCTTGGCCCTGGCAGCCACTCGGCGCCCCCTGGTCCCGACAGCCACTCGGCGCCACTATGGGCCCGACAACGCCCCGGCTCGACACCATCCCGGCCACGGCATCGGCCGGTTCCAGCATCGATCCGACCTGGCCTGATCCGGACCGGTCCGACTCGGTTCAGCCTGGGCAAGTCCCCTCTCGCCGATGCGGGCCAGGGGGGGCGGTAGTTCCCCCGGCGGCGCAGTCCGCCCGGCGGGACGGTCCCGATGGCGGCGCAGTCCGCCCGGCCGCGCAGTCCGGGTGGCGGCGCAGTCCGAGTGGCGGTGCGATCCGCCTGGCGGCGCAGTCCCTATGGCCGCGCAGTCCGGGTGGCGGCGCGATCCGCCTGGCGGCGCGGTCTCTTCATCGGTGCGGGCTAGCCAGCGGGCGGGGCGGTCCCGATGGCGGGACGGTCCCGATGGCCGCGCAGTCCGGGTGGCGGCGCGATCCGCCCGGCCGCGCAGTCCGCCAGGCCGCGCAGTCCGCCAGGCCGCGCAGTCCGGGTGGCGGCGCGATCCGCCCGGCGGCGCGGTCTCTTCATCGGTGCGGGCTAGCCAGCGGGCGGGGCGGTTGGCGGGGCGATCGGCGAGCGGGCTGAGTGGTGATGCGGTGGGCCTGCTGGCGGGCGGGGTGGCGGGCTGGCCGGTTGCCGGTGGGCGGGCCGGTCGGTGGCTTGGGCGGGGGTTAGGGTGGCCGGGTGCCCTTCGCCCGGACAGCCGATGACGTGCAGCTCCACTACCAGGTCAACGGTTCCGGCGATCCGCTCCTCCTGCTCTCCGGTCAGGCCAACAACCTGCACTGGTGGGACCGGGTGCGGCCGGACTTCGACCGTGAGTTCACCACGATCGTGCTCGACCACCGGGGCACCGGTCTGAGCGGCAAGCCCGAGGGGGGTTACACCACGCGCACGTTCGCCGAGGACGCGCTCAGCGTGCTGGACGACCTCGGCGTCGACCGCTGCCACGTGTACGGCACGTCCATGGGCGGCCGGGTGGCGCAGTGGTTGGCCGCCGACCACCCGGAGCGGGTGCGCGGGCTGGTGCTGGGGTGCACCTCGCCCGGTCCGCCGCACGGCGTCGAGCGCTCCGCCGAGGTGCGCCGCAGCCTCGCGCAGCCCGACCGCCGCAAGGCCCGGCGCGCGCTCCTGGAGCTGATGTACACCCCGGCCTGGCTGGAGCGCCACGACGAGCCGTTCACCACCCACGGCGGTCCGTTCACCACCCTGGGCGACCCGGACATGCCCCCGCACGCCCGCAAGGGCCACCTCCTCGCGAGCGGCAACCACAACTCCTGGGACGCGCTGCCGTCGATCACCGCCCCGACCCTGGTGGTCCACGGCACCGACGACCGGTTCAACCCGACCGCGAACGCCCCGCTCCTCGCGAAGCGCATCCCGGACGCCCGCCTGCACCTGGTCGAGGGCGCGCGGCACGCGTACTTCGAGGAGTTCCACCACGAGACCGGCCCGCTGGTCGCGGACTTCCTCGACGCGCGCTGACCGCACCCCGGCGGACCCGCCCACCGACGAACCGCAGCCGGCCGAACCCCAGCCCGGCCACACCCCCGGCCAAGCCCGCAGCCCGGCCAAGCCCGCAGCCGGGTCAAGTCCACAGTGGACAGCCCTTACCCGTTGCCCACCAACAACTCCCCAGGCTCACCGGCCCGGTGCACCAGCACCCGCTCCCCCGCCTCCACCAGGTACCCGGCCCCGCGCACCGTGGTGATCACCCCGGCGGCGCTGCCGAGCTTGTGCCGCAGCCGCCGCACGTGCACGTCCACCGTCCGGGTGCCCCGGCTCCCGTCCCCGCCCCACACCCTGGTGATCAGCTCGCGCCTGCCGTGCACCCGGTCCGGGTGCTCGCACAGGAACAGCAGCAGGTCGAACTCGCGCCTGCTCAGCGGCAGCGCGCGCCCCAGGTGCAGCACCCGCCGGGAGTCCGGCAGCACCAGCAGCTCCACGTCCGGCCGCGCGGGCGGGAACGGCCGGGGCGCCGCGGGCAGCGGCAGGCCGCCCACCCCGTGCACCGCGATCCCGTTGTCGCGCAAGGCGTCCGCGACCCGCGACGTGGCCGGCCCGACCTCGTCCGGCTCGACCTCCAGGCTGATCGTGACCACCAGTCGCACGGCGCCGCCCTCCCGTTCCCGCTGCGTCGACCCACGGTAGGAACGCCCGCCCCGCCCGCGCAAAACCGTCCAAGGCGTGAACCGGCTTGACACCGAGGGGTTACGATGGCGCAGCACGACTGGCGAGGGTGGGTCACCACCGGGGAGTGCGAGCAGAGCAGGCATCGCCCGCCTGGGTGCCCCTCATCCACCGGATGACAGGGGTGTGCCCGTGCCCGCTCGGACACTCGACGGAACAGCCGCAGCAGACGCGATCTACGACTCCACGGCGGTCGCCGCGCGGGAGTTCGGCGAACAGCACGGCCGCGCGCCGCTGCTGGCCACGGTCCTGGTCGGCGAGGACCCGTCGTCGCAGACCTACGTGCGCATGAAGCGCTCCCGCTGCCGCAGGGTCGGCATCGACTCGCGCGCGGTGGAGCTGCCCGCGTCGACCACCACGGCCGAGCTGGTCGCCAAGATCACCGAGCTGTCGCAGGACCCCGCCGTCGACGGCATCCTGCTCCAGCACCCGGTCCCGTCGCACGTCGACGAGAGGGCCGCGTTCGAGGCGATCGCGCCCGCCAAAGACGTGGACGGCGTGACCATGGCCTCCTACGCGGCGATGGCGTTCGGCGAGCCGGGCTTCCACTCGTGCACGCCCGGCGGGATCCTGCGGCTGCTGGACGTCAACGGCATCGACCCGGCCGGGATGCACGCGGTCGTGGTCGGTCGCAGCCCGATCCTGGGCAAGCCGGTGAGCGCGCTGCTGCTGGCCCGCGACGCCACGGTCACCACCTGCCACTCGCGCACCGAGGACCTGGCCGAGCACGTGGCCCGCGCCGACCTGGTGGTGGCCGCGGTGGGCAAGCCGGAGCTGGTGCGCGGCGAGTGGATCAAGCCGGGCGCAGTGGTCGTGGACGCGGGCTACCACGCCGGCGGCGTCGGCGACGTGGACCAGGCGGGCGCGGCCGAGCGCGCGTCGTGGCTGACCCCGGTGCCGGGTGGGGTGGGCCCGATGACGATCGCGCTGCTGCTGGAGCAGACCGTGGCGGCGGCCAGGCGGCACGCCCGCGCGGCGGTCTAGTCCGGGCGACCGCGCAGGCCGGGACAGCGGCCCGGCCTGCGCGGTCCCGCGCGGCACGCCGACCGCGCGGACCGGAGCGGGGCGCGCGCCCCCGGCGGCGAACCGGGCCGCGCGACCACCCGCGGCTGAGCGCGGGGCGGGTTCCAGGGAGCCCCGCCCCGCGCTCAGCTGCGGGCCCTCGTCAGTGCGGCCGGGTCAGCGCGGCCGGGTCAGCGCGGCACCCGCACAAGCCCAGCCCGTGCCAGCCGGACCTGCGGGCACCGCCCTCGCCAGCCGGACCCGCACCCGCGTCACCCGTCCCCGAGCGCCTGCGCCAAGTCCGCCACCAGGTCCGCGACCCCCTCCAACCCCACCGACAGCCGCACCAGCCCGGCCGTCACCCCCGCCGCGACCTGCTCGGCGGGTTCGAGCTGCGCGTGCGTGGTCGACGCCGGGTGGATGATCAGGCTGCGCACGTCCCCGATGTTCGCCAGGTGGCTGAACAACCGCACCCGGTCCACCAGCCGCCGCCCCGCCTCCAACCCGCCCGCCAGCTCGAACGCCACCACCGCGCCCACCCCGAGCGGCAGGTAGCGGCGTCCGGCGGCGTGCCACGGGTCGTCGGGCAGCCCCGCGTAGTGCACCCGCGCGACCTCCGGCCGCCCGGCCAGCCAGCGCGCCACGACCCCCGCGTTGGCCACGTGCCGCTCCACCCGCAGCGACAGCGTCTCGATGCCCTGGAGCAGCAGGAAGCTGTTGAACGGCGACGCGGCGGGCCCCAGGTCGCGCGCCAGCCTGGCCCGCAGCCGCAGCGCGAACGCCAGCTCGCCGAAGTCCGCCGCGAACACCACGCCCCGGTAGCCGGGGTCGGGCTCGGTGAACTGCGGCCACCGGTCGGGGTCGGCGGCGTAGTCGAACCGCCCGCCGTCCACGACCGCGCCGCCGACGCTGCTGCCGTGCCCGGCCAGGAACTTCGTGGTCGAGTGCACCACCACGTCGGCCCCGTGCTCCAGCGGCCTGCACAGGTACGGCGTCGGCACGGTGTTGTCCACCACCAGCGGCACGCCCGCCGCGTGCGCGACGTCCGCGACCGCGCGCAGGTCCAGCACGTTGCCGAGCGGGTTGCCGACGACCTCGGCGAAGAACGCCCTGGTGTTGGGCCGCACGGCCGCCCGCCACGCGGCCGGGTCGTCGGGGTCGGCCACGAAGTCGACGCCGATGCCCAGCTCGGTGAACGTGTGGGCGAGCAGCACCCGCGTGCCGCCGTAGAGGGCGGCGGAGGCGACGACGTGGTCGCCGGTGCGGGCGAGGTTGAGCAGCGCCAGGGTGATCGCGGCCTGGCCGCTGGCGAGGACGACGGCCGCGACCCCGCCCTCCAGGTCGGCCAGCCGCGCCTCGGCGACGGCGGTCGTGGGGTTGCCGATGCGGCTGTACGCGTGCGAGTCCAGGTCGCGCAGGGCGCAGACGTCGGCGGCGTGCGCGGAGTCGGCGAACGTGAACGAGGTGGTCTGGTAGATCGGGGTGGCGCGGGCCCCGGTGGCCGGGTCGGGCGCCGCGCCCGCGTGGACCTGCCGCGTCTCGAACGACCAGCGCCGGGCTCTCGCCCCGCCGCCACCGGTGGGGGCGAGGGGCTGCGGCGCTGAGGTGTCGGGAGGCTGGAACACGGTTGCGCAGCGTAGGACGGGGTGCGGCCCACGACGGCCGGAGAAGGCGAAAGATCATCACTTCCAGTGACACCCGGCCAGGCGATGAGGGGAAACGGCCCGGCGATCGTGCGCGACCGCCGGGCAGCCGCCGGGCCGGGCGTCAGCGGTGGTCGGTGGCCCGCACCGCCATGTCCCAGACCAGCGCGCCGAGCACCGGGTCGTCGAGCTGCGGCGAGCCGGGGGCCGGGCGGTCGCCGACGTGGTAACCGGTGGCGCGGGCTCGGGCCGCGATGCGCACGAGCTGGTCGGCCGCGGTCTCCGGGCGCACGAGCAGCGGCCTGGCCAGGAGCGTGAACAGCGCGCCGGGCGCGCCGAGGTGGCGGGCGAAGCCGGTGGCCATGACGCCGGGGTGGAAGTCGGCGACGGGCAGTCCGGGGTTCCGGCGGCCCAGCTCGCGCAGCAGGATGCCGGACACCAGCTTGGCGCGGCCGTAGTCGGCGTACGCGCCGAGCGGGCGCGCGCCGACCGGCAGCCCGTCCACCTCGGACACCGCGAGCGAGGCGCCCCGGTGCGCGCGCGAGGAGGTGGCGACGATCCGGCCGCCCGACAGCGCGGGCAGCAGCAGGGCGTTGAGCAGCCACGGCCCGAGCGCGTTCACCTGGAGCACCGGTTCGACGCGGTCGACGGTGGGCCCGGTGCGGTCGGGGATGCCGCCCGCGTTGGCGGCGAGGACGTCGATCCGGGACAGCTTCGCGAGCAGGTCGTCGGCGAGGGCGCGGACGGTGGCGAGGCTGCTGAAGTCGACCACGTGCCCGGTGACGCCCAGCTCGGCAGCGAGGGCGGCGGTGCGCTCGGGCGAGCGGCCGACGGGGACCACGCGCGCGCCGAGCGCGTGGAAGCGCCGCGCCGCCGCGGCGCCGAGCCCGGAGCTGGCCCCGGTGATCACCACGACGCGGTCGGCCACCGGCTCGTCCGCGTCCACCCGCTCGGCGCCCCACGAGCCGGGCCGCTCCGCGCCGCGGGGAGAGGGGCGGCCTGCCGACCGGCCGGGGTTCCCCGCGCCGGTCCGGTCCGCGCTCCGGCGATCGGGACGGGCGGCGCTCCCGGCGGCACGCCTGCCGGGCTCCCCCGCGCCAGCCCGGTCAACGCTCAGGGGGCCTGCCTGGTCAAAGCCCTGGGAACCGGGCCGGTCAGCGCTCGGGGAGCTGGTCCGCTCACTGCCCTGGAAACCGGCCTGGTCAACGCTCCGTGAGCCAGTCCGGTCGACCCCCTGGGCATCAGGCCGCTCAACGCTCCGGGGGCCGGACCGGTCAACGCCCTGGAAACCGACCCGGTCAACGCTCCGGGATTCGGCCCGCTCAACGCTCCGCGGGTCGCCGCCCGGCCGCTCGGAAAGACCCACGTCCCCCTCCCCGCCACCGCCCGACGGCGGGCCGGGTCTGCCCGGTCCCCCGTGCGGGTCGACGCCCCGCACCGCCGACCAGCCGGAACCCCGGATCACCGCCCGCACCGCCGTCCGCAGCGCGTTCCGGGCCCCCGCCCGGTGGTAGCTCCAGAAACCGGGCTGGTCGACGCGCCAGATGCCCGGCGGTTGCCGCCGCAGGGCGCCCGGCTGGTCGAGCAGCCACGCGCCGAGCAGGTCCGCGCGCCAGAACCCCGGCCGGTCGCTGCAGATGCCCGGCTGGTCGGCGCTCCACGCGCCGGGCCGGTCCGCGCTCCAGAAGCCGGGCCGGTCGACGCCGCACGGGTAGCCGCCCGCGTCGCCGGTCACCGCGCCGCTCCGTGCAGCACGACGCGCCGCCGCGCCAGGTCGTCCCGCTCCACCGCCGACACCAGGAACTCCGCCGCCGCCGCGCGCGACAGGCCCGGCGTGCGCGGTCGCCCGATGTCGGTGCTCGCCCGCCACCCGGACGCGCCGCGATCGGTGAGGGCGCCCAGGTAGGCGAGGGTCCAGTCCAGCTCGGAGGTGGTCAGGACCCGCTCGGCCGCCCCGTAGTCCCGGTAGTCGCGGCGCACCACGGTGGCGGCGAGCGCGCGCCGGAGCGGCGAGGCCGCCACCCGGCTGACGCCCGCGCCCCAGGCGAGCGGCACCGCGATCCGCCGCACCCCCTCCGCGCACATCGCGACCACCAGGTTCGCCACGGCGGACGCGACGGCCGCCGGACCGCGCCGCCGGGCCGTCCACGGCGGCGCGCCGAGCGCGGCGATCACCGCGTCCTGCCCGGAGACGGCGGCCCTGACCTCGGCGGGCCACTCGGCGACCGCGCCGACCCGGACCGCGAGCGCGGGGTCGGCGGGCAGCCCGTCGGCCCTGCGGGCGAACGCGGTCACCTCGTGCCCGACCTCCAGCGCCCGCGCCACCACGCGCCGCCCAAGCCTGCCGTTGGCCCCGACCACCAGGATGCGCACCGGTCCTCCTCAGCCGGCCCCCCGGCCCGCCGACCGCTCGGGGGGCCGCGCCCCCGGCGGGACGGTCCCCATCCAACCCGCGCCGGGCGGCGCGCAGCACCGCCAGACCGGGGAGCACGGCGGCGCGGGCGGGTCGTGCGCTCCCCCGGACGGCCCAGCGCGGACCGCCGGGCGGGCAGCGGCGCGGGCCGGGGTGCGCGGGAGCGCGGACTGCGCCACCGGGAGGCGGCGGGGGCGGCGGGCGCGGCGCGCGGGACGTGGCGCGGGTCGGGCCGCCGGAAGGCGCGAGGTCCGCGCGCACGCCTGAACAGCTGTTCAGCCGTGCGGACGTCACCGCGCGCGGCGGGCGGGACGGCAGGCTCCCGCGTCGCGCGGCCTGTGAAAAAGCCCCGCCGCGCGTCCTGCGGGAAGCCCACCGGGTGCGCCCGGAACCCGGACGCACCCGGCGGCGGGCAGGCTCCCCGTCCGCAGGCCACGCGGACGGCACGAGCCCGGAGCGGGCGGGTCGGAACACCCCCGGCGGTCGTGGGACCGCCCCCTGGATCCGCCCCGCCCCCGACCGGGCGCCCCCGGTTGCCCGCGCCCCCAGGTTCCCCCCGGCCGTGATCACCGGACAATGTTTTCGGCCAGGGCCGAAGGGACGTGCGCGCCCGCCGGGACAGGTGTACTGCGGCGCGGCCGGTCCGTCCCGTGCGGACCGGCAGCGCGATCCGGACACCTCGGACAGGGGCTCGGCGGTACCAGACCGAGGCCGCGACACCGGGCAGCCACACAGCAAAACCCGCCCGTGTGTCAACCGATCCGGTCAACCGCCCCGTGCTCGGTTGCGCGTCCCCGTGGGCGGACACAACCATCCCGGCGGTACGGCGCGGGCGGGCGCTGACCCGTTCCAGCGCCGACCGCGCCGCTCCCGCCCCCAGGAGCCCCAGCGCAGGACCAGCCCAGGACGAGCCGGAGAGTCGCACCTTGCTGCCCGAACCAGACCGCGCACCGACCCCGTGGGACGCCTCGGCCGAGGACCGGGCCGAGCACGCGATCGCCGTCGTCGGCGCGTCCTGCCGCCTTCCGGGGGCCGCCGACCCGCGCGCCTTCTGGCGGCTGCTGCGCGCGGGCGCGGACGCGACCGGCGCCGCGCCCGCCGACCGGTGGGGTCCGGGGGCGCGCGGCGGTGCGCTGGAGGGGGTGGACGAGTTCGACGCGGCCTTCTTCGGCGTCTCCGAGCGCGAGGCGGGCGCGATGGACCCGAGGCAGCGGCTCGCCCTCGAACTGGTCTGGGAGGCCCTGGAGGACAGCGGCACGGTGCCCGGCGCGCTCGCGGGCGCGGGCGTCGGCGTGTTCCTGGGCGTCACCGCCGACGACGACGGGCAGGGCGCGGTGGTCGCCGACCTGGTGGCGCACGCGTTCGGGCTGCGCGGGCCGAGCCTGGTGGTGGACACCGCGCAGTCGTCGTCGCTGGTCGCGGTGCAGCTGGCGTGCGAGTCGCTGCGCTCGGGCGAGTCGGCGGTGGCGCTGGCGGGCGGGGTCGACCTGGTGCTCGGGCCGGGGTGGGCGGCCGGGTCCGGCGGGTCGTCCCCGGACGGGCGCTGCCGGGTGCTCGACGCCTCCGCGAACGGTCCCGGCCGGGGCGAGGGCGGGGTGGTGCTGGTGCTCAAGCACCTGGCGACCGCGCTCGCGGACGGCGACGACGTGCACTGCCTGGTCCTGGGCGGCGCGATCACCGACGACGGCGCGCGGGGCGGCCCGGACCCGGCCGGTCAGCGGGAGGTGCTGCGCGCGGCGTACCGGGCGGCGGGCGTCGACCCGGCGGCGGTCGGGTACGTGGAGCTGCACGGCTCGGGCAGCCGCGCGGGCGACGCGGCGGAGGCGCTGGCGCTCGGCGCGGTGCTGGGCGCGGCCCGCCCGCACGGCTCGCCGCTGCCGGTCGGGGCGGCCACGACGAACGTGGGGCACCTGGGGAGCGCGGCGGGCGCGGTCGGTTTTCTCAAGGCGGCGCTGGCGATCCGACGGCGCGAGCTGCCGCCGAGCCTGCACTTCCGGGAGCCGGACCCGGCGGTCGACCTGGACCTGCTGAACCTGCGCGTGCAGACCTCGCTGACGCAGTGGCACGGCGGGTGGGGCGGCGGGCTGGTCGCGGGCGTGAGCGCGTTCGGCGACGGCGGCACGCACTGCCACCTGGTGCTCGGCGAGGCCCCCGCCCGCACGCCCGTCCCCGAGCCGCCGGGCGAGCCGGTGGTGCCGTGGCTGCTGTCCGGGGCGAGCCGCGAGGCGCTGCGCGAGCAGGCCGCGCGGCTGGCCGACCACCTGCTCGGCGAGCCGGACTGGACGCCGTCCGACGTCGCGCACACCCTGGCGCGCGGCCGGACCGCGTTCGCGCACCGGGCCGCCGTGGTCGGCGCGACCCGCGAGGAGCTGCTGCACGGCCTCGGCGGCATCACCGAGGAGCCGCGGTGGTCGGGCGCGGTGCTGCTGCTGTCCGGGCAGGGCAGCCAGCGGGTCGGCATGGGCAGGCTGCTGCACGGCTCGTTCCCGGTGTTCGCGCGCGCGTGGGACGAGGCGTGCGCGCACCTGGACCCGGCGCTGACCGAGGTGGTGTTCGAGGGCTCGCAGGAGGAGCTGGACCGGACGGAGGTGGCGCAGCCCGCGCTGTTCGCGTTCCAGGTGGCGCTGGCGGCGCTGCTGGCCGCCCACGGGGTGCGGCCGAGCTTCCTGGTCGGCCACTCGGTCGGCGAGGTCGCCGCCGCCCACCTGGCCGGGGTGCTGGACCTGCGGGACGCGACGACCCTGGTGCGCGCGCGGGCCGCGCTGCTGCGCGAGCTGCCCGCCGACGGGGCGATGGCGGAGGTCCGCGCCGGGGCCGCCGAGGTCGCGGCGGCGCTGCGGGACGTGCCGGGCGTGGGCGTGGCGGCGGTGAACACCCAGGACGCCACCGTGGTGTCCGGGGACGGCGCGGCGGTCGACGAGGTGGTGGCGCGCTGGCGGCGGGCGGGCGTGGACGCGGGCAGGCTGCGCACGCGCGGGGCGTTCCACTCGCACCACTGCGACCCGATGGTGCCGGAACTGGCGGCGGTGGCGGCGACCCTGGCGTTCCGGGCGCCGCGGGTGCCGGTGGTGTCGACCGTGCTGGGCGAGCCGACCGACGAGATCACGACCCCCGGCTACTGGGCGAGGCAGCTGCGGGCCCCGGTGCTGTTCCACCGGGCGACGACGTGGCTGCACGCCCACGACCCGTCCCTGCTGCCGATCCCGTCGACGGCGAACGGGCCGTCCGCGCTGCTGAACTGGCTGGCACGGGCGCACACCGGCGGTCTGCCGGTGGACTGGCGCGGGCTGGTGCCGCACGCGCGACGGGTGACGCTGCCGACCTACCCGTTCCAGCGGGAGAGCTGCTGGGCGGGAGAGGAGGAGCAGGCGGGGGACCCGGAGGCGACGGACTTCTTCGCACCGGTGGGGGTCTCGGCCGACGCGGACACGATCAGGTTCAGCCTGGAGGACCTGGAGGACGCGGACGACGCGGACGCGGCGGTGGAGGCGGAGGTGGAGGCGGAGCAAGACCAGGCCGCCCCCGACGAGGCCGAACCCGAACCTGAACCGGATGAGTTCGCCACGACCGAATACGAACCTGAGCCGGACGAAGTCGCCGAGGCCGAATACGAGCCCGAGCTGGACGACACTCCCCCAGCAGACTCCGAGCAGGAACCACTCGAACTCCCCCCAGCCCCCCTCCCCTTCGAGGCTCTCCCCTCCGAGGCTCTCCCCTCCGAGTTCATCACTCCCCCCGTTCCCGCCGCAGGCGCTCCTGATTCCACTGATGGTCTCCTTTCAGTCCCTCTCGATGGCGTCGATGGCGCTGTTCCCGATACCGGCGTTTTCGACGTCCTCGGTGCGGAGCCGATCGCCGTCGTGGGCACGGCCTGCCGCCTGCCGGGCGGGGTGGACTCGCCGGGTGCGCTGTGGACGCTGCTGTCCGAGGGCGGTGACGCGATCGTCCCGCTCCCCCCGGCGGACCGGGGTTGGGAGAGCGGCGGTCCGGGTGGTTACCTGGACGGCGCGGGCGAGTTCGACGCCGCGTTCTTCGGCCTGAGCCCGAGCGAGGCCCTGGCGACCGATCCCCGCCAACGCCTCCTGCTGGAAACCACCTGGGAGGCCCTGGAGGACGCGGGCGTCGACCCGACCTCGTTGCGCGACACCACGACCGGCACGTTCGTGGGCGTTGGCGCCGACCACCCCGACGCGCCAGGCGGGTGCCCGAGCGCGACGTCCGGCCGGATCGCCCAGGCGCTGGGCCTGGTGGGTCCGGCGGTGACCGTGGCGACGGCGTGCTCGTCGTCGCTGGTGGCGGTGCACCTGGCGAGCGAGTCCCTGCGCTCGGGCGAGTCCGGCCTGGCGCTGGTGGGCGGCGTGGAGGTGCTGACCACCCCCGAGGCCACCAAGCGTCAGGTCGACGGCCCGAAGCGCAAGCCGTTCTCCGAACGCCCCGACGACACGGGGTGGTCCGAGGGCGTGGCGGTGCTGGTCCTGGAACGCCTGTCCGACGCACTGGCAGCGGGACACCCGGTGCTGGCGTTGATCCGCGGCAGCGCAGTAGGCACATCCACCCCCCAAGCAACTCCCTCCACCACGCAGGAACACCTGATCCGCCGAGCGCTGTCCCAAGCGGGCCTGGACCCGAACGAGATCAACGCCGTAGAAGCGCACGGCACCGGAACCCCACCCGAAGACCAGGCCGAGCTCACCGCGCTGCACGCCGTCTACGGCACGAACCCCCACCCGGTCCACCTGGGCGCACTCCAATCCACCACCGGCCACACCGGAGCAGCCTCAGGCGCCGCCGCACTGGTGAAACTGGTAGAAGCCCTGCGCCACGGCACGCTCCCCCCGACCCCGCACCTGTCCCCAGCAACCACCCCCACCCCAACACCCGCATCCACTTCCACAGGTGAGAGCGCTCCCACGCCAACGACCACACCCGACCCCACCGCCGAACTCAGGCCAGGGGCGAGTGGCCCCTCAGGAGCCGAGACCGGAATCAGGGCTGAGCCTCGGCCCGGCTCCGTTACCAGGGCCGGGACTGGAACCGGGATCGGAATTGGGGTCGGGAACGGAACCGGGACTGGGGCTGGAGCTGGGACCGGGTCTGGTTCTGGGACTGGTTCTGAGGCTGGAACTGTCTCTGAGGCTGGAACTGTCTCTGTGACTGGGACTGCCGCTGAGGCCGGAACTGCCCCTGGGACTGGCCCTGGCCCTGGTCTCGGTCCTGGGGCTGGTTTTGCGTTTGCCGGGGTGTCCGGGTCCGCGCTCGTGCCGCTCGTCGAGCCGGTTCCGTGGGTGGAGCCGAGGCGGGTTGGGGTGTCGTCGCTTGGGCGGTTCGGCACGGATGTGCATCTGATCCTGGAGCAGCCACCCGTCATTGACGTGCCAACCGCTGGGGCTGGGTTGCCGTTGACGCCTTGGGTGTTGTCGGCCAAGTCGCCGGAAGCGTTGCGGGCGCACGGGCTTCGGTTGCGGGCGCACTTGGACGCGCACCCGGAGGCGTCCGCGGCTGAGGTGGCAGTCAGCCTGGTGACGCGCAGCGGGTTCTCGCACCGGGCGGTGCTGCTCGGGCGGGACCGGGATGAGCTGGTCGAGCAGTTGGACCAGGTTGTGGCTGGTCGGAGGGCCGGGGTGGTGCTGCCGCTGTCCGGGCAGGGGGCGCAGCACGTCGGCATGGGGCGTGACCTGCACGACGCGTTCCCGGTGTTCGCGCGCGCTTGGGACTCGGTGTGCCCTCCGGAGGTCACCGAGATCGCCTTCCACGGGCCGTCCGAGGAGCTGGACCGGGTCGAGGTGGCGCAGCGGGCGCTGTTCGCGTTCCACGTCGCCCTGTTCCGGCTGTACGAGCACCACGGCGTCACCCCCGACCACCTCGTCGGGCACTCGGTCGGCGAGGTCGCCGCCGCGCACCTCGCGGGCGCGCTGGACCTGGCCGACGCGCTCGCGCTGCTCGACGCGCACGCCCGGCTCGCGGTGGCGCTGCTGCCGGACGGGCTCATGGCCTCGGTGGAGGCCACCGAGGAGGAGCTGGAACCGCTGCTCGGCGACGGCGTGTGCCTGGCCTCGGTGAACTCGCCGGACAGCGCCGTGGTGTCCGGCGATCCCGGCGCGGTGCTGTCGCTGGTCGACCACTGGCGCGCGCGCGGACGGCAGGCGAACGTGCTGCGCACCGGCGGCGCGTTCCACTCGCACCACTGCGACACGGTCGCCGTGGAGCTGGCGATCGTGGCGACCGGGCTGCAACCGAGGCCGTGCTCGCTGTCGGTGGTGTCGACGCTGGAGGGCAAGCCCGTGGACGGGTTCGCCACCGCGGGCTACTGGGCGCGGCAGCTGCGCCACCCGGTGCGGTTCCACGACGCGCTGGAGTGGGCGCGCCGCAGGCACGGCGCGATCACCGCGCTGCCGACCACACGTCCCGGCGCGGACGGCGTCGCGGACTTCCTCACCGGCCTGGCCCGCGCGCACGAGGCCGGACGCGCGGTGCGCTGGACCGACCTGCTGCCCGCGGCGCGCCGCGTGCCACTGCCCTGCTACCCGTTCCAGCGCCGCTGCTACTGGCCCGCCCCCGACACCGGTGCGGCACCGGGCGACCTGGGCGTGGAACCCGGCGGCCACCCGCTGCTGACCGCGCGCGTCGACGTGCCCAGCTCAGGCGAGATCGTGTTCACCGGCGTGCTGTCCGCGCAGGCCCACCCCTGGCTGGCCGACCACGAGGTGGGCGGCGTGCCGGTGCTGCCGAGCGCGGCCGTGCTGGACATGGCCCTGCACGTAGCGGCAGTGCTGGACGCGGAACTGGCAGAACTACTCCTGCACGAACCACTCCCGCTCACCGGCCGCACCGCACTGCGCCTGACCGCCAACCCGCACAACGGCACCCTGGTGCTGCACGTGCGCGAATCAGCCGACTGGCTCCCCCACGCCACCGCCGTCCTCAACACCCAAGCAGCAGGAGAAACAGCAGAAGCAGGAGCAGCAACCACCAGCACGGCAATTACTGCCACAGCAACACCCGCGACGACGAAGCCTGCAACAACACCCACGACACCCGCACCAAACGGCACCACCTCCTCCACCGGCACAGCGCTCCACAGCGCAGGCCCTCACAGCGCAGCACCGGAAAGCGCAACGCTCGACCACACGACCATTGACAGCACAACAACAAGCGACGCGACACCGAGTGACGCACCACCCGGAGACAGGGCACCCGGAGACACGACAACTGGCGACACGACATCCAGCAGCACCGCCACCGCAGACAGCACCAACACCAGCACGGGCACGGGCACGGGCACGGGCACGGGCACGGGCAGCACCGTCGTGGGCAGCGCTGCAACTGGCAGCGCCACTACCGACAGCGTTGAGGCTGGAGCTGACTACGAGGCAACCGGGGCAGCGACCGACAAGCCGGCGGCTACCGCCCCAGCGACCACCGACACGACGACCACCAGCACGGTGAGCGCCAACGCGGCGACCACCAACGCGGCGACCACCAACGCGGTGAGCACCGGCCCGACCCCGACCAGCCCGATGCGCACCACCCTCGCGAGCGCCGATGTGGTGACCGCCGACGTTGGCCCCGACGCGGCGCACGAGGGCGCCGCAGCCAGCGAAGGCGTCACCGAGCCGGCGCTCCTCGGGAGCGGCTCGGGCAGTGCTCCCGCCTCGCACGACCACGTGGCGGTTGCTTCCAAGGTTAGTGACGCCGAACCCCCCGCGCACGTACCCGGCGAGCACCAATCCGAAGATCACCCGTCCGGGGAAGACACCGCCGCTGACCAGCGGTCCGGGGGTGGGAACGTCGTTGTCCCGCCCGGAATCCCGGTGGACCTCACCGACGCCGACGACGTCCTCGCGGCCAGGGGTGTGCGCCGCGGTCCGGCGTTCCGGGGGTTGCGCGGGGTGTGGCAGGACGGGCGGGTGCTGCACGTCGAGGTGGAGCCGGACGGGGTTCCGGGGACGGCGTGGCGGGTGCACCCGGCGTTGCTCGACCCGGTGCTCCAGGCGGTGCTGCTGGACGGGTCCACGCCGCCGCTGGCCCTGCGCTGGTCCGGGGTGCGGTTGCACCGGGGCGGTGGCACGGGGTTGCGGGCGCGGGTCGAGCGGATCGGGCGGGACTCGGTGCGGATCACCGCGCACGACCAGGACGGTCGGCTGGTGCTGGAGGTCGACCAGGTCGAGTTCCTCGGTGGCACGGCGAGCGGGCTGTTCACGCGGCACTGGACCAGGATCGCCCCGCACACCGGCACCACGCCGCGAGCGGCGGCGGCGCACCCCCGGACCTCACCTCGGGCAGGCGCAGCGGCCACCCCGCCCCTCACCACCGTCGTGCTCGACCACCGCGAGCCCTCCCCCGTTCCGAAGCTGGTCGCCGAGCGCGTGCTCGCCCGCCTCGCGGGCGACCCGACCGCGCGCCTGGTCGTCCGCACCCTCGGCGCCGTCGCCGCCCTGCCGGGCGAGCTGCCCAACCCGACCGCCGCCGCCCTCTGGGGCCTGCTGCGCGCGGTCCGGGAGCAGCACCCGGACCGGGTCGCGCTGGTCGACGGCGACGGCGACCTCGCGCCCGTGCTCCCCCTCGACGAGCCCGAGATCGCCCTGCGCGGCACGACCGCGCTGGTCCCCGAACTGCTCCCCGCCGCCCTCCACCCGGAACCGGTGCGCCCCTGGCGGCTGGAGGTCGTGGAGCCGGGCCTGGTCGACGGGGTCGGCCCGGTGGCCCGCCCGCTGCGCCCGCTCGCGCCCGGCGAGGTGCGGATCGCGGTGCGCGCGGCGGGCCTGGGGCTGCGGGACGTGCACGCCGCGCGCACCGCCCCGGTCGGCACGGCGCTGGGCCGCGAGGCGGCGGGCGTGGTGACCGGCACGGCCGAGGACGTGTTCGGGTTCCGGGTCGGCGATCCGGTGTTCGGGCTGGTCGACGGCTGCCTCGGCCCGATCGCGACGGCCCACCACCGGCTGCTGGCGCACGTGCCGCACGGCTGGTCGTTCGCCGAGGCCGCGTCGGTGCCGTCGGCGTTCCTGACCGCGCACTGCGCGCTGCACCACCTCGCGGGCGTCCGACCGGGCCAGCGGGTGCTGGTGCACCGCGCGGCGGGCGGGGTCGGGACGGCCGCGGTGCACCTGCTGCACCGGGCGGGCGCGGAGGTGTTCGCGACCGCGCACCCGGACAAGTGGCCCGCGCTGCACGCGATGGGCGTGCCGCCGGAGCGGGTGGCGTCCTCGCGGGACCTGCGTTTCCTGGACAGGTTCCCGCAGGTGGACGTGGTGCTGGGCGGCGACGCGGAGATCGCGACGGCGTCGCTGGCGCTGCTGTCCCCGACCGGCCTGCTGGTGGACGTGGGCGGCTGCGGCCCGCGCGAGGACCCGAGGTGGCGCGGGTTCGACCTGGCCGGGGTGGACCCGGACGTGCTGGTCGCGGTGTTCGCCCGGCTGCTGTCGGACGGGGTGGAGCCGCTGCCGCTGCGCGCGTGGGAGCTGCGGAACGCCGGTGAGGCGCTGCGGCACCTGGCGACCGGCGGCCACACCGGCAAGGTCGTGCTGACCGCCCCGGCGCGCGCCAGGCGCGGCACGGTGCTGGTGGTCGGCGGCACCGAGGGCCTCGGCGCGGCGGTGGCCGGGCACCTGGCCCCGCACCACGACCACCTGGTGCTGGTGGGCCGCGTCCACGACGCGTGGGAGCTGCGGCGGGAGCTGGAGGAGCGCGGCGCGGCGGTCACCGTGGAGGCGGGCGACCCGGACGACGCGCGGGCGCTGGCCAGGCTGGTGGACGCGCACCGCCCCACCGGGGTCGTGCACGCGCCGCGCCCGGTGGCGGACGTGTCGGCGGCGCTGCGCTCGGCGACCGGGACCGCGTGGGCGCTGCACGAGGTGACCCGGCACCGCGACCTGGACTTCTTCCTGCTGCTGCCGTCGGCGCGGCCCGCCGGGCAGGCGGACGCGGCGGTGGCGGCGTTCCTGGAGGCGCTGGCCGTGCACCGCAGGGGGTTGGGGCTGCCCGCGCAGGCGGTGGGCCTGGACGACCCGGCGCGGGTGCCGGAGCTGCTGGAGACCGCCCGCGCGACCCCGCACACGGTCCTGGTGGCGCTGGACGAGGCCCCGCCGCCCCGCGCGCCGTTCGTCGAACCCCAGGCGCCCCGAGCGCTTCCGGTCGAAGCGGGGGAACCGGAGGTCGGCGCGGCGCCGGAACCGCGGGTGGAGGTCGTCGAGCGTCCCCCCGCTCCCCCGGCCGACGACCCGGTGGTCGTGATCGGCATGGCGTGCCGCCTCCCCGGCGGCGTGGAGACCCCGGACGACCTGTGGGACCTGGTGCTGTGCGGCGGGACCGAGGCGCGGCACGGCTGGGACGTCGCCGAGCTGCTCGACGCCGAGGGCGCCCCGAGGAGCGCGGGCCTGCCGGGCGCCGACGAGTTCGATGCGGCGTTCTTCGACATCAGCCCTGGTGAGGCCACCGCCATGGACCCCGGTGAGCGGCTGCTGCTGGAGGTGGCCTGGGAGGCGCTGGAGCGCGCGGGCGTGGACCCGGAGGCGCTGCGCGGCGGCCCGGCGGGCGTGTTCACCGGGACCGCGGCCGGGGACGGCGACCCCTCGGCGCGGGTGTCGCGCACGCTCGGCCTGTCCGGTCCGGCGATCACCGTCGCGGCGGCGGACTCCTCGTCGCTGGTCGCCGTGCACCTGGCGGCGCGGTCGCTGCGCGCGGGCGAGTCCGGGCTGGCGCTGGCCTGCGGGGTCGCGGCGGGCGGGGCGCCGGGCGGGGCGGAGCGGGCCGAGGGCGTGGGCGTGCTGGTGCTCCAGCGGTTGTCCGGGGCGCGGCGCGCGGGACGCCCGGTGCTGGCGGTGCTCGCGGGCAGCGCGGTCACCCAGGGCGTGGCGGCGCGCGAGCGGGTGGTGCGCGCGGCGCTGGCGGAGGCGGGGCTCGCGGCGCGGGACGTCACCGCCGTGGAGGCCACCTCCGGCGATCCGGGCGAGGGCGCGGAGCTGCTGGCCGCCTACGGCCGCGACCGGCCGTCGCCGGTGCGGGTGGGCTCGCTGCGCCGGGCCACCGGGCACACCCTGGCCGCCTCCGGCGTCGCCGGGGTGATCAAGGTGGTGCAGGCGATCCGGAGCGGGCTGCTGCCGGTGGAGCGCGAGGGCGGCGCGGCGCGGGACGCCGAGCCGTGGCCGGGGGTGCGGCGGGCGGGCGTGTCCTCGTTCGGGACGTCCGGGGCGAACGCGCACGTGGTGCTGGAGCAGGCCCCGGACGAGCCGGAGAGGCCCGCTGCGGACGGCGACGCCCCGGTGGTGTGGCCGCTGTCCGCCCGCACGGCGGAGGCGCTGCGCGCCCAGGTCGCCCGGTTGCACGCGCGCCTGGTCGACCAGCCGCGCTGGACCCCCGCGGACGTGGCCGCCTCGTTGGCCGCCCGCACCGGGTTCGAGCGCCGCACCGCCGTCGTCGGCCGCGACCGCGCCGAGCTGCTGCGGAACCTGCGCGACCTGGCCGTGCGCGAGGCCGATCCGGCGGCGCGCCGCGTCGTGCTGCTGTTCCCCGCCGAGGGCGGGCACTGGCCGGGCATGGGCCGGGAGCTGCTGCGCGTCAGCCCGGTGTTCGCCGACGCGCTCGCCGAGTGCGACGCGGCCCTGTCCGAGCACCAGGACTGGTCGGTGCTGCGGGTGCTGCGCGAGGCGGGCCCGCTGACCGGGTCGGACGTGGCGCAGCCGGCGCTGTTCGCGTTCCAGGTGGCGCTGGCCCGGTTGTGGGAGCACCACGGGGTGTCCCCGGCGGCGGTCGTGGGCTGCGGCGAGGGCGAGGTGGTGGCGGCGCACGTCGCGGGCGCGCTCGACCTGGCGCAGGCGGCGCGGGTGGTGTGCCTGCGCGCCCAGGTGTTCGCGGGCTCGCTCGGCGGGCGCGACGCGCACACCGGGCACGTGGAGCGGGTGCACGAGGAGCTGGTGGGGCTGCTCGCGGACGTGCGGCCGGGTGCGGGCGCGATCCCGTTCTGCTCCACGGTCACCGGCGGGGTGCTGGACACCTCGGAGCTGGACGCCGAGCACTGGTACGCCACCCTGCGCGACCCGGTGCTGCTGGACCAGGCGCTGCTGGCGCTGCGCGCGGAGGGCCTGGGGACGGTGGTCGAGGTCGGCCCGCACCCGGCGCACCCGGACGTCGCGCTGGGCGCGCTGCGCCGGGGCGCGGACGACGCGGTCGCGTTCGCCGAGGCGCTGGCCGAGGTGTGGGCGGGCGGCACGCCGGTGCTGTGGCGCAACCGGGGCGGGCACGTCGACCTGCCCACCTACGCGTTCCAGCACCGGAGGTTCTGGCGCGGCCCCGGTTCCGCCGGGCTGCCGGTCACCGAGGGCGAGCCGGACCCGCACACCCTGGTGCCGCACCTGGTCGCGGCCACGCTCAAGCGCGGCGCGGCCGGGATCGACGGGCACCGCACGTTCCGGGAGCTGGGGTTCACCTCGGCGGAGGCGGTGCAGCTGCTCGACCACCTGATGGCGACCACCGGTCTTCGGCTGCCCGCGACGGTCGTCTACGACCACCCGACGCCGTCCGCGCTGGCGGACCACCTGACCGTGCTGCTGAGCGGGGGCGCGCAGGCCGACGAGCGGGCCGAGAGCGCGCCGCCGGGGCTGGAACCCGTTGTGGTGGTGGGGTCCGCGTGCCGGTTGCCCGGCGGGGTCGGCACGCCGGAGGCGCTGTGGGAGCGGCTGGTCGCGGGTGCGCCGCCCGCCGCCGGGGTGGTGGGCGCGACGCGGTTCGACGCCGCGTTCTTCGACCTGGCGCCGGAGGCCGCCGCCGAGGTCGACGAGGGCGAGCGGCTGCTGCTGGAGACCGCGTGGGAGGCCCTGGAGCGGGCCGGGATCAACCCGCGCGCGCTGCGCGGCACCGCGACCGGGGTGTTCACCTGCGGCCGGTCGCCGGGCCGGGTGGTGCGGGCGCTGGCCCTGGAGGGGCCGTCGATCGGCGTGGCGGACGGGGCGGAGCTGGTGGCGGCGCACCTGGCCGCGCAGTCGCTGCGCTCCGGGGAGTCGGTGCTGGCGCTGGTCGGCGGGGTCGACGCGGACGGCCGGACCGGCTTGCTCGTGCTGGAGCGGCTGGCGGACGCGACGCGCAACGACCGCCGCCCGCTGGTGGTGGTGCGCGGGTCGGCGGTGAACTCCGACGGGGCCGGGAGCGCCGCGGTCCCGGCGCGGCGGCGGGTGGTGCTGCGGGCGCTGGAGTCGGCCGGGCTCACCGAGGAGCAGGCGCCCGCGCGCGCCGGGTTCGACGGGCGGATCACCGGGATCGTCCTGGTGGCGCAGGCGATGCGGCACGGGCTGCTGCCGCCGTCCGGCGACCGGCCGGACCTGGAGCGGTGGCCGGAACCGCGTCGGGTCGGGCTGTCCGCGTTCGGCTCGGGGGTCAACGCGCACCTGGTGCTGGAGGGGCCAGCCCCGCAGGCCGACCCCGAACCGGACGAGGGCCCCGGCCGCCCGGTGCCGTGGCTGCTGTCCGCCCGAACCCCGCGCGCGCTGCGCCAGCAGGCCGCCCGGCTCGGCGCGCACCTGGCCACCACCACCTGGTCGCCTGCCGACGTCAGCCGCGCGCTCGCCACCCGCGCCGACTTCGAGCACCGCGCGGTGCTGCTCGGCCGCGACCGCGCCGAGCTGCTCGCCGCGCTGGCCGACCTCCGCCCCGAGCCGGGACCGGCGGGGTCGGTGCTGCTGCTGTCCGGCATGGGCGCGCAGCGCGCGGGCATGGGCCGCGACCTGTACGACGCGTTCCCGGTGTTCGCCTCGGCGTGGGACGAGGTGGTGGCGAGGTTCGAGGCGCCGCTGACCGACCTGGTGTTCCACGGCGGCGACCTGGACCGGCCGGAGGTGGCGCAGCCCGCGCTGTTCGCGTTCCAGGTGGCGCTGTTCCGGCTCTACGAGCACCACGGCGCCGCGCCCGACCACCTCGTGGGCCGCTCGGTCGGCGAGGTCGCCGCCGCGCACCTCGCGGGTGTGCTGGACCTGCCGGACGCGGCTGCGCTGGTGGCCGCCCGCGCCCGGCTGCTGGCCGACCTGCCCCGCTCGGGCGTGATGGCGCGGATCGGCGCGAGCGAGGCGGAAGTGGCCGCGGCGCTGGGGGAACGGGTGTCGGTGGCGGCGGTGACCGGGCCGGACAGCACGGTCGTCTCCGGTGACGCGGACGCGGTCGCGGCGGTCGTGGGGCACTGGCGGGCGCTGGGCCGCCCGGTGGAGCAGCCGCGCGCGGGCGGGGCGTTCCACTCGCACCACTGCGACCCGCTGGTCGCGGAGCTGGCGCGGGTCGCCGAGCGCCTGGTGGTGCGCGCCCCGGCGCTGCCGGTGGTGTCGACGCTGGTGGGCGCGCCCGCCGAGGACTTCGGCACGGCGGACTACTGGGCGCGGCAGCTGCGCGGCCCGGTCCGGCTGCACGCGGCGCTGACCTGGTTGGAGGAGCACGCCGGGCCGCTGCGGGTGATCCGGTCGGACGGGGCGGGCGCGGAGGCGTTCCTGGCCGACCTGGCGCGGGCGCACGGCGCGGGCAGGCCGGTGGACTGGACGGGGCTGATCCCGGCGGGGCGGCCGGTGGAGCTGCCGACCTACCCGTTCCAGCGGGAGTTCCTGCCGCCGCGCGGGGGCCGGGCGTCGACCGCGCCGGGCGAGCTGGGGCTGGACGAGGGCGGGCACCCGCTGCTGGGCACGCGGGTGGACGTGCCGGACCGCGACGAGGTGGTGTTCACCGGGCGCGTGCGCCCCGCTGAGCAGCCGTGGTTGGCGGACCGGACAGCGCACGGCGTCGCGGTGCTGCCGGGCGCCGCGCTGCTGGACGTGGCGCTGCACGCGGCGCGCCGGGCGGGGCTGGCCGGGGTCGCCGAACTGGTGGTGCACGCGCCGCCGGGGCTGGTGGACCCGGTGGCGCTGCGCGCGCGGGTCAGCGGCACGGAGCTGGTGGTGCACGCGCGGGAGGACGAGGGGGTCTGGATGCGTTGCGCCACCGGGGTTCTCGCCGAGTCCGCAGTGGACGGTGAAGCCTGGCGCCCCGGCGAGTGGCCCCCGGCGGGCGCCGAACCGGCGCCGGTCGTGCACCCCGGCGGGCTCGGACCGGCGTTCCGGGGGGTGCGCGCGGTGTGGCGGGACGACACCGCCTGGTACGCGGACCTCGTGCTGCCGCAAGGGGTTCCGGAGCAGGAGTGGGTGATCCACCCGGCGCTGCTGGAGGCCGCCGCGCTGCTGGGCCGCGACCCGTCGCCCGACCTGCTCGCGCACGCCTGGCGCGACGTCGTCCCGCACCACCCCGGCCGCGCGCCGGGAGAGCTGCGGGCGCGGGTGCTGCGCTCCCCCGGCGGGACGCGGCTGGACCTGGCCGACGCCGAGGGCGCGCCCGTCGCGTCGATCGGCTCGGTGGAACCGCGCGCGGCGGCGGAGGCCGAGCGGCGGGGCGCGCTGTTCCGCGAGGTGTGGGAGCCGTGCCCGACCGGCGCGCCCGGTGGTGATCCGGTGGTGCTCGACCAGTGCGGGCGCTCCGGCGCCGACGTCGCCGGGCAGGTGGAGCGGGCGCGCGCGGAGGTCGAGGACGCGCTCGCGGAGCACCCGGCGCTGGTGGTGCTGACCCGCGACGCGGTGGCGGTGCGCGGGCAGGACCGGGTCGACCCGGTGGGCGCGGCGCTGCGCGGCGCGGTCGGCGCGCTCCAGGTCCGGTGGCCGGGGCGGATCGTGCTGGTGGACGCCGAGCGCGCCGAGGACGTGGCGGCGGCGGTGTCGACCGGGCGGGAGCAGGTGGCGGTGCGCGGTGGGACGGCGTTCGCGCCCCGGCTGGTCGCCGAGCCCCGGCCCGCGCTGGCGGTGCCGGACGGGCCGTGGCGGCTGGAGGCGGGCCCGGAGGGCGTGGTGGCCGCGCCCCGCCCCAGGGCCGCGCTGGAGCCGCACGAGGTGCGGGTGGCGGTGCGCGCGACCGGGATCGGCTTCCGGGGCGCGCGCGCGGCGCGCGACGTGGGCGCGCCGCTGGGCTCCGACCTGGCCGGGGTGGTCGCCGAGGTCGGCGCGGACGTCGACGGGCTCGCGGTCGGCGACCGGGTGTTCGGCCTCGTGGACGGGCCCACCGCGCCGGAGGCGGTGGTCGACCAGCGCTCGCTCGTGCCGGTGCCCGCGCGGTGGACGTTCGCCGAGGCCGCGTCGGTGCCGTCGGCGTTCCTGACCGCGCACTACGCGCTGCGGCACGTGGTGAACCTCCAGCCGGGGCAGCGGGTGCTGGTGCACGAGGCGGCGGGCGGGGTCGGCGCGGCGGTGGCGCTGCTGGCGCTCGCCACCGGGGCCGAGGTGTGGGCGACCGCGCGCCCGGACGGGCGGCACGTGCCGGGCCTGCCCGCCGAGCGGGTCGCCTCCTGCCTGGACCTGGGGTTCCGCGAGCGGTTCCCGCAGGTGGACGTGGTGGTGAACGCGCTGCCGGAGGAGTTCGCGGCGGCCTCGCTGGAGCTGCTGCGGCCCGGCGGGTACTTCGTGGAGCTGGGCGGGGCGACCCAGGGCCTGGTGGGGGTCGAGGCCGTGCGGCACCGGGTGCTGGACCTGGCCGAGGTGACCCCGGACCGGGTGCAGCGGATGCTGTCCCGGCTGGTCGCCGAGGGGGTCGAGCCGCTGCCCGCGACCGCGTGGGACGTGCGGCGCGCGCCCGAGGCGCTGGGGCAGGCCGGGAAGGTCGTGCTGGTCGCGCCGCGCGCCGACGCGGGCGCGGTGCTGGTGGTCGGCGGCGGACCGGTGGGCACGGCGCTGGCCAGGCACCTCGCCGGGCGGGGGTGGCGGGTCGTGCTCGCCGGGCGGCGGGACGCGTGCGCGGTCGCGGCGCTGCGGGAGGAGCTGGGCGCGGCGGTGGTGGACCTGGACCTCGGGGACGGGGCGGCGGTGCGGCGGGTGCTGGCCGAGCACGCGGTGACCGGGGTGGTGCACGTGGCGCAGGAGCCGGACGAGGCGTTCACCGGGGCGTGGCGGCTGCACGAGGCGGCGGGCGACCTGGACCTGTTCGTGCTGTGCGGGTCGGCCCGGTGGGCGCTGGGCGGTGACGTGGCGGAGGCCGCCGCGTGGGCGTTCCTGGCCGGGATCGCGCTGGAGCGGACCCGGTCCGGGCTGGTCGGGCGGGCGCTTGCCTGGGGGCCGCTGGCCGGGGAGCCCGCGGTGAGCGGGTCGCGACCGCTGCGGGTGGACGAGGCGCTGCGGTTGTTCGACCGGGCGGTGGACGGGCCGGAACCGGTGGTGCTGCCGATGCGCTGGTCGCCGGACGAGGCGCCCGCGACGCTGCCCCGGCAGCGGGTGGAGCGGGGGTCTGCGGTGGCGGCGGCGCTGGAGGCGCTGGCGGCGCTGGACGGGGCCGACCTCGCGGAGGAGGCGCGCGGGGCGCTCGTCGAGCGGCTGCGGGCGCTGCTGCCGGGCGGGGAACCGGGTGCGGTCGGGCCGGGTCCGGCGGAGTCCGCTCCCGCCGAACCCGAACCCGTTGCGCTCGAACCGGTCACGCCCGAACCGGCCGCACCCGAACCGGCCGCATCTGAACCGGCAGCACCTGAGCCTGCCGGACCTGAGCCTGCCGGACCTGAACCGACTGCGCCTGAACCGACCGGGCCCGCCCCGGCGGACGTCCCCCTGGAGACGCCCGCCCCGGTCGAGCGGGAGGTGGTCCTGCGGGGCGGGGACGGCGGGGCCTGACCCGGACCGCCGTCAGCCGCGCAGCCCGTCCGCCACCTCGTGCACCCGCGCGCGGTCGGCGGGCGGGCCGAGCACGGCGAGCACCAGGTCCGTGGCCCCGGCGTCGCGCAGGCGGGTGAGCTGGGCGAGGACCTGCTCCTCGCTGCCGACCACCGCCGTGTCCCCCACCCCCGCCAGCCCGCCCCGGTCGAGCAGCGCCCGGTAGGCGGGCATCCGCGACGCCGCCCCGAACGCCTCCTCCACCTGGGCGCGCGCCGCGTCCGGGTCGTCGGTGAGCACCACCATGGCGCTCACCACGATCCGCGCGCCCTCCCCCAGCGCGGGCGCCAGGTGCCGCTCGACCAGCTCGGGCGTGCACCAGGTGGCGAGGACGCCGTCCGCCAGGTCCCGCGCCACCCGCAGCATCCTCGGCCCCAGCGCGGACAGCAGCACCGGCGGTGGCGCGACGGGCTGGTCGAGCCGGATGTCGACGGTGAAGTGCTCGCCCGCGTGCCGCACGTGCTCGCCGCGCAGCAGGGGACGCAGGACCTCCAGGTACTCGCGGGTGTGCGCGGCGGGCGAGGTGTAGGGCAGGCCGAGCTGGTCGGTGACGTGCCAGGCGTGGCTCGGGCCGATGCCGAGGGTGAGCCTGCCGCCGACCAGGGCCTGCGTGGTGAGCGCCTGGGTGGCCAGGGCCACCGGGTGCCGGGGGTAGGTGGGCACGATCGCGGTGCCCAGCTCCAGCTCGCCGGGGCCGTGGGCGGCGAGCAGGGCCAGCGGGTCCCAGCCGCCGGGCATCTGGTTGGTCCAGGCGCTGTCCACGGGCAGGTCCTCGGGGCGCTCGCCGGGAGCGGGCGGTCCGGCTTGGTGGGTACCGATCCTCATGCCGCCAAGCCCACCGCGCCCGCGCGCGCCGAACCAGACCCGATCGGCACGCGCAGCGATCACCGAAGATGATCGACGCTGGTGGGGGCGTTAGCAGAGGTGCTTGGACTTGAGCACGCGGCGCAGCGAGCGGTCCACCCGCTCCGCGCTCAGCTCGCCGCTCGCGACGGCGGCCTGCAACCGGTCGAGCACCTCGCCGACCCGGCCGCCGGACGACCACAGCGCCACGTCCGCGCCCGCGACCAGCGCGCGCAGCACCGCGTCGGGCAGGTCGGCCAGGTCGGTCACCGCGCGCATCGCGCCCAGGTCGTCGGTCATGACCAGGCCGTCGAACGCGAACTCGCCGCGCAGCAGCTCGTACGCGGCCGGGCTCAGGCTCGCGGGCAGGCCGCCGGTCAGGTCGGGGACGGCGATGTGGCCGACCATGACCTGCACGTCCTCGCCGAACCGGGCCAGCTCCCGGTAGGGCGCGAGGTCGTGGGCGCGCAGCTGGGCGAGCGGGGGCGCGGTGACCGAGCCGAGGTGCGAGTCGCCGGAGGTGTTGCCGTGGCCGGGGAAGTGCTTGACCACCGGGACGACCCCGGCCTGGCGCAGGCCCTCGGCGAACGCCTCGGCGTAGGAGACGGCGGTGGCCGGGTCGGCGCTGAACGAGCGGTCGCCGATCACGGTGTTCGCGGCCTGGGCGGTCAGGTCGAGCACGGGGGCGAGGTCGGTGTTGACGCCGCGCGCCCGCATCGCCGCGCCGCGCTCGCGGGCCAGCTCGCGGACCTGCTCGGTGGACAGGGTGCTGGTCATGGTGCGGGCGCTGGGGATGTCGCCGTCGAGCGCGTCGATCCGCTGCACCCGGCCGCCCTCGTCGTCCACCGAGACGGTGAGCGGCAGCGCGGAGGCGGCGTGCACGGCGGCCAGCGCGTCCCCCGACAGCAGGCCGACGTCGTCGCCGCCGACGAAGATGCCGCCGACCTGCTCGGACCCGACGATGGACAGCGCGTCCTGCGGGCCGCGCGGGTTGACGCCGACCTGGAGCAGCTGGGCGAGCCCGGCGCGCGGGGTCAGCCCGGCCAGGACGGGGGCGCACGGGTCGGGCGGCGGGGTGGAGGTCGTGGTCGTGGTGGTGGTCCCGCCGGTCTCGGCGGTCCCGCCCTCGGGGACGGCGGCGCCGGTGACGGTGCTGTCCCGGTTGAGCGCGACGCCGGTCAGCACGGAGGCGGCGAGCACCGCGCCGAGCGCGACGGAACCGAGCTTGGCGGCGGACGCGCCGCGCCGTGCCGGGCTGCGCCGCGGGTCCCTGCCGTGCTGCTCCACGGCAGGGACGATACCGCCGCACCGGGACGGCGGGCGCACCGGCGGGTGGCGCGCGGCGCGGGTCAGGGGGTGTTCATCCCCACCGGGGCGGCGAGGTGTGAAGTCCGGTGTGGACGGGTAGGAAGCGCTTCCGGCGGAGGAGCACAAGATCAGTCCACTGTGGACAGCGTGGTCGTCGGTGCGCGGGAGGCGGGCTCGCGCCGCGCTCGGACGCGTCGGCCCCGCCGATCGCGGTTCACGGTGCGCGGCGGCTCGGGCGACCCTCGAACGGCCCTCGGGGGGCGCGGCCCGTGGGCCGTTCCCCCGCGAGCGGTTCGGTTCACCGCCGGTTTCGGGTCACCGCAGTGGCGGGTCCGGCGTTCGCGGCGGGTGTGCCCACGACCTGGCCGCATTCGTGCGGTGGCGCGGCGCTTCGGGGTCCCTGCGGGTTTCGGGACGCGCGGGGAGCTGCCTCGGTGGCCGAGCCGGTTCCCCCTAAGCTCTCGGGGGTGATCACGGCGCGGCGCGGGTTGGTTGCGGGGTGTGCTCGATGAGCACCGCGGAGTTCGAGCTGTGGGAGTCGCTGCAGGCGGTCGGGGCGATGGAGCACGGCGGGGCCCGCACGACCATGCTGGAGCAGCTGGTGCGCAGGGCAGCCGCCGAGGACCAGCCCCGCGCGGGGCTGGCCGCCCGCCGGATGCTCGCCGACGCGCACCGCGAGGACGGCCGGTGGCCGCTGGTGTTCGAGGAGCTCAGGCGCTCGCTGCGGGAGTACGACCGCAAGCCGTGGCGGTTCTCCGCCGAGGACGAGGCGGGGCTGTTCGACTGGTACGCGGGGCTGGTGCGGCGCATGGTCGACTTCCCCTCGTTCCGCCTGGACGAGATCACCGCCGCGCTGGCGGACGTGGGGCGGCGGTGCCGGGAGCGCGGGCACGGGCAGCGGGCGGTGCACGCGGCGGAGCGGGCGGTCGCGGCGCACCGGGGTGACTGGGAGGCCGAGGAGCGGGCCCACGTGCAGTGGGTCGCGGCGGGCGGCGCGGACACCGAGGACGGCGGGTACCGGGCGGTCGGGGTCGAGCGGATGCTGCTGCGCGGCGACGAGGCGTCGGTGACGACCGCGCACGCGCTGGCCTCGCCGGTGCTCGCCGATCCGGCCGCGGGCGACCTGCTGGCGCTGAAGGTGCGGTGCGCGATGCTGCTGCCCCTGGCGCGGGCCGGGATGGGCGAGCGGGCGGCGCTGGCGTACCGGCGGGTGCTGCGCGGGCTGAGCGGGCGGGCGCGGGCGGTGGAGGAGCACGGGCGGGTCGTGGAGTTCTGCGCGCTCACCGGCAACGAGGACGCGGCCGTGGACTGGTTGGGGCCGATGCGCGGGTTCGAGGCGCGGGAGCGGCCGTCGGCGGTGCTGGAGCTCGCGACGGCGGTGGCGGTGCTGGCGGAGCGGGTGGTGCGCGCCGGGCGCGGGGACGCGCAGCTGGACCTGGGCGCGGGCGACCCGAACTCGGTGCCGTTCGCGGTGGTGGCGCGGCGGATGCGGAAGCTGGCGCTGGAGCTGGCCGAGGAGTTCGACGCCCGCAACCGCACGTCGGCGGTCGGCGACCGGACGCGGGCCCGCTTGGCGGCGCCCCCGGTGTCCCGGTTCCTGCCGCTGACCCCGACCTCCCGCCCCTGCCCCGGCGTGCTGCCGCCCGCCGGGCTCGACGACGGCGAGCTGCTGGACCTGGCCGAGCAGCACGACCTGCGGTGCGAGCAGGAGCAGGCGCGGGCGGCGCTGGCGGCGGTGGGCGACGAGCTGCCCAAGCCCCTCGCCGGGCGGCAGGCGGAGCTGCGGGCGCGGTTGTGCCAGGGCGAGGAGACCGAGCTGCGGATCCGCTGGGCGGCGCAGGTGCACCTGCGGCACGGCGACCCGCGCAGGCACCTGCTGGCGCTGGGGTGGTTGGGCGTGTGGGTGATCGGCGCGGGGCGCGGGGCCGAGGGGCTGGCGCTGACGCAGGAGTCGGTGGAGCGGCTGCGCGAGGTCGGCGGGCCGGTCGAGGTCGGGTGGGGCGAGCACTGGTACGCGCACGCGCTGCGCGCCGTGGGGCGCACCGACGAGGCGCACCGGGCGCTGGAGCGGGCGGCGGTCGCGGCGCGGGAGGCGCGGGACGCGGTGCTGGCGGCGGCGGTGGGGGTGCGCGAGGCGGCGTGGCGCACCGAGGACGGGCGGCAGGCGGCGCAGGCGCGGGAGCACGCCGTGGCGGCGCTGGACGCGGCGGTGTCGGTGGAGGCGTGGGAGCGGGCCGTGGAGGCGGTCGAGCAGGTGCGGCTGGCGCACGGGCAGCTCGGGCGGGGAGGGGCGGAGCTGCGGCGGTTCGCGGAGAAGCGGCTGCGCGGACTGCCGCCGGGGAGGCTGGCCGGGCACCTGCGGTACCTGCGCGGGGTGGCGCTGGTGGAGGTCGATCCGGGGGCGGCGGCGGACGACCTGAACGAGGCGGTGGGGCAGGCGGTGGTGCGCGGGGTGGACACGGCGGAGCACTGGTACCAGCTGCTGCGCGCGGACCACGCGGCCGGGCGGTGGGAGGACGCGGTGGACGCGGGGGTGCGGGCCTCGGGGTGGTTGGACCACCTGGTGGAGGTGGAGGGCGCGGAGTGGGTGGAGCGGGCGGACGAGTGCCGGTACCTGGTGGCGCGGAGCTACCAGGCGATGGGGGACCGGCACGCGGCGTTGCGCGAGTACCGGCGGTTGGCGAGCGGGTCGGGGGCGTTGGCGGCGGCGGCGTTCATCGCGGGGGCGGAGGTGATGGACGAGCTGGGGGAGATCGCGTGAGCTGACGCGGTTTCCGCTGCGCCACTCCGGGAGCGGGGGTTCGCGCTCCCGCTGGGACAATGCCCCCCATGGGGGACATCGACTTCTTCGCCGACCTGCTCACCACCGGCACCCTCCTCGGCGTCGACCACACCAGCTCCTTCGACGAGGTCCGCGACCGCCTCGGCCCCGAGTGGTTGCCGCAGGACGACGTCCCCGGTCCCACGCACTGCCGCCAGGACGAGCTCGCCACCTTCTGCTGGACCCGCCTCTACGTCCCCCGGCACGTCGGCGAGTGGCGGTTCTCCTGGTTCGGCGCGCTCCCCCGGCTGCTCCCGCGCCTCACCCGCGTCGACCGGGTGATCACCGAGCGGTACGGGCCGTTCCGGCGGGCGCTGCTGCACGAGCGGGAGCTGCGGGCGGCGGTCGCGGCGCGCGGGTTCGCGGTGGAGGAGCTGCCGCTGGAAGCGAACGGGCACCGGGTGCTCTGGGCGCCCGCGACCGGGATGGTCGCGCTGGTCGAGCCCGACTCGTACCCGCCGTCCTGGGAGCTCGCCCGCCGCCCGCCCTCGCCGTACCCGCCGGGCGCGGTGCTGTGCGTGACGCACGACCGCGAGGGCGCCGACTACGGGGTGCTGCAGAAGGCCCGGCCGCGCGAGCACGAGTTCCACGAGCTGGCGCACCGGGTGCACCGGATGGGCGAGGTCGAACCCGACTGGGTGCGCGAGCAGTCCGCCGGGCAGGACCTGCGGGACTGGTGGCGGGTGCTGCGCCGCCGGGTCGGGGGCGTGGCGGGCGACCGGATGTCGACGAGCGTGCTGCGGCTGGACCGCGCGGTGTTCGAGCTGGGCGTGGTGCCGCCGGACGAGGTCGCCGTGACGCGCGCGCTGTGGGCCGCCGAGGCCCCGTGGACGGGCGGGCAGGTGCCGGACGGGGTGCCGCCGGAGGCGATCCTGGCCGACTGGCTGGCCGCCGTGCCGCCGCTGGAGGCGGTGCGGGCGCTGTGCGACCGGCGGCTGGACGAGCCGCGCACCCGGCAGGCGCGCGTGCTGCGCGACCAGCTGCACGTGCTCGCCGACCTGCTGCCGATGCTGGACCGCAGGTCGGTCGCGCTGCTGCGCCCGTGGCTGGAGCTGCGGCCCCGGCTGCTGTCGGGCCGCGACGTGAGCGCGGCGCCACCGGGGCCGGTCGTCGGGCTGGAGACGCTCAGGGCGGAGCCGGAGCAGCGGCGGTCGCTGATCGGACGGCTGCGGGGTGCGAGCCGCTGACCGGGCGGAGCGTCCGGGGCGGGAGGGACCTGGACTTCCTCGCCGACCTGGTGACCACCGAGCCTGTCCTCGCCCTGGACCACACCGACGGTGCGGACGAGGTGTTCGCGTTGTTCGGCGAGCGGCTCGCCCCGGAGCGCGCGAGCACGAGCACCCCGCTGGTCGACTTCGCCCGGTCGCGCGGTCCGCGCGGCTGGGAGGTCGACTGGTGCGAGGCGCAGGCGCACAGGCTTGGCTACCTGGCAGGCCAGGTCGGCGACCCGCTGGTGGCGCGCTACGGCCCGTTCCGGCACGGCCCCCCTGCCGCTGGACGAGCTGGTCGCGGCGGTGGGGACGCGCGGGTTCGCGCTGGTGGAGCCGCCGCACCACGACTCCGCGCGCACCAGGCTCGGCGCGGTGAGCGGGGTGGCTGTGCGGGAGGTGGCGGAGGTCGGCCACGGGGCCGACGGGCAGGTGCTGAAGGTTCGGGCCACGCCGCTGTCCTAGCAGCAGGACGCCTGGGCGCGCGCGGAGCACCGGCTGGAGGAGTTCCGGCGGGTGGCGCGCGGGTGCTACGAGGTGTCCGAGGCGCGGTTGCGGGACCGGCTGGTCGAGCTGGCCGGGCGGGTGGACCCGGCGGCCGAGTGGGCGGGGTTGTCCAGCGCGCTGCACTCGACCAACGCCGGGAAGCTCACCGAGCGCCGGGCCAGGGTGACGCGGGTGGCAGCCGAGGCCGGGCTCGTCCCGCCGGGCGAGGCCGCAGTCACGGCGGTCGAGTGGCTGCTCGACGCCCCGGAACTGGCCTGGCGCACCCCGGACGAGGCGGCGCGGGACTGGCTCGCCGCCGCGCCCGCGAACGCCGAGGCGCTGTGCGACCGCAGGCTCGACGAGGCCGACACCCGCGCCGCCCGCCTGCTGCGCAACGAGCTGCACGGCCTGCGCCACCTGCCGCCGCTGCTGTCCCCGGACGTCGCGGACGCGCTGCGGCCGTGGCTGGAGCTGCGGCCCCGGCTGCTCGCGGGGTGATCAGCGCCAGAACGCCCCCGGACTCACATCCGGTCGCCGATCTGGTTCATCTGCTGCGCGACCCCGTCCTCCATCTCCCGGTACTGCCGCACCGCGCCCTCGATCTCGACGCCCGAGGCGTCCAGCGCGTCCACCGCCCCGCCCAGGGCGGTCAGGCCCAGGCTCTCCACCGGGTCCAGCATCATCCGGAACGGCTGGCACAGGATGCCGTAGGCGTCGGTCGGCATGCTCACCGAGCGGGCCGCGTCCACCGCGCCCTGCACCCGCGTGCTGAGGTCCGCGAGCTGCTTGCCGTGCCCGGCCAGCTGCTCGGCGACGATCTCGTAACCGCTCATGCCCGCTCCCCCGTCGCGCCGCGCCCGCCACGACCCGGCCGGGCGGTCCCTGGGTGATCGTAAGCCGGCCCCGGCTCCCCCGGCGGGGCTTCGCCGGAACCCGCGCTGACCTGCGCGGGGATCCGGAACCCCGAGCAGCGGGAAGCGGAACGTGATCAAGCTAGGGTGTCCCCCATGGGTTACACCGACGAGGAGAGCCGGACGCTGCGCACCGCCGTCTACGGCGCGATGGTGCTGGTGTCGGTAGCGGACGAGGGCGCGCTCGACAAGGAGACGCACGCGGGTGTCCGGGCGATGGCCGCCCTGCCCGACGAGGTGCGCGAGGCGATCTCCGCGGACACCCCGGAGCTCCCGGGCGGCACGATGGCCGAGGTGGAGCACGGGGTGCTCGCGGCGCTGCGCCAGTCGTTCGCGCTGGTGGCGTACCGCGCGCCGCAGGACGCGGAGGCGTTCGCCGACGCCGTGGTGGAGATCTGCCGCGAGGTGGCGACCGCCGACGGGAGCGTCGCGCGGGCCGAGCACGCGGCCGTGCTGAAGGTCAGGACCGCGCTGAGCCGCTGAGCCGGGCCGGTGGGGTGGCCGGGGGGAAGCCACCCCACCGCAGGGTCTCAGCCGCGCGCGCTGCCGGTCCGGTCGGCCCCGTCCTTGCCCGCCAGGACGCACACGACCTCCTTGGCGCCGACCGCCTCGCCGTCCTTGTACTCCCACTCCTCCTTGGTGGGGGCCAGGGCGTAGAACACGAACGCGTCGCGCTCGTCGGCGCTCACCCGCACGGTCCGCGCGTGCAGGTCGCAGTAGTGCAGCGCGTAGTCCCGGAACCACTCCTGGCCGGGGTAGGGCACCGCGAGGCCCTTCTCGGCGCGGTCGTAGAACGGGGTCTCCGCCGCGTACCGCTCGATCTTGTGCGGCTGCGAGCAGTCCACGTTCTGCTGCCAGTCGAACGCCGCGCCCTTGGTGATCAGGTTGGTGCCGCAGCCCTGCTGCCCCATGGCCCACACCGGGATGTCGCCCTGCCTGCCGAAGCTGTAGAACGTCACGTCCAGCTCCGTTCTCGGCGCGTCCGAGCCGTTCCCGGTCGGGGTGGAGCCCGCGGCCTCGGTCGAGTCGGACAGGGCCCGCCCGGCGAAGAACGCGCCGGTGGCCAGCAGCAGCGCCACCACGCCCGCGGCGACCAGCACCGGGGCGCGCTTGGCGGGCGCGGGCTGCCGGGCGACCTGCCCGGCGCCCGCGGTGGGACCGGCGGCGACGGCCACGGGCCTGGTCGCGTTGCCGGACAGCAGCGCGGCGGCCTGGGTCGCGGTGAGCCGGGCCCTGGGGTCGGCGGCGAGCAGGCCCGCGATGGCGGCGGCGACCGAGCCGTGCGCCAGGCGCAGCTGCGGCGTCTCGTTCATGATCGCGTGCAGGGTGGACGCGGTCGAGGTGCGCTGGAACGGGGCGGAGCCCTCGACCGCGTAGGCCAGGGTCGCGCCGAACGCCCACAGGTCGGACGCCGGGGTCGCCGCCTCGCCGCGCACCCGCTCCGGCGACAGGTAGGCGGGCGAGCCGATGATGGCGTTGTTGAGGGTCAGGCCGGGGTCGTCGACGGCCTGGGCGATGCCGAAGTCGGTCAGCTTCACCTGCCCGTCCGGGCACACCAGGATGTTGCCGGGCTTGACGTCGCGGTGCACGATGCCCGCGCCGTGCGCGGCCTGGAGCGCGGAGAGCACCCGCAGGCCGATGCCCGCCACGTGCTCGGCGGGCATGGGGCCGTTGCGCTTGACCAGGGTGTCCAGCGGCTGCCCCTCCACCAGCTCCATGACGATGTAGGTCACGCCGTTCTCGACGATCACGTCGAACACGGTGACCACGGCGGGGTCGTTGAGCGCGCCCGCCGTGCGGGCCTCGCGCAGCACCCGCTGCTGGAGCACCTGCACCTCCTGGGGCGGCAGCCCCTCGGGCAGGTGCAGCTCCTTGATGGCGACCTTGCGGTTGATGAGGTTGTCGTGGGCCCGCCAGACCACGCCCATGGCGCCCCGGCCCAGCTCGGCCAGCAGCGCGTACCGGTTCCCGATGATCCTCGGCGCCGCAGCGCCTTCGTGTGGACCGCTCACGGCGTCGTTCAACTCCAGGTTTGTGCTCGCGTGCAGGGATTCGCGGGGCTGACGTTACCCAGCGATTGGTCCGGACGTGGTAGGACCCACGCCCGGACCGGGGAACCCCTGCTGCGACGACCCCCGCGCGGGGCGGGTTCCGCTCACCTCCCGCCGACGGTGAAAGCCCAGGTCACCTGGGTGGGCAGGACGTTGCCGCTGACGTCGGCGGTGCGGATCGAGACGGTGTGGTGACCGGCCCCCATCGGCGCGTCGGGCGTCCACACCAGGGTCAGGCCGTCCGGGCGCGCGGTGAACCGGCCTGCGACCTGGGCCCCGTCGGGTCCGGTGACGGTGACGGAGCTGCGGGTGGCGTCGAGCGGTTCGTCGAAGGAGGCGACGACGGTGGTCAGCGGGTCGACCTCGACGGCCCCGGCGAGCGGGGTGCGGGAGGTGAGGACGGGCGGGGCGGTGTCGGCGCTGGGGGTGTAGACGGCGTCGACCCAGTAGTTGTTGCCCTGGTAGCTGCGGGTGGGGAAGCCCGCGCCGGGCAGGTAGACGCCGACGCCGTCGCTCTCCCAGTCGGCGGGGGCGGGGGTGCGCAGCGGCGGGGTGTCGACGAGGGCGCGCTGGAAGTAGCGCTCGTCGAGCGACCAGCGGCCGTTCGGGGCGGTGTAGGAGGCGACGTAGACCTCGCCGGGCACCACGACGACCGGGGACGCGAAGGTCAGCGACTGCCAGCCGCTCGCGGTCTCGCCGGTGAACGTGCCGGTGGCGAGCCTGCGCCCGTCGGCGGACCACAGCGAACCGGTGTGCGTGCCGGTGTTGCCGGGCCCCTTGTGGAAGCGCACGCCGGTGACCTTGCCGGGGGTGGTGGGGGTGAAGCGCACGCCCAGCTCGTGCGCGGTGTCCTCGCCGCTGGTCGGCGGGGCGGGCGCGGTGGCGGTGCTGAACAGCGAGCACGGGCAGCGCGGGGCGGCGGTGGTGAACGCCCAGGCGCCCGGTTCGGCGAGCGGGTTGCCGTTGACGTCGGCGGCCATGACGCGGGCGGTGTAGCGGGTCGCGCCGCGCAGCGCGCCGTCCGGGCGCCAGGTGACGGTGCGCAGGTCCGCCGACAGGGACACCGAGCCGCGCAGCCGCGCGCCCGCCGGGTCGGTCAGCCGCACCTGGGCGGAGGCCGGGTCGACGGGCTCGCTGAACGTGGCGGTCAGGGGCGCGTCGGCGGCGTCGCCCTCCGGGGCGCGCTCCAGCAGGGTCGGCGCGGTGGTGTCGCCGTTGAAGCCGTTGCGGTAGAGCACGTCCACCCAGTAGTTCGCGCCCTGGACCGAGGAGGTGGGGAACCCGCCGCCGTAGCGGTAGAGGCCGTTGGGTCCGCCGTCGCCGTCCTGGGGCAGGTGGGCGGCGCCGTGGGTGGCCTCGCCCGCGCGGAAGTAGCCGAGGTCGGCGGCGTAGCGGCCGTTCGGCGCGGAGTAGGACACCACGTAGTCGGTGGCGGCCTGCACGATCACCGGGGAGGTGAAGCGCAGGGTCTGCCAGCCGCTCGCGCTCTCGTCGGCGAACGCGCCGGTGGCCAGCAGCACGCCGTTGCCCGCCCAGAGGGAGCCGGTGTGCGGGCCGGTGTTGCCGGGGCCCTTGTAGAAGCGCACGCCCAGCACCTCGGCGCGGCCGTCGAAGCGGACCCTGGCGCCGAGCTCGACGGCGGCCGGGTCGGCGCTGGCCGGGACGGCGGGCGCGGCGCTCTCGTCCCACACCGAGCACGGGCAGCCGGTCGGCCTGGGGGCGGCGGTGGTGAACGACCAGGTGTGCGCCCGGCGGTTGCCCGCGGCGTCGTGGACGACGACCTCGGCGCGGTGCCGCGTGCCGCCGGGCAGCGGCGACTCGGGGACGAACGTGGTGGAGCGCCGGTCCTCGGAGGTGGTGACCGCGCCCGCGACGGGGCCGTCCGGGCCGGTGACGGCGAGGGTGGCGGTGTCCGGGTCGACCGGCTCGTCGAAGGTGGCGGTGACCCTGCCGGACGTCGGGGAGCTGGAGGCGCCGTCGACCGGGGTGGCGCCGACGAGGGCGGGCGGGCGCAGGTCGGGGCCGGGTTCGGCGGCCCACAGCACGTCGACCCAGTAGTTGCTCGCCCCGGAGCGCTGGTCCGGGAATCCGCCGCCGCCGCGGAACGCGCCCGCGCCGGGGGCGGTGAGCGGGTCGGCGCGGCGCGGCGCGGTGAAGTAGTCGGGGTCGACGGAGAAGTGGCCGGTGGGCGAGAGGTAGGACACCAGGTGGTCGACGCCCGCCGGGACCGCGACGGGCGCCGGGAACAGCAGGGTCTGCCAGCCTGCGCCGGTCTCGTCGGCGAACGTGCCGGTGGCGAGCCTGCGCCCGTCGGCGGACCAGAGGGAGCCGGTGTGCGTGCCGGTGTTGCCGGGGCCCTTGTAGAAGCGGACGCCGAGCGCGTAGCCGTCGCGGTCGGCGTGCCAGGCAAGGCCCAGCTCGACGGCGGAGGGCTCGGCGGCGTCGAGGACGGCGGGGGTGTCGTGCTCGTCCCACAGCCCGCAGGGGCAGGTCGGCTCGGCGGTCGCGGGCGCCGCGAGCGCGGACAGCGCCAGCAGGGCGCAGGTTAAAGCGCGCAGTACGGCGCTGGACAGGGACATCGCGTTCACGCCTCTCCCGTGGCCACGGTGGCTCGTGGCGGTGGACGTCCGGGAGATCGAGGGTGGGAGTGATCCCGTTACGGGGTGGGCCGTTCGGCCGCGCGGGCCGCGCGACCTGCGCGTTTGCCGGTTTTCGGCGGGGTGGGCCGGGTGGCCCAGCCGGGGTGGCGGCGTTCGGCGGCCGGTGGCGCGTCCCGGCGGCGCGGGCCCGGAGGGGTCCCGCGAGCCGCGCCGATGATTGTTATTTCCGGTCATGAATCGCCCTGCGGGGCGAGGCGGGCCGCACGATCCGGCAGCGATTCTCACCCGGAGACCCCAGGTCAGCGACGGCGAGCGAGCGTTAGCCGCGTTTTCCTCCCGGTTCGGGTGAAAATATTACCGCCCATTCGACAATGCGCCGGCGTGTTAGCTTCGGAAATCGTTCCAGGAATTCCTGCAATGACCGGAGGGTTGCTGTGCGCACTCGGCTGGTGAGGGTGGTCGTCGCGGTGGTCGCGGCGCTGGGCGTGTTGGGCGGGACGGCCGTGGCGGCGCCGTCCGCGCGGGCTTGGTACGGCTGGTCGAGCATGGGAGGGCGCGTCACGTCCGGCCCCGCGGTGTCCTCGTGGTCCCAGGGGCGGCTGGACCTGTTCGCCAGGGGCGAGGACTCGGCGGTCTGGCACAAGTGGTGGAACGGCTCGTCCTGGTCCGGCTGGGAGTCGCTCGGCGGGAACATCATCGACAACCCGGCGGCCGTCTCGTGGGGCGAGGACCGGATCGACCTCTTCGGGCGCGGCACGGACAACGCGCTGTGGCACAAGTGGTGGGACGGGTCCCGCTGGTCGGGGTGGGAGTCGCTCGGCGGGGTGATCACGTCGGGACCCGCGGTGTCCTCGTGGTCGCAGGGGCGGCTGGACGTGTTCGCCAAGGGCACCGACAACGCCGTCTGGCACAAGTGGTGGAACGGCTCGTCCTGGTCCGGCTGGGAATCGCTGGGCGGGACCATCATCGACAACCCGGCCGCCGTCTCCTGGGGCCCGAACCGGATCGACCTCTTCGGCGCGGGCACCGACAACGCGCTGTGGCACAAGTGGTGGAACGGCTCGACGTGGTCCGGCTGGGAGTCGCTCGGCGGGGTGATCACGGCCGGACCGACGGTGTCCTCGTGGGCGGGCGGCAGGCTCGACGTGTTCGCCAAGGGCACCGACAACGCCCTGTGGCACAAGTGGTGGAACGGCTCGTCCTGGCTCGGCTGGGAGTCGCTGGGCGGCACGTTCCAGCACGCGCCCGCCGCCGTGTCGTGGGGGCCCGGCCGGATCGACGTCTTCGTGCAGGGCATGGACAACGCGGTCTGGCAGAGGTGGTGGGCGTGACCGCTCCGGTCGTGGCGGGGAGCCCCGCCACGACCGGGGCGGGCGCCGTGCGAGGAGCCGCGACAGGGGGAGCGGCCCGCTGACCGACCGGCGCACGGGAGAAGGGGGGCGGGGTGGGCGCGGTTCGGCGACCGCGCCCACCCCGCCCCTCGTCATCGGGTTACCCGGAGGGTCAGCCCTTGTGCCACTTCTGGTTCGGGTTGCCGAGGCACTCCCAGAGCTGGAGCACCGCGTCGTTGCCCGGCGTCTCGGCCGGGATGTCCAGGCACTTGTTGGACTGCGGGTTCACCAGGTCGCCCGCGCCGGAGAGCACCCACTGCTGGGCCCCGTTGCCGCTGCACGCGGCCAGCTGCACGGCCGCGCCGTTGGTGCTGGAGCCCCAGGCGACGTCGACGCACATGTTGTTGTCGGTCTTGAGCTGGCCGCCGGTCCACTCGAACTTCTGGTTGGTGCCGCCCGTGCAGTCCCACACGATCAGGCGCTGGCC
Source organism: Actinosynnema pretiosum (assembly GCF_002354875.1). Taxonomy (GTDB): domain Bacteria; phylum Actinomycetota; class Actinomycetes; order Mycobacteriales; family Pseudonocardiaceae; genus Actinosynnema; species Actinosynnema auranticum. The sequence continues at coordinate 4,737,986 of NZ_CP023445.1, forward strand.
GTCGGCGAAGTTCCAGTTGGGCACGTCGACGCACTTGCCGTGCCAGTCGGAGACGATGCTGGTCTTGTTGCCGGGGTCGGCGCCGCCGCCACCGGTGAACGGGGTCAGCGTGATGCCCGCGGAGCGCGGGTCGCCGTCGTGCACCAGGGACTCCTGGGCGAGCACGTCGTCGAACGCGAAGCCGTAGGCGCGGCCGTCGACCATGTTCTGGTGGACCAGGCGCGAGTAGTGGTTGGTGATGGAGCCCTTGTAGAAGTCCGCCGCGCCGCCGCTGGGCTGGGTGTCGAGCGTGCCGAGGGTGGAGCGGTGCAGCGCCGCGCACAGGGTGCGGGCGATCGGGCCGACCACCTGGTCGTTGGGTGCGGCGAGCGCGCCGTCGCAGCCCCACACGTTGGACGTGGACGGCTTCTGGAACGTCGCGACCCGCTGGCCCGCGGTGTTGGTGAACGTCATGGTGCTGCCCGAGGTGCGGCCGAAGTACTTGATGCTCGGCTGGTCGCCGAACGGCACGACGGTCAGCGTCTTGCTCGTGTACGCGTTCCACGCCTGGGTGATGTACGGGTCCAGGTAGGTGGCGCTGAACAGCCCGGCCTCGGCGGCCTTGCCCGGCGCGAGGACGCGCAGGACGGTGCCGTCGGAGGAGCGGGTGCGGACCAGGCCGCTCCAGCCCGACTGGGACTTCAGGCCGTTGATGACGTTGTCGCGCCCGTTGGCCTTGAGCGCGCCGGTGGTGCGGGTCTGGCCGCTCGCGCCGGTGACGCTGACCGAGTGCGGCACGGCGAACATGTCCACCTGCGAGCTGTTGATCCACAGGCCCGCGTCGTTGTAGGTGAACTCGCTCCAGTCGAACAGGATGTTGGTGTTCGGGTCCGACGGGTTCCACGGCGCGGGCTGCACCAGGCCGCTCGGCGGGAGGAAGAACTTCAGCTTCTCCCCGAACGACATGTAGACGCGGCCGGAGATGAAGCGCGGGATGCGCAGGGTGGTCGACCCGCCGTTGGCCGGGCCGTTGATGGACACGTCCGGCGCGGGCACGGGCGGGGTGGCGCCGCCGGACCAGGGGGTGAAGGCGCCCGCCTGGTTGACGTAGCCGAGGCGGCCGTTGCGGATGTCGGTGCCGAGCACGTAGAGGTGCACCGAGCCTGAACGGCCGCTGCTGTTGGTGACGGTGAGGGGGAGCAGGTCCGGGCCGATCGCCTGGGCGGGGCCTGCGGGTCCTGCGACGGTCGCCGCGGCGGCTGCGGTGAGCGCCAGGAGGGCGGTGGCCCACCTCGACGTGGTGCGCATCGGGAACTCCTCGTGAGCAGGATGGGGTTTCCCTACCTCGCGGCGGTGAGGCGCGGGTGCCGGTGGCGGCTGTGGTGCGGTGGTGCGTGTCGAGCGCGGTGCTCCAGTGCAGGGTCCGGACGCGTGGTCGACGCGGCCCGAGCGCTCTGTGAGAGCGCTCTCTTAGATTTGTAGGTGGACTAGACCTCTGTCAAGAACCAGGACCGCAGTTGAGGGGTTTGCCTGGTCAGCGCATGACCGACCAGACAAATCCGACAACTGTTGACAGTTGGCAGCCGTTCGTTCGGCCGGTTCCGCTCCCCCGTCCGGACCCGCTAGCCCGCGCGGTCCAGCAGCGCCAGGAGCGCTTTCTTGTCCGGCTTGCCGCCGGGCAGCAGCGGGACGGCCGCCACCGCCGTCACGGTCCGGGGCCGCGCGCCCGCGCCCAGCTCCCCCGCGACCAGCCCGCGCAGCGCGTCGGCGTCCGGCGTCGCGCCCGCCCTCGGCACCACGAAGGCGTGCACCGCCTCCCCCGTCCGCTCGTCCGGCGCGCCGACCGCGTAGGCCTGGTCCACGTCCGGGTGGCCCGCGAGCACCCGCTCGATCGCCCCCGCGTGGTGCAGGACCGCGTCCACGATGATCACGTCGCGCGCCCGGCCGGTCAGGTGCAGGAAGCCCTCGGCGTCCAGCTCGCCCAGGTCGCGGGTGCGCACCCAGCCGTCGCGCAGCACCTCGGCGGTGCGCTCGGGGTCGCGCCAGTACCCGGCGGAGGCGCAGTCCACGCGCACCAGCACCTCACCCGCGACGCCCGTCGGCACGTCCGCGCCGTCGCCGTCCACGACCCGCACCCGGACGCCCGCCCACGGCCGCCCGACCGAGCGCACCGCGTCGGGGTGGCGCCGCACGTCCTCGGCGGTGAGCACGGTGAGCATCCCGGTCTCGGTCTGCCCGTAGGCCTGCCGCACGACGTCGCCGAGCAGCTCGTGCGCCTGCGCCATCCGGTGCGGCGCGAGCGGGGAGCCCGCGACGAGCAGCAGCCGCAGCGACGAGGTGTCCACGCCGCCCGCGCGCACCGCGTCGAGCACGTGGTGCAGGCGCGGGACGGTGAGCAGGCAGGCGGTGCCGCGCAGCCTGCCGAAGTCGGCGGGCAGGTCGGGCAGGCCGGACTCGGGGACCACGGCCGTGCCGCCGCCGAGCAGGCACAGGCCCAGGTGCTCGAACACGACGGCGCTGGCGAGCGTGCCGAACAGCAGGAACCGGGAGTAGCGCTCGGCGTGCTCGCGCACCCGCGCGTCCCACCGGTCGGGCTGCCAGGCCCAGTAGACCGAGAGCGCGGCGTAGGTCATCACCACGCCCTTGGGCTGCCCGGTGCTGCCGCTGGTGTAGGTCACCAGGGCGGCGTCGCCGGGCCTGCCCATGGGCGTCAGGCGCTCGCGGCTCGCGGCGGGCAGGTCGGTCTCCAGCACGACGGGCTTCGCGGCGGGTGCGGCGGTCCGCAGGTCCGGGTGGTCGCCCTCGGCGTCCACGACGAGCAGGTCGACGTCGCCGACCACGTGCGGCAGGTGGGCGCGGCCCAGGCCCTTGCGGACCATGACGACGCGGCAGCCCAGCGCGTGCGCGGCGATCTGGGCGGCGAAGCCCTCGGCGGTGACGCCGACCGCGACGGCCACGCCCGTGCCCGGTCCGGCGCCCGCGCCGCGCAGGGCGGAGGCCGTGCGGCGGACGAGGTCGAGCAGCTCGCCCCTGGTGGTGGCGCGGGCGCCGCGCTCGAAGGCGGGGCTGTCCGGGTCGTGGGCCAGCTCGTCGAGCAGGGCTTGCGGGAAAACCTGGGCGGAAGGCATGTGGTCTCCATTCGGTTGGGCTCGCCGGTCGATCCCCTGCCGCCTCGTGGCGTATTTCGAGACGACTCGACAGGTTCTCGACAGAATGTCTCGGGAACGCGTCGTCGCAACGTTCGCGCAATTTTTGCGACACCCACCCCGAAGGCCGGGGCGTTGACGCGGCAACAACTTTCCACTAGAGGTTATTAAACGTTCAACCAGCAATTCCCGCTCCGCCCACGGCAAGAGGAGGAAGCCCGGTGCCCACCGAAGAGGCAGTCGACTACCTGGTGATCGGAGCAGGTCCGGCGGGCCTGCAGGCGGGCTATTTCCTGGCGAAAGCGGGACGCAGCTACCTGGTGGTCGAGTCGGGCGAGGCCGCGGGCGCCTTCTTCACCCGGTTCCCCCGGCACCGCACGCTGATCTCGATCAACAAGGTGCACACCGGCTGGGACGACCCCGAGCTGCGGCTGCGCAACGACTGGAACTCGCTGCTGTCCGAGGAGCACGAGCCGCTGTTCACCCGGCGGACCCCGCGCTACTTCCCGCACGCGGACGAGATGGTCGGCTACCTGGCCGACTTCGCCGCTGCCCACGGCCTCGACGTGCGGTACAACACGCGCCTGGTCGAGATCACCCGGCCGGACGACTTCGTGGCCCGTGACCAGCACGGGAACACCTTCCGGGCCAAGCGGGTCATCGCCGCGACCGGGGTGTCGCTGCCGAACGTGCCGGACTTCGAGGGCGCGGAGCTGGCCGAGCGCTACGACGAGTTCGACACCGACCCGGAGAGCTTCACCGGGCAGCGCGTGCTGATCGTCGGGCGCGGCAACTCCGCGTTCGAGACCGCCGACAGCCTGATCGCGAACGCCGCCGTCATCCACGTCGCGGGCGCCGGGTCGCTCAAGCTGGCGTGGCGCACGCACTTCGTCGGCCACCTGCGCGCGGTGAACAACAACTTCCTGGACACCTACCAGCTGAAATCGCAGAACGCGATCCTGGACGGGAAGATCCGGCGAATCCGCAAGGACGACGACGGGTACCACGTCGAAGTGGTGTTCGAGCGGGTGAACGAGATCGTGAAGGAGATCCGGTACGACCGCGTGGTGCTGGCTACGGGATTCCGGTTCGACGCTTCGGCCTTCAGCGCCGAGTGCCGCCCGGAGCTGACCATCAACAACCGGTTCCCGGCGCAGACCGAGGCGTGGGAGTCGCCGAACGTCCCGGACCTGCACTTCGCCGGGACGATCACCCAGGTGCGCGATTTCAAGAAGTCGACCAGCGGTTTCATCCACGGCTTCCGCTACGGCGTGCGCGCGCTGCACCGCATCCTGGAGCACCGGCACCACGGCGTGCAGTGGCCCGCCCTCGACCTGGGGACGAAGGTCGAGGCGGCGGCGGACGAGGTGGTGCGGCGGGTGAACACCTCGTCGGCGCTGTGGCAGCAGTTCGCGTTCCTGGGCGACGTGGTGCTCCAGTCCCCGGACGGGTCGCTGCGGTACGCCGAGGAGGTCCCGGTGGACCACGCGGCGGCGGCCGTGCCGCGCGGCGACTTCGGCGAGGTGGCCAGGCACGCGGTGATCACCCTGGAGTACGGGGCGGACCACGACGCGGTCGACCCGTTCGACGTGACGGCCGGGCGCAAGTCCCAGGACGACGTGCAGGGCCTGGACGGGCGCTACCTGCACCCGGTGGTGCGGGTCTACGAGGGCGCCGAGCTGGTCGGGGAGCACCACATGACGGAGAACCTGGAGAACGAGTGGGACAGCGAGGCGGTGCACCGGGCGCCGCTGCGCGAGTTCCTGGTGGAGCACCTGGGGGCGCTCGCCCCCGCGCTGTCGTGACCTCGGCGCACGCGCCGACCGGCTCGACCTGGGCGCCGGGCGTGCTCGCGGAGCTGCACGAGCGCGCCCGCGCCGCCCTGTCGCCCGAGTTCTACGACTACGTCGCGGGCGGCGCGGGCCGGGAGCGGGTGGTGGCGGGCAACGAGCGGGCGTTCGACCGGCTCGCCCTGCTGCCCAGGGTGCTGAGCGGGCAGGCGGTGCGGGACACCGCCGTGGAGCTGCCCGGCGCGCGGACGGCGTTCCCGGTGCTGGTGGCGCCCACCGCGTTCCACCGCCTGGCCCACCCCGAGGGCGAGCTGGCGACCGCGCGCGCCACCGCGGCGGCGGGCACCGCGCTAATCACCGGCATGGCCGCGACCACCGCCGTCGCCCCGGTGGTCGCGGCGGCGCGCGGGGTCGACGCGGGCGCGGCGGTGTGGTTCCAGCTGTACCTCCAGCCCGACCCGGCGGTCACCGCGTGCCTGGTGCGGCGGGCCGAGGACGCGGGCTGCTCGGCGCTGGTGGTGACCGTCGACTCGCCGGTGTTCGGCCGCCGCGAGCGGGACCTGCGCAACGGCTTCACCGACCTGCCGCCCGGTTGCGCGGCGGAGAACATGCGCGACCTTCCCGGCGCGCCGCCCGGTTCGACGAGCCCCATCGGCATGTCCGCCGGGAGCTCGTGGGACGACCTGGCCGCGCTGGTCGCGTCCACCCCGCTCCCGGTGCTGGTCAAGGGCGTGCTGCACCCGGCGGACGCGGACCTGGCGGTGCGCGCGGGCGCGGCGGGCGTGCTGGTGTCCAACCACGGCGGCAGGCAGTCCGACGTCGCCCCGCCCGCCGTGATCGCGCTGCCCGCCGTGGTGGACGCGGTCGCCGGAAGGGTCCCGGTGCTGGTGGACGGCGGGGTGCGGCGCGGGTCGGACGTGGCCGTGGCGCTGGCGCTGGGCGCGTCCGCCGTGGGCGTGGGCAGGCCGGTGGTGTGGGGGCTCGCGGCGGACGGCGAGGCCGGGGTGCGGCGGGTGCTGGAGGTGCTGCGCGACGAGTACGACCACGCGCTGGCGCTGTGCGGCGGGCGCTCGAACGCCGACCTGACCCGCGACCTGGTGGTGGACGTGGCCGCGCCGTGGACCGCGCGGTGAGGGCGTCGACGGCGCTGGGCGCGCTGGCCGCCGCCGCGGCGCTGACCGCGCCGCGCTGGTTGCCGCCGCGCGTGGTGGCCCTGCGGGTCAAGGTGTTCGAGAGGGTCAACGGGGACCGGGTGCTCACCCTGCCCGACGAGCGGCACGGTCCCGAGGTGTTCGAGCGGGTCTACGCCGACCCGGCGGCGGACGGCCGCAGCCGGGGCGCGGGCCTGTCCGACCTGTTCTGGTACTGGCTGGCCCCCGGCCCCGAGGTGCACCAGGAGCACCTGGAACCCGGACCGCGCTACGAGGAGGTCGCCCGGTTCACCCGCGCGATGGTCTCCGGCCCGTCCGGGCCGCTGGCCGAGGCCGCCACCCGCGCGACGGCCGCCGCGCTGGACGCCCTGCCGGGTGACCGGGTGAGCCTGGTGCGGTTGCGCGACCTGATGATGCCGGTGTGGGCGGAGTACTTCTACGGCCTGGTGTTCGGCGAGCCGTGCCCGCCGCGCGCCCGCGACCTGATCGTCGGGCACGCGGACGACGTGGTCACCGCGCTCAAGTGCACCGGGCTGCGGCACATGCGGCGCAGGGCCCGGCTGACCCGCTACCTGCGGCGGCGCGTCGCGGCCGGTGACGTGGTGCGCCCGCTGCCCGACTCGCTCGGGCCCGAGGAGAAGGTGCACTTCCTGCAGGGCACGTTCTTCAACACGGCCGTGGTGCAGATGTCCGAGGGCATGGCGCACCTGCTGCTGGCCATCGCGCGGCGCCCCGAGGTGCAGGCCAGGCTGGTCGCCGACCCGGACGACGACCGGTACCTCGGGCACGTGCTGGACGAGGTGCTGCGGCTGTACCCGCTGTTCGGCATCGCGCACCGGATCACCAGCGGCGAGGTGCGGCTGGGTCCCGGCGAGGTGCTGCCCGCCGGGTCGGTGGTGTGCTTCAGCTACCCGGAGTACCACGCGACCGGCTACGAGCGGCCGGACGAGTTCGTCCCGGAGCGCTGGGAGTCGCTGTCGGCGCGCGAGGCCCACCACATCCCGTTCGGCGTGGCGGCGAACCGGCCGTGCCCGGCGTGGCGGCTCGCGCCGCTGGCGATGAAGGCCGCGACCCGCGAGGTGCTGCGCCGCTACCACCTTCAGTCCCCGGTCTCCCACACCCGCTCCATCCCGCACCGCGCCCCGTGCCTGCTGATCCCGCGCGACGCCCCGGAGCGGCCGGGGCGGGTGGCGGCGCTGCGCGGGTTCCTGCGGGTGCGGGACCGGTGGGAGGACGTGGCGCGCAGCCTGGTGCAGCTGGTGCTGGGCACGGTGATGGTCCTGGACGCGCGGCGACGGCGGCTGGCGGGCCGGTACTTCGACGCGCTGGACGCGGCGGGGGCGGACCCCGGTGGCCCGGCCGCTGCCGGCGCGGGCGCTCCCCCTCGGACCGGCTCCCCCGCCCAGTCCCCCTGACCAGCGCTCCCCCCCACGGTCGCTCCCCGGCGGCAGCTCCCACCACCGGCCGCTCCCCCGAGCGGCCACGTCCCCGCGGACGGCGCCCCTCCCCGCCCGACCGACCCGGTCCGGCCCCCGGCCCCGCTTCCGGGTCCACCGGCGCCGCCCGCTCCCCCGCACTCCCCCCACTCCACTCCCCCCGGAGGGCTTCCTGTGACCCCCACCCAACTGGCGCCCGCGTTCTTCCTCGCGGTCGTCGTGGTGCTAGTCGTGTGCCGCGTGGTCGGCTGGCTGCTGCGCCTGGTCGGCCAGCCACCGGTGGTCGGCGAGATGGTCGCCGGCGTCGTGCTCGGACCCTCGGTGTTCGGGGCGCTGCTGCCGGGGGCGTCGGCGGAGCTGTTCCCCGCCGAGCTGCGGCCGGTGCTGTACGTGGTCGGGCAGATCGGCCTGGTGGCGTTCATGTTCCGGGCGGGCTGGGAGTTCCGGGTGGACCGGCTGGGCGCGGTCGCGCGGTCGGCTGGCCTGGTGTCGCTGGCGGGCGTGCTGGTGCCGCTGCTGCTGGGCGCCGGGCTGACCTGGGCGACGGCGGGCAACCCGGCGCTGTTCTCCTCGGGCACGCCGGTCCTGGTGTCGGTGCTGTTCGTCGGGGTGACGCTGTCGATCACGGCGTTCCCGATGCTGGCCAGGATCATCACCGAGCGCGGGCTGACGGACAGCAGGTTCGGGACGCTGGCGATGGGCGCGGGCGCGATCGACGACGCGGTCGCGTGGGTGCTGCTGGCCGGGGTGCTGAGCATCGCGGCGGGCAGCGCCGGACCGGTCGCGCTGGCGGTCGGCGGCTCCGGGCTGCTGGTGGTCGGACTGGCGCTGGCGCTGCGGTCGCGCCCGAGGGCGGTGGCGCTGGCCGAGCGGATCGGCGTGGAGGACCTGCTGATCGTGGTGCTGGGCGCGCTGTTCCTGATCGCCTGGTACACCGACACGATCGGGTTGTACGCGGTGTTCGGGGCGTTCAGCCTCGGCGTGGTGTTCCCGCGCTCGGAGCGGCTGGACCGGGCCGTGGAGTCGCTGCGGCCGGTGGGCGCGCTGTTCCTGCCGCTGTTCTTCACCTACTCGGGGCTGAACACGGACTTCGCGCTGCTGGGCAGCGCCGAGACGCTGGCGTTCACGGCGGTGTGCGTGCTGCTGGCGGTGGCGGGCAAGTTCGGGGCGTGCTGGATGGCCGCGCGGCTGGTGGGCGAGCCGCAGCCGGTGGCGCTGCGGGTCGGGGCGCTGATGAACGCGCGCGGGCTGATGCAGCTGATCGCGATCAACGTGGGGCTGGCTGCGGGCATCGTGACGCCCGCGCTGTTCAGCGCGCTGGTCGTGGTGGCGCTGGTGACGACGATCATGGCCACGCCGCTGCTGTCGCTGTTCGACCGGCGGGACCGGGCGCGCGGCACGGTCGTGTCGGACGAGGTGACGGGGGTGTCGGCGCGCGGGTGAGCCTGACGTGAGCGCGCCCCCGGACCGGCGAGGCCGTCGGTCCGGGGGCGCTGGCGGGTGGGACGTCAGCACCCCACCTCGGGGATGTCAGGAAAATATGCGCACATCGACCCCTGATTTCCGCATTTGCTCCGGCCTTCTCGAGTTCTGTCGAAAAGCGTTTCTTCTTCGCGCGGAACGGGATCACTCTGAGCAGCGCGGGCAGGAATGGGGGCCCACAGCGTGGCCCCGGCCGGTCCAGCCCACCGCGCGGGCCAGTGGCCAGAGGTCGCGCCAGGTGGGCACGCGGTGCTCCGGGGTGAAGGTCCTGCCGCAGTTGTCGCAGATCAGGGTGATCGGGTTCGGTGCGCTGGCGGTGGGGATCGCGGTCACGGTGGCGGACATCTGCCTTCTTCACGGGGAACGGGCACCGGCCGCTTCCGCCCGGCCGGTGCCCGTGTTGGTGCACCCTGCATCGTTGCCGACGGCTACCGGTGTTCCCACCGGAAACCGCTTCGGGCAACCTTGCGATCACCTTGCGATCCGCTGCGGTACCGGTGTCGCGGGGGCACGCTGGCACGCGGTCGAGGAGGTGCTGTGCCGAAGTTGTCGCTGCGCAGGAGGGTCGCGGTGCTGCTCGGGTCGGGTTCGCTGCTGATCACGAGCACGCTGTCGTTCGCCACCTGGAGCCTCACGTCGGAGTACCTGCTGCGCCAGCGCGAGCAGTCGGCCACCCGCCAGGCCGAGGTGAACGTGAAGCTGGTGGAGGCCGCGCTGGTGACCGGGTCGGCGGGGTTGGAGGAGCTGCTGACCGGGCTCACCACCGGCCCGGACTCGACGGTGCTGGTGCACCGGGGCGACCGGGTGCTGGCCAGCGGCAGGCAGGTGCGGCCGGAGTCGGTGCCGGGCGAGCTGGTCGACCTGGGCAAGCGCGGCACGCCCGCCACGCAGCGGCTGCGCGTCGAGGGGGTGCCGGTGCTGGCCGTGGTGCTGCCGCTGGGTGGGCCCGACGGGGTGTACGTGGAGCTGGCGCCGCTGGTGCAGCTGGACCGGACGTTCCGGTTCCTGAGCGCGCTGCTGGTCGCGGGCGCGCTGGCGGGTGGGGCGCTGGGCACCGCGTTGGGCTTCTGGGCGAGCGGGAAGGCGCTGAGGCCGCTGTCGGAGCTGACCAGGGCGGCGGCGCGGGTGGCGCGCGGGGACCTGGCGGCGCGGGTGCCGCAGCAGAACGACCCGGACCTGGACCAGCTGGCCACCTCGTTCAACTCCACCGCGGACGCGCTGGAGCGGCGGGTGCTGCGCGACGCGCGGTTCGCGGGCGACGTCAGCCACGAGCTGCGCTCCCCGCTGACCACCATGGTCAACGCGGCGGCGGTGCTGCGGCGGCGGGGCGCCGAGCTGGACGGCACGGCGGGCAAGGCGCTGGCCCTGCTCACGTCCGAGGTGGACCGCTTCGCCCGGATGGTCGTGGACCTGCTGGAGATCTCCCGCTCCGCCGAGCACGAGCTGACCGACCCGGACCCGATCGACGTGGCCGAACTCCTCCGCAACGTCCTGACCGCCCGCCGCTCGACCGTGCCGCTGGACGCGGTGGACGAGGCCGTGCTGGTCCTGGGCGACCACCGGATGCTCGACCGGGTGGTGAGCAACCTGCTGGACAACGCCGAGCGCCACGCGGGCGGCGCGGTCCGGGTGGGCCTGCTGAGGCGGGGCGACCGGGCGCGCATCGAGGTGGACGACGCGGGCGCGGGCGTGCCGGAGCAGTTGCGGGAGCGGATCTTCGAGCGCTTCGACCGGGGCGCGCGGGCGGGCAGCCGGGGCGGCGGGGGCGGGAGCGGGCTGGGCTTGGCGCTCGTGGCGCAGCACGTGCGGCGGCATGGTGGAGTGGTGCTCGTCGAGGAGCGCCCCGGCGGCGGGGCGCGGTTCGCCGTGGAGATCCCGGAGGTGGGCGCGTGAGACGTGGAGGGACGAGGTCGGGCGGGGCTCGGGCTGCCGGCGCGCACGCCGGAGGCGGGCGGGCGTGGGATGGGCGGGCGCGGGGTGGGCGGCTCGGGGGCGAGCGGCTCGGGGGTAAGAGGCAGGGCGGTGAGCGGCAGGACGGCCCACGGCCCGGCAGCGAACGGCGCGGCGGCCAGCACTGCGGCAGCAAGCGGTGCGATGGCGAGCGACAGGGTGACCAGCGGCAGGAGGGCCAGCGGCAGGAGGGCCAGCAGCAGGACGGCCAGCGGCACAGTGGCCAGCAGCGGGACGGCCAACGGCAGGGCGTCGAGCAGCAGGGGGGCCAGCGGCAAGGTGACCAGCAGCGGGGTGGCCAGCGGCACAGTGGTCAGCGGCGGGATGGCCAGCAGCAGGACGGCCAGCGGCACAGTGGCCAGCAGCGGGACGGCCAACGGCAGGGCGTCGAGCAGCAGGGGGGCCAGCGGCAAGGTGACCAGCAGCGGGGTGGCCAGCGGCACAGTGGTCAGCGGCGGGATGGCCAGCAGCAGGACGGCCAGCGGCACAGTGGCCAGCAGCGGGACGGCCAGCGGCAGGGCGTCGAGCAGCAGGGGGGCCAGCGGCAAGGTGACCAGCAGCGGGGTGGCCAGCAGCGGGGTGGCGGCGCGGTCCAGGGTGGACGGCGCGGACGTGGTGGTCGTGGTGGGCGGGGTCAGGTCGGGATGGGCGAGGTTCGGCTCGGCGGCGTGCTCGGCCTGGTGCTGCTGCTGTGCTCGGCCTGCGGGGTGACGGTGCAGAACAAGCCGCAACCACTGGTCACCTCTCCCCCGACCACGCCGACCACCACCCAGGTGACCACGATCCCGACGACAGGGGAGGTCACCGACACGGCGCCCGCGCCGACCACCGAGGAGCCACCGACCACCACCACGACGTCCACGAGCGACTCGGCGACGGTGGGCGAAACCACCACGCCCACCGGCACGACGCCCCCCGCGAACTGACCCCGACCCCGCACCGCCCCTGCCCAGCACACCGCCACTCGCCCGCCGGGCCACCACGCCTACCGCGCCGCGCACCACCTACCGAGGCGCCCCCACCCACCGAAGCGCCTCGCCCACCGCGCCGCCCCACCTTCTGAGCCGCGCCGCTCCGCCTTCTGAGCCGCGCCGCCCCACCTACCGAGGCACCCCACCAGCGGTCAGAGCCCGTGGCAGGGGCAGCAGCGCCCGTGGCAGGGTCTCAGCCTGCGTCCGTAGCAGGGTCATCCCGTGTTCGGAGTGGGATCAGTGCTCGTTCGGAGCGGGGTCTCAATCCGCGTTCGGGGTGGTCGTCAGTTCTGCGGCGTAGCCGCGCAGGGCGCGCTGGTAGCGCTGGAGGTCGGGGCTGTCGACGCGGTCCACCGCCAAGGTGAGCAGGAGTGCCACGGCCTCGGGGGCGCGGCCCGCGCTGGTCAGGGCCAGTGCGAGGAACGCACGGACCGAGTCGTGGCCGGGGAACTCGCGGTCGGCGCGCTCCAGCGCGGCGATGGCCTCGTCGTGCCTGCCCAGGTTGCGCAGGGTGCTGCCGTACTGGATCAGGCCCTGCCGCAGCCGGTCGCCGTCCAGGCCCGCCGCGAAAGCGCGCTCGTACGCCGGGGCCGCCTCGGCCTCGTGACCGGCGTAGTCGAGCGAGCCCGCGTACTCGAACAGCGCCACCACGTCGTCCGGGTGCTCGGCCAGCAGCGCGCGGAAGTGCTCGACGGTCGGCTCCGGGTCGTTCGGGTCCGCGCTCGCCCAGCCCCGCTCCACGGCCTCGTCCACGGTGGTCATGCCCAGCGCCCCCTCGGTGATCGTCCGCGCGCCCCGGTGGCGCACGGACGATCAACGCATACACCGCCGCGTCCGTCCAAGCGATGTGGCGGGGTCACCGGACGGCGGCCAGGCGGCGACACCCGGCAGCGCGACACCCGGCAGCGCGGCGACCAAGCAGGGGTAACGCCTGGCAGCGGGGCGACCTGGCAGCGGTAACGGCCTGGCGGCGGGGTGAGGCGGGTCTGGCGGCACCGCTTCTTGTGGGTCTCAGCTTCTTGTGGGTCTCAGCGGCGGCTCCTCTTCCCGCCCAGCTTCTCGTAGGCGGGGACCGCGCCCGCCCGGACCTCCGCCCACGCCCTGGTGAACAGGTCCGCCACCGGTTCGGCGGGGAGCACCGGGCCCTCCGGGTGGACCGGCAGCGGGTACAGGCGTTCCTTCCAGGTCTCCACCGGCAGGGCGGGCGTGGGCAGGTCGCGCCAGCCGCCCGGCAGGAACAGGGTTCGGCCCGCCCTGGCGCGCTTCGCGGTCAGCACCAGGTCGGTCCCGGCCAGCTCGGCCCTCGCCTTGCGCAGGCGCGTGGGCTTCCAGCCGGTCCAGCGGGCCGCGTTGGCGTCGGTCGGGTCGGGCAGGGCGAGCAGCTGGAGGTACAGGGTCGCCGCGTCGGGTGAGAGGGACAGCGCCCCCGCCGCCTCGGCCACCAGGTGCGGGACCGAGTTGTTCGGGTCCTGGGCGTGCGCCGACGGGTCGGCGCCCGCCGCCGGGGCGCACAGGGTCGCCAGGCCGTCGGAGCGCAGCAGGTCCAGGTCGTTCAGGACCGCCTCGCCGTCGAGCGCCTTCGCCAGCGCCACCAGCAGGTCCCGGTCCGCCTGCCCGACCAGGCCCGGTCGGACCGCGACCGTGCAGTAGTCGTCCTCGGCGGCCACCTCCACGAAACCCCGGTGCACCAGCACCTTGCCCGATTCGAGCGCGGGCACGCCGAGCAGCTTCTTGACCTTCCGCACCTCCTCCCACGCGCCCAGCTCCACCAGGAACGCGGGCGAGTGCGCCCGCGCCCTGGCCAGTTCGAGCGCGCGGGACAACTCCACGCGCAGCGGTGAACCACCGGGCAGGTGGTAGCCGAGCCAGGCCAGCAGGCGGGGCAGGACGTCCAGGTGGTCCGAGTCGAACCCGGCCTCGTCGCCCTGCTCCAGCTCGATCCCGCTGAAGCGCTGACCGCCGTCGGCGGTCAGCCAGGACGCGCGGTCCGGGTTGGTCAGACCGACGAGCAAAGCGGCGATGTCGTCGCGGCTGAACGCCTTGTGCGCCGCGATCAGCAGGTCCTCCGGCACCGGGGTGCGGCGGCCGTGCGCGGTGTTCCACTCCAGGGCCACCGCGTCCACGTCCGGGCCCTCGGTCCACAGGCGCAGCGGGTCGGCGGGCACGGCGGCGTTGAGGAGGCGACCGCGCTCGTCGTCCTCCAGCGGGCCCAGCGTGGCCTTGGCGACGAGCGCGGCGTCGCGGGACAGGCCCAGCTCCTTGCGCAGCGCGGTGCCCAGGTAATTGCCGCCCCACGCGCCCACGCCCGGCATCCCGGCCAGCAGCACGGTCGCCTCGGCGCCGCTGAGGCCGGTGAGCTCCACCAGCCGGTCGACCGCCTCCGGCCGCCACGGCGCGGGACCGCGCTCGGCCAGCGCGTCCAGGAACACCGGCACGGCGTTCCGGTCGATGCCGGGGTCGAGCGGCCAGTGCTCGCTGAGCCGCCAGCCCTCGGGCAGCGCGAACCCGTCGCGGCCGAACTGCAGGCCCTCGAAGCTGCGGCCGGGCACGTCCAGCCAGCTCTCCTCGAACAGGGCGACGAACCCGTCGTCGGTCGGCGCCACCCGGTTCTCCGGGTCGGGGCCGCGCTCGGGCAGCACCAGCTCCACCGACCGCCACCGGCCGGAGCCGTCCGCGATCGGGCTGGACGCCAGCACCCGCAGCAGCTCGGCCAGCGCGGCGCGCTGCCCTGGCGGGGTGAACGGCGAGGCGGCCCGGTGCATGAGAGAGCGCAGGTGCGGGATCACCCTGGCCCAGTCCGGTGAGGACACCTCGGGCAGCGGTCCGGGCACCGGGTCGGCCGAGGCCTCGACCAGCGCCGCGATCAGGTCGGGCAGCGCGGACGGCGGCCCGGACACGTCGTCGTCGGTGTGGGAGGCGAACCAGTTGACCGCCCGGTTGATGCCGGCGTCGGTGAGCGCGGCGGACTCGGGCGTGGTGGGGCGCGCGGTCTCGTCGATCAGCCTGGCCGCCTCGGCGACCCGCGCGAACGCCCGGAAGCCCTTCTGCAGGCGCGCCGCCCTGCGGACCTCGGCGACCACGGCGATGAGCAGCTCGGGGTGCGTCAGCGCGGGCAGGCGCTCGGCGACCACGTGGGCCAGCGCCGTGAACCGCCCGGCGGACGGGCCGCCGGGAGCGGTGGCCACAGCGGCTTGACCGCCGGCGGCAACGGCCGGACCACCGGTCGCAGGGTCCGAAGAGGACGTTCCGCCCGGCTGTCCCGGCTGTCCCGACTGCGCGCCCGCACCGGCGCCAGCGGCCGAAGGCGGAAGGGCGTCCGACTCCTCGGCGCTCAACCCACCAGCGCTCAACCCCCCTGCGCTTGATCCCCTTGCGCCTGATCCCCCAGCGCCCGTGCCACCCCCGCTCGCGCGCAGCAGCGCCACCTCCGCCGCGATGACGGCGGGCAGCGCGGTCTCGGCCGTCGCCAGCGCGGCGGTGATCAGCTCGCGCGCGTCCTCCTCGGTGACCGCCCGCAGCGCGGCGGAACCGGCCTCGTCGCGGGGCCGCAGCGCGTGCCACCACGCGACCGGCGGCACCAGCGGGGTGCCCGAGGCGCCCTCCGGGCGGCGCTCGCCCACGTCGAAGCTCGCCAGCAGCGCGCCCGAGGTGTCGCGCAGCTCGATCGTCTCGTACTCGGCGCGCACCACCAGCCGCGCACCACCGGGCAGGTCCAGCAGCCCCGAGGGCGCGCCCGCCTCGCGCGGCTGCCGCACCGCGCGCCCGTCAACGCCCTCGCCCGACCAGGACCCGTCCGGTTCGGCGCGCACCCGCCAGCCGTGCAGCCCGCCGGACGCGCCGAGCGGGCTCGCCTCCGTGCCGGGGGCGACCGGGCGCAGGTGGCAGTCGTCCAGCTCGCGCTTCGCGCCGAACTCCTCCAGGAAGGTCGGCAGGCTCGACCGCCCCAGGTCGCCGGTGGCCGGGTCGACCTCGCGCCAGCCAGCGTCGGTGTCGACCCACAGGGTGACGCCGTCGCCGTGGACCGGGCGCGGGAAGGGCGCGTGGGTGTCGCCGGGGCTGACCGCGCGACCGCCGGTGCAGCGGGCCCCGCCGGGCAGCGCGAGGGACGGGACGGCCTCGCGGTCGCGGTACGGGTCGATCCCGCTGAGCGGGTCGAACAGCACCGTCGGCGCGTCGCTCCAGTACGCCAGCTCCTCGCCGTGGTCGGCGTGCCAGCGCACCAGCAGGCGGCCGTCGAACCACCAGGCGGTCGGCGCGTAGTCCCAGTCGTGCCTGCGCTCCAGCGGCACGCGGGAGCGGTGCTCCGCGAGCAGCCCGTCCGGCCCGGCCACGGCGAACTCCTCGCCCGCGCGCAGCACCAGCGCGGGCCAGCCCTCGCCCGCGATCTCGGCCTCCGCGCCGAGCAGCCCGGCCGCGCGGTCCAGCGCGGGCCAGCCCAGCTCGTCCAGCAGGCCGGTGCGCAGCACCGAGGCGAGCAGGGTGGCGACGTCGGCGTCCGCGATGGTCTCGGCGGCCTCGGGCAGTACGGCGAACGCCTCGGGCACGCCCAGCGGCCCCAGCTCGGCCAGGTGCCGCTCCAGGTCGGGCAGACCGGTGGCGCCGAGCGCGGTGACGCGCACGGCCAACCACGCCGACAGCGCGGAGCGCAGCCCCGGCACGGCCATCGCCGCGCGCACCGCCGCCGGGTTGGCCAGGCCCGAGGAGCCCGCGTTGGCCAGGTGCTGGACCAGCCCGGAGCCCAGGTGGGCCCTGGTGCGGTCGGAGGTGGCGAGGGCGACCAGGTCGCGGCGGCCGGGCAGCTCGTCGGCGAGCCAGGAGTCGACGGCGAAGTTGCGCCGCTCCCCCGTCTCCTCGGTCAGCTCGAACGGGACGTCCAGGACGAGCAGCAGGTCGAGCAGGTCGAGCTCGCCCTGCCGCCAGGTGTGCGGGAAGCGGACCGGGACGGCGTCGGCGGTCAGCCGAGGCGCGAGGCGGGCGACCAGCTCCAGCAGGCGCTCGGAGCGCGGGGTGTCGCCGCCCCAGGAGAGGTCGCGCAGCTGGACCACCGACGTCAGCCAGGCCGCCGCGCCGACCGTCCCGGTGCCGTCGACCAGGTGCGCGGTCGCCCCGCACGCCTCCAGCAGGTCGAGCCAGTCGTCCAGGTCGTCGCGGTCGTCCGGGACGAGCTCCAGCAGCCGGGGCGCGAGCGCCGGGTCCTTCGCGGACAGCCGCAGCAGGGCCGGGCGGTAGCGCTTCCAGAACTTGCCGCCCGCGCGGGAGACGCCGCGCAGGCCGAGCAGGCGGGTGAGCAGCCGCTCGTCCTCGGCGTCCGGGTCGAGCCCGGCGGCGGTGGCGAGCCTGCGCAGGTCGTCCGGCATGGAGTTGTGCGGGGCCAGCCCGCCCGCGCAGCGCCGCACGCACAGGTGCAGCACCAGCTCGTAGGCCTCGACCGGGTCGAGCCTGCCCTGCAGGGACTTGGTGAACGAGGTCAGCGCCTTCACGGTCAGCGCGCCCGCGAACGCGAACTCCAGGAACACCTCGCGCAGCCGCTCGACGTCCAGCGGGAGGTCGTGCACCTCCTCGGCCTGCCTGGCCCTGCCGAACATGGCGCCCGCGTAGCTGGTGCTGCCGTGCGCCAGGAACGCGCGCCCGGCCTCCTCGTACAGGGTGGGCAGGAAGTGCGGCGCGGACCGGGCGAGCCGCTCGCCGAGCGCGAGGAACCCGGTCTTGGCGGCCTCGGCGCGCGAGCGGGCCAGCGCGCCGAGCCGCTCGACGTCCTTGACCAGGTCGAGCGCGTGGTGCCCGTTGTCCGGGTCGTTGGCCAGCGCCCAGGCGGGGAAGCCGAGCGCGACGCGCTTGCCGGTGCCGACCTCGCGGACCCGGTCGGGGGCGTCGAACCCGAGGTAGTCGCAGGTCAGGTCCTCGGCTCGGGCGAGGAGGGCGGGGACGAGCCGGACCACGGCGCGACCGGGGGCGGCCGGGTGGGCGTAGCGCCTGGCCGTGATCGCGTCCTGCCCCGGCGCGGCGGGGCGCCGACCGGGGAGCACCGCGCCCGCGGCGATGAGCCCGGCGTCGGGATGTGCCTCGTCCACCCTGTCCTCCTCGTTCCCCTGGGGTTGGCGCCAAGGTAGCGAGGGGGTCCGACAAAAACCGGTGCTCCGCGACGGGGTGGGCGAGGCCACCCCGTCGCAGTTCACCCGGTCAGGTCACTGTGGACCGGTGACGGTGGTGCGCTCGACCGTCCACGCGCGAGCCTGCTCGGTGAGCGTGAGCCCCAGGCCCGGCCGGTCCGGGACCACCATCCGGCCGTCGACGACCTCGGCGCGCTCGTGGAACAGCGGCTCCAGCCACTCGAAGTGCTCCACCCAGGCGGTGCCGGGGTAGGCGGCGGCCAAGTGCAGGTGGACCTCCATCACGAAGTGCGGGGCCAGCGCGAGGTGGTGCTGGTCGGCGAGGGCGGCGACGCGCAGGAACGGGGTGATGCCACCGATCCTGGGCGCGTCGGGCTGGAGGAAGTCGGTGGCGCCGCCGGTGATCAGCGCCCAGTGCTCGGCGACGGAGGTGAGCATCTCGCCGGTGGCGACCGGGGTGTCCAGCGCGGCGGCGAGGGCGGCGTGCCCCGCGGTGTCGTGCGCGTCCAGCGGCTCCTCGATCCAGGTCAGGTCGAACCGCTCCAGCTCGCGGCAGACCCGCGCGGCGCGGGCGCGGTCCCACTGCTGGTTGGCGTCGACCATGAGCGGGACGCCGTCGCCGAGGTGCTCGCGCACGGCCGCGACCCGCGTGAGGTCCTGCGCGGGGTCGGGGTGGCCGACCTTGACCTTGATGCCGCCGATGCCGCGCGAGCGCGCGTGGTCGGCGTTGTCGAGCACCTGCTCCAGCGGCGCGGACAGGAACCCGCCGGAGGTGTTGTAGCAGGGCACCGCGTCGCGGTGGGCGCCGATGAGCTTGGCCAGCGGCAGGGTCGCGCGCTTGGCCTTGAGGTCCCACAGGGCGATGTCGAACGCGGCGATGGCCTGCCCGGCCAGCCCGCCCCGGCCGACCGACGCGCCAGCCCAGGACAGCTTGCGCCACAACCGGTCCACGTCGCTGGGGTCCTCGCCGATCAGCTCGGGGGCGATCTCGGCGGCGTGCGCGTGGAGCGCGGGGCCACCGGCGCGCTTGGAGTACGCCAGCCCCAGCCCGGTCAGCCCGGACTCGGCGGTGATCTCGGCGAGCAGCAGCGCCACCGAGGTGAGCGGCTTCTGCCTGCCGGTGAGCACTTTCGCGTCGCTGACCGGGGTGGGCAGCGGCAGGTGCGCCAGCGACAGGGCGACGGAGGTGACGGCGTCGCCGGGAGGGTGAGGCATCGGTGCTCCTCGGTGCTCGCGGACGGCGGCGGCTCCCCCAGTGTGCCCGCGCGGGCGGGGCGCGGGCGGCGGGGCTTCGGGTTCGGCGCGGGTTAGGGTGGGCCGCGTGGACCGCGCCGCAGGATCGTTCTACGGGCTCGCCTTCGGCGACTCGCTGGCCAAGCCGACCGAGTTCCTGTCCGTCGAGCAGATCGAGCAGCGCTACGGCGACGGCCCCGACCGCCTGGAGGGCGATCCGGCGCTGGTCACCGACGACACCCAGATGGCGCTTGCGGTGGCGTGGGCGCTGCGCGACGCGTCCGGGCTGACCCCGGAGGCGCTGGAGCCCCGGCTGCGCGAGCGGTTCGTGGCGTGGGCGCACAGCCCCGACAACAACCGGGCGCCCGGCATGACCTGCCTGCGCGCGGTGGGCGGGCTGGCCGAGGGCCTGCCGTGGACGGCCGCGACGATGCCCGCGTCCAAGGGGTGCGGGGCGAACATGCGGGTCACCCCGGTCGGGCTGGTCCCCGGTCTTGACCTGGACCTGCTGGCCGGGATCTCCCAGCTCCAGGCGGCCATGACGCACGGCCACCCCACGGCGCCCGCCGCCTCGGAGCTGACCGCGCTGGCGACCCGGCTGCTGGTGGACGGCGCGGACCTGGTCGACCTGCCCGCGCTCCTGCTCGACCGGTGCGCGAGCGAGCGCGAGCGCTACCGCGCGGACTGGCTGGGCGAGCTGTGGGAGGTGGCCGGGGCCGCCTCGCCGGTGGCGTTCGCCCGCGCGGGCTGGGACGAGTGCGCCGCCGCGCTCCAGGTGCTGGTGGACGTGCTGTCCCGGCCAGACGACGGCGCGGACCCCTGCCTGGGCACCGGCGAGGGCTGGATCGCCGAGGAGGCGCTGGCGACCGCGTTGCAGTGCGCGGTCCGGCACGCGGACGACCCGGTGGCCGCGCTCGTGCGGGCCGCGCGCACCGGCGGTGACTCGGACTCGATCGCCGCGCTGGCGGGCGCGTTCGCGGGCGCCGCGCACGGCATGGCCGGGTGGCCGCAGGACTGGGTGGGGCGGATCGAGTACGCCGACCAGCTCGCCGCGCTGACCGGGGCCCCGATCCGCTGAACCGGCCTAGCCGATGGTGAACATGTCCACCGAGTCGCCGTCGTAGACGGACGACACCGCGTAGGCGCGGCCGTTGGACCACCCGTAGGTGTAGTCGGCCATGCTCGGGCCGCCTCGTGTCCGGGGCCGGTTGTCCACGCTCGTCGAGGTCTGGGCGAGGACCGCGCCGCTGTCGGCGTCGAGCCTGACGAGCCGCTCGTCGAGCATCCGGTCGACGTCCTCCTCCCGCGTCGACGAGGCGATGACGTGGACGCCCCGGTCGTCGCTCGCGACCACGCCCTCGGCGGTGGCCCCCGGCACCGGGACCCGCCAGCGCTCCTCTCCGGTGGCCAGGTAGACGGCGACGACCTCGTTGACCTGACCGGCTTCCGGGGTGGTGACGGCGAGCAGGCAGCCGTGCCCGATGGCGACCCGGCCGGGCCCGTCCGGGGCGGACAGGCCGCCGTGGCCGCTGGGGACCTCCTGCGTCTGGACGAGCGACTCGTTCAGGAACCGGTAGCTCCCGCTGTCCCGGTTCCCGACGTGGACGACGGTCGGGGCGGCCCCCGAGGACACGATGTCCGCCTCGACGTCGGGCAGGTCCGGCCCCGGCAGGTCGTGCTCGGCCAGCACCTCGCCGGTGCTCGGGCGGAACCGCTGCGCGGTGACCGCGTGGTCCACGCCGGGGCAGCGCAGGAGGAGCAGCGACTCGCCCTGGTCGGGGGCGAGGTCGTCGGCGGCGCAGCGGTCGGCGCCGTCCGAGGCGCGGACCAGGGTCCGGCCCCACTTCCGCTCACCGGTGTCGACCGCGAAGGCCGCGACGCCGCCGCCCCTGGCGGCGAGCACGAGGTCGCCGACGACCTGAACCACCCCGCCCGCCCCTGATCCGGCGGCTCCGGGGACGTCCAGCGGGCGCTGCCAGCGGACCTGCCCGGTGGGCAGGTAAACGAGCATCATGTGGTCGCACGCGCCCGAGACGCCGTAGGCCAGGGCCAGCCAGCCCTCGGTGAACTGCGCCGGACCGGCGCAGAACCGGCCTGCGGGCGGGGCGACCTCCCAGTGCTTCCCGCCGCCCTGGCGGGCGCGCGCCACGGCGTGGGTGTCGCGGACCGCGACCACGTCCACCCCGGCGGTCCACGCGCCGATGCTCCTGACGTACGGCGTGGTGTCCCGGCCGGACGCCTGCCAGGAGGCGTAGCGGTCGTCCTCGGTCAGCTCGGGCCAGACGGCCACGACCGAGCCGAGCAGCACGAGCAGCCCCGGAACCACGACCAGCGGCGAGCGCCACCACGGGCGCCCCGGCGTGCGCTCGTGCGCCGGATCGGGTCCGGCACTCCACTCCGGTGCATTCGGAGCAATCACTTCTCCCCCGCTTTCCCACTGAACGGCGTCACCCCAGCGGGGTAGCCCGGAAAATTGCCAGGCGGTGCGAAACCCCGCCTGGCGTAGGCCGAACGTGACCGCATTAACAGGTGCTGGCCACTCCGCGGAGCGGCACGCCCAACCCCAGGTGATCCTCCCCGAAAAAGGGTCATACCACCAGGTAATTGACCGTTTTCCGCACCGCCCCGATGATTCCTCCGCTGGTTCCCGCACTTTGTCGAGCAGTGCTCCCGGAAGGCTTCTCCCATGCCGATCGCCAGATCCTCCTCCGGATCTCCGCCGCGCTTTTCCTTCGGTTTTCCGAAGCGCGGTCCCGTCCGCAGGGCGGCGGTTCTCGCGTTAGCCGTGCTGGCCTCGACGACGACCGTCCTCGGCGTCGCGGCCCCGGCCTCCGCGCAGGTCGTCCCCGCCGAGGTCGAGGTGGTGCTCGGCCCCGGCCAGAGCGCCCAGGTCGCGAAGAAGGTCACCACCCCGGCCGTGCCGCCGAAGCCGGACCTGGTGCTGCTCGCCGACACCACAGGCAGCATGGGCGCGGCGATCGCGAGCGTGCGCTCCAACGCCGACGCGGTCACCGGGCAGGTGCTGGCCGCGCAGCCCGCCGCGCAGTTCGCGGTGGCCGAGTACCGGGACACCGGGGACGCGTTCGCGTTCCGCGTCGACCAGGCGCTGACCGCCGACCGGGACGCGGTGCGCGCGGGCATCGGCCGGTGGAGCGCGTCCGGCGGCGGGGACACCCCCGAGTCCGCGATCAACGCGCTCCACCAGATCGGGCAGGGCGCGACGGGCTTCCGGCCGGACAGCACGCGCATCGTCGCGTGGTTCGGCGACGCGCCCTCGCACGACCCGGTGCTCGGCCGGTCCCTGGCGGACGCGATCGGCGCGCTGCGCTCGGCGGGCGTGCGGGTGGTCGCGGTCAACGTGGCGGGCGCGGGCAGCGGGCTGGACGCGGGCGGGCAGGCGAGCCGGATCACGCGGGAGACCGGCGGCGTGCTGCTCAACCAGGTGCCGCCGGACCAGGTGGCGAGGGCGATCCTGGACGGCGTGCGCGAGGTGCCGGTGACCGTGACGCCGAGGACGACCTCGTGCGACGCGCGGCTGTCGGTGCGCAACGAGCCGTCGTCGCGGACGGTGACCAGCGGGGCCGAGGCCGGGTTCGCCGAGACGATCGAGGTGAAGCCGGGCACCCCCGCGGGCACCTACCACTGCGAGGTGGACTACCAGGTGGACGGGCGCTCGCTCGGGTTCGTGGAGCGCACCGAGGTGCACGTGCCGGGCGTGCGGGTGGGCGACGCGACCGCGTCCGAGGGCGACGGGCAGGCGGTGTTCACCGTGTCGCTGGACCGGCCGAGCCCGAAGCCGGTGACGCTGCGGGCGTCCACCTCGGACGGCTCGGCGGTCGCGCCCGGTGACTACGCGGCGACCTCGCAGGTGGTGACGTTCGCGCCGGGCGAGACGGCGAAGGCGGTCGCGGTGCCGCTGGTGTCCGACGCGGTGGACGAGCTGGACGAGGCGTTCGCGCTGCGGCTGGGCGAGGTCGTGGGCGCGGCGGTGTCCGACGGCGAGGGCGTCGGCACGATCCTGGACGACGACCGCGACGGCGTGTTCACCTGCCGGGCGAGCGTGGTGAACGTGGCGGGCATCGAGCCGGTGGTGGCGAACCCGCCGAACGCGCCGTGCGCCGAGGCGGACCAGACCACGCTGCAGGCGAACCTGGGCTCGGGGCTGCTGAACGCGCGCCTCAAGGCCCTGTCGGCGCGCACGGACCAGACGCCGGACGACCCGTCGGCGAGCCGGGCGGCCGAGGGCGACTCGGTGGTGTCGCGGGCGCTGGTGGAGACGACGACGCTGAGCACGCTCGGGGTGAGCGTGGAGCTGGGCGTGATCCGGTCGGAGGCGTCGGTGACCTGCGTGGCGGGCGAGCACGGGCTGGAGCCGAGGTTCTCCGGCGGGTCGACGATCGACTCGCTGAAGGTCAACGGGGTCCCGGTGACCGTGGTGGGCTCGCAGCCGGTGACGATCCCGCTGGTGGTCGGCTCGCTGCGGCTCAACAGCACCGAGCGCACGGCGGACGGGCTGGTGCAGCGGGCGGTGGTGCTGGACGCGCTGCTGGTGAAGGTCGTGGTGGGCGAGGCGAGGGTGGGCTACCGGGGCACCGACGCGCACCCCGGCGGCAACCCCTGCCAGGGCTAGCGGGATGACTCCCGGCCGCGCCGCACCTCGCGGCGCGGCCGGGGTCTCGCGCGGCGCGCTAGCTCGCCGAGGCCAACCGCCGGCCCCTGGCGCGGTTCACGCCAGAACGCCGCGTACCGGCCGTTCGCGGCCAGCAGCTCCGCGTGCGTGCCGCGCTCGGCGACGCCGATGCCAGTGATGAGCTCGACCACGGCGGAGCTGATGCGCGCGGTGGCGACGTCGAGCCGGGCGGCCTTCTCCCGGTGGTCGCGCATCATCCAGGCGTAGGCCAGCGCGGACAGCGGCAGGGTGCCCAGCACGAACCGCGCGAGCCGCCAGTCCAGCCAGAGCAGGAGACGAGCGCGAGCGCCGAGCCGACCAGGTACCGGCAGATCCCGACCGCCTCGTCCCCGAACCCGGCCGCGACGAGCACCTCGATCCCGGCCCTCACCGCCGAGGCGGACTTGAGGGTCACCGGCCAGGCCGCGAGGGCCCGGCGCGCCACGCCGGGGTGGTGCAGGGCGACCCTCCGCAGGTCGGTCAGCAGGGCGGTGAACCACTCCCGCCGCGGCAACCCCCGGTCGGGCAGCGGGACCGAGGCGAACACCCGCCCGACGACGGCCGCGAGCTGCCGCACCATCCAGCCGTCCACACTGGACCGCACGGTCAACCGCGTCGCGGCGTCCACGACGGCGGACGCCGTGACGGGCGACAGGCCGGAAGCGGCGCGGGAGCGGGGCGCGGACACGCCAAGGCCCACCACGGCGTCAGGAGTCCGCTCGCAGCGCCACGACCGGACTGACCCGGACCGCGCGCCGCGCCCCGACCCACCCGGCGAGCGCGGTCAGCGCGACCACCCCGACCGCCACGCCCGCCAGCGGCGGCACCGGGACGACCAGCGGCACGCCCAGGTCCAGCGCCAGGAGCCCGAGCACCACGCCGAGCACCCCGTGGAGCCCGGCCTCCAGGACGACCACCGACCGCACCCCGCCCGGCCCCATGCCCAGCACCCGCAGCATCCCGATCTCGCGGATGCGCTCGACCACGCTCAGCCCCGTGGTGGCGCCGACCCCGACCACGGCGACCAGCACGGTCACCCCGATCAGCCCCAGCCCGACGAGCGCCAGCAGGTCGACCACCTCCCGCAGGTCCTCCTGGTCGCGCCGCGTCGCGGTGACCTCGCTCCCGTCGCCGACCACCGCCCGCACGGCCCGCTCCGCCGCGACGGGGTCACCCGAGACCAGCACGGTGATCTCACCTCCTGGCGCCTGTCCGCGCGGCACGACGATCCCGATCCCCGCCGGGTCGGTCCCGGTCAGCGTCGCCGCCACCACCCAGCTCACCTCGCGCCCGTCGACGGCGCCGCGCACGGTGTCCCCGGCCGTGACGCCGAGCGCCCCGGCGGTCCGCCCGCCCACGACGATCCGCCCGGCGCCGAGGTCGGCGAGGCTCCCGCTGTCGGCGACGGCGTTGTCCCGCAACGCCTCCAGCGCCCCGAGGTCGAGGTCGGCAAACCGGTGGTGGCGGTTGCCCGCGGTCAGCTCGCCGGTGCGGTAGTCGGTCGACTCGGCGACCTCGGGCAGCCCGGCCACCCGGCGCGCGGTCTCCTCGGACACCCCGGTCACCCGAAGGTCGGCGGGCGCGCTCAACCCCAGCTCGCGCTCCGCGTACCCGGCGAGCCCGGCCCGGCCGACCAGCGCGCCGCTGACCAGCGCCACCACCAGCCACACGGCGGCGGCCCCTCGTGGCGCGCCGCCGACCCCGCCCACGGCCAGCCACCCCACCGGCCCCAGCCGCCGCGCCACCGGGCCCACGGCGGCCAGGACCGGGCGCACCACCAACGGTCCCAGGAGCAGCAGGGCCAGGAACACCAGCACCGCCACCGCCGCGACCGCGACCAGCCCGGCGTCCCGGTCGTACCCGGTGCTCCCCGGTCCGGGCAGCTCGCGCGCCAGCAGCACGACCGCCACGGCCGCGAGCGCGGCGACGAGCACCCCGGCGGCCAGTCGCAGTGGCCCGAGACCGCGCTCGGCGGGTGCGACGTCGATCCCGCGCAGCGCTTGCAGCGGCGACACCCCGGAGGCCGAGACCGCAGGGCCCAGCACCGAGAGCACGGTCACCGCCACCGCGCCCACAACCACGCCGAGCACCCCGGCCACCGGCGTCTGCGGTGCTGGCAGGTCGCTCACCACCGGCAGCAACAGCACCAGCCCCACAGCCGTCACGGCGCCCACTCCCCCGGCCGCCACGCCGACGACCACGCCTTCGACGACCAGCGCCCGCACCAGCTCCCGGTGCGCGCCGACGACCCGCAGCAGCGCCAACTGCTTGAGCCGCTGGGAGAACACCACGCGGAACCCGGAGGCGGCCACCAGCGCGGCGGCGACCATCGAGATGCCGACGAACAGGGCGACGCCCGCGAACAGGTCGTCCACGTCACCGGTCGCGGTGCGGGCCTCCGCCAGCCGCGCCGCGTCCCCGGTCTGGGCGCGCACCGGTTCGCCGTCGACCCCCGTCACGGCGGCGAGTTCCGCCGTGAGCGCACCGGGATCGGCCCCGTCCGCGAGGCGCACGTCGAGCCGCGAGCACCACCCGTCCCCGGCGGGCAGGTCCACCAGCGAGGTGATGACGTCGGTGGGCGCGTACGCGGTCTCCAGCTTGTCCCCCACCACCCGGACCACTCCGGTGACCAGCACCTCGGCGGCGCGCTGCCCGCCGTCGCCGACCGGGAGCACGAGGGTCGTCCGGTCCCCCGGCTTGAGGCCGTAGCCCGCCGCGGCGACCTCGTTGACCGCGATCTCGTCGGCCGCACCGGGGTAGCGCCCCTCCACCACCCGCGCCAGCGACAGCGGGCCGTCCCCCGGATCGGCCTCGAGCCCGAGGTACCGGTCGGCCGCGCTGGCGAGCACCGCCCCCGCGCTCACCCTCGGCTGGACCTCGGCGACTCCGGGCGTGGCGCGCACCCGCTGGACCCCGGCTTCGGTGAGCAGCCCGCCGTCGACCGCCAGGTCGACGGCGGCGGGCGTGCCGCCGAGCCCGTCCAGCACCGCCCGCTCGGCGACAGCCTGGCCCAGCACCGCGCCGCGCCGCGCCGCAGGCGAAGAACGCCGCGACGGGGCGTTGTTCCGGTCCCGCACCACTCTCCCGTCCGCGAGCGAGACGACCCGGTCCGCGTACGAGGCCGCCACGGGGTCGTGCGTCACCATCACCACGGTCTGCCCCAACTCCCGCACCGACTCGCGCAGGAACGCCAGCACCTCACCGCCGGAGCGCGAGTCCAGGTTGCCGGTCGGCTCGTCCGCGAACACCACGTCGGACCGCCCGATCAGCGCCCGCGCCAGCGCCACCCGCTGCTGGTGCCCGCCGGACAGCTCCCCCGGCCGGTGCCCCACCCGGTCACCGAGGCCGAGCACTTCGACCAGGTGCTCGAACAGCTCCCGGTCAACGGACCGCCCGACCAGGTCGAGCGGTAGCGTGATGTTGCGCTCCGCGCTCAGCTGCGGCAGCAGGCTGAACGCCTGGAACACGAACCCGACCCGGACGCGCCTGTGACGGCCGTGAACCGCCCGGCCTCGAAGGAGACCGTGACCCCGTCCAGGGCCCGGATCTCGCTCCCGCCCTGCCGGTGCACCTTGACCAGGTCGACGGCCGCCGACAGCCACGTGCCCCGCTCCTCCCGCGCGGCGACGTTCCCGCGCGTCACCCAGCCCCTCACCTCGGGTCCGGGAAGGGCAGGTCGACCCGAGCGTCCTCGCAGTGCTCGCGGGCGGCGGCCATGGAGTCGGCGATGGCCGCCCGGTCCGGCCGGTCGGTGCTCCCGGTGGCCACCGCGGCGGCCCAGCCCTCGTACACCGCGATCCGGAACCCGAGGTAGCCGTCCCGCATCCCCGCGCGCAGCTCCCTGCTCCGCTCCTGCCACCGCTCGGCCTCAACGGGGTCGGCTCCCAGCGCCTTGCCCTCCTCGACGATCCGCGCGGCGGTCCGGCAGTCCTCCGCGGAAGCCTGGCTCACCCGCTTGTAGTCGTTCCACCAGCGAATTCCGAAAAAGGCCCCTGCGGCGACGAGCACGACGACAACACCGAGCACGATCAACACCTTGGCGTCGACCCGACGCGATCCGATGGCGGGCACAGCAATTCCCTCCCGATTTCCCCGAAAGAACTCCCTGCGAACGGGAAGAATTCTTCGGCAGTCTGGGACCGGCGACATCGCATCTGGGCTTGATCTTCACCGGAGCGCCTGCGACCGGGGTTGTACGACCGGGGTGGCAGACCCGCGCCGCGCCCCCCAGGGGCCACGCCCCCAGTGCCGCGCCCCAGGAGCCACGCGCCCCGAGGGCCGCTCACTCCCCCGGCCGCACCAGCCCCAGCTCGTAGGCCAGCACCACGGCCTGGACCCGGTCGCGCAGCCCGAGCTTGGACAGCACCCGCCCCAGGTGCGTCTTCACGGTCGCCTCGGCCACGTGCATCCGCTCCGCCAGCTCCACGTTGGACAGCCCGCGCGCCACCAGCACCAGCACCTCCCGCTCGCGCTCGGTCAACAGGTCGAGCCGGTCGTCCGAGGGCGCCGGGGCGGTGTCGAGCCGCCCGGCGAACCGGTCGAGCAGCCGCCGCGTCACCCGAGGCGCGACCACCGCGTCACCGGCCGCGATGACCCGGATCGCGTTCAGCGTGTCCTCCGGCGGCGAGTTCTTCAGCAGGAACCCGCTGGCCCCGGCCCGCAGCGCCGCGAACGCGTCCTCATCGGTGTCGAACGTGGTCAGCACCAGCACCTTCGGCGAATCGGGCAGGGCGCACAGCCTGCGGGTCGCCTCCACCCCGTCCAGCACCGGCATCCGGATGTCCATGATCACCACGTCGGCCCGGACCGCGCTCAGCACCTCCAGCGCCCGCGCGCCGTTCTCGGCCTCACCGACGACCTCGATGTCCTCCTGCGCACCGAGCACCATGCCCAGACCGGCCCGGATCAAGGGCTGGTCGTCCACGACGACCACCCGGACCGGCCGCCCGA
This sequence comes from Actinosynnema pretiosum, assembly GCF_002354875.1. Lineage (GTDB taxonomy): Bacteria > Actinomycetota > Actinomycetes > Mycobacteriales > Pseudonocardiaceae > Actinosynnema > Actinosynnema auranticum. Next base: position 4,766,853 of record NZ_CP023445.1, read on the forward strand.
CAACCGACATCCCCCGTGCCTCCCCACGTCCCACCAGCACTGTCCCACGCGCACCCATCACGCACGCGGCCCCTCGGTCCCGTCCTCACCACCACCGCCCACCCCGCGCCCGAGCGCGCTCAGCCAGGCACCCCGTGCCGCAGCGGGATCTCGACCCGGACCCGCCACCCGCTCCCCACCCCCGGCCCGGCGCTGAACCGCCCCCGGTGCACCGAGACCCGCTCCCGCACGCCGACCAGCCCGTTGCCGCCACTGCCGGACGCGCCGGGGCTCACCCTGCCCGCGCCGTCGTCGACGACCTCCAGCAGCGCCACCCCGCCCTCCACCTTCAGCACCACCTCGGCCCGCGCACCGGCCCCGGCGTGCCGCAGCACGTTGGTGATCCCCTCCTGCGCGACGCGGACCAGCGTCAACTCGTCAGCGGGAGCGAGCTCCCCGACATCCCCCTCCACCCGCAGCCCGACCTCGATCCCGGCCGAACGAGCGCGGTCGACCATCTGCTCCAGGTCCGCCACGCCGACCTTGCGCAACCCGCCCCCACCGGACTCCCCGCTCCCGGCGACCCCGCGCAGCACGTCCACGATCCGGTGCATGTCCTGCAACGCGTCCCGCCCGGTGTCCCCGATGACCCGCAACGCCTCCCGCGCCTTCTCCCGATCACCGTCGAGGGCGTACCGCGCCCCGTCCGCCTGCATGACCATCACCGCGAGGCTGTGCGCGACCACGTCGTGCAGCTCACGGGCGATCTCCCCGCGCTCACGGGCGTTCGCCAGCTGCGTCAGGTGGTCCCGCTCCCGCTCAGCCGCAGCGGCCCGCTCCTGGAGCACCACGACGTGCGCCTGGCGGTTGCGCAGCACGTACGCGGTCATCCACAGCGCCACCACCGCCCCCGCGACCCCGAACGCCTCCTCGCCCTCAGCGAAGACGAGCAGCGCCCCCACGACCACCACGACCCCGGAGAGGACGGCCTGGCACACCCGCTCGACGTGCGCGACGACCGTCACCATGGCGACCAGCACCGCGATGTCGTACCCGGCCACGTCGGACGCCGCGTGCCCCCCGAGGAGCGACAGCAGGTACTGCGCCAGCGCCAGCGCGGACACCACCGCCATCACCACCACGGGCGCACGCCTGCGGTGGTAGAGCGCGACGGCCATGGCGGAACCGAGGACCCAGTCGAAACCGGTGCCGCCCGGAAACGCCAAGCAGAGGACCACGAGAACGATGGCCACGTCGTAAGCGGTGCGCCAACGCGGAGAGGTCGCCATGCGCCGCATCGTACGCACCACCCCCTCCACCCGATTCACTCTTCCCCTTTCCCGCTAATGACCGACAGGAACCGCGCACGCAATTACCACCCCGCCTTTCCCGCCACTCACGCACACCCAGAACGTGATCCCGATCTCCCGCCACGCCGTATATGACACAACGTGTCACACTCTCCCGCGCAGACTCCTCACATCACCGGAACGTCGAGCGAGGAGCAGGACGACATGAGCGAGAAGAACGGCGCGGCACTCCAGACGGCGCTGGCGCACTTCCAGGCCGTGCGGGAGCGCGACATGGACGCGGCGGCGGCGCTGACCTCCGAGGAGGTCGTCCTCAAGGCACCCACCGGCGAGTCCACCGGCAAGGCCGGTCTGCAGGGCTTCTGGTCCCGGTTCCTGGTGCACACCAGCGAACTGCGGCTGCTGGCTGCGTACGGCGACGACGAGGGCGCGCTGCTGCTCCAGGAGGCGACGACCACCCCTGACGTCGTCATGACCTTCGCCGAGCACCTGACCGTGACCGACGGCGAGATCACCGCGGCCACGTACGTCTTCGACCCGCGCGCCTTCATCGCGGCGCGCGCGGCCGAGGCGCAGGCCGCCGCCAAGAGCTGACCACAGGGACCACCGGGCACGAGGAGGACGGGTGCGAGCCGACCGGCTGCTGTCGATGATGCTGCTGCTCCAGTCGCACGGCAAGCTGTCGGCGCGCACCCTCTCCAAGCGCCTGGAGGTGTCCACCCGCACGGTCATGCGGGACGTCGCGGCCCTGTCCGCGACCGGCGTCCCGGTCTACACCGAGCGCGGACCGAACGGCGGCATCGCGCTGCTGCCGGACTTCCGCACCGACGTCACCGGCCTGACCGCCGAGGAGTCCAAGGCCCTGTTCGTGCTGCTCACCGATCGCGCGCACGCCGACCTGGGCCTGGCCCCCGCGCTGCGCTCGGCGCTGCGCAAGGTGATGGCCGCCCTGCCCGAGAACCACCGCGGGCAGGCCGAGGCCACCAGCAGACTGGTGCTGGTGGACCCCGCGCGCTGGCGCGGCACACGGGCGCCGGCCCCGGACGCGCTGGCCCCGGTCCAGGAAGCGGTCTTCACCGGCCGCCGCCTGCACCTGCGCTACCGCGATGGCAAGGGCGCGCTGACCACTCGCACCACCGACCCGCACGGCCTAGTCAACAAGGCGGGCACCTGGTACCTGGTGGCGAGCCACCGAGGCGCGCACCGCCTGTTCCGCCTGGACCGCGTCCTGTCCGCGACGGTCCTGGACCAGCAGGCCCAGCACTCGCCCCACGAGCTGGCCGACCTGTGGGACCAGCTGCGCAAGCGCGTCGACGAGGCCTCGGCCCAGCTCGTGGCGACCGTGGCCGTGCGCCGCCCGCTCCTGCCCCGCTTCCTGGTGTTCCACGCCCAGGACCTGGAGGGCGACCCCGAGGACCTGGACGAGGACCGCGCACTGGTGCGCCTGCGCTTCCGCGCGGTGCCCGCGGCCACGACCCTGCTGTCGTTCGGCGCCGACGTGGAGGTACTCGACCCACCGGAACTGCGCACCGAGCTCGCCGCCCGAGCAGCGGCCGTCACCGAGCTGTACCGAACCGACCCACCACCTCCCGCCTCATGATCCCGTTGCACGCCAGGGAACACCCCGCCTCGCACTGCACCAGCCCACCGCGCCTTGGATGATGGGTCGTCCACCCACACCCCAGGGGGTCCGGATGCGAGCGCTCGGCACGGCGCTGCTGCTGTCCGCAGCGCTCACCACGCCCACCACACCCGCCGCCCCCACTGGCCCCGCAGGCCCTGCGGCCCCCACGAGCGCGACGGTTCCCACGAGCGCTGCGGCCCCCACCGCGCGGCTCGGCTGCCTGCTACCGCCGTGCGGCGCCCTGGAGAACCGCACGCCCGCGCGGATCACCGTGCGCTGGGCCGACTACGGCAACGGCTGGTCCTACGGCGCCGTGCCACCGTGGGGCCGGATGGGCGGCTGGTGGCACGACCGGATCGACGTCGACTACTTCCTGATCGACGCCGGGTGCCGCGCCACGACCTCGGGCTGGGTCAGCAGCTTCGGCCCAGGCTGGTACAAGATCGGTTCGGACGAGACGGTCGTGCTCAACGGCCACACGTGCTCGACCGCCCCGACAGCCGCGCGCTGACCGCCCGCACCAGCAGCTCGACGGTGTAGTCGAACTCCCGGTCGTGATCGCACCGGGCCAGGTGCGGCGCGGCGGCGACCAGCCCCGGCAGTCCCGACGAGGCCAGCACGGCACGCCTGCGGGCGATGCCCACCGGATCCGCCGTGCCCAGCTCGGGCCCCGCGGACACCTCGCGCAGCAGCGTGCCCACCACGGCCGCCAGCAGCGCCCGCAGCAGGTGGACCGCCTCCTCCGGTTCGATCCCCGCCCGCAGCAGCACCGACAGCGCCGCCTCGATCGGCGCGAGCCCGGCCATCGAGGACAGCTGGCGGGTCAGCACGAGCGCGGCCACGCCCGGATGGGCGAGCGCGCCCCTGCGGAACTCCACCGCGATGGCCCGCAGGTCGTCCTCGGGCACACCCGTCGGCTCAGGCAGCCGGATGCCCAGCAGGACGTGCTCGGCGAGCGCGTCGAGCAGCCCGTCCTTGCCCTCGACGTGGTTGTAGAGGCTCTTGGCGTCCACGCCGAGCCTGCGGGCGACGCTGCGCATCGAGACCGCCGAGACTCCCTCCGCGTCGGCCACCGCCACCGCGGCGTCCAGGATCACCGCCCTGGACAGCTGCGCCGCTCCCTTCGGCGGGCGTCCTCGGCGGACGCCCTCGGGTGTGGCGGGCGGGGTCTCCTCAACTGGGGCGCTCACGCCCCCATGATGCCCCACCTTGATAAAACCCACATCGGGGGTTTAGCGTGCCCGCCGATCGGTCCCTTCCCACCTCCTTCCACCACTCGTCCTCGACAACAACGCGCCCACGCGCCACCGATCCGCCCGCACCGGCACGCGATCCCTCCCGACCGCACGCGCCGCACGGCGCGACGCAGCCGGGTGACCGCGCCCGGAGCGGCGGACCGGCCACGCGGGCCGGGCACGACCGGGCGGCCCCCTGCTCCACCCCCGAGCCGTCCACCACCACGCCGTCCGCTCCAGAGCCGTCCACCACCGCGCCGTCCACCACCGCGCCATCCACCTCCGAGCCGTCCACCCCAGAGCCGTCCACCCCTGCGCCATCCACACCCACGCCCGGCGCAGCGTCCTCCCCCACCACCCGCGCGAGAACACCGGAGAGCACCGCAGATGAGCCGCTTCGCCATCCCCTCGACCGACGTGCTGAAGGCCCGCGAGAAGCTGGTCCTCGACCACTTCCACGACGAGGTCGTGCACCAGTGGGACGACGTGCTGTCGACCTTCCCCCACCCGCACTACGAGCTGATCTCCACCATGACCGTCCACGACGGGGACGCGGAGGTCCGGGGGTACTACAACGACACCAGGGTCGCCTTCCCCGACCAGGACCACGAGCTGATCGCGCTGCGGCACAGCGCCGACGCCGTCATCGCGGAGTTCTGGCTCATGGGCACCCACGAGGGCCCGCTCGGCAAGATCCCGCCCACCGGGCAGCGCTTCCGGGTCCGGGTGACGGCCTACTTCATCTTCGACGAGCACGAGACCCTCGTCTGCGAGCGCGTCTACTTCGACACGCTCACCATGCTCAAGCAGGTGCTGGCCGGGGTGAACCTCAAGAACCCGCGCAACTGGCCGCTGGTGGTCAAGGCGGTGCGCGGGCTGCTCGCCATGTCCGGCGAGCCGGACGAGCGCCTGCTCAGGACCACCCCGCCGACGCTCGGCGCGGACGACTGAGCCGTGCGGGTCCACCACCTCAACTGCGGCACGATGCGCCTGCCCGGCGCGCGCATCGTGACGCACGTGCTGCTGCTGGAGACGCCGACCGGACTGGCCCTGGTGGACACCGGGTACGGCGTCGCCGACATCGCCGCGCCCGCCCGGCGGCTCGGCGCGTACCGGCACGTCGTCCGCCCGGTCCTGGACCGGGCCGAGACCGCCGTCGAGCAGGTGCGCGGGCTCGGGTTCGCGCCCGAGGACGTGCGCGACGTCGTGGTCACCCACTTCGACACCGACCACGTCGGCGGGCTCGCGGACTTCCCCTGGGCGCGGGTGCACGTGACCGCGACCGAGTGGGAGGCCGCCTCCCGGCCGCGCACCGCGCTGGAGCGGGCGCGCTACCGGTCGGCGCAGTGGGAGCACGGGCCTCAGGTCGCGGCGCACGGGCCTGGCGGCGAGTCCTGGTGCGGGTTCGCGGCGGCTCGGGAGCTGACCGACGTGGCGCCCGGCGTGGTGCTCGTGCCGCTTCCGGGGCACACCAGGGGGCACGCGGCGGTGGCCGTGGACGCCGGGTCCCGCTGGGTGCTGCACGCCGGCGACGCCTTCTACGACCACCGGGCGCTGACCGGCGGGGTGAAGCCGCCACCGGCGCTGCGGGCGCAGGAGCGGGCCGTCGCCCACGACCGCGGGGCGCTGCGCGCCAACCAGGAGCGGTTGGCCGAGCTGCACCGTCAGGGTGAGCAGGACCTGCTGCTGGTCAACGCGCACGACCCGGCGCTGCTGGCCGTCGCCCGCTGATCTCCTGACCCGATCGTCGCCGGAGGACTCCGAGCACCCGGCGCACCGAGGGGGCGCGTTCCCCACTCCCACGGGGGAACGCGCCCCCTCCCCCTTCCCAGGCTCCCGCCCGGACACCCGAGCCTGGACCCACTTCCCCTGGCGCAGCAGGGTTTCGCGCACCGCAACGCGCCACCGGCCGTCCACGGGAACGCTTCCGTCCGCTGAGGACCCCGCTCCGGCCAACGGGGAAACCCCACACCGGCGCGCACCGTCACGCGCAGAACCGTTGCCCCGCAACGCCTTCCCCATCGACGTCCACATCATCGCCGTTCTCCTCACCCGTCGGGTCGCCTTCGCTCGCAGTACCAGGTTCGACAGGACGGGCAAGTTCCACAAACGTCCATCCACAGGCGAATCAGTTGTCCACAGGGGACCGATCGGGTGACTGGACACAAACTTGTTGCACTGCTCCACACACCCGGGGTAACTTCTCCACCAAGGTCAACCTCCCGGATGCTGGCGCTCAGTTCGCCCCCGTGAGGCTTTCTCTTCCGAAACACCCATCACCGACGTCATCCGGCGTGCGGTCGTGGTCCCACATCCAGGCGCGGTCCCGCGCCGACCCTCCCACGCCCTCGCACGCCCTGTTCAGAATTGGAGAAAACCCTTGAACACCAACACAAACGACACAACGACAAGCGCCATCCCGACCCAGCGCGCCGTCCACACGCAGCACCACGAGCACGGTGACGACCACTTCCTGGTGACCGGACTCCTCGACACCGCGGGCGATTCCACCTTCCTGCGCACCAACGGCTACACCTCGGGCGAGGGCGACGTCCGCGTCCCCCAGTCCCTGGTCCGCCGCTGGGGCCTGCGCAAGGGCGACGAGATCACCGGTTGCGCGAAGCCCCCGGCGGAAGAGCGCAAGCACGCCAGGCTGGACCACGTCCACAGCGTGAACGACCTGCCGCCGGAGCGGCTCTCGGGCAGGCCGGAGTTCACCGACCTGCCGCCGCTGCACCCGAGGGAGCGGCTGCGACTGGCCTCGGACGCCGAGGACCTGACCGGCCGCGTCATCGACCTGGTGATGCCCACCGGCAAGGGCCAGCGCGCGCTGATCTCGGCTCCACCGAAGGCGGGCAAGACCTCCGCGCTGCGGGCCATCGCGCGCGGCATCGGCGCCAACCACCCCGAGTGCCACGTGATGCTGGTGCTGGTAGGCGAGCGTCCCGAGGAGGTCACCGACCTGCGGCGCAGCGTGCACGCCGAGGTGGCCGCCGCGACGTTCGACCAGTCCCCGCAGGAGCAGATCGCGGTCGCGGAGCTGGCGCTGGAGCGGGCCCGCCGCCTGGTCGAGCTGGGCCGGGACGTGGTGATCCTGCTGGACTCGCTGACCCGCCTGGGCCGCGCCTACAACCTGGCGGCGCCCACCTCGGGCCGGGTGCTCAGCGGTGGCGTGAGCGCGAGCGCGCTGCACCCGCCGAAGCGGTTCCTCGGCTCGGCGCGCAACGTGGAGGGCGGCGGTTCGCTGACCATCTTCGCGACCGCGCTGGTCGAGACCGGTTCCACCGGCGACACGGTGATCCACGAGGAGTACCGGGGCACCGGCAACGCCGAGCTGAAGCTGGACCGCTCGCTGGCCGACCGCAGGGTGCACCCGGCGGTGGACATCCGGCAGAGCAGCACCCGGCGCGACGAGCTCCTGATGTCACCGGCCGAGCAGTCGGCGACGCGGGTGCTGCGCAGGGTCCTGCAGATGCGCGAGGGCGATCGCGGGATCGACGTGCTGCTGGACGGCTTGCGCAAGACCTCCACGAACGCGGAGTTCCTGCACCGGCTCACCCAGACGACGCCGGTCCGCCGCGCGATCGCGGCCTGACCCCGACAACCCTTGCCGCACAAGCGCTCCACCACGCAGCACCGTCCGCAGCGGACACCCACAGCAGTGCCGAACCGAGGTTCACCTCCCCCCTCCTCACGCGAAGGTCCTGAAGATCATGCCCAACTCCCGGCCCCCGACGAAGAGCCCCGGCCGCCCCGCAGGTCCCCGTTCCCCCAAGCACAGCCGCCCGCAGCCCCGCGCGGCCAGAACCCCCGTCAGGGCGAGCGATCTCCGCGCCGTCTGCCGGGGCTCCCGACCGGTCGCCGCGTAGCGGAGGCCCACCGCGCCATCCGGGGTGCGGCAACCGCCTCGCCGCGGCCACCGCGCCCCGCACCGCACGTCCCCGGCCGAGCCCGGAAACGCTTTTCCCCTGCCAGAGCGCGATTCCAGGCCGCGCGTCACGCGGTTGCGCCCGCTCAGCCGGGTCTGACCACCGAGTCGCGCGTCCCGGACTTGCAGCGCTCGCACAACTCCCGCCCAGGACGCAGGTACAGCAACCGGTTGTCGCACCGGCGGCACCACTGCGGCACGTCGGCCCCTCCCCGCGCGAGCGGGGCGCTCCCCGCCGTTCCCCGACGCTGCTCGGGGATGCGGGGGAGGTAACCCGCGGGCCTGCCGGTCAGCTGCTCGTAGTGGTGCAGGGACTCCTGCTCCACGAGGTAGACCAGGTCCTCCGCGTGCGTCAGCGGGACCAGGAGACCGGCCGGGACCGCAGCCGCCACCCGGTCCAGGGTGTAGCCGGGCAGCGCCTCCAGCCTCGGGTGGACGCCGCCGCAGTGCCCCCGTCCTGCGACCGGGCAGCGGTCGAAGGAGTCGATCGCGCACCTGGCCTCGACCACCCGCTTGAGCCCCGTCGCCACCGCGGTTCCCCTGGGCGGCAGGTGGTCCCAGGAGACCCGGTTGCAGCCGACCGACGGGACGCGGTGGAACCAGCTCGGGGACCGGTCCGCCGCGGTGAACCACAACGGCAGCCAGCCCGCGCGGCGCGATCTCGTGGCACGGCTGCGCGCCGTCGCGGTCGACACCTGCGAGGCCCGCACCTGGACACCGGTCGGGACCGGGCCGTGGATGGCCACGTCCTGCGGACCGCTGCCCAGCAGGTCACGCCCCACCTCGCTCGGGTGCCCCGCGTCGTCGCCCGCCCGGTGCCAGTAGTCCCGCTGCCTCCGGTGCTCGTCGGTGACCTGCAGGATCTCGTGGGGACCTCCGCCGCAGCGACCGGGCTCCGCGTCGTCGTCACCTCCGACGTGGACCGCGCGGTAGCGCCCCCGGACCTGCTCGACGCGCAGTTCCCCTTGCCCCGACGCGCTTTCCAGGCACAGCAGCTCTCCCGCGCCACGCAGTCCCACGACGAGGCGGTGATCCGCCTCGGACAGCGCGGACAGGTCGAGCTCCCGGTTGCCCGGCACGTGCCAGACCAACGTCGTCACAGCGGCCACCTCCCCGGAAAACCCAGCTCACACCACCGAGGTTAGGGAAGCGGACACCCGACACCAATCACTCGAAGGGGGACATCGGCGGTAGCTGCCGCTGGGCCGCGCGGCGCAATACGGTTTGACCAGGAGCACTGGAACCAGGCAAACCGGAAGAAGGAGACCAGCCGTGCGAACGACCCAGACCGCAGCCCGGAACTCAGCCCAGACCTCAGCCCGGATCGGCAGCCGTGCCCGCCGAGCGGTTCGGCGGGTGTGTGCCGCACTGCGTGATCTTGCGCTACAGCATGGTCCGGCCCATCTCCAGCGCCGTCGTGGCACTCACGACAGCGGCGCCCGAAGGGGGCAGGCAGCGGACTATGCCGTCACGCTCCAGCACTTGCAGCCTGCTGAACCCGCGCCCGGTCCAGGAGAGCACCTCGATGAACAAGTGCCGCGCGTCGATCAGGTCCGTGCGCGCGGACGCCTACCGGACCGCAGCGCGCAGTTGCTTGGCGTTGCCGGGCCAGTCGGAGTTGGTCAGCGCACGGCGGGCGTCGGGGGTGAAGGTGATGTCCCACCCACGGTCTTCACGGGAGAAGTGGCCTGCCAGCACCAGGACGTCGGCAGGGCGTCCGCGCAGCAACGAGACCTCCACGACGCGGTCGACCAGTGCCGTGAGCGGCTCATCCAGGGTGTCGCAGCGGTCCGCCGTGCGCACGAACGGCTCCGATCCGCCGGTATGCACGTCCGCGCAGCGCTGCGCCACTTCCGCCGCCGCTCACGCGGGCAGGCGGTCTACCCCAGAGATCACGACGCAGGTGCTGTCCTCGCCCAGCTCCAGGAACCACAGCGCGAGCCACGAGTCGACGCCATCATTCAAGGGCAGGCGGGCCACCAGCACGTGGTCCCGGTGGCGCAGGGCGCGCTTGGGCAGCGCGGCCCGCTGCTCGCCGACGACCTGTCGGCCGGGAAAGTCGAAGCTGGGCGATCCTGGCCACTTGGAGATCAGTTCAGAATGAGCTGGTGTGGCGGCTTTGCGTGTGGCGCGGAGCGCTTCAGGATCATGGCGTGCGCGAGGAGGTTATGACCGATGAGCTGTGGGTGTGACTTGAGCCGCTGATTCCGGCACACCTTCGGTGTTTCCGTTAACCAGGGCGCAGGGGCGCGGACGACCGGGCCGCGTTGGAGGGCCTCTACATGGGCACCCAGCCGATCCCGCTGATCGGCGCCGCCCCGCCGATCCGGGTCGTAACTGACAAGCCCAGGCGGTGTCCATGCCAGCTCTACGCTGACCGAGGCTAGGACCACGACAAGTACCGCCGCCTGGTTCATGCCCGCGGCATCACCCCGGTCATCACCCACCGCACAGCGTCACACATGGCTCCGGCCTCGGCAGGGTCCGATGACCGGTCGAATGCACCTTCGCCTGACTCAAGGGTGGCCGGGTGCGGGCCGCGTTCGGACCTCTCACCAGAGCGGAGAGGCATTGTGGAGAAAGGAGAGTAGATGCCGTGAGGATCGAGGGTTACCTGTCCGGTCGGCCCGGTAGTGGGCGCTGCATCAGGATGGTCCCGATCCACCGCTCGTGCTTGTAGCCAACGGCTTCCAGGCGTCCGGCCTCGGTGAAACCGAATCGCCGGTGCAGCGCCAGCGAGCCTTCCCCATCCTCGGTGATCACTGCGATGGTCTGCCTGATCCCCGAATTGTCCGCCAGCGCGAGCAGCGCTTCCAGCAGCGCCGCTCCCGTTCCTCGACCGGTGGCGGCGGGGGCGAGGTAGATCGTGTCCTCCGCGGTGTGGCGGTAGGCAGGTTTGGCGCGCCACGGGGCCAGGTAGGCGAACCCAACGACCTCGCCGCCGTGGTCCGCGATCAGGAACGGCAGTCCTCGTGCGGTGACCTCGTCGTGCTTACGCCTCCAGTCGTCCACGGTGGGAGGGACGAGGTCGAAGGTGACCGTGGTGTGGTGCACGTAGTGGGCGTAGATCTCCGCGACCGCCTCCAGGTCGGCGGTGGTGGCGGGGCGGACGGTCACCTCGGGCGTGGTCACGGGCACTCGCTCCTCCGAGAGGGCTGACGGAGCACATTAGTGCCGCAGCAGCCGAGGAAGCCGCTTCCGGCTACGGGGCGTGTGAAGCCCGCGATTGCTGGAGCCAGAATCGATAGAGCACGGAAGAGCACGGATCGACGAAGGTCGGATCGATGGAGGCTGGGGTTGCCGCAACCTGGGATCGCTGGAGCTGGCGATCGCTGGGGCAGGCCGGCACTGCGAGTCCGCAGCGGTTCAGCTGCGGGGGAAGACAGCTAGGGCCACGTCGACGGCGGTGAGGAGGGTGTCGCGGTCCGCTCCGCTACGGGCCTGGACGGCTATGCCGTGCTGGACGGTGGCGACGTAGGCGGCGAGGCTTTCGGGGGTGGCGGTTGCCGGTAGTTCCGCTGCGGGGGCCGCGGTCAGGCGGTCGCGGAGGCGTGCGCGGTCTGCGGCTCGGATCTCGGACAGGCGGGTGCGGACGGACTCCGATTCGGCGGAGCAGCTGAGCGCGCCGTGCACGATGAGGCAGCCGTGCGGGGAGTCGTCACCTGTGGTGGCTTCCACGGAACCTCGCCAGACCGCGGCCACGACCTCGCGCGCGGTGGGCAGGGCCAGGGCTTCGGTGATGTAGCTGGCGACGGTCTCCGCGTAGCGGAGCAGGACCTGGTCGAACAGGGCTTCCTTGCTGCCGAAGGTCTGGTAGAGGCTTCCTTTGCGGATGCCCATCGCCTCGGTGAGGTCGGCCAGGGAGGTGCCTTCGTAACCGCGCCGCCAGAACAGGTCCAGCGCGGCGTCGACGGCGGTGTCCGCGTCGAAGCCCCTGGGTCTTCCTCGTGGCACCGCTGCCTCCTCCCTCGCGCCGTCCCACCGTATACCCGCGCCCTTCGGGCGGCGGCTTGACAGCCGGGCCGTCCTGCGGATTTATTATGACCGATCGGTCAAAAAATAGTCGAGTACCCGAGGGGCAGCACAGGAGATGGACACGCCCAGCACCGCGACACCCGTCGCGTCGTCGCCGGTCAAGACCGCGAGCGGCGGGGCGTTCCTGCACGTGCCCTCCGGCGAGGGCGAGACCGTGGGGCTCAACGGCGACGTCTACACCGTGAAGATCGGCACGCGCGAGTCCGGGGGTTCGCTGGCACTGTTAGAGGCTTCCGTGCCACCCGGTGGTGGTCCGCCGCTGCACACGCACGGCAACGAGGACGAGGCTTTCTCCCTGCTCGACGGCGAGCTTGAGATCTACGCCGGGACACCACGGTGCACGCCGGGCCCTGCGACTTCGTGTTCATCCCCCGCAACACCGCGCACGGGTTCCGCAACACCGGCCTGCGCCCCGCCCGCCCACTGCCGGTGTTCAGCCCCGGCGGTGTCGAGCGGTTCTTCAGCGAGGCGGGCGTGCCCGCCATTGCGGGACAACCGGTTCCTCCTTTCGACCCGGCCGACAACCCGCGCGCGGTCGTGGTCGGGGCCGCGACCAACTCCTTCCAAGTCTGAACGGCCAAATCTGACCGCCCGGATTTGACCGCCCAAATCTGACCACCTGAATTTTGACCACCTGGGGCCGATCGGTCGGGTCTGTCCAGCCAGGCCAGGTGACGGGGCAGGTCGGACAACCGAGGTGGGCTGGGTGATGAGCCGGGATCGCCGGTCAGGTCGGGCGGGAAGCGTTTACCAGTGAGTTGCCGAGAAAGCAGGAAGTCCATGCCACTGGCCGTGTACGTGCTGGGACTGGGGATCTTCGCCCTCGTCACCAGTGAACTCCAAGTCGCCGGGATGATGCCCGAGATGGCGCGCGGCCTGGAGGTGTCGGTGCCCGACATCGGGTACCTGATCTCGCTGTACGCGCTGGCGATGGCGGTGGGTGGCCCGATCCTCACCGCGGCGCTGCTCAAGCTGCCCAAGCGGACGGCGTTGATGGTGTTGTTCGGGGCGTTCGTCGCGGGTGAGGCGCTGGCGGCGTTGGCTGCGGACTACTGGCTCGTGCTGGTGGCGCGGCTGGTCACCGGGGCGGTGTCCGGGGCCTTCTTCGGCGTGGCGATCGCCATCGCCGTCGAGATCTCCCGGCCCGAGGTGACGGGGCGGGCGGTGTCGGTGGTGCTGAGCGGGCTCATGGCGGGCACCGTGCTCGGGCTGCCCGTGGCGAGTTGGATCGGGCCGGAGTTCGGGTGGCGCGCGAGCTTCTGGGTCGTGGCCGCATTGGCGCTGGTGGTCGGCCTGATCACCGCAGGCGCCGTGCCGAAGTTGGAGGGTGACGGGACCACGTCGGTGCGCGGTGAGTTCGCGGTGTTCAAGAACTGGAAGCTGTGGGCGGTGTACTCGACGTCGACGCTGGTCATCGGAGCCACCTACGCGGCGTTCAGCTACTTCACCCCGATCCTGTCCGAGGTGACCGGGTTCAGCGGCGGTCAGGTGACCGGGTTGCTGGTGGCGTACGGCGTCGCGACGATCGTCGGCAACACCGCCGTCGGCAGGCTCGCCGACCGGCACGCGATCCCGACCATCGCTTTCGGGCTGGTGTCGTTGACGATCCTCCTGTCGGTGTTCGCGCTGCTCACCGAGAACAAGCCGGTCGTGGTGGCGGCGCTGCTCGGGGTGGGACTGGTCGGCGTGACGATGAACCCGGCGCTGGTGGCCAGGGTCATGGGCGTGGCCAACGGACGGCCGCTGGTCAACACCGTGCACACCTCGTGCATCACCTTCGGCGTGGTGATCGGGTCGTGGCTGGGCGGGCTGGGGATCGACGCCGGGTTGGGGTTGCGGGCCCCGCTGTGGATCGGGGTGGTGATGGCCGTCATCGGTCTGGCGACCTTGCTCCCCGACTTGCTGCGCCGGTCCGCTGCAGTGGTGGCTCCCGAACGCGCGGGGGAGCTGAAGACCGCGTGAGCGGGATCGGTGGCAGAACAGTTCGGCCGGGGGGGCGACGGACCGTTCACCTTGGGGCAGTCGGGGACCGTCAGCCTGGGGCGGCCGGGGACCGTCAGCCCAGGGCGGCCGGGGACCGTCAGCCCAGGGCGGCCGGGGACCGTCAGCCCAGGGCGGCCGGGGACCGTCAGCCCAGGGCGGCCGGGGACCGTCAGCCCAGGGCGGCCGGGGACCGTCAGCCCAGGGCGGCCGGGGACCGTTCAGCCTGGGGTGGCTACAGGACGGTTCAGCTGAGGGTGGTGGTGGAACGGTTGAGCGGAGGGCTTCGGCGAGGTTCAGCGAGAGGCGGCGGTGGTGAGGTTCAGCCGGGGACGGCGGCGGGGGTGTTCGGCCGCGGGGCGGTGACGGGGGTGACGGCAGCGAGGTTCGGCCGCGAGGCGGTGGCGGGGTGTTCAGCTGGAGGTCGGTGGCGCGGGCAGGCGGACGGTGAAGGTTGAGCCTTTGCCCGGTTCGCTGGTTGCCGAGACCGTTCCGCCGTGCGCCTCCACCAGCTTGCGCACGATGGCCAGGCCCAGGCCGCTGCCGCCGGTGCGTCTGCTGCGGGACTTCTCGGCTCGCCAGAAGCGGTCGAACACGTGGGGGAGGTCTTCGGGGGTGATGCCGGTGCCGGTGTCGGCGACCTTGATGACGACGTCGTCGCCCTCGTGTTCGGCGGTCACCTCGACCCGGCCGCCGGGTGGGACGTGGCGCAGGGCGTTGGCGACGAGGTTGTCCAGGACCTGGCGCAGGCGCACCGGGTCGGCCTCGACGGTGAGGTCGGCCGGCGTTGAGGTGGTGAGGGTGATGTCCGCGCGGGTCGCGGTCGTCTCGTGGGCGGCGCGCAGGCGGGCCAGGACGGTGGTGAGGGGTTGGGGGGACGCGGTCAGGCGCAGGCCGCCTGCGTCGGCCACGGCGAGGTCCTGGAGGTCGTCGACGATGTGCTGGAGGGCCAGGGCTTCCTTGAGCAGCAGGGCGATCAGCTCCGGGTCGCGTTCGGTCACGCCGTCCTCGGCGGCCTCCAGCCAACCCCTGATGTTGCTGAGCGGGGTGCGCAGCTCGTGCGCGGTGTCGCTGACGGCGGCCTTGCGCAAACCCTCCAGCCTGGCCCTGGCCTGCGCCATGGTGTTGAACGCCTCGGTGAGCCTGGCGATCTCGTCGCGGCCCCGCACGGCCAGGGGCTCGGTGTCGCCGCCCAGGGACATGCGGTGGGCCGCGGTGGTCAGCTCGCGGAGCGGGCGAATGATCCTGGCGCAGGCCAGCGCCGTCACCACCACGGCGGCCAGCGCGATGGCGCCTGCGGCGGCGGCCACGCGCCACCAGTTGTCCGGGGAGAGGTCGAACGAGGCGACGGGGGCGCCGGTCGGCACGGTCACGTAGAGCAGCGCGGGGGGCGGGACGCGTTCGGAGAGGTTCGCGCGGCGCGAGTCCGACACGCACGCCTCGGCGGCGGTGCGCTCGTCGTCGGTCAGGCGGTCGTCCCGGTACGGGGTGAGGTCGAGCTCCAGGCGGACGGGTTGCCGGGCCCGGTCCGCCAGGCAGGTGTTGGTCCGCTCCTCGAGGCCGAGCAGGGCTCGCGCGGCGTCCAGGAGCTCGCCCTCCAGCAGGTCGTCGCACCTCCGGAGGAACTCGGCGCCCGATCCGGCGTCGGACTGCTGGACGTGGTGGCACTTGAGGAACGACTGGACCATCTGGTGCGGGTCGGCCGGGACGGTGCGGATCTCCGGCTCCCGCTCGGGGCTGGGCTCCGCGACGTGCGACGGGTCGCTCGGCACCAGGGACGCCAGCACCCGGTACGGCTCGCCCAGGCGCGGGTCGACGCGGTCCGCGGGCGCGTCGGGCACCAGCACCGGGTCCACCGACAGCGGGTCGACCACGGCCGAGGCGGTGGTGGGCAGCGGGCCGTGGCCGCCGACGTCGGCCAGGACCACGCCGTCCTTGGACAGCAGGGTGACCCGCCGCGTCGGGTGCTGGCGCACCAGCCCGGCCACGACCGGGCCGACCGAGGTCCAGTCCCGGTGGTCGACCGCGTGCGTGAGCAGGGTGGTGTAGATGCGGGCGTCGACCGACAGCTCCTGGCCCTGCTCGCGCTCGATGGAGGCACGGGTGAGCTGCGCGGCCAGCCACGCGGTCGTGGCGATCGAGCACAGCGCGACCAGCACCGTGACGCCCAGGAACCGGAAGAACACGCTACGGCGCACCGGCCGCCCCCGAGGTCAGCTTGTAGCCGATGCCGTAGACGGTCACCAGGTGCACGGGCCTGCGCGGGTCGGGCTCGACCTTGCGGCGCAGGTTCTTCACGTGCGCGTCGATGGTGCGGCCGGTGATGTAGCGGTCGAAGCCGTGCATCCGGCGCAGCAGCTGCTCGCGGGTGAACACCCGGTCCACCTCGGACGCCAGGGTCTCCAGCAGCCGGAACTCCCCCGGCGTGCAGTCCACCCGCGCGCCGTGCGCGGTCACCTCGTGGCGCACCGGGTCGACCGCGATCGGGCCCGCGCGCAGCAGCGGGTCGGGGGCGCGCGGCTCCACCCTGCGGCGCAGCAGGGTGCGCACCCTGGCGACCAGCTCGCGCGGGCTGAACGGCTTGGTCATGTAGTCGTCGGCGCCCAGGTCCAGGCCGAGGAGCACGTCGTCCTCGGTGGACCGGGCGGTGAGCACGAGCACCAGCACGTCGGACTCGGCGCGCAGCACCCGGCACACGTCCAGGCCGTCCACCCTGGGCAGCATCAGGTCCAGCACGACCAGGTCGGGCCCGCGCTCCCGCGCGGTGTCGATGGCGGCCCGTCCGTCGTGGACGACGGCGACCTCGTGGTGGTCGCGCTCCAGGTACCGGCGCAGCAGCTCGGCCTGGCTCTCGTCGTCCTCGGCGATCAGGATGAGGGTGCTCACGCGGCGATGATAAGCACGCTCGCACCGCGCTCACGGCGTCATCACAGGACCCTCACAAGTGCCCGCCAAGCTGCGGCGCATGTCGAAAACCCGTAGCCGGGCCGTCGTCGCCGCGGTGGTCGCGCTGGCCGTCGTGACGGGCGCGGCCGTGCTGCTGCTGCGCCCCGACGCGCCGCAGGCCGACCCGTCGGCGGACCGGCCCGACGTCGAGACCGCCACCGTCGAGCGGACCGACCTGACCAACACCCGCTCGCTCCGGGGGACCCTGGGCTTCGGCGCGCCCAAGCCGGTCAAGGGCGGCGGGGCCGGGACGGTGACGGCGCTGCCGCAGGTGGGGGCGACCGCCGAGCGCGGGAAGGCGCTGCACCGGGTGGACGACCGGCCGGTGCCGGTGTTCTTCGGGGCGACGCCGCTGTTCCGCAAGCTGGAGGAGCCCGGCGTGAAGGGCTCGGACGTGGCCGTGGTGATGGACAACCTGGCCGCCCTGGGCTACACCGTCGGCATCCGGCCGGACGACGACAGCAAGGCCGAGTTCACCCCGCGCGTGGTGGAGGCGCTGAAGAAGTGGCAGCGCAAGGCCGGGCTGCCGGACACCGGGAAGGTCGAGCCCGGTCAGGTGCTGGTGCTGGCGGGTCCGGTGCGGGTGTCGTCGGTGACCGCCCAGCCGGGTGCGGTGGCCTCGGAGGAGCTGTTCCAGGTCACGCCCACCGGCAAGGTCGTCGTGCTCCAGGTCTCCCCCACCGAGGCGGGCGCGGTGTCACAGGGCGCGAAGGTGCTGCTGACCAGGCCGGACGGGCGGGACGTGCTGGGCACGATCAGCTCGGTGGGCACGGCGGTGAGCGGTGAGCAGGGGCAGGGCGCCGGGCCGCAGATCGAGGTGGTGGCGACGCCGGACCGGAACGAGGACGTGGCCGACCTGGACTCGGCCCCGGTGCAGGTGAAGATCACCACGGAGCGGCGGGAGGGCGTGCTGTCCGTGCCGCTGGAGGCGCTGGTGGCGCTGCGCGAGGGCGGGTACGCGGTGCAGTCGCCCGGTGGCGCGCTGAAGGCCGTGGAGACCGGGATGCACTCGCAGAGCCGGGTCGAGATCAGCGGGCCGGACGTGGTGGAGGGCATGGTCGTGGTGGTGGCCCGGTGAGCGCGGCGGACGCGACCGCGCGGATCAGGCCGGTCCAGGCCGGGACGACGCGGGTCCGGCCGGTCGGGGCGGGCGCGGAGGTGGTGCTGGAGCTGCGCGGGGTCGGCAAGCGGTTCCCCGGCGGGGTGACCGCGCTGGACTCGGTGTCGCTGCGCGTGGAGCGGGGCGAGCTGCTGGCGATCGTCGGGCCGTCCGGGTCGGGCAAGTCCACGCTGCTGAACATCATCGGCACCCTGGACCTGCCCGGCGAGGGGACGGCCGAGGTGGACGGGCACGACGTGCGCGAGCTGTCCGACCGGGCGCTGTCGGCGCTGCGCGGCAGCCGGATCGGGTTCGTGTTCCAGCAGTTCCACCTGTCCGACGGGCTGACGGCGGTGGAGAACGTCGCGGAGGGCCTGCGCTACAC
Source organism: Actinosynnema pretiosum (assembly GCF_002354875.1). Classification (GTDB taxonomy): domain Bacteria; phylum Actinomycetota; class Actinomycetes; order Mycobacteriales; family Pseudonocardiaceae; genus Actinosynnema; species Actinosynnema auranticum. Next base: position 4,785,374 of record NZ_CP023445.1, read on the forward strand.
CGGGGTGCGGCGCGGGGCGCGGACCCGGCTCGCGGAGGCCGCGCTGGAGCGGGTCGGGCTCGGCCACCGGGGCGGGCACCGGCCGCACGAGCTGTCCGGCGGCGAGCGGCAGCGGGTGGCGATCGCACGGGCCGTGGTGAACCGGCCCGCGCTGGTGCTGGCCGACGAGCCGACCGGCGCGCTGGACACGGCGACCGGGCGGTCGGTGCTGGAGCTGCTGTTCGAGCTGAACCGGCAGGGCACGACGATCGCGGTGATCACCCACGACCGGGACATCGCGGCGGCGCTGCCCCGCAGGGTCGAGCTGCGGGACGGGCGCGTCGTGGCGGACTCGGGGGTGGGGCGGTGAGCGCGCCGTCGTCGGAGGCGACCGAGCGGTTCGAGCCGGTCGCGCGGCCCTCGGGGCCGCCGTCGCCGCCCCGGCTGGCGCTGGCGGACCTGCTGTCGCTGGGCATGATCGGGCTGCGGACCCGGAAGCTGCGGGCGGTGCTGTCGGCTCTGGGGATCTCGCTGGGGATCGCGACGGTCGTGGTGGTGACCGGCATCCCGGCGTCCGGCCAGCGGGCGCTGATGGACGAGCTGACCGCGCTGGGCACCAACACGCTGCGCGCGCAGATGGCCCCCAGCGGGCAGGAGCCCGTTCCGCTGCCGGAGGCGTCGGCGGGGATGGCCGGGCGGATCGGGCCGGTGACGGCGTCGGCGGCGGTGGCCAACACGCACACCCGCGTGCGCCGCTCCGATCTTGTGGGTGATTCCGCGAGTTCTGACCTCGCGGTGCTCGCAACCAGCCTCGGACTCCTGGAGACCGTGAACGGGAGAGTGGCGAGCGGGGAGTACATCACCGGGTCGACGCAGGCTTTTCCGTTCGTGGTGCTGGGACACGTGGCGGCGGGCAGGCTCGGGATCGACCGGGTCCCGGAGACCGGCGAGCGGCCGACGGTCCAGATCGGGCGGACCAGGTTCACCGTGGCGGGGGTGCTGGCCCCGATGCCGCTCGCGCCGGACGTCGAGCGGTCGGTGCTCGTCGGGTGGGACGCGGCGAAGGCGGAGCTGGGGTTCGACGGGCGCCCGACGGTGGTCTACGTCAAGGCGCGCGAGGAGTCCATCGAGGCGGTGCGGACGGCGCTGGCGGCGACCCTGCACCCGGAGGCTCCGGGCAAGGTGCAGGTGAGCAGGCCGTCCGACGCGCTGGCGGCGAAGCGGGCGACCGAGAGCTCGTTCTCGGCGCTGCTGCTGGGGCTGGCCGGGGTGGCGCTGCTGGTCGGCGGGGTCGGGGTGGCCAACACGATGGTCATCTCGGTGCTGGAGCGGCGGCGGGAGATCGGGCTGCGGCGGGCGCTCGGGGCGACGCGCGGGCAGATCCGGGGGCAGTTCCTCATCGAGGCGGTGCTGCTGTCGGCGCTGGGCGGGCTCGCGGGGACGGGGCTCGGGGTGGTCGCGGTGGTCGGGTACGCGGGGCTGCGCTCGTGGCCGGTCGTGATCCCGGTGGCGGCGGTGGGCGGCGGGGTGGTCGCGGCGGTCGTGGTGGGGGCGGTGGCGGGGTTGTACCCGTCGATCCGGGCCAGTCGGTTGACGCCCACGCAGGCGCTGGCGGCGCAGTAGGTGGCGCGGCGCGGTCGGTGAAGAGCGGCGTGGGTTCGTGGGGTTGTGGTGGGTTTTCCTTCCGCGGTGAGGAGTTCGGGATGAAGGCAGTGCTTGTGGTGGGGGCGGTGGTGCTCGCGCTCGTCGGGTGCTCGGCTCCGGAGGTCGCGCCCGAGGTGGCGTCGTTGTCGTCCGGGACCGGGCAGGCCCCGGCCGCGTCGACCGAGCGGGAGCGGCCTCGGGAGCGGTTGGACATGTCGCCCGAGGACCTGGACGCGTTGTGGAGGCCGCACCAGGAGTGCGTGGCGGAGCGCAGCGGGGTTCCGGTGAGCGGGTCCGGTTCCGAGAGGGGTGGCACGGAGATGCGGGCGGCCACGCCCGAGGAGGTCAGGGTGGACGAGGCGGCGCAGGAGGCGTGCGCGGGCCTGCGGCCGCTGCCGCCGTGGGAGAAGGACCCGGCGAACCCGGAGGCGCACGACTTCGCGGTTCGGGTCGTGGACTGCTTGCGCGGCAAGGGGATCAAGCACGTGGAGGTGGCGGTGGACGAGCCCTGGGGCGGTCCGGTCATCTCGCTCGGGGGCGAGCACAACGACTCGGCCTCGATCTCGGCGGGGTTGGAGCACGTGGGGTCGTGCGAGGCGGAGGCGTCGAGGAAGTGACGGGGCGGTGGGGTGTGGCGCGGTCGGTGGTGGTGAGCGGGCTGGTGGCGGTGGCGCTGGTCGGGTGCTCGGCTCCGGAGGGCGCGCCGGAGGTGGCGTCGTTGTCGTCCGGGACCGGGCAGGCGCCGGCCGCATCGGCCGAGCGGGAGCGGCCTCGGGAGCGGCTGGACATGACGCCGGAGGACCTGGAGGCGTTGCAGCGGCCGTACTGGAAGTGCATGGGCGAGCAGGGGATTCCGGACAAGCGGGCGATGGGCGACCTGTCCGTCGCGCCGGAGAGCGACGAGAGGATCGCGGCGGCGGAGGCGGCCTGCGCGCACACGGTGCCGCTGCCGCCGTGGGAGAGGGACCCCGCGAACCCGGAGTCGCACGCGTTCCTGGTCCGGGTCGTGGACTGCCTGCGCGGCGAGGGGGTGGTGAAGGTGGAGGTCGTTCCCGGTGAGAGCGGTGGTCACACCATCGCGATGGGGGGTGCGGAGAACGACGCGGAGCAGGTCGGGCTCGCGCTGGAGCACATGTCCGGGTGCGAGGCGGAGGCCTCGCGCCGGTAGCGGAGGGGTGGACGGCTGCGCGGAGGCGGGGGTCAGGCGGTGGTGAAGGCCGCCAGGCCGTCGAGGAGGCGGTCGATCTCGTCCTCGGTGGTGTAGGGGGCGATGCCGATCCGCAGGCCCCCGCTCTCCGGGAGGCCCAGCGCCAGCGCCGCCTCGTGGGCGTAGAAGGCGCCCGCCGGGGCCAGGACGTCGCGCTCGGCGAGGAAGCGGTAGGCGGCTCGGGCGTCGTGGCCGGGGAGCTCCAGGAGGGTCGTCGGGGTGCGGTCGGTGGCGCAGGAGCGGTTCAGGACGCGGTCGCCCAGCGCCGCCAGGCCCTCGGTGAGGCGGGCGAGCAGGGCGTGCTCGTGCTCGGCCACGGCGCGGTAGGCCGCTTCCAGGCTGGCGCGGCGGGTGGGCGCGGGGGCGATCGCGGCCAGGAAGTCGACGGCCGCGGTCGCGCCCGCGAGCGACTCGAAGGGCAGGGTGCCGAACTCGAAGCGCTCGGGGACGGCGTTCGTGGACGGGACCAGCTTGTCCGGGCTCAGGGACTCCAGCAGCGCCGGGTCCGCGCCGAGGACGCCGCAGTGCGGGCCGAAGAACTTGTAGGGCGAGCAGACCACGAAGTCCGCGCCCAGCGCGGTGGCGTCCACCAGGCCGTGGGCGGCGTGGTGGACGGCGTCGACGTGCACCAGCGCGCCGACCTCGTGCGCCCGGTCGGCGATGGCGCGCACCGGCGGGCGGGTGCCCAGCAGGTTCGAGGCGGCGGTGACCGCGACCAGCCTGGTGCGGTCGGTGATGACGCGGTCCAGCTCGTCCACGCGGAGCAGGGCGGTCTCCGGGTCGAGGTCGAGCCAGCGGACCGCCGCGCCCGCGCGTTCGGCGGCCTGCACCCACGGGCGGACGTTGGCGTCGTGGTCGAGCCTGGTCACGACGACCTCGTCGCCGGGGCCCCAGGAGCGGGACAGGTGGTGGGAGAAGTCGTAGGTGAGCTGGGTGGAGCTGCGGCCGTGGACCACGCCGCGCTCGGGGACGTTGAGGAAGTCGGCGTAGGCGGAGCGGAAGGCGGCGACGACCTGCTCGGCGTTGCGCTCGGAGGGCAGCTCGGACCCGCGCAGCGACAGCGGGCCGGTCATGGTGGCGGCGATGGCCTCGGCGACGGGGCGCGGGGTCTGGGTGCCGCCGGGGCCGTCGAAGTGGGCGACCCCGGAGGTCAGGGACGGGAAGTGCGCGCGGAACGCGTGGACGTCGAAGGACACCGTCGCCTCACCTGCCCCCGGTGCGCCGCTCCTCGCCGCACCGGTCCACCGGGTGACCGCGCGGGTTGCTGTGGGGAGGACTCTGCCACCTCGGCGCAGAGCGCGCCCAGGTGGGGCGGGTCGCGGTGGGGCGGGTCACGGTGGGGCGGGTCGTGGCGGGTCGTGGCGGGTCGTGGCGGGTCGTGGCGGGGCGGGTCGCGGCGGGGGCGACCGGGAGCGGGACGGGGCGCGGGCGGGAGTGGAACCGGGCGGAGGAGAGCGGCGGGATGAGGCCGCCGGGTGCGGGCGGCCGGGAGTGGGCGGGGGGCTGCGGGAGCGGGGCGGTGTCGTCGGGGGGCGGTTTGGGGTGGTGTAGCAGGGTTTGGGCGGTTCCGCTTCTGCCTGGTTGCGGTGTTCGCGGGTGAGCAATCTGGGAGAAGTGGTCGGTGTTCGTGCGGTCGTAGGCTCTCGCCTGCCCGAATGGGCGGGGACGGTCGGTGGATCGGTCGATCTGGAGACGGAGGTGCCCCGTGGGGGTGCTGGACGACTACGACGACATCGTGATCGGCGCCGGGAGCGCCGGGGTTCCGGTTGCTGTCCGGCTCAGCGAGGACCGGGCAAGGCGGGTTCTGCTGGTCGAGGCGGGACCGGACTACCCCGGTGAGCTTCCCGCGGACCTCTCCGACGGGAACCAGATGTCGTTGGTCCACCACGACTGGCGGTTCACCGCCGGGATGCTGGCCGATCGGCCCACCCGGTACTTCCAGGGGAAGGTGGTCGGCGGGTCCTCCTCGGTGGGGAACACCATCGCCATCCGGGGGATGCCCGAGGACTTCGACGGGTGGGCCGCGCTCGGGAACCGGGGGTGGGGGTGGGATGACCTGCTGCCGCACTTCCTGGCGGTCGAGGACGACCAGGACTTCGCCGGGCCGTTCCACGGCAAGGGCGGGCCGGTGCCCATCCGGCGGTGGCGGCCCGAGGAGCTGACGCCCGCGCAGGGCGCGTTCCACCGGGGGTGCCTCGCCGCCGGGATGCCGGACGTCGCCGACCACAACGACCCGGAGTCGACCGGGGTGGGGCCCGCGCCGTCGAACCGGCTGGGTGAGCGGTTGCGGGTGTCCACGGCCACCGGGTACCTCACGCCCGAGGTCCGGGCGCGCGAGAACCTGACCGTGCTGGCAGGCGCGGTGGTGAACCGGGTGCTGGTGTCGGACCAGCGGGCCGTCGGGGTCGAGCTGGTGGACGGGGAGTCGTCGGTCCGGGAGGTCCGCGCCCGGCGGGTGGTGCTGTCGGCCGGGTCGGTGGGGACGCCCGCGATCCTGCTGCGCTCGGGCATCGGGCCCGCCGAGGACCTGCGGGCGCTGGGGATCGACGTGCGGGTGGACCTGCCCGGTGTCGGCTCCGGGCTGAGCGAGCAGGCGCGGACCGGGGTGTTCATGGTGCCCAAGCCCGGTGCGGAGAACTTCGGGGCCGCCGTGGGGCAGATCGTGGTGCGGGCGGGGGCCGCGAGCACCGGGCGGGCCAACGACATGTACTACGCGATGGTCAACCACTTCGACCTCGCGACCCAGTTCCCGCACCTGCGGGCCGCCGCCGGGGCCGGGCGGGTGTTCACCGTGCTGGTCGTGGCGCGGGAGCCGAAGTCGCGGGGGCGGGTGCGGTTGGCGTCGGTCGACCCCCGGCGGGCTCCGGAGGTCGACTTGAACTTCCTGTCGTCCGAGCACGACCACCGGCTGCTCGCGGACGGGCTGCGGGTCGGGTGGGAGCTGGCGCAGACGCCGGAGATCCGGGACCTGGCCGAGCGGGTGGTGCTGCTCGACGACGCGCTCGTGGCCTCGGACGAGGCGGTGCGGGACTACGTGACCGCGACCGTGGACCCGGCCTACAACCCCACGGGCACGGCGCGGATGGGGCCGGACGGCGACCCGATGGCCGTGGTGGACGAGCGGTGCGCGGTGCGCGGGGTGGACGGGTTGCACGTGGCGGACGCGTCGGTGATGCCGACCATGGTGCGGGCGAACATCAACCTGTCGGTGATCGCGGTGGGTGAGCGGGTCGCCGAGCTGCTGCGGGAAGCGTGAGCGGCCGGTGGTGCGGGTGGGCGGTGGCGCGGTGAGCGGTGGACAGGCGGGTGACGAGCAGGCGGAGGGCGTTGCGGAGGTTCTTGGGCTGCTGAACGGGTTCCGGGCGGCCAAGTTCCTGATGGTCGGGTGCGAGCTCGGGGTGTTCGAGGTGTTGGCGGGCTCCCCCGGCGGGCTGGTGGTGGGTGAGCTCGCGGAGCGGGTCGGGGTGTCGCGGCGGGCCGGGCGGATCTGCGCGGACGCGCTGGTGGCGATCGGGTTGCTGGTGCGCGAGGGCGACCGGTACCGCAACGCCCCGGCGGCCCGGCGCCTGAGCGGCGAGTCCGGTGTGGACCTGCGGGCGTTCGTGCGGTTCACCGACCTGGTCAGCTACCCGGCGTGGGGCGGGCTGGCCGAGGCGCTGCGGTCCGGGCCGGTCAACCGGATCACCGCGCTGTCCGCCGAGCAGCAGGAGGCGTTCTCCTCCGGGGTCGAGGCGCTCAACGCCGGGCCCGCCGCCGCGCTCGCCGCCTCCGGGCACCTGGCGGGCAGGGGGGCGCTGCTGGATGTCGGCGGCGGGACCGGGTCCTGGTCGGCGGCGGCGGTGCGGGCGCACGACGGGTTGCGCGCGACCGTGGTCGAGTGGCCGCCGGTGGCCGAGCTGGCCCGGCGCAAGGTCGTGGGCGCGGGGCTCGGCGGGCGGATCGACGTGGTGGCCGGGGACGTGCGGGTGGACCCGATGCCGCAGGGGCACGACTGCTGCCTGCTGGCGAACGTGGTGCACGTGTTCTCGCCGGAGGACAACGCGCGCGTGCTGGCCAACGCCCGGCGGGCGGTGGTGGCGGGCGCGCGGTTGCTGCTGGTCGACTACTGGACCGGGCCCACCGGCGCGGAACCCGCGGTGGCGGCGCTCATGGCGGGCGAGTTCGCGGTCAACAGCGAGGACGGCGACGTGTACGGGGTGGACGACGTCGTGGCGTGGCTGGGCGCGACCGGGTGGCGGTTCCTGGGACGGGAGGCCCTGGCGGGCGCGAAGTCCGTTGTGGTCGCCGAGGCGGTGTGACCGGCGTCCTCGGACACCGGTCACACCGGGGGCGTCAGCTCTGCGCGCCGTCGTCGCCCCGGCCGAGGCCGGTGTAGCCCTCGGCCACGATGCGGCGCGCCGCCACCTCGTAGTGCGCCGGGTCGTCGGCGACGAGCGTGCCCAGGCCGTCGACGTACCGGTTGAACATGCAGAACGCGGCGGCGATCAGCACGGTGTCGTGGATCTCCACCTCCGTCGCGCCCAGCTCGCGCGCCCGCCGCACCAGGTCGGGGGTGACCGCGCGACCGGACTCCTGCACCGCGCCCGCGATCCGCAGCAGCGCGCGCAGCTTCTCCGTGACCGGCGCGAGCTCCAGGTCCGCCAGGACCCGGTCCACGAGCGCCGTGCCCTCGTCCAGCTGGGCGGCGGCGAACGCGGCGTGCGAGTCGCAGCAGAACGTGCAGCGGTTGCGGCCCGACACGTAGGCCGCGATCAGCTCCCGCTCCCCTGGGGAGAGCGAGTTCGGTGCGCGGAGCAGGACCTCGGCCAGCTCGCCGAGCGGTCCGGCCGTCTCGGGCCGGTACCGCATCAGCCCGGTGATGCCGGGGAACAGGCTCTCGTCCACATCTTCCAGATCGATGTGCGCCATGGGACCACGGTAGTCGGGGCGGGCGGGTCGGTCGTGCCGCCGAAGGCGGGAACTTCCGGTCCGGACAGTCGATTCCGCTTGCGGCGGAGGGAGAACCGGCCGGTGCCGGAGGGCGCCGCGGGGTCAGCGGGCGTGGCCGCGCAGGGCGAGGAGGGTCGCGGCGGTGGCCAGGCCGAAGAAGACGTGGCCGAAGAGGCTCACCCACTGGGCGTCGCCCACCACCAGGACCAGGTCCGCCATGGCGGGGTCGGCGGTGGCGGACAGCCACAGGGGCATGACCAGCAGCGCTCCGGCCGCCCACCAGAGGACGCCGTAGAGCACGCCCGCCGCGCACAGCGGGACGACCTGGTCCGGCAGGCGTCGCGCCAGCGCGCCGAACCCGGCTCCCGCCGCGGCGGAGATGGCCATGTGCACGGCGAAGCCCACGAGCGCGCTGTCGACCGCGATCAGCATCCCGACCACGGGCAGGGTGCCCACGCCTGCCATGAGCAGGCCGAGCACCAGGCCGCCCGCCAGTCCGGACAGGACGCCGTCGCGCAGGGACGAGCGGGAGGTGGCCGAGGTGGCGGTGGCGGAGTTGGTGGTGTTCATGGGGACTCCTCAGGTGACGGGTGTGCGGGTCCGGGGGTGGAGCCTGCCGGTGTCGACCAGCCAGTCCAGGGTGTCGGCGACGGTGTCCGCGAACGGGCGCGGCGCCAGGCCCAGGGTGCTCGCCGCGGGGGCGACCGACACCGAGGCCGCGGCGGTGGTGATCGCGCCGTGCGCGGCGGGGATGTGCCAGGGCCAGACCGGTTGGAGGAGGTCCACCAGCCTGCCGACGGGGGTGACCAGGGCGGCGGGGAGGAACACCGCGGGGAGGGCGCGGCCACTGGCCTCGCGGGCCGCGGCCACGTACTCGGGGGTGGTGACCAGGTGGCCGGGGCCGAAGTGGGCTCCCCGCGCCCGGCCCTCCAGCAGGGCGGTGTGCAGCCGCGCGGTGTCGCGGACGTCGCCGATCTGGAGGGCGCCGGACGGCCACACCGGCATGATGCCGCGCACCGTGTCGCGCAGCCTGCGGGTCTGGTCGCCGGTCTTCGGGTCGTGCGGGCCGAGCAGGGCGGGCGGTCTGCTGACCACCACGGGGGCGCCCGCGCGCTGGTGCGCCCAGGCGATCGCCTCCGAGGCGGACTTGGTCGCCGCGTACGGCTCGCGGCTGGTTCCGGGCGGGGTGCGCTCGTCGACCACGCGCACCCCCGGCCCGAACAGGGCCGCGGTGCTGGAGACGTGCACGATCCGGGCCGCGCCGGAGCGGCGGGCCGCGGCCAGGACGACCTCGGTGGCCCTGGTGTTGACGCGGAGCATCTCGGCGCGCCTGCGGCGGTCGAAGGAGTAGACCGCGGCGGCGTGCAGGACGGTGTCCGCGCCGCGCACGGCCCTGGCGGCGGCGGTCTCGTCGGTGGCGTCGCCGACCTCGGCGTCCACGGCGGACAGGTCGACGCCCAGCGGGTCCAGGGCGGTGGGGACGGCGGCGGGGTCGCGGACGAGCAGGCGGACGCGGTGGCCCGCGCGCACCAGCGCGGCGGTGGTGTGGGCGCCGACGAAACCGGTGCCGCCGGTGAGCGTGACCAGCATGGTGGCTCCTGGGGGGCGTGGGCTGCGGCGGCCACCGGGGCCGCCGCAGCCCGAGGGGTCACAGGTGGTGGAAGGTGCTGCCGTAGAACAGCAGGGCGCGCTCGCCCCCGCCCACGCCGCAGTCCAGGACGCGTCCGACGTAGATGGTGTGGTCGCCGCCGTCGTGGCGGTGCGCCAGCTCGCACTCCAGCCACGCCAGCGAGCCGGTGAGCAGCGGGGCCCCGCTGAGCGGGCCGGGCGCCCAGTCAAGGCCGGCGAACTCGCGCTCCCCGGTCGGGCGGCGCTTGTCGGCGAAGTGCCTGGCCACGGCGCCCTGGTCGGCGTCCATGATCGAGACGGCGAACCGGCCCGCCTCCGGCAGCGCCTCGTGCATGGTGGCGCTGCGGGCCACGCAGCACAGCACCAGCGGCGGGTCCAGGGAGACCGAGGTGAACGCGTTGGCGGTCATGCCGTGCGGGTGCTCGCCGCCGACCGTGACGACCGTGACGCCGGTGGCGAAGCGGGACATCACCTCGCGCAGCGCGGTCGCGCCGACCACCGCCCCGGTCACGACGCCACCCCCGCACCGGCCCGCGCGGACGGCTGCGCGTACGGCTCCAGCGCGCGGCGCAGCTCCTCGGGGACGGGTGTGGGCGCGGTGTGGGTGTTCGGGCCCCTCATGCAGGCCACCCGCTGCCTCCCGCGCGCCACCAGCGACTCCTCGCCGTCGGTGACCTTGACGTAGTCGAAGCTGAACTGCACCTGCGTGCGGGTCAGCTCCTCCAGGCGCATCCGGACCGACAGCTCGTCGAACGCGGTGATCTCGGCGAAGAACTCGCACTCCACCTTGAGCGTGAACAGCTTCAGGTCGTCCCGGACCTCGGCGAGCACGGCGGGCGCCTTCTCCTTCAGGAACATCTCCCGGCAGCGCCCCTGCCAGCGCAGGTAGTTGACGTAGTAGACGTTGCCCACGAGGTTGGTCTCCTCGAAGCCGACAACGTGGCGGATCTCGTAGTAGTCGGTCACGTCAGTCCTCCTGTCCGGCGAGCACGGCGAACACGACCGGCTCGGGGCGGTCGTCGACGGTGGTGGTCCAGGTGGCGACGCGGGCGTCCCCGGTGGACAGCACGACCCACCCGTCCGGGTGGACCCGCTCCAGGGCGAGGGCCTGCGTGGTGGACCCGGTCTTGCGCAGGCACTCCAGGGCGCCCCAGACCCGCGTGCCCGCGACGGACGGGTTCTCGCCGGTCTCGCGGACCAGCAGGTCCCGCACGGCCAGCGGGGCGCGGCCGAGCAGGGCGGCCCAGTCGTCCTCGGTGCGGGGCGCGGCGGTCTCGACGTCGACGCCGAGCCTGCCGCCGGGCGCGGTGGCGGCCAGGGTCAGGCCCGCGCCGTGCGAGGCGGACACGGCGTGCCCGGCGACCTCGGGCTTGCCGTCGGGGCGGTAGCGGACCTCGACCGGGGCGCCGAGGGCGCGGGAGAGCGCGAGGGCGGTCTGGGCGCGGCGCTCGCCGCCCTCGGCCGGGTCGGGTTCGACGACGACGGCGCGGGAGCCGCCGAGGACGCGTTCGAGCGCGCGCTCCAGGTGCGGGCCGAGCATGGTCGGGGTCCACGGGCCCCTGCCGTCGCGCTTGCGCACGGCCCGCAGCACCAGGCCCTCCCAGCGCTCCACGAGCACGCCGGACGGGTCGCGCACGTCCAGGTCGTAGGTGTAGCTGTCGCCGTCCTGGGAGCGCTCGCGGGCGTCCAGGACCACGTACTCCCCCGCCCTGGCGGTGGGGTCGGCCAGGTGCAGGCGCTCGACGCTCTGCGGCAGCAGGACGGCGTCGGGGACGCAGCACTGGATGGCGTGCATCATCACGTCGCGGGCGCCGGGGTCGGCCAGCAGCCGCTCCTGCGGCAGGAACGGGGCGAACCAGGTCGCGGCGGAGGTCGTGGCGACCTCGGCGACGGCGCGGCGGGCGGAGGCGGTGCGGTACGCCTGGAGGCGCTGGAACCGCTTGCCCTGGAACAGGACCCCGCCGTACAGCTCGGTGACCGGGTCGACCGGCACCGGCGGCAGCGCGGGGTCGGCGGGGGCGGGCTCGGCGGGCAGGTCGGGGCGGGGCAGGCGGACGGTGGCGCGGAAGTGGTCGGCGGAGAACCCGGTGTCCTCGGCGCGGACGACCACCTCGACGGTGTCCGGGCCGGTGGCGAGCGCGGCCAGGCGCACGGTCAGCGCGCCGTCGGGGCGGATCGCGATGGGGCGCAGGAACCGGACGTCCTCCAGAAGCGGCGGTCCGGTGCGGCCGGTGAGGGCGGCGGCGACCTGGGTCATGGCCTCCATGCCGACGACGGCCGGGAACAGCAGGTCGCCGTCGAGCAGGTGGTCCTCCAGGTACGGGTCGCTACCGCCGGACAGGTCGGCCTCGGTGACCAGCTCCACGCCGGGGTAGTGCACGACGACGCGGTCGGTGAACCGGGTCAGGGGCAGCTCGGCGCGTTCCAGCTCCAGCGTGGGCAGCCCGGCCGCGCGGCCGGAGACGACGAGCGCGGGACCGGCGGTCGGGTCGGCGAGGACCCGGCGCAGCACGGCGACACCCGCGTCGGTGGAGATCGGGGTGATGCCGTCGCGCATCAGCGCCTCCACGACGCCCAGCCGCTCCCCCATGCCCGCGCCCGCCCACACCGACCACTCCAGCGCGAGGGCCCTGGCCTCCGGGTTGCGGCGGGCGAAGTCGGTGGTCAGCTCGGTGAGCCAGTCGTTGGCGGTGGCGTAGTGGGCCTCGCCGCGCAGGCCCGCGCGGCCGATGATGCTGCCGAAGGTGATCAGCAGGCGGACGTTGGGCTCGCCGACCGCGTCCAGCACGGCGCGCAGGCCGTCGACCTTGGGGGCGAGGGTGGCGCGGAAGGCGTCCTCGGTGAGGTTGGGCAGGGCGGTGGGCTCGTTGCGGCCCGCGCCGTGCAGGACGGCGGTGACGTCGCCGAGGTCGGCGCGGAAGCGGGTGACGGCGGCGGCGAGCTGGTCGGCGGAGGTGGTGTCGGCGCGCTCGTAGCGGTGGCGGACGCCCGCGGCGGTCATGCGGGCGAGGTTGGCGGCCAGCTCGGCGTCGTCGGCGGGGTCGGCGCGGCCGATCAGGGCGAGGGCGGCGCCGGTGTCGGTGGCGATGGCGAGCGCGCACTCGGCGGTGATGCCCTTGCCTCCGCCGGTGACGAGCAGGACGTCGTCGGGGCCCAGCGGGGAGGGGGCTGCGGTGTCGAGGGCTGCGGTGTCCGGGACTGCGGCGTCGGGAGCGGGTTCGGCCACGCGCAGCACCGGGACGGTGCGGGCGCCGTTCGCGGCGTAGCGGGCCTGGGTGAAGCCCTCGCCCGCGGCGATCTCGGCGACGACGGCGGCAGCGGCGGCGTGGTCGGGCAGGCCCGCGGCCAGGTCGACCACGGTGACCGGCAGGTGCGGGGCCTCCAGGTGCAGGGTGCGGGCCAGGCCGGACATGCCGAGGGCGCCCTGGGCGAGTGCGAACCGCCTGCCGGTGGCCAGGGCGTCGCGGGCGGCGGCCAGGGCCAGGGCGACGTGCTCGGGGCCGCCTTCCGGGGGCAGGAGCAGCAGGACGCCGTCGCCGGGCAGCGCGCCCGCGAGGTGGCTGGTGAGGCGGTGGCCGTCGGGGGCGTGCACGGTCCAGTCGCCGGGTTCGGCGACCTGGACGGGGCGCAGCGGGCGCTCGACCTGCACGACGCGGAACGGGCGCACCCAGGGCGCGACGCCGGGGGCCTCGCCGTCCTGCCGGTCGCCGTCGTGGGCGGTGGCGGCCAGCTCGTCGATCAGGTCGGCCAGCTCGCCCAGGCGGGCGGTGGCGAAGTTCGGGCTGGTCTCCAGCGCGGGGCGGCCGAGGCCCCTGGTGACCTCGTTGACGAGCTGGCCGACCGTGATGGAGCTCAGGTGCAGGTCGTCCAGCGGGTGGGTGTGCTCGGTGAGCGCCTCCAGCGGCAGCTCGGCGCGCTGGGCGGCGAGCCTGCGCAGCAGGTCCAGGGTGCTCTCGCCCTCGGCCTGGGCGCTCGCCTCGGGGGCGGCCTGCGCGGCGCTCGTGGTGGTGCGCAGCGCGGGGTCCAGCTCGGGGGCGGTCTCGCACGGGCTGGCCAGGAACGTCATCGCGCCGTCCAGGGGCAGCTCGCGCGCCACCCGGTCGGCGAACAGCGGGGCGGTGCGGATCGGGGCGCCGAGGGCGTGCGCGGCGGCGACGACGGTGAGCAGCGGGGCCAGCGAGGCGCTGTCGGCGTCCACGGACAGCGCGGGGGTTCCGGGGGCGATGTCGGCGAGCAGGCCGGTGAGCACCCGGCCGGGGCCGACCTCCACGACCAGGTCGGCGTGCTCGGCGAGCCCGGTGGCGGCCTCCTGGAAGCGGACCGGGCCGGTGATCTGCTCGCGCAGCAGCGCCCTCAGGTCGGCGTCGGGGGCGAGCGGCGCCCCGGTGACGGTGGAGTGGACGGGGCGGATGAGCCTGCCGAAGTCGTAGTCGACCAGGCGCTCGGCCATCGCGTCGGCGGCCGGGGCGACCAGGGGCGAGTGGAACGCGTGGGACACCGGGAGGCGGGTGGCGTGCACGCCGCGCGCCCTGGCGGCGGCGCAGACCCGGTCGACGGCGTCGGAGGGGCCGGAGAGCACGGTCTGGTCGGGGCCGTTGAAGCCGGCGACCACGACGTCCTCCCCCGCCGCCAGCCCGGCGGCCCGGTCGGGGCCCGCGGCGAGGCTGGCCATCGCGCCCCCGCCCTGGCCTGCGTGCGCCATGACCCGGCCGCGCTCGGTGGCCAGGGACAGCACGCGGCCCGCGTCGAGCGCGCCCGCCCAGTGCGCGGCGGTCAGCTCGCCGAGGCTGTGCCCGGCGGCGCGGTCGGCCTCCACGCCCAGCTCCCGCAGCACGCCGAGCGCGGCGAGCGAACCGGCGACGATGCGCGGTTGGGCGACCTCGGTGGCGACCTGGTCGCCGCCCTCGGGCAGCTCGGCGGAGCGGAAGACCTCCTCGGCGGAGGCGAAGCGGCGGCGCAGGGCGCTGTCGCCGCCCTGGCCGGAGCCCTGGCCGGGGAACAGGAACGCCAGGGCGGGCGCCGCGGTCCCCTCGCCGAGGAACACGCCGTCGGCGGTGTCGAACAGGGGCGTCCCCTCGGCGAGCGCGGCGCGGACGCGGTCGAGCTTGCGGGTGGCGTCCTCGGTGCGGGTGATCACCAGGGCCGCGCGGTGCGGGCCGCCGGTCAGTCGGGCGGCGAGGGCGGCGGCGAGGTCGCCCAGCTCGGCCATCGCGAGCTTGGGCACGAGCGCGGCGGCCTCGGCGACCCGCTCGGCGAGGCCGTCCCGGTCGGCGGCGTCGAGCAGCAGCACCTCGGCGTCCTGGCGGGACGCGACCAGCGCGGCGGCCCGCTCGTCCAGGCCCGCGCGGCGGGTCGTGCCGGGGGCGGCCTCCAGGGCGATGTGGGTGTTGATGCCGCCGAAGCCCATGGCGGACACGCCCGCGCGCAGCGGTCGGTCCTCGGGCCACGCCTCGGCGGTCAGCGGCACGCGCACGGCGGCCCCGTCCAGCCTCGGGTGCGGGTCGTGGTGGCCGGTGGCGGGTGGGATGACCTGGTGGTGCAGCGCGAGCACGGCCTTGATCAGCCCGGCGACGCCCGCGGCGGCCTTGGTGTGGCCGATGTTGCCCTTGACGGTGCCGAGCGCGGCGGGCGGGGCGGTCGGGTCGGCGGCGCGGCGGGCCGAGGACAGCGCCTCGATCTCGGTGGCGTCGCCGAGGGCGGTGCCGGTGCCGTGGCCCTCGAAGTAGGAGACCGTGCCCAGGCCGTAGCCCGCGCGGCCGTAGGCGCGGTCGAGCGCGAGCCGGTGCCCGTCCGCCTCGGGGCGGGTGATGCCGCCCTTGCCGTCCGAGGACACGCCCCAGCCGGTGATCGTGGCGTACACGCGCAGCCCGCGCTCCAGGGCGTCGCGCTCGCGCAGCAGCACGAGCGCGCCCGAGCCCTCGCCGGGCCAGAACCCGTTGGAGTCGCGGTCGTAGACCTTCATCTCGCCGGTGGCGAGCGCGCCGGTCTTGGCGAAGCCGATGACCTCGAACGGGTCGATGGACAGGTCCACGCCGCCCGCGATCGCCACGTCCAGGTCGCCCTCCACGAGCGACTTGGCGGCCGTGGTCACCGACAGCAGCGACGAGGAGCAGGCCCCGTCCACGGTGTACCCGCCGCCGCGCAGGTCGAAGTGGTTGCACACCCGGCCCGCGATGGTGTTGGCCAGTCCGCCCGCGAGGGAGTCCTCGTCGATCGGCGGGAACGGGGCCTTGTACCGGCCTTCCAGCTCGTTCAGGAAGTCGGCGGTCTCGTCGTCGGGCCAGCCCTTGGCGGCGAGCGCGGCGGCGACCGTGCGGCGCACGTACGGCCAGCGCAGCCGCAGCACGTTCGCGCGGGAGAACTCGCCGGTGAGGCTGTTGCCCAGCACGACGCCGGTGGTGCGCCGGGGCAGGCCCTCGCCGTCCGGGAAGCCGGCGTCGGCCAGCGCGCGGGCGGTGGTGTCCAGGGCGAGCCAGTGGGTGAGGTCGGTGGAGCGGTAGGTGCTGCCCGCGACGCGGTAGCGCACCCGGTCGAACTCGAAGTCGCGCAGCACCGCCGCCTTGGTGGCGTAGAACCGGTCGGGCGCCTGCGGGTCCGGGGAGTGGTAGTCGGCCAGGTTCATCCGCTCGTCGGGGAGCCTGCGGAACGCGCGCCTGCCTGCCAGCACGTTCTCCCACAGCTCCGCGGTGGTCGCGGCGTCGGGGTAGCGCAGCCCGATGCCGACGATCGAGATCCGCTCGTCGCTCATGCTCTCACCGTCTTCGGGAACGTCCGGACTGTTTCCGGAATTGCCACCGGACCGGGAGGAATTGCCGGTCGCGGAATAGCGCGGAATGCGCCTGATGAGAGATTGCCGGAGGGGGACGCGGTGACGCTTCTCCTACTGTGCCTTCTGACCTGCGCTTTTCGCATAACAGCGTGATGCGGGCGATTCCACCGGGTTTCACTCGAAAGGCCCGCTCGAACCGGGAACAGCACGCTGGAAATAACAGTGTGATGCTTTGCCGGGAATTTCGGGGCCGCGGACCGGCGGCACGCGGACAGCCCGACGACCGGAACCCCGCGAGGGGGGTTCCGGTCGTCGGGCGGGCGCCCCGGCGAGCGCTAGAACAGGTGGGTGTTGGGCTCCAGCCCGCACAGCACGCGCCCGTACAGCTCCAGGTTCGTGTTCGGGTGCAGCACCCCGTGCAGGTTGATCGTGCGCACGTCCCGCGCGATGCGCTGGATCGGCCGGTCGGTGTAGATGGACGAGCCGCCGCTGGCCTCGGACAGCAGGTCGACCGCCTCCTTGGCCAGCGCGGTCGCGGCCCCCATGTCCATGCGGGCCACCGCGCGCTCCTCCACCGACCACGCCTCGCCCGCCCGCACCTTGCCGTCGACGCGGTCGGCGGCGCGGTGCACGTGGAACGCGGCCTGGTCGACCTTCAGCGTCGCCCGCGCCACCTGCAGGTGGGTCAGCGGCGCCTCGGCCTGGCTCTCGTAGTCGGTGTAGGTGATCTTGCGTCCGGGCAGGCGCTCCAGGAACAGCTCGCGCGCCGCGCGGGCCATGCCGAGCGGGACCGCGCCCGCGACCGCCGCGCTGACCGGCGAGAACGGGGCCCGCCAGGTGGTGGAGTCGGCGTTGCGCTCGGACAGGTGCGCGCCGTGCAGCACCACCGGCATCAGCGGCAGCACCCGCGCCTGCGGCACGAACAGGTCCTTCGCGACGGTCTTGACGCTGCCGGTGCCGCGCATCCCGACCGTGTGCCAGTCGTCCACGACCCCGAGGTCGGCCACCGGGATGGCCAGCACGATCGGCGCGTAGCCGCCGTCGGGCTCGGCGAGCAGCGCGGAGTGCGCGAACCAGCCGCTGTGCAGCACCCCGGTGCTGAAGGCCCACTCGCCGTTCACGACGACGCCGCCGGGCGCGGGCGTGGCGACGCCGTTGGGGCTGACGCTGCTGCCGACGAACACGTCCGGGTCGGCGAACACCTCGTCCTGGACCTCGTCGGGGAACAGGCCGATCAGCCACGAGCTGAGCATCTGGGTGTTGGCCGTCCAGCCCACCGACCCGTCGCCGCGCGCCAGCTCGGCGACGACGTCGCACACGGTGCGCACGTCGGACTCGAAACCCCCGTAGCGCAGGGGGACGCGCATCTTCAGCAGGCCCGCGTCGCGGACCGCGGCGAGCACGTCCGGGTGCAGCGCCCGGTGCTCCTCCTGCCAGGCTGCGTGCTCGCGGATCAGGGGGACCAGCTCGGCGGCGCGGCCCGCCAGCTCGGTCCGCCCCGGCGCCTCGGTCGTCGTCATCTGCGCTCCTCGGTGCTGTTGCTGTGACTGGGAAGTGGCGCGCGGGGGCGCGGCCTAGATGAACTGGGTGTTGGGCTCCAGCCCGCACAGCACGCGGCCGTAGGTCTCCGCGTTCGTGGTGGGCTGCATGATCCCGTTGAGGGTGATGGCCTGGACGTCGCGCTCGATGCGCTGGATCGGCCGGTCGGTGTAGATGGACGAGCCGCCGCTCGCGGTGGCCAGCACCTCCACGGCCTCCTTGGCGCGCTGGCAGAGCGCGCCCGCGTCCATGCGCGCGGCGACCCGGCCGAGCACGTCGAGCGGCTGCCCGGCGGCGACGGCGGCGTCGAGCCGGTCGGCCCCGCGGCGCAGGTGGAACTCGGCCTCGTCGGTCTTGACGGCGGCCTCGGCGACCTGCAGGTGGGTGAGCGGGGCGGCGGCCTGCTCGTCGTAGTTCGTGTAAGTGATCTTGCGGCCGGGCAGCCGCTCGAAGAACGCCTCCCAGGCGGCGCGGGCCATGCCGAGCGCGGGGGCGCTGGCGACGGCGGCGGCGAAGGGCATGAACGGGACCTTCCACGTGGGGGCGTCCGCGTTCCGGGCGGACAGGTGCCTGCCCTCCATCAGGACCGGCAGCATCGGCAGGATGCGGGCCTGCGGGACGAACACGTCCTTCGCGGCGGTGGTGACGCTGCCGGTGGCGCGCAGGCCGGAGGTGTGCCAGTCGTCGCCGACGGTCAGGTCGGACACGGGCACGACGGCGGTGGCGGGCACGTAGCCGCCGTCCTCGGTGGCCAGCAGCACCGAGTGCACGTCCCACTGGCTGTGCGGGGCGCCGGTGTTGAAGTGCCACTCGCCGTTGAGGACCGCGCCGCCCTCGGTGGGCACGAGCACGCCGCCGGGGCTGACCGAGCCGCAGACGCGGACGGACGGGTCGGCGAACACCTCCTCCTGGACCTCGTCGGGGAACAGGCCGACGAGCCAGGAGCCGATGGTCAGGGTGGCGACCGTCCAGCCCACCGACCCGTCGCCCCGGCCCAGCTCGGCGAGCACCTCGCAGGTGGTGCGCACGTCGGCCTCGTGGCCGCCGTGGCGGGTGGGGACGCGCATCCGGAACAGACCCGCGTCGACCAGTGCCCGCACCACCTCCTCGTGCAGTACCCGGTTCTGCTCCTGCCAGGGGGCGTGCTCGCGGATCAGCGGAACCAGCTCCGCCGCGCGGCCGACGAGCTCGGCCCTCGGCGGCGCGTCGATGGTCGTCATCTGCGCTCCTCGGTACGGTGACGGTGGCTTCCGGGCGGAAGGTTCCCGCCCCGCTGGGAACTGTGGCACGGGGGCGGTCCGGTCCGGTTCTCCGATGTTGCCGACCTGTCGGTCCGGGAGCGCTTGGGGCGCAAGGGTTCGCGCGCGCGACAGCGTCCACAGTGGAACCCTGTCCGCCGTGGACGCGCGGGAGCGCGCCGGGGGCGGACCCGCACCACCGATGGTGGCACCGGTCCACCCCCGGCGCTTGTCCCGGAGTGCGCACCCGGCTACCCGGCCGGGGCGTCCTCCGCAGCGCCCTTCCCCGCGCCCTTCCCCGCGCTCTCCCCCGCGCCGGGCGCGACCGGCGGGCGCAGCCGCAGCGCGAACCACGCCACCGGCAGGGCCACGACGCCGATCACCAGGCCGGTGAGCAGCGCGCCGGACGGGTCGCCCGCGATCGCCAGCCCGCACACCGCCGAGCCGACCGCGATGCCCACGTTGGCCGCCGAGGCGGGCAGCGCCGACGCCAGCTGGCTGCCGGGACCGGCCAGCTCCAGCACCCGGTACTGGTAGGCGGGCACCGCGCCCTGCGCGAACAGCCCCCACGCGACCAGCCCCAGGGCGACCAGGACGGGCGAGGATCCGCCGAGGTGGAGCACGAGCAGGGCGAGGGCGGTGCCGACGCCGCCGAGGAGCATGGCGCGCGCGGCCCCGCTGTCGGCGAACCGGCCGCCCGCGAACGAGCCGACCGCCGCCGCCGCGCCGTAGCAGAG
Source organism: Actinosynnema pretiosum (assembly GCF_002354875.1). Classification (GTDB taxonomy): domain Bacteria; phylum Actinomycetota; class Actinomycetes; order Mycobacteriales; family Pseudonocardiaceae; genus Actinosynnema; species Actinosynnema auranticum. Next base: position 4,805,045 of record NZ_CP023445.1, read on the forward strand.
CAGGAAGGCGCTCAGCAGCGCGCCGGAGACGCCGGTGACGCGCTCCAGGAACGGCGTCAGGTAGGTCAGCGCCCCGTAGGAGGAGGCGAACAGCAGGAAGCCCAGGAGCAGCACGACGAGCACCCTGGGCGCGAACGCGTACCGCGCCTGGTCGCCCGCGCCGCCGCCACCGCGCTCGGCGGGCAGCGGCGGGACGAGCGCGACCAGCGCCGCGCAGGCGACGAGGCTGAGCAGGCTGATGGCCAGGAACGAGTCGCGCCAGCCGAGCCACTGGCCGACGAGCGTGCCCAGCGGCGCGCCCAGTGCGGCGGAGACGGCGAAGCCGGAGAACACGGTCGCGATGGCCCGCCCGGCGCGCTCGGGCGGCACGACCGCGACGGCGGCGACGAAGGACACCGCGACGAACAGCCCGTGCAGCGAGCCGGTGACCACGCGCGCGGCCAGGAACGGGGCGAACTGGCCCAGCAGCACCGGGGTGGTGTTGACGACGGCGAACGCGGCGAGCGCGCCGATCAGCGTCACCCGCTTGTCGAACCGGATGGTGAGGGCGGTCAGCAGCGGGCCGCCGATGGCCAGCCCCAGCGCGTAGGCGGTGACCAGGCCGCCCGCGGCGGGGATGGAGACGTCCAGGTCGTCGGCGATCAGGCCGATGACGCCGACCATGAGCAGCTCGGCCGTGCCGAGCACGAAGGCGGCGACGAACAGGGCCGATAACAGCAGCTTCGACCTGCCGTCCACGGCCTGCTCGCGCGCGCCCGCGCTGGTGTCCTGTGCGCTCATCCGGGCCTTCCTCGTCGGTGTGGTGGGTGGCGCCGGCGGGTGGCGCCGGCGGAGACTGGTTGCATTTCACAACCAGAGGTACCGTAGCAGGCGGTGGCCCACGTCACAGCTCGGGGATTTCCAGTAGGTTCCCGGTGAGGCCCGGCGGCGGGGTCGCAGTGGTGCGGGGAGGGGCGCGGTGCGCAAGGACACGAGGTCGGACTGCCCGGTCAACCTGGCGCTGGAGATCTTCGGCGACCGGTGGACCCTGCTGGTGCTGCGCGACGTGATCTTCCTGGGGGCGCGGCACTTCCGCGAGCTGCTGGCCGGTCCCGAGCGGATCTCCTCGAACATCCTCGCCGACCGGCTCGCCGTGCTGGTCGAGCACGGGATGCTCACCAAGACCGACGACCCCACGCACAAGCAGAAGGTCGTCTACAGCCTCACCGAGCGCTCGATCGCCCTGGTGCCGGTGTTCGCGCAGCTGGGCGTCTGGGGCGTGCGGCACCTGCCCGCGGGCGACGAGCACGCCGCGCGCACGGCGGTGCTCGCCGCGGGCGGCCCCCCGCTGTGGGCCGAGTTCATGGACGAGCTGCGCGAGGCCCACCTGGGACCGGGCGCGCGGCTGGCCCCGCCGGGGCCCGGCCCCTCGGTGACCGAGCGGCTGGCCCCGGCGAGCCTGGCGGCGCTGGTGGCCGCCGGGGTTCACCGCGAGGCGTAGCGCCGGATCAGGGCGGTCACCGCGCCGGGCCGGTGGTCGAGCAGGTAGTGGTCGCTGCCCGCGACCACCTCGGTGCGCACGTCGGTGCAGCCCGCCGCGCGCAGGCCCTCGGCCACGCGCGGGCCGATGTCGGCGAAGATCGACCGGTCCCCCGACACCCACACCAGCGGCACGTCCAGGCGCCCGGTCCGGGAGCTGTTGAACGCCGCGTTCGCCGGGAACGCCCGGTACAGCTCGAACCCGGCGCGCAGCCGCGCCTTCGGCCGGTACGCCCGCGCGTAGCGGGCGACCTCGGCGTCGCTGAACGTCTCCCGGTCGAGCACGAACCTGAGGTAGACCTCCTGCCTGCCGTCGACCAGGTCCTCGGCCAGGCCCGGCGCCTGGTGGAAGCCCAGGTGCCACAGCCGCGCGGTGCTCTCGTCCCACGGTGGCAGGCCCGGCAGGGGGACGTCGAGGACCATCGCGCCGCGCGTGGTGGCCGGGTTGAGGCGCGCGTAGGCGTAGGCGACCATGCCGCCGATGTCGTGGCCGACCACGTACACCGGGCCCAGCGCGAGCCGGGCGGCCAGCGCGCGCAGGTCCTCGGCCAGGTTCGCGGCCTCGTAGCCGCCCTCGGTCGGCTCGGAGCCGCCGATGCCGCGCAGGTCCACGGCGACGACGGTGAAGTCCCTGGCGAGGGCGGGCATGACGGCCCGGTACTCGGACCAGTCCTGGGGGTGGCCGTGGACCAGCAGGAGCGCCGGTCCGCGACCACCCCGGACGTAGTGCAGGGAGGTGCCGTTGACCCTGGCGACGCCGGAGGTGAAGCCGTCACCGAGGCCGGTGGCGGACGGGTCGCGCTCTCCCGCGGTCGCGCCGCTGGTCAGGGTCAGGACCAGTGCGACGACCACGAGCAGCACCTTGTGCTTGTGCATGGGACGACGTGCCTCCGCTCACCGGCTGCTCGGCTCCGCCGGGCCCCGCGCCGCCGGTGGGCGGGGGCCGTGCGGGGCGGCGGTGTTCTGGTGCGGCACGGTGGCGGATCGCGCCGGGGTGCGCCACCGGGACGGCGCGTCCGGGTGGTGGTGCGGCGGTTCGGGCGTCGGGTCAGCGCTCCAGGAGCGGGCGCTGCGCCGGGGTGTCGGGGACGGGTTCGGGGGCGGGGTCGGGCGCGGGGCCCGCGGGGCGCCGGGCGGGGAGCGCGAGCGCGACCAGGAGGGCCATGCCGCCGAGCACCGGCAACACGTTCAGCGCGAACAGGCCAGCCTCGGACAGGCTGATCACGTTGACCACCAGGTCCGCCACCGGCGAGTCGTCCAGTAGCATCACCACCCCGGAGACGATCATCACCGCCCAGGTGGCGAGCGCGGCGCGGGCGTGCCCGGCCCGGCCGTGGCGCAGCGCCCACCACAGCCAGGCCGCGGCGCCGGGCACCACCCACACCCAGTGGTGCGGCCAGGACACCGGGGACACCAGGGTGCCGGTCACCGCGCAGGCCAGCACTCCCCCGGCCACCTGCCCGCGCCGGGTCGCCCGCACCGCGACCGCGAGCCCGGCCAGCCCGACCAGGACGGTCACCGCGACGCCGAACCACGGCGCGTGCAGCACCCCCGGCAGCTGGCCGAGGACCCCGCGCAGCGACTCGTTCCACGGGCCGTGGTCCGGCGGCATCATCCGCGTGGTGTCCAGCACCAGGCCGCTGAGCCACTGGCCGGACGGGCCGGGCAGCACCAGGTAGCCGACGAGCACGGTGGTCAGGAACGTCCCCGTCGCCACGGCCGCCGCGCGGGCCCGGCCGGTGAGCAGCAGGTACGGGACGAAGATGAGCGGGGTCAGCTTGATCCCGGCCGCCAGGCCGATCGCCACGCCCCGGTGGCGGGACGGGCCGCGCAGCAGGTCGACGAGGATCACGAGCATCAGCAGCAGGTTGATCTGGCCGTTGAACACCATCGGCCACACCGGGGCGGTGCCGAGCGCGGCGACCGAGGCGAGCAGCGCGAACCCGGTGCGCTTGTTCGGCGCGAGCGGGGTGGCCAGGCCGAGCAGGAGCCAGGTGCAGGCGGTGAGGGCGAACGTGGAGGCGAACGTCCACAGCGCGAACGCCAGGTGCGTGTTCAGCAGGGCGATCGGGACGAACAGCAGGGCCGCGAACGGCGAGTAGATGAACAGCAGGCCCGCGTCGGTGGAGACGTCGAACGGGGAGGCGCCGTCGAGCACCGCCTGGCCGCTGACGACGTACACCTTGAAGTCGCGCTCCAGCATCGGCATCGCGTCGCCGAGCGCCAGGGTGGACAGCACGAGCGCGGTCACGACCGCGGCGAACGCGGCCGACACGAGGGCGGCCTCGCGGGTGAGGAGGGGGCCGCCTGGCGCGGCCGGGGGTGCGGGTTCTGCTGTCCTGGTCACGGGGGCTCCTCGGGTTGCCGGGTCGCGGGGGATCTCGCCGGGGCACGGGGCTCCGGCGGGGTTCGGGGGGTGGGCCGAGGAGGCGGGTGCTCAGCCGGAGGCGGGGGTGGCGGGGTGGTGGCCGGGCGGGGGCAGCGCCCGCCGCCGGGCGCCCGGTCGCGGGCAGCGCAGCCGCGGGAGGCGGGACCGGGGCCGGTCGCGCAGCACGGCGTCGGGGTGGGTCGGTCCGGGGGCCGGGCGGGGCGGCAGGTCGGTCACGGCGGCGGCGCCGGAGAGCTTGGCCAGTGCGACCCTGGCCAGGCCGCGCACGTTGCCCGCGATGGTGCCGGTGACGTCGACCCGGCTGTCGACGTCCTCCACCCAGTCGACCGGGACCTCCAGCACGCGCAGCCCGTTGTGCTCGGCGAGCAGCAGCAGCTCGGTGTCGAAGAACCAGGAGTCGTCCCTGACCCGGCGCAGCAGCGGTCCGACGACCTCGGCCCGCGCGGCCTTGAACCCGCACTGGGTGTCCCGGAAGCGGGTGCCGTGGGTGAGCCGGATCAGGGCGTTGTAGCCCCTGGACAGCAGTTCGCGCCGGGCGCCGCGCACGGTGCGGGCGCCCGGCGCGAGCCGCGAGCCGATGGCGAGGTCGCAGTGGCCGACGGCGAGCGGGGCCACGAGCGGGACCAGCGCGTCCAGCCCGGTGGACAGGTCGACGTCCATGTAGACGACCACGCCCGCGCTGCTCCCGGTCCACGCGGTGCGCACGGCGTTGCCCTTGCCGCGCCGGTCGAGGGACACGACGCGCACCCTCGGCCAGTGCCCGGCGAGGTCCTGGGCGACGCGGCGGGTGGTGTCGGTGCTGGCGTTGTCGACGATGGTGATGGTCCAGTCGAACGGCAGCCGCCGGGTGCAGTAGTCGTGCAGGGTGGCGACGCAGCCGGGGAGGGCGCGCTCCTCGTTGAAGACCGGGATGACCAGGTCGACGGTGACCGTCGACAGCGGGTGCGGGGCGGGTCTCGGGCGGCCGGGGTGGGGCGTGGTGGCGAGCGGTTCGGCGGGCCGGAGGAGGGCGTCGGGCAGGAGCGCGTCGGGCAGGAGCGCGTCGGGCAGGGGGTCGTCGGGCAGCAGGTCCTCCGGGAGCAGCACCTCGGTCAGCGCCACGTCCGGCGGGAGCGGCGCGAGCGGGAGTGGCGCGAGCGGGAGTGGCGCGGGCAGGAGCGCGTCGGGCAGCAGGTCCCCCGGCAGCAGGGCGTCCGGGAGCACCACGCCGGGGAGCACCGCGGTGGGCGCTAAGTCGTCGGGCAGCAGGTCGTCGGGCAGCAGGTCGTCGGGCAGCACCGCGTCGAGCAGCGCCGGGATCGCGGGCGCGGCGCCGAGCAGCACCGGGTCGGCGAGCGCGGCGCCGCCGATCAGCGCCGCGCCGGGCAGGGCGCCGACCGGGATCGCGCGGGACGGGCCGTCGGGGGGTGGTTCGGGCGGCTCGTCCTGGGGGGACCGCTGCGCGGGCACGTGGCCATCCATCGTCAACTCCTCGCGTGGCCCCCGTGCACGACCGTACGGCCGCGCGCGGGGAGCGGGCTTCTTCCGGATTGCTCGGTTCTTCACGTGGCGCGGCGGGAGCCCCGCCCCCGCGGGTGGCGGGGGCGGGGTGGGCGGTCAGAGGAACTGGGTGTTGGGCTCCAGGCCGCACACGACGCGGCCGTACAGCTCCAGGTTGGTGTCCGGGTGGGCGAAGGCGTGCAGGCTGGAGGTCTGGCTGTCGCGGGCGATCCGCTGGATCGGCACGGTGGTCAGCGTGGACGAGGCCCCGCTGGCGTTGGCCAGGATGTCGACCGCCTCCTTGGCCCGCTGCACCCCCACGCCCAGGTCGAGCCGGGCCTCCACGCGCTCGCGCACCGACCAGGGCGCGCCGGTCTTGGCGTCGACCCGCGCGGCGACCCGGTGCACGTGGAAGGCGGACTCGTCGATGCGGGCCCGCGCGTCGGCGAGCTGCACGTGGGTGAGCGGGGCGTGCGACTGGCGCTCGTAGTCGGTGTAGGTGATCGAGCGGGTGGGCAGCCGCTCCAGGAACGCCGCCCACGCCGCGCGGGAGAGGCCGTGCGCGGTCGCGCTGGTCACCGCGCACGCCCACGGCAGGAACGGCACGTTCCACAGCCGCGACGCCGCGTTGGTCTCGGAGCGGTGCGCGCCCTCCCGCATCACCGGCATCATCGGCAGCACGCGGGCGTCCGGGACGAACACGTCCTTCGCGGTGGTGGTGACGCTGCCGGTGCCGCGCAGGCCGGACGAGTGCCAGTCGTCGACGACCTCCAGCTCGGACATCGGCACCAGCACCAGCACCGGCTCGGGCTCCCCGCCCTCGGCCACCCGCACGGCGGCGTGCGCGTTCCAGCCGCTCTGCCTGGCCCCGGTGTTGAAGCTCCAGCTGCCGTTGAGCACGATCCCGCCGGAGGTGGGCACGCCGACGCCGTGCGGGGCGAACGTGCCGCAGATCCGGGTGTCGCCGGAGGCGATGACCTCGTCCTGCACCTCGTCCGGGAACAGGCCCGCGAGCCAGGTGCTGATGTTCCAGACGGTGGCGACCCAGCTGGCCGCGCCGTCGCCGAGCGCGATCTCGGCCAGCACGTCGACCAGGGTGGTGGTGTCGCACTCGTGGCCGCCGTAGCGGGCGGGCAGGGTGAGCTTGAGCAGCCCGGCGTCGGCGAGCGCGTCGATCGCGTCGGGGTGCAGGACGCGGTTCTCCTCCTGCCAGATCGCGTGCTTGGCCAGCGCGGGGGCCAGTTCCGCGGCCCGGCCGACCAGCTCGTCCCGCGAGGGTGCAGCGGTGTTGTTCATCAGTGGCTCCGTGGGGTCCGCCGGTCCGCCGCTCGCGCGGGACCGGGCGCTTGCCGGAAGGGGGTGCCCGGCGACGGCCGGGGCCGCCCCGCGCGTGCTGCGGCCGGGGGCGGTGGGACAAGCCGATCGTGGCACGGCGCGGCGGCCGGGGACGTCTTCCTGGTTGCCCTGCTCGACGCGGCTTCCCCTTGCGCGGCAGGGTTTTCCGGGTCAGCGCCTGCGCAGCGTCCTGGTGAACGCGCGGATGTCGCCCACGTACAGCTCGGGCACCTCCAGCGCCGGGAAGTGGCCGCCGCGGTCGAACTCCGACCAGTGCGAGACGGTGGGCAGGACCGCGTCGGCGAAGCGGCGCAGCGGCAGGTTCACGTCGTGCGCGAACACCGCGACCCCGGCCGGGCAGGACAGCTCCCACGGGCCGCCCAGCAGGTGCGAGTTGCGGTTGCTGCCGCCGAGCGCCTCGTGGTAGAGGGCGCCGGAGGAGGCCGCGGTGGCGGTGAACCAGTACAGGGAGGCGTTGGCCAGCATCAGGTCCCGGTCGATCACCTCCTCGGGGGTGGTCCGCGCGCCGCTCCAGTCCCGGTACTTCTCCACGATCCACGCCAGCTGCCCCACCGGGGAGTCGCTCAGGGCGTAGGCGACGGTGTGCGGTCTGGTGACCAGCAGCCGGAAGTGGCAGGAGCCGTCCTCGCCGTAGTGGCCCAGCAGCTCCAGCCTGGCCGCCTCGTCCTCGGTCAGGTCGTCGAGCGCGCCGGGCCGCTGCGGCGGCAGGGTGAGGAGGGTGTTCACGTGCACGCCCGCCACGTTCTCCGGGTCGTGCACGGCCAGCTCGGCGGCGATCACCATGCCCCAGTCGCCGCCCTGCACCACGTAGTCGTGGTACCCGAGCCCGGCCATCAGCGCGGCGAACGCCCGCGCGACGCGGCGGTGGTCCCAGCCCGGTTCGGGGGTGGGGCCGGAGAAGCCGAAGCCGGGCAGGGTCGGGATGACCAGGTGGAAGGCGTCGGCGGGGTCGCCGCCGTGCGCGGCGGGGTCGGTGAGCGGGCCGACGACGTCCAGGAACTCCACGTAGGAGCCGGGCCAGCCGTGCACGAGCAGCAGCGGGGTGGCGGTGGGCTCGGGCGAGCGGACGTGCGCGTAGTGCACGTTCGCGCCGTCCAGGGTGGTGGTGAACTGCGGCAGCTCGTTGAGCCTGGCCTCGACGGCCCGCCAGTCGAACCGGGTGCGCCAGTGCTCGGCCAGCTCCGCGAGGTAGTCCGGCGGGACGCCCCGCGACCAGTCGGCGGCGGGCGGCGTGGCGGGCCAGCGGGTGCGGGCCAGGCGGTCGCGCAGGTCGTCCAGGTCGGCCTGCGGGACCGCCGCGCGGAACGGGGTGGCGCGGAAGGTCTCGACGTCGAGCGGTCCGGCGGGGGTGGTGCGCCGGGTGGTCGGGCTGCGGGTCTCCACGGTGTCGCCTCTCGTCCTGGCGCCCACGGGGTGGCGGGGGCGCGCGGGTGCGCCGGGCGCGGCAGTGCGACCGGCGGGGTCGGGCGGCGGGGTTCGGGTGCGGTGGCGGAAGTGGCGGTGGGGGCGGTGGAAGTGGTGGTGGGGCCGGGGTTCCCGCAGTGGTCCGCGTCGGGACCACTGCGGGCGGTCCGACCGGGTCGGCCGGATCGGGTCAGCGCGATCGGGTCAGCGCGATCGGGTCGGCGCGATCGGGTCGGCGCGATCGGGTCAGGAGCGGTCGCGCGCGCCCGCGATCACCTCGGGGTCGTACTCGTCGTGCCTGCGCAACCAGCCCATGAACGGCCCGGAGCCGCGCCCCTCGGGCTTCTCCCAGCCCTCCTGGCGGCCGAGCGCGGTCAGGTCGAGCCAGTTGTAGGTGGTGTTGAGCAGGTCGTCGCCCCGGCCGTAGCAGGAGTAGGTGTGGAACACCCGGTCCCCCTGCCGCAGGAACGCGCTGACGCCCTGCTCCTCCCCCGACCAGTTCTCCCAGCCGGGGTTCATCCGCACCAGCTCCTCGTAGCTCCGGTAGTTCCACTCCACCGGGGCGATCGAGGCGTCGAAGCTGGCGTGGTAGTCGTAGTTGAACATGCTGCCGTGCGAGGAGTACCAGGGCACGTGCCAGCCCATCCGCTCCCGGTACGCCTGGAGCTTGGGCAGCGGCGCGCGCGAGACCGCGACGAGCGTGGTGCTGCGCGCGTGCAGGTGGGTCAGGTTGCCGACGCAGTCCTGCCAGAACGAGCAGGACGGGCAGGCGGCGTCGGCCTCGGGCCCGAACATCACGTGGTGCACGAGCAGCTGGCGTCGGCCGTCGAACAGGTCGAGCAGGGTCAGCTCGCCCTCCGGGCCCTGGAAGCGGTAGTCCTCGGTCACCTCGACCATGGGCAGCCTGCGCCGGGCCTCGTTGACCCGGTCGCGGTGCTTGGTCAGCTCCTTCTCCTCGGCGAGCAGTTCGAGGCGGGCCGCCCGCCACTGCTCGCGGGTCACGATCTCCGGGTCGGTCATCGTCCGTCCTCCTCCGGGACCACCCTCGTGGCGGTCCCTCGTGGTCCGGGTCACACCTTGGCCCAAGCGGAGTCGGAACGGGCGGATCTCGTGGCCGCGTCGAGCACTTCCTGCACCTGCCGGGCGTCGGCGAACGACGGGGTGGGGTCGCGGTCGTCGGCGATCGCGGCGAGGAAGTCCCGGACCTCGTGGGTGAACGGGTGGTCGAAGCCGACCGCGCAGCCCGGCGGCCACCAGCCGGTGACGTGCGGGTGCTCGGGCTCGGTGACCATGATGCGGCGGAAGCCGCGCTCGGCGCGCGGTTCGGCGTCGTCGTGGAAGCGCAGCTCGTTGAGGCGGTCCAGGTCGAAGGCGGCGGCGCCGAGCGTGCCGCCCACCTCGAGGCGCAGGGTGTTGCGGTGGCCGGTGGCGGCCCAGCTGGTCTCGCAGGTGGCGAGCGCGCCGCCGTCCAGTCGGGCGGTGAGCAGCGCGGCGTCGTCCACGGTGACCTCGCCGGTCCCGCCGCCGGGCAGCGGGCGGCGGCGGGTGAACGTCTCGGTCAGCGCGCTCACGCCGGTGAAGCGCAGGCCGGTGACGTGCTGGACCAGGTCGACCACGTGCGAGCCGAGGTTGCCGAGCGCACCGGAACCGGCCCGGTGGCGCTCCATCCGCCACACCAGGGGGACGTCGGGGTCGGCGAAGAAGTCCTGGAGGTAGGAGGCGCGCACGTGCCGGATCTCGCCGAGGCGGCCCGCGCGCACCAGCTCGCGCAGCAGGCCGACGGCGGGGAGCCTGCGGTAGTTGTAGGCGCACGCGGACCGGACGCCGCGCGCGCGGGCCTCCTGGGCGGCGTCGACCATGGCGTCGGCCTCGGCGAGCGTGTTGGACAGGGGTTTCTCGCACAGCACGTGCTTCCCGGCGGCGAGGGCGGCCGTGACGATCTCGGCGTGGCTGTCGCCGGGGGTGCACACGTCGACCACGTCGACGTCGTCGCGGGCGATCAGGTCGCGCCAGTCGGTGACGTGCTCGTCCCAGCCGAGGCGGCGGGCGGCGTCGGCGGTGCGGGCGGGGTCGCGACCGCAGAGCACGGCGGTGCGGGCGCGGACCGGGAGGTCGAAGGCGCGGCCGACCACCTGCCAGGCGTGCGAGTGGACCACGCCCATGAAGCCGTGGCCGACCAGTCCCACCCGGAGCTCCGTCTTGTCCATGGTCGCCTTTCGGGGGTGGTGGTGCGCGGGAAGGGCGGAGTCGGGCGCGCGGTCGGAGGGCTGGTGCGCGGGTGGCGGTCGGGGCAGGTGGCAGTCGGAGCGGTTGGCAGTCGGGACGGGTGGCGGTCGGGACGGGTGGCGGTCGGGACGGGTGGCGGTCGGGACGGGTGGCGGTCGGGACGGGTGGCGGTCGGGACGGGTGGCGGTCGGGACGGGTGGCGGTCGGGACGGGTGGCGGTCGGGACGGGTGGCGGTCGGGGCGGGTGGTGGTCGGGGCGGGTGGCGCGCGGCCGGGGAGCGGGTTCGGGCGTCCGGTCCCCGGCCTGCGCGCCGCCCGCGCGGACGGCGAGGGCCCACTCGACCGCCGTGCCACGCCGCGGGCGGTCCCCGGCGCGCCGCGTCGGGGGGTGGCTGTGCGGTGGGCGCCGTTCGGGCGCCGACCACCAGCATGAACCCGGCCCGCGCGACCGCGCTTCTCCGAGGTTGCTCTGCGCGGTGGACCTCGCGGGTCGGGCTTCCGGCGTCAACTCCCCCCTGGTTCACCCGTCCCGCGCTCGCCCTTCCGGGGGACGACTCGGCGCGCGGGCCCGGTGCGCACGCTGGGAGAAGCGCCGCGGTGGCCGCGCCGGGATGCTGTAGCGCGCTCGGTCCCGCACCGCTCCCCTGCCGCTCCCCGAGGAGACGAGATGGCGCGCCCCACCGCAGACCGCTCACCCGCACCCGTTCCCGACACCGGGACGTCCCTGTTCGTCAACGGGCACTTCCCGCGCAGGCGCGGGCTGGTGCTGCTGCTCAGCTCGGTCGCGGGCTTCCTGCTCACCGTGGTCTGGTCGGCCCACTTCGTGGACTCCACCATCGGCGACAACGTGGCCAACACCCTGCTCGGCCACGACGCCAAGGCCACCCCGATCGCCGGGATCGCCGCCGGGGTGCTGTTCGCGTTCGTCAGCGGCCTGGCGGGCACGTTCACCGCGTGCAACGTGGCCGCGTTCAGCGCGGTCGCCCCGATGCTCGGCGCGGACGGGTCGCGGTGGGCCAGGGCGCGGGCCGCGCTCACCCCGCTGGGCTGGCTGGCGGTGGGGATGCTGCCGGTGTCGGCGCTGTACGGGGTGGTGGTCGGGCTGGTCGGCACCCGGATGCCGCAGTTCTCCACCGCCGCAGCCGAACCGGGCGTGCTGAACGGCCGGGCCCTGCAGTCGCTGGTGGTGTTCGGGCTGATCGGGCTGGTGATGGTGTACCTGGGGCTGGCCGCGCTCGGCTACGCGCCCGACCCGTTCCGCCGTGTCTCCCGGCGCTTCCCGCAGGCCCCGCTGGTGCTGATGGGCGTGCTGGTGGGGGCGTTCCTGATCGGCCGCCCGTTCCCGCTGTTCCGGCAGATGTTCCGGGACGCGGCCGAGCGGCACGACCCGTTCTACGGCGCGGCGGCGTTCACCCTGCAGTCGCTGGGGAACGTGCTGGTGATGGCGGTGCTGTTCGTGGCGCTGGCGGCGCTGACCGGCGGGCGGCTGCACCGGTGGCTGACGGCGAAGCCCTCGCGGGCGGCGGCGATCACGGCCGCCGCGCTGATCACGGCCGGGGTGTTCACGTTCCTGTACTGGGACGTGCGGCTGCTGGCCCGCCGCGAGATCATCCCCTGGTACCCGGTCGCGCCGTGGGCGGTGTGATCAGGGCATCCGCACCTTCCGCAGGAACGGCCCCAGCAGCCACGGGCGCCTGCCCGCCACGAGCAGCCCGCCGGTGAGCGCGGCGCGGACCGGGCCGATCCGGTGGAACAGCACCAGGTCGAGCGCGGACGGCCGGAACCGCAGGTGCGCGTCGCACGGCCCGCCGCCCTCCTCCACCCGCGCCACGCCCGCCCCGACCACCAGGGTCACGGGCTCGGTGCGGGTGGAGTGGAAGCCGACCGCGATCGGGCGCGGCGGGTCGGGGTAGTCGTCGAGCAGGCGGCCGACGCCGTGCCGGGTCAGCTCCACCAGGAACAGGTCCACGAACAGCGCGGCCTGCTCCTCGGGCAGCTCCCACCGCGCGCCCGCCGCGCGGGCGACGTCCCAGCCGTGCACGAGCAGCTCGTTGGCCAGGTGCGCGAGCAGGCCGGCGAGCGGGAGCCGGGAGCCGCCGAGCCAGGGCAGCGCGGTGGTGGGGTCGGCGTGCTCGGTGGTGGCCAGCACCTCGGCGAGCGCCTCGCGCAGCCGGGCGGCGAGCCTGCGCGGGTCGCGCTCGGTGAACGCGGCCAGCTGCGCGGTGTTCATGCCGCCGGAGAGGGTGGCGAGCGTGGTGGCGACCAGGTGCGGGCGGACCTCGGGCACCGGGAACGGCTTCGTCCCGCCCGCGACGACCGCGGTGTTGTTGAGCGCGATGGCCGTGACGTGCGCGGCGGTCTCGGCGACGCTCCAGCGGCCGACCGCGCGCGCCGCCGGGTCGGGCGCGGACTCGACCAGGGCGGCGAACCGCTCCCCCGCGTCCAGCACCGCCCGCCTGGCCTGCCGCCAGCGCTCCGGGGTGACCCTGGTGGCGGCCTCGCCGCGCGGACGTGCCCGGACCATCGCTCACCCCTGACTCGTCGGCTGCGGACCACGTCCCAGGGTGGCCCGGCGCGGCGGGCGGCGGCTCTCCGAGGTTGCCCGATCACCCCCGCGGCGCCCCCGCGCGCTCGTCAAGGGGCCAAGAACCCTGTCGCGCCAACCACTTCGGTGTTCCCGGCACGCAGGGAGTAGTGGTCCGCGCGCCCCGGTCAGCACGATCGGGCCAGGTCGCACACCGGTCCACCCGGCCCGGTCCACCCGGTCCCACGACGGAAGGGGGCGCTCGTGCCGAACACCGCACGCCGCCTGGTCCGACTGCCCGGTCTGGCGCTGCGCGGCGCCCGCGTGGGCGCGGTGGTCCTCGGCCACGCCGCCGCGCTCGCGGGCGCGGCGCTGCTCGCGCGGTTGCGCGGCTCGCCCGGCGGGGCCGTGCTGCGCGACGGCGGGCGGTGGGTGCGGCTGCTGACCGCGCTCGGCCCGTCCTACATCAAGATCGGCCAGCTGCTCAGCACCCGCCGCGACCTGCTGCCCGACGCGGTCACCGGTCCGCTGTCCACGCTCACCGACGCCGCGCGGCCACCGCGCGCCTGGCGGGTGCGGCGGGCCGTGCGGCGCGCCTACCGGGACCGGGAGTGGCCGTTCGCCGGGTTCGGGTGGGAGCCGGTGGCGTGCGGCAGCATCGCGACCGTCCACCGCGCCACCACCCTGGACGGCCGGGACGTCGCGGTGAAGGTGCGCCGCCCCGGCATCGCGCGGGTGATGCGCCAGGACTTCGCGCTCACCTCGGCCGCGATGGCGCTGGCCGCCCGGCTGCCCGCGCTGCGGCGGATGCCGTTCGCGCTGATGCACGCCCAGGTCGGCGGCGCGATCCTGCGGCAGCTCGACTTCACCGCGGAGGCCGAGTCGCTGGCCCGGCTGCGCGCGAACCTGGCCGCGTCCGGGAACGTCCACGTGCCCGAGCCGCTGCCGGGGCTGTGCACGCCGGAGATCGTGGTGATGGAGTACGTGGACGGGCTGACCCGGTTCGAGCCGGGCGAGCTGGACGCGGCGACCCGGCGCGCGGTGGTGCGGGCGGTGCTGGCGGCGATCTACGAGATGCTGTTCGTGGACGGCGTGGTGCACTGCGACCTGCACCCCGGCAACCTGTACTTCGACCGCGACGCCGGGCTGGTCGTGCTGGACGCGGGGTTCGTGATCCGGCTGCCGGAGGCGGTGCGCCGGTCGTTCTCCGACTTCTTCATCAACATGGCGATGGGCGACGGCTGGATGTGCGCCCAGATCGTCGTGGACAGCGCCGCGCACGTGGCCGACGACTGCGACCTGGAGGGCTTCCGGTCGGGGCTGCGCGAGCTGGTCGCCGAGAGCTCCGGCGCGCTGTCCGGCGAGTTCGACCTGGCCCGGTTCGCGGGCAGGCTGTTCGACCTGCAGCGGCGGTTCGGGCTGTTCCCGGCGCCGGAGTTCGCGTTCCCGCTGCTGTCGCTGCTGGTCGTGGAGGGCGTGGTGAAGGGCTTCGACGCCGAGGTCGACTTCCAGGCCGAGGCGGTCCCGGTCCTGCGCCGCCGCAACACCCCCCGTATCCCCGGTTCCACCGCTGAGAGGTGAGTCGAGAATGGACGCAACGACCGAGGTCCGAGTCCCGATGGTGGAGGAGGCGCAGGCCACCGGCCGCGTCGCCGAGCTGTACGCCGAGATCAAGCAGGCCACCGGGCTGCCGTTCGTGCCCGACATGTTCCGGCTGACCTCGTCCCGGCCGGACCTGCTGGAGGCGGTGGTCGCCGGCTACAAGGGCATGTACCTGGGCGGGGTGCTGCCCCGGCAGACCCGCGAGCTGATCTCGGCGTGGACGTCGAAGGTGAACCAGTGCCCGTACTGCGTGGGCACGCACAACTTCTTCTTCCGGGCGTTCGGCGGGCCGGAGGAGACCGCGAAGGCGGTGGAGACGGCGTCCGGCGTGGACGAGCTGCCGGTGGACGAGCGCACGAAGGTGCTGCTGCGCCTGGTGACGAAGGTCAGCCGGGAGGCGTACAAGATCACCGAGGAGGACTGGCGGGTCGCGGGCGAGGCGGGGTGGAGCCGGGAGGAGCTGCTGGAGGCGTTCTTCACCGCGTCGATGTTCAACTTCATCACGCGCATGGTCGACGGGCTGGGCCTGGGCTACTCGGTGGCCGCGAGCCGGGTGTCGCAGCAGCCGGTGTCCCAGCAGCCGGTGTCCCAGCCGGGCGGCGGTGACCAGTGAGCCCGTCGCGGGCGGTCCTGATCACCGGGGTCAACTCCAGCGGCGGGCTGTCCTCGGGCACCGGGCGGGCGACGGCGCTGCGGCTGCACCGCGCCGGGCACCCGGTGTACGCGACCGGCCGGAACCTGGACGGGCTCCAGGACCTGGCCGCCGAGGGCATCACGACGCTGCGGGTGGACGTGACCGACGAGGCGTCGATGGCCGCGGCGGTCAAGCGGATCACCGAGGACCACGGGGCGGTCGGGGTGCTGGTGAACAACGCCGCCCACAGCCTCAACGGCACGATCGGCGAGACGCCGCTGGAGCAGGTGCGCAGGCAGTTCGAGACGAACTTCTTCGGGCTGTCCCGGATGACGCAGCTGGTGCTGCCGGGGATGCGGGAGCAGCGGTCGGGGCGGATCGTGATGATGTCCTCGATCTTCGGGCTGTTCGCCACCCCCGGCCGCGGCTACTACCAGGCGACCAAGCACGCGCTGGAGGCCATCAGCGACTCGCTGCGGCTGGAGGTGGCGCCGTGGGGCATCGAGGTGGCGGTGATCGAGCCGTCGCCGATCCTGGGCTCGTTCGTGCCGACCACCGTGGGCGACCTGGGCCTGTCCTCCGACAGCGAGCTGTACGCGGACTTCTGGCAGCGGTTCGTGGACTGGCACGGCGCCTACCGGGAGGTGGAGCACCCGACCGGGCGCGGGCGCACGTCGGTGCGCTCGGGGCAGGTGGCGAAGGTCGTGGAGCGGGCGATCACCGACCGCAAGCCGCGCATCCGGTACCGGGTGGGGATTCCCGTGCGGCTGCTGGGACCGCAGCGGGCGATCTTCGGGGACCGGGCGTGGGAGGTGTTCGTGAAGCGGTTCTTCCCGCAGCCGTGACCCGGTGAGCGCGCAGCGGCTCCGGACCCCCGCACGGGTCCGGAGCCGCTGCGCACTGCCGCGCGAGGGTTCTTCCGAGCGCAGGACGCGCTCAGCCGGTGCGCAGCCAGTCGGCCATCCGCTCGCCGATCATGATGGAGGTGAGGTTGGTGTTGGCGCGCACGGTGTTCGGCATGATCGAGGCGTCGCACACGTGCAGCGCCTCCAGCCCGTGCACCGCACCGCGCTCGTCCACCGCGGTCGACGGGTCGGACGCCGGTCCCATGCGGACCGTGCCGGTCGGGTGGTAAGCGCTCTCCAGGCTGGTCTTGACGTACTGCCGCACCATGTCGTCGTTGTCGATCATCGCGTCGCGCAGCACCACGAAACCCTGCCCCAGCTTGAGGATGTCCGGGTGGTGCGCGAGCCGCCACGCGGTGCGCACCCCGTCCACCAGCACGTCGATCTCGCGCTCGTCGTCCAGGAAGTTCAGCCGGATCACCGGGGCCGCGCGCGGGTCGGTCGAGTCGACGGTCACCCGGCCGCGCGAGCCCGGCCGCTGCGCCACGACCATCACGCCCAGGATCTCGGTGGTGCCCGCGAGCATCTGCAGCTCCGGGAACGGGCCGAGGCCGAAGTGGTTGACCATGTAGTACTGGAGGTCGTTGAAGTCGCCGGTGACCGGCGAGGTGGTGCGCAGGATCTGCTGCAGGAACGCCTCGGTGCGGTCCACCGCGCCCGGTTCGGGCACCAGGAACGCGCCGGTGCGCTGGTGGTCGACCAGGTTCGCGCCCACGCCCGGCAGGTCGGCGCGCACGTCCACGCCCAGCCGCCGCAGGTCCTCGGCGGGCCCGATCCCCGAGCGCAGCAGGATCGCGGGCGTGCCGATCGCGCCCGCCGCGAGCAGCACCCGGTCGCCGCGCACCAGCTCCGGTTCCGCGCCGGGCGCGCCGACGAGCACGCCGATCGCCCGCTGCCCGTCGAAGACCACCCGGTCGACCAGCAGGCCGGGCGCGAGCTCCAGGTTCGCCCTGCCCCTGGTCAGGGCCAGGTAGGTGCTGGCGGTGGTGGCCCTGCGGTCCCGGTCGTGCCGGGTGGACGGGATGGAGCCGACGCCGGTGGCCTCCGGGTGGTTGTGGTCGGCGACCTCGGCGAACCCGTGGTCCAGGCACGACTGCGTGAACGCGGTCTGCCCGATCGGCAGCTCGTCCGCGCTCCAGCGCCGGATCGGGATCGGGCCGGAGCCGCCGTGGAACTCGCTCTCGCCGTAGTCCCCGTCGCTCTCCAGCTTCCGGAAGTAGGGCAGCACGCCAGCGTACGACCAGGCCGGGTTGCCCGCCGCCGCCCAGTCGTCGTAGTCGGCGGGCACGCCGCGCAGCCCGACCGTCGCGCCGACCGCGGAGGAGCCGCCGGTGAGCTTGCCGCGCGGGTAGCGGATGCGGCGGCCGTCGTGCACGTCGGCGCGGAAGTCCCAGTCCTGCCCGGTGAAGGACATGGACCTGCCGTGGAACACCTCCTCGGGCAGCTCGTCCGGCCGGGCGTGGTCCGGTCCGCCCTCCAGCAGCAGCACCCGCCTCGCCGGGTCCTCGCTGAGCCTGGCCGCGAGCACCGAACCGGCCGATCCCGCTCCGACGATGATGTCGTTGTAGTGGGCCGTCATGTGATCCCTCTGGGCTAGTGGGTGCGGGCACGGGTCGCACCCGCCGGGAGCCGAGAGTCGCACCGCGCCGATCGCCGCTGCTACTCGCGCGTTGCCCGCGCTCCCCGCCGCAGGTGGAGCACTTCGCACGCTGGAAGTAGGCGCTGGTCGGGCCGCGCGGTGACGATCGGGTGATCCGTCAGCCGCGCCTGAGCGGCCGGGCGAGGGGAGCGATCGATGAGCAGCACGCTGGGCGCGCTCCGGCGCCGAGTCCTGACCCCCGACGTGTCCGAGACGCGGCTCTCGGTGCGCGGGTTCCACGACAAGGACCCGGCCGCGCGGGAGCTGCTGGAGACCGTGGGAGGCAGCTTCCTGGCGGGGTTCGGGCACGCCGCGCAGGCCCGCGCCCCGGAGGACGCGACCGCCCCGCTGGAGGAGGTTCCCGCGCCGTACCGGGGTTTCGCGTACGAGGGCGCGGGCATGGCGTTCGCGATCCGGGACGCGCTGCCGCTGGGCAGGCGCGGGCGCAACGCCCGCTTCCTGAGCGGGGCGGGCGCGCAGCACGCGTACATGGTGTACGTGGGCGCGGGCTGGGCGATGGCGCGGGTGCCGCGCGCGCTGTGGTCGCGGATGGCGCTGGACGACCCGCTGCTGCGCTGGCTGGCGCTGGACGGCTACGGGTTCCACCAGGCGTACTTCCACACCGAGCGGTACGTGCGCGAGCGGTACCGGGAGGCGCGGTTCCCGTGGCCGGGCGGCCCGATGTCCTGGTACGCCGACCACGTGATCGACCAGGGCATCGGCCGGGCATCCTGGTTCGTCGGCGGCGCGGACCCGGCCGTGGTGGCCGACCTGATCGACTCGTTCGCCGAGTCGCGGCGCGGCGACCTGTACGCGGGGGCGGGCCTGGCCGCGACCTACGCGGGCGGCGGCGACGAGGCGGAGCTGCGGGAGTTCGCCGCGCGCGCCGGGGACTGGGCGCCGCAGCTGGCGCAGGGCAGCGCGTTCGCCGCGACCGCCCGCGTGGACGCCGGGCTGGAGGTGCCGCACACCTCGGTGGCCACCGGGGTGTTCTGCGGGATCACCCCGCGCGAGGCCAAGGAGCTGTGCGACCGGACCCGGCCGGGTCCGGTGGCGGAGCTGCCCGAGCGGCCCGGCGTGCCCGCCTACGAGGTGTGGCGGCAGCGGATCGCCTCGGCGTTCGGCGCCGGGGTGTCGGCGTGACCGCCGTGCGGCCGGTGCGCGAGTTCCCCGGCCCGCCCGCGCGGCAGGCCCCGGCGCTGCTGGCCAGGATGGCGCGGGACCGGCTGGAGGTGATGACCTCGGTGGCCGCCCGCTACGGCGACGCCGTGCGGCTGCGGCTGGGGCCGAGGTCGCTGCACTTCTTCAACCACCCCGACCACGCCAAGCACGTGCTCGCCGACCACGCCGCCAACTACCGCAAGGGCATCGGCCTGGTGCACGCCCGGCGCGCGCTCGGCGACGGGCTGCTGACCAGCGAGGGCGAGAAGTGGAAGGCGCAGCGCCGCACCATCGGGCCGGGCTTCCAGGCCCGCAGGGTCAACGGCAAGGCGGACGCGATCGCCCAGGAGGCGGTGCGGCTGGTGGCGCGGCTGCGCGCGCGGGCCGGGGACGGGCCGGTGGACATCAGCGCCGAGATGACCGGGTTGACGCTGGCCGTGCTGGGCCGGTCGCTGCTGGACGCGGACCTCGGCGCGTTCGACTCGGTCGGCTCCTCGTTCGAGGCGGTCCAGGACCAGGCGATGTTCGAGATGATGACGCTGGGCGCGCTGCCGACGTGGCTGCCGCTGCCCCGGCAGCTGCGGTTCCGGCGGGCGCGCGCCGACCTGGAGCAGGTGGTGGCGCGGTTGGCCGCCGAGCGCGCCGCGATCCCCGGCCCGGACGGGGACGACGTGCTCACGCGGCTGGTCGAGTCGGTGCGCGGCGAGGCCGACCCGAGGGCCGGGCGGCTGCGGATGCGCGACGAGCTGGTGACGCTGCTGCTGGCCGGGCACGAGACGACGGCGAGCACGCTCAGCTGGACCTTCCACCTGCTGGACCGGCACCCCGAGGTGTGGGAGCGGGTGCACGCCGAGGCCGTCGAGGTGCTGGGCGACCGGGTGCCGGTGTTCGAGGACGTGCACCGGCTGCGCTACACCGGCATGGTGCTGCAGGAGGTCATGCGGCTGTACCCGGCGGTGTGGCTGCTGCCCCGGCAGGCGCGGGAGGCCGACGAGGTCGGCGGCTACCCGGTGCCCGCGGGCGCGGACGTGCTGATCTGCCCGTACACGCTGCACCGGCACCCCGGCCTGTGGGAGGACCCGGACCGGTTCGACCCCGAGCGGTTCGACCCGGCGCGGGCGGCGGGCAGGCCCCGCTACGCCTACCTGCCGTTCGGCGCCGGTCCCAGGGTGTGCGTGGGCAGCGCGCTCGGGGTGCTGGAGGCGACGATCGTGACCGCGTGCGTGGCCAGGGAGCTGCGGCTGAGCACCGCGCCCGGCCACCGGGTGCGCGCGGAGCCCATGCTGACGCTGCGGGTGCGCGGCGGGCTGCCGATGCGGGTGCGGCCGGTCCGGTGACCGCGCGCCCCTGGTTCCCGGTGGAGGGGTCGATGGTGTTGCGGGGTGTGGTCTCGGCGGGGCTGCGCGGGCTGTCCACGGCGCAGGTGCGGCGGGTGCGGCCGGTGCGGCACGGCGCGGCGGACGGGCCGGTGGCCAGGGTGTACCGGGAGCTGGAGCGCGACTTCGGGGTGCTCGCCCCGCCGGTCGCGCTGCACTCCCCCGCGCCGGACGTGCTCGCGGCCGTGTGGCTGGTGCTGCGGGAGACGCTGCTGGTGCCGGGCCGGGCGCCGAGGGCGGTGAAGGAGGCGGTGTCGACGGCGGTGTCCGAGGCCAACCGGTGCCCGTTCTGCGTGACCATGCACTCGTCGGTGCTCGACGACCTGGTGGTGCGCGGGAACCGCGGTGGCGCGGCCTGGACGGCGGCGGCCGAGTGGGCGGGCGCCGCCGCGTTCGCCGGGTCGACCGCGCCCGCGCCGTTCCCGGCCGAGCAGGCGCCCGAGGTGCTGGGCACGGCCGTGGTGCTGCACCACCTGAACCGGATGGTGAACCTGTTCCTGGGCGCGCTGCCGCTGCCGCCGGGCGCGCCCGCCGCGTCGATGGTGGTGGTGCGGCGGGTGCTGGTGCGCCTGATCCGGGCGGCCGGGCGGAGCGGGCCGGTGCGGGGCGCGTCGCTGGACCTGCTGCCCGAGGCCGACCTGCCCGCCGACCTGGCCTGGGCGGGCGCGGACCAGGTGCTGGGTCAGGCGTTCGCGCGGGCGGCCGGGGCGCTGGACGCGGCGGGGCGCCGGTCGGTGCCGGTGGGCGCGCGGGAGCTGGTGCTGGAGCGGCTGGCGGGCTGGGACGGGCGGGCGCCGGGGGTGAGCCGGGCGTGGGCCGAGGAGGCGGTGGCCGGGCTGCCCGCGCCCGAGCGCCCGGCGGGCCGGTTGGCGCTGCTGACCGCGCTGGCCGCCTACCAGGTGGACGACGCCGCGGTGGCCGCGTTCCGCGAGGTGGACCGGGAGGACCGGGCGCTGGTGGAGCTGACCGCGTGGGCGAGCATGGCCGCCGCGCGCCGGATCGGCTCCTGGGCCCCGCTGCCCTGAGCTGGTCGGAAGCCTGCGGTCCCGAAAGCCTGCGGACCCGGAGCGCCCCCGTGGCGTTCCGGGTCCGTGGCGTTCCGGGTCCGTGGCATTCCGGGTCCGCGGGGTCAGGAGCCCGCGGGGACGGCAAGCCCGGCGCTGTCCAGCTCGGGCAGGGCCAGCAGGATCGGCAGGTCCAGCGCGCCGGTCGGCCTGGTCGACAGGTCGACCTCGGTGGTGCGGCCCGCCGCGACCTGGACCCGGTCGACGGCGGCGACCAGCGCGGGGCCCTGCCGCCACGGCCGGGGCTCGGGGTCGTCCAGCGCGACCACGGCGGCCCGCAGGTACCAGACGCCCTCGGGCAGCGCGTCGAACCGGTAGGGCCCGGAGCCGTCGCTGGTGTCGCAGGCGCGCGGCACGCCCTGGGCGATCGGGTCGGCGAACGCGGCGACGTACACCCGCACCGGCCGCCCGACCTCGGGCACGTCCACCCAGCCCCGCACCGCGCCCGTGGCCGGGCCGACCTGGGCCCTGGGCAGCGCGGACAGCGACAGCAGGCCCTCGGCGGACAGCGCCCGGTAGCGGGCGGGCGAGACGCCGACGCTGCGGGTGAACCGGCTGGTGAACGTGCCGAGGCTGTTGTAGCCGACCGCGTAGGAGATCTCGGTGACGCTGAGCCGGGTCTCCAGCAGCAGCTGCTTGGCCCTGCTGAGCCGGATGGCGGTCAGGAAGCGCCCCGGCGAGGTGCCGGTGAGCCCCCGGAAGACCCTGGAGAAGTAGAACTTGCTGAGTATCGCGGGGGTCGCCATGTCGGCCAGCGACAAGGGCTCGTGGTACCGGGTCCACATCGTGTCGATCGCGCGCTCTACGGCGTCCTGCACAGCAGCCTCCATCCCGCTCGGCGAAGCGGCGGCCAGTCGGTGGACCGGGTCCGGGACGCGGGGGGTGGTTCCGTCCCGGTGACCGCGAGCGGCCACCGGTCCTTCGCCAGGAACGCTAGCAGCGGGAACGCCGGGGGGAAGCCTCCGCGCGGCAGCACCGCACTCTGCGATATGCGCGTGCCGCACAGCGGGTACCCGGTTGGTCCGTCCGGCTGCGCCCGCGGTCGCGCCAGGGCCTCAAGCGGGCTTTGCCAGTCCACTGTGGATTTTCCGGTTCCGCTTCCCCCTTCCCCGACAACGCTTTCCGCCAGTCCGGTGACGTGTCGCCCGCCGCTTCGGACTGGCGCAGGCCCGGCGCCCGGTGGCCCGCGGGGGCGGGGGACGGCGTGCGGGCTGTGTGACACTGGCCGGGTGAGTCCGCGAAAGCTCGCACCCGAGACGCGCACGGCGCTGGTCGACATCGCGGGGCGGCTGCTGGCCGAGCACGGCGCGCAGGCCCTGTCCACCCGCCGCATCGCCGCCGAGGCGGGCACCTCGACCATGGCCGTGTACACCTACTTCGGCGGCATGAGCGGCCTGGTGCGCGCCATGGCGCACGAGGGGTTCGCCCGCCTGGAGCGGCAGTTCGGCCGGGTCAGGCACACCGACGACCCGGTGGCGGACGTGCTGGTGCTCGGGCACGCCTACCGGCACAACGCGAAGGCCAACTCGCACCTGTACGCGGTGATGTTCGGCGGCCAGTCGCTGGCGGGCTTCTCGCTCACCGAGGAGGACCGCCAGTACGGCCGGTACACCCTGCTGACCGCCGTCGAGCGGGTGACCAGGTGCATCGCGGCGGGCCGCTTCCGCGAGGGCGACCCGGCGCTGATCGCGCACGAGATGTGGATCGCCACGCACGGCCTGGTGAACCTGGAGCTGGGCGGCTACCTGATCCCGCCGGTCGACGCGGAGCGCTGCTACGCGGCGCTGCTGTGCGGCCTGGTCGCCGGGGCCGGGGACGACGCGGCGTCGGCCGGGCGGTCGGTGGCGCGGGCCGAGCGCAGGCGGCGGACCGAGGTGGAGGCGGCGGGGGACGGGGACGTCGAGGCCGACGAGGACCCAGGCGCCTGACTCTCCACTGTGGACGCTCGCGGGCCGGGAGCCCTTTCCGGCTCCCGGCCCGGTCCAGCACGTGGGTCGCGCCGTGCTCCCGCAGCCGGTCGCCGCGCTCGGACGAGGCGGTGGTCACCGCGACCACCGAGGCCCCACCCGCGGCGGCCAGCTCCACGGCGGCGATGCCGGTGCTCCCGGACGCGCCCCGCACCAGCAGCCGCCCCGCGCCCGGCACCGGGTCCGGGACCTCCCCCACCACCAGCGCCTCGGGTCCGCCGAACCCGCCCACGGCCACCGCGCGCGCCCTGTTCGCCGAGCGCGGCCTGGACGTGGGGTGCGGGAGGTCGCCCGCGCGGCCGGGGTGGGCCCGGCGGCCCCGTACCGCCGGTTCCCCACCAAGCGGGCGCTGGCGGAGGCGGCGTTCAGCCTGGGGATGGCGGACTGCGAGCGGATCGTCGTGCAGGGCTGCACCCCGGACGAGGAGACCCGTGGGGCGATCACCGCGCAGCGGCGCGCGCTGCACCGGGTGCCCGCCGACCTGACCCGCCGGGCGCAGGCGGCCGGGCGGCTGCGGCCCGACGTCGGCGTGGACGACCTGGTGCTGCTCCTGCGCGCCGGTCGCGGTCCGGCGGCGGGCCGCCCCGAGGCGGGGGACGCCGACGCGCGCCGGTTCGCCGCGCTCGCGCTCGACGAGCTCCGGGCGCGCGGACGGGCGCCCGCGCGAGGTCATCCCCGCGCGGGCGCCCGTCCGCCGTCAGCTCGCGCCCAGCTTCCGGTAGCGACCGCCGAAGAACAGCAGCGGCTCACCGTCGTCGGGGGCGCAGGCGGCGCTGAGCACCTCGCCCACGAACACCGTGTGGTCGCCGCCGTCGTAGGCGTGCGCCACCCGGCACTCCAGCCACGCCAGCGCGCCTGCCAGCAGCGGCGCTCCGGTGCGCTCACCGGGCCGCCACCCGACCCCGTCGAACTGGGCGGCCCCCTGCGGCCTGGACCGGTCGGCGAAGTAGCGGGCCACGTGCTCCTGCGCCTGCGCGAGCACCGAGACCGCGAACTCCCCCTCCTCCACGATGGCCGCGTGCATCAGCGCCGTGCGCGCCACGCAGCACAGCACCAGCGGCGGGGTCAGCGACACGGACGAGAACGCGTTGGCGGTCATCCCGTGCGTGCTGCGGCCCGCCGTGGTGAGCACGGTGACGCCGGTGGCGAACCCGCGCATCACCTCCCGCAGCGCGGGCCGGGACACCAGCGGCGTCGCGGGGCCTGCCCCGTGCGCGCTCATCGCTCCACCCCCGCGTGCCCGGCGCAGCAGTGCGGGACCTCTTCCCTGGGCAGCAGCGGTTTCAGGTCGACCTCGGCGCCCAGCGCGTGCGCCGCGCCGAGGACCGCGAGCAGCGGGGCCCCGTCCGGGCTGGTGGTGTCGGTGGCCAGCACCGGCACGTCCGGGACGACGCGCGCCGCCAGTCCCGCGAGCACCCGGCCCGGCCCGACCTCGACCGCCAGGTCCACGTCCCGCAGCGCCCGCGCCACCGCCTGCCGGAACAGCACCGGTCGGCGCACCTGCTCGCGCAGCAGCGCCTCCGGGTCGTCGTCCGGGCCGACCGGTCGGGCGGTGACGGTCGACACGACCTCCCGCTCGGGCGCGGTGATCCGGACCCGGCCCAGCGCCTCGCCCACCGCCTCGGCCGCGCCGCTCACGTGCGCCGTGTGGAAGGCGTGCGGGACGCGCAGCCGGTGCACGCGGAACCCGCGCCCGCGCGCGGCCTCGCACACCCGGTCCACCGCGTCGGCGGGCCCGGCGACCACGGTCTCGTCGGGCGCGTGGTCACCCGCGACGCCGACGTCCTCGGCCACCGCGAGCGCGGCGGCGGTGTCGGAGCCGGTTCCCAGCACCGCCATCGCGCCCCCGCCCGCCGAGGCGGACGCCATCACGCGGGCGCGCTCGGCGACCAGGTCCAGGAGCGCGCGCGGGTCCAGGCACCCGGCCCAGCTCAGCGCGGTGAACTCGCCGAGGCTGTGGCCGACCGCGACGTGCGCGTCGACCCCGGCCATCCCCAGCAGCCGCGCCGCGGCCAACGACCCGGCGACCACGCGCACCTGCTCCGCGTCGGCCCCGTCGCCCGGCCGCGCGGCCCGCAGCACCTCGGCGGCCTCGGGGTAGCGCCGCCACACCGCGCCGCCCACCACCTTCCCGCCCTGCGCCGGGAACAGGTAGGCGATGCGGGGCGGGGTGGTGGCGCGCCCGAGGAACACGCCGTCGTCGGGCAGGAAGGCCTTGGTGGCCCCGGCGTCCAGCAGTTCGACCAGCGCCCGGAACGCCCGCCGCGCGCCCACCGGGTCGGTGGCGACGAGGGCGGCCCGCACCGGCCCTCCCGCGCGTGATCCCGCGAGCTCGGCCGCCAGCGCGGCCAGCGACCCGGCGGCCTGGGCGCCACCGGTCAGCTCGGCCTCCAGGTCCTGCCCCGGCTCGGGGAGCTCGCTCCCGCTGGGCGGCCCGGCCAGCGCGGCCACCCGGTCGCGCAGCTCGCCGAACCCGGCCGCGTCGAGCAGCAGCAGCTCGGCGTCCCCGGCGCTCATCGCGCCGCCCCCGCGGTCCCTTGCCCCGCGGACCCTTGCCCCGCGGCGCTTTGCCCCGGTGCGCTCTCCCCCGCGGCGGGGCTCGCCGCGCCCGCCCCGGCCGAACGACCGGTCCGCAGGTGCACGCCCCACCACCACAGCCCGCGCAGCAGGCACACGATCGCGGTGGCGAAGAACAGGGTGTAGACGACGTTGAACAGCATCAGGATGCCGTAGACGAACGCGACGCCGCTGCCGAACATGAACTGGTTGACCGGCTTGGTCGGCGTGGTGCCGGGGTCGGTGATCATGTAGTTGGTGAACAGCACGAACGCCACCCCGGTCATCACCCCGAGCGCGTTGTACAGCGACACGTCCCAGATCCAGTGCCGCACGAACGCCTGGATGGCGAACCCGCCCATCCAGCCGACGATCAGCGGCACCCGCTTGGTGAGCAGCCCGTTGATGACCGTGCCCGCCGTGGCGATGATGATCGGGATCATGACCCGCCAGTAGTAGTTCGCCTCCTCGGTGAACTCGTACGGCGGCGCGATGCTGATCCACGAGCCGAAGAACAGCAGCGCCAGCGTGATCCCGAAGTTCGACGGGTTCATGTAGTGCCGCATCCGGCCCGCGATCGGCGCCTGGAGCACGTGCTTGGCGGCGACGCCGCAGAACACGCCGAACAGGATCGGCCACAGCTGGTTGTTGGCGTACAGCAGCATGTTCACCGCGAGGCTGGTGATGTGCGCGGGCAGCAGGAACTCGTACACCCCGCGCATCCCGCGCCCGCCGAACCGGGGGGCGCGCTTGTAGGCCCACGCGCTGATCACCTCCAGCACGATCTCGGTGGTGTACCCGGCCAGCACCGCGGCGAACGGCCACAGCCAGGGCTGCTCGAACCCGAGCAGCGTGTACCCGAAGACGTTGAAGACGCTGATGGACAGCGCGAAGTTGCGCAGCGCCACGTAGCGCGGGTCGAGCTTGGGCGGTTTCGGGGCGGGGATGGTCGGCGCGGGGGCCTGGCCGTCGCCTGCCCGGTCGGTGGTGGGGGCGGTGGCGGTCATCGGACCGGGACCTCCTGTGCGGTGCTGGTCAGGTAGAGGGTGCGGTCGCCCTGGTCGACCGTCGTGGTCTGCTCGTGCAGCCGCCCGTCGAGGTCGCGCCAGCACAGCGTCAGCTCGACCGGGCCGGTGTAGTCGCCGAACCCGAAGTGGACGTCGAAGCTGCGCTTGCCGCCGTGGCCGCTGCCGCCGTCGAGCTGCGAGACCTGCTGCCCGCCGTCCGGGGTGCGGGCCGTGACGGTGGCCCCGTAGGCGGGGCTGCCCGGCCCGACGAGACCGGTGCCCGCCTGCTCCACCGGGCGGTACAGGTGCAGCGTCAGGTAGCCGCCCCGGTCCGGCGCGGTGTTGGCGTAGAAGGAGGGCGGCCCCCACTGGCGGGCGATGGCCAGGTCCAGCGCGCCGCTGCGGGTGCTGTCGCCCATGGCGATGCCCCGGCTCGGGTGGTGCACGCCGAGGCCCAGCTCGCCGGTGATGTTGACGAACTGCTCCTCGTGGCGGCCCCTGGCGAAGAACGCGGGGGCCTCGTGGCCGGAGATGTCGTCGCCGGGCTGCAGGGTGGGCCACATGACCGGGTTGGACACCAGCATCTCGTTGGACATCGCCAGCTCCTGCAACCACGGCCAGCGGTCGGTGTCGCCCTTGACGAACCCGGTGGTCTGGACGACGTCCAGGTTGCCGGTGTTGGCGAAGTCGCCCATCTTGATGTCCCAGCCCCAGCCGGACCACGCGGTGGCCAGCTCCTGGCCGCGCTGGGTGAACAGCGCCTTGCCGCCGCCCATGGCCTCGGCCTGCGCCTTCGGCTCGGCCGCGTCGTTGACCCACAGGAAGTGGCTCTCCTCAAGGCCCCACGCGGTGGTGATGTTGCTGACCGCCATGTCGAAGCTGCCGTTGCGGTCGACGTCCGCGAAGTCCACGCCCATGCCCTTGAACGAGTCCTTGCCCAGCACGAACGACTTGGGCGTGGTCGGGGTGCGGGTGCCCAGGACCGGGGCGAACCGGATGCGGTCGGGCGTGGAGGTGTTGTGCAGCATGAAGTCGTGGCCGAAGTCGTTGGCGATGTACACCTCGGGCAGGCCGTCGCCGGTCATGTCGGCGTTGCTGAGCCCGAGGGTCCAGCCGTTGGCCGCCAGGTGCGGGATCGCCGCGTCCTCCTGGACGTAGCCCGCGCTGGGCTCGTCACCGGCCGCGCCGGAGGTCCAGCGCAGGACGTGGTTGCCGCCGCCGTTGAGCGCCCTGGAGAGCGAGTCGTTCATGGAGACGTTGTTCTGGCCCTGCGGGTCCAGCACGTCGGAGTCGGGGAAGTAGTTGCCGATGATGATGTCCGGGCGGCCGTTGCCCGCCAGGTCGCCGACCGTCACGGCGTTGGTGTGCCACTTGGGACCGTGGTACTCGCCGTCCTGGGTGACCTGCGGGACCAGCTCGGTCGGGTGGTAGGAGGCGAGCTCGACGCGCTGCGCGCTCTCCTTGGCCAGGTACAGCACCGGGGTGCGCCCCCAGTAGCTCACCAGCAGGTCCGCGCGCCCGTCCGCGTTGAAGTCACCCGGCGTGCAGCCGGTCGGGGCCATCGCGCGGCCCACCGGCAGCGGCGCGGGGTCGAGCAGGAACGGCGCGAACCGGTCCTCCTCGGGCGCGGTGGGCGCCGGGGTGACGATCACCTCGTCGGTGCGCGGGTCCACGATGCACAGCGAGTTCGCGCGCCCGTGGCCGGTGAGGTCGTTGAGGGCGATGCCCGCGCCGACCGAGGAGATCCAGCTGCGGATGCGGTGGAACTCCGGGTTCACCTCCCGCACGTCCTTCATCGGGCGGTCCTCGTAGCCGGGTGGCAGCTCGATGGGCAGCTCCCGGAACCCGTACTGCACGGCGATGTCGTGCGCTCCGGGAACCGCGACGGCGTTGTGCCCGACCGCCAGCAGGGACGCGCCGACGAGGACGGTCACCACGCCCGGAACCAGTTTCCGCGTTCGCTCAGCAAAATCAGCCATGATCTCCCCGCCGCACGCCACCGGGAGTCGCCTCCCGCCCGGCTCGAGTGGATGAGTGAGTGGAATGGGGGCCGCGCGCCGGGACCGGCGGATTCACCACCGGATCGGTGCTCCCGGACTGGCGGCCTGCGCTGTGGAACAGCTCCGATCCAGTATGGGAGCGGGTTCGGCGGGGTGCTTCTCCCGGAGTGCTGCGAGGTTTCTCCGGGAATGCGGCAACGTTTTCGCTGCCCGGAAAGGAAAAAAGGGGGCGGGACCGGAGAGCGCTCCGGTCCCGCCCCCTCGAACGGGGTCGCGCGCTCAGCGCAGCTCGCGCAGCCCGGCGCCGCTGAGCAGGTAGGCCGGGGCGACGGTGCCTGCGCTCAGCAGCCCCACCGCGGCCCGCCCGGCGATCTCCGGGGTGAGCAGCGGCTTGTGGTGCTCCAGGAACGCCTTGACGGGCGCGCCCGCGCGCTCCGCGTACGCGGCGACGGCCGCCGAGCCCACGCCCGTCTCCGGGGCGAAGCGGGGCAGCACGGCGGTGAACGACAGGTCCAGCCCGGCCCGGTCCGCCTCGCCCTGCGCGTAGCCGGTGAGGAAGCGCTGCATGGCCTTCGCGCCCGCGTAGCCGCCGCTGAGCGGGGAGCCGTCGGCGTTCAGGGCCGCGCCGCTGCTGACCACGACCACCCGGCCGCCGGGCCGCAGCGGGGCGGTCAGCGCCTCGCGCAGCCAGTCGAAGGTGATCCGGACGTCGGTCTCCCAGTTGACCGAGAAGCTCTCCCAGTCCTGGTCCTGCAGCGGGCGCATGACCGGGACCGCGCCCGCGACCACCACGAGCGCGTGCGGCTCGTGGCGGGCGATCAGCTCGGTCGCGGACTTGCCGTCGGCGGCGTCCACGACCTCGGCCCGGACCTGCCCCGCGCCCGAGGCGGGCGCGGTGTGCTCGACGGCGGTGCGGGCGACCGCGACCACCGAGGACCCCGCGTCCGCCAGCGCGGCGGCGATCCCCCTCCCCAGGCCCCGGCTGGCGCCGACGACGATCGTGGTCCTGCCGGACAAGTCGCTCATGGTGGTGCCCTCCCGGTCGTGGTGCGGGTGTCCTGATGGGGGTGCCGCGGCGCGGGGGTGCCGGCCGCGTGGCCGTCAGCCCTTGAACCTGGTGTTGTTCCACCAGTTCTCGCCGGGCCCGGACGCGTCGTCGGCCTCGTAGCGGTCCTTGAACCGCCACCAGTCCCACGGGTGCTCCAGCTCGTCCTCGCGGCGGCCGAGGTGGGTGATGTCCAGGTAGTTGTAGAAGTTCTTGAAGATCTCGCCGCCCCGGTCGAACACCGAGTAGGTGTGGAAGACCCGGTCGCCCTCGCGGTAGAAGGCGCTCACCCCCGGCGACTCGCCCTGCTCGGTGGAGACCTCGTAGTCGTAGTTGAAGTCGCTGCCGAACGAGGAGTACCAGGGCATGGTCCAGCCCATGCGCGCCTTGAACGGCTGGAAGTCCGGGTACGGGGCGCGGGAGACCATGGCGAACGTGGTGTCGCGCGCCCACAGGTGGGCCAGCTCGCCGACGCTGTCGGCCTGCATGGAGCAGCCGATGCAGCCCTCCTGCGCGCCGGGGCTGTACATGTAGTGGCGGACCACGAGCTGGCGGCGGCCCTCGAACATCTCCAGCAGCGACAGCTCGCCGTCCGGGCCCTGGAACCGGTAGTCCTTCTCCACCAGCACCACCGGCAGCGCGCGGCGCTGGGCGGCGATCTCGTCGCGCGCCCTGGTGACCTCCTTCTCCTTCTCCAGCAGGACCTTGCGGGCCTGCAACCACTCCGCCCTGGTGACGACCTGCGGACTGCTCATCTGTCTCCTCCTCGGGTCACGCGGCGCGGTCGCGGAGCGCGCGGCGCTCGACCTTGCCGACCGGGGTGCGCGGGATGCGGTCGACGAACTCGATCCGGCGGATCTTCTTGTAGGGGGCGACGCGCTCGGCCACGTACGCCATCAGCTCCTCGGCGGTCGTGGCCCCCTTGGCGACCACGAACCCCTTGGGGATCTCGCTGGCCTCCTCGTCCGGCACGCCCACCACCGCGGCGTCGGCGACCTCAGGGTGCTTGAGCAGCACGGACTCCAGCTCGACCGGGGACACCTGCTGCCCCTTGTACTTGATCAGCTCCTTGATGCGGTCGACGAGCACCAGCTCGCCGTCGGAGCCGACGTAGCCGAGGTCGCCGGTGCGCAGGAACCCGTCCGGGCCCAGCACCTCGGCGGTGGCGGCGGCGTCGGTCGCCCCGGCGGCCAGGTAGCCGCGCATCACCTGCGGGCCCCGGATCAGCACCTCGCCGGTCTCCTCCGCGTTCAGCTCCTCGCCGGTGTCCGGGTCGACCACGCGGCACTCGACGCCCGGCGCGGGCGTGCCGACCGAGGAGTCGTTGGCGGGGTGGTCGGACTGCATGAACGAGACCATCGACTCGGTCATCCCGTAGCCCTGGGCGATGCGGCAGCCGATCCGCTCGCGCACCAGGCGCGCGATCTCCGGGTCGAGCGCGGCGCCGCCGGAGACGATGGAGCGCAGCGAGGACAGGTCGTGCTCGTCGACCAGGGGGCTCTTCGCGAGCAGCACGGCCATGGTGGGCACGACGTAGAGCCGGGTGACCCGGTGGTCCTCGACCGCGCGCAGGAACGCCTCGGGGTCGAAGCGGGGCACGGTGATCAGGGTGCCGCCCTGCAGCAGGGTCGCGTTCATCATCATGGTGAGGCCGAAGGCGTGGTGGAACGGCGGGACGGCCAGCACCACCTCGCCCGGTTCGATCGGGGCGACCATGCTGGTGAGCAGCGCCTTGGCGACCAGGTTGCGGTGGGTGAGCACCACGGTCTTGGGGTGGCCGGTGCTGCCGCTGGAGTGCAGCAGGGCGGCCGGGTCGCGCGCCGGGTCGAGCTCCCTGACCGCTGCGGCGGCCGGGGCGCCCGCGTCGTCGGCCAGCGCGGTGAACGGGCGGGCGCCGGGCGCGGGCGCGGTGGTGAGCACCTCGTCGATCCCCACCTGCGCGGCCAGGGCGGTCCCCCGCTCCAGGTCGGCGGGCGCGACGACCAGCAGCCGGGCCCCGGACTCGGTGAGCCGGGCGGCCAGGTCCCGCTCGGTGTCCAGCGGGTTGAGCACCACCACGGCCCCGCCAGCGCCGGTCGCCGCGTGGGCGATCGCGGGGTACTCGGGGCAGTTCGGGGAGAGCACGGCGAGCACGTCACCGGGGCCGAAGCCCTTGGCGCGCAACCCGGCCGCGCACCCGCGCGCGGTCGCGGCGAGCTCGGCGTGGGTGAGCTGCCCGCCACCGGAGACGTCCACGACGGCGGGGGTGTCGCCGTAGGCGTCGGCGCGGCGCAGCACGAACTCGCTGAGGTTGGTGGCGGGGACCTCCACCGGGGGCCCGCTGAAGATCATCGGACCGCGTCCTTCTCGCCGCGGTCGTAGGTGCTCAGGCCCGGCTGGTAGCTGCGCTTCTCGAACTGGCGCAGCGCGACGTTGATCCACTCGTTGCCGCTCAGCCGGGACAGCTCCCACAGCTTGGCCTGGTCGTAGTCGATGGCGGCGGGCAGGTCGAGCCGCGTGGTGCCCTCGTAGACCTGCTTGGCGAGCTGGAGCGTGATCGGGTTCTTCTTGACGATCTTGCCGACCAGCTCGTCGGTGGCCGCGTCGAGCTGGTCGGCGGGCACCGCGCGGTTGACCAGCCCGTGCCGCTCGGCGTCCTTGCCGGTCATCGCGTCGCCGGTGAGGATGTGGTACAGGGCCTGCTTGCGGGCCAGGTTGTGGGTGGCGGCCCAGGTCGCGCCGCCCGCCGGGAAGATCCCGAAGTTGATCTCGGACAGGCCGATCAGCGCGGTCTCCGAGGCCACCGCGAGGTCGCACAGGCCGGTCACCAGGAACCCGCCGCCGAAGGCGAAGCCGTTGACCTTGGCGATGGTCACCGCCGGGAAGGCCTTGAGGCGCTTGAACCAGGTCAGCGCGACCAGGTTGGTGCGGTGGAACAGCTGCGGGTCGTCGAACGGCCGCAGGAAGCACTCCTCCAGGTCCATTCCCGAGCTGAAGCTGTCGCCGTTGCCGGTGACGACGACGGCTTTGACGGTGCCCGCTTCCTCGATGGCGTCCAGCGCCCGGTTCACGTCCCCGTGCATCTGGGGGTTCATGGCGTTCTTCTTGTCCGGGCGGTTCAGGTAAATGGTGGCCCTGGGGCCGTCGATCTCGACGTTCACGGTTTCCAGCGTGATCATGCCTGACCTCTTCCTGGTGGGGACGACCCGCGGCACGAGGATCACACGACCCGCGGGGCCGGCACTTCTCGCCGATTGCCTTTCCGGGTCAGCGGTTCCCGGCTTCACGCGCGCGTGTTGTCCGGGGGACCCCGACAACGGCGCGACAACGGCGGCGACCGATTTCAGAACGCAAGCAGTGCGGTTGTCGAACCCGTGATCGGAGTCGTGTTCGGGGTGGCGGTCGAATGGGTGAGCAAGTCCGGAGTAGCCCCACCGCTATCGGCTCTGCGACGCTTTTTCCGTTCGCCCGCCCGGAAACCCGCCGACGCCCCCGTGGCGATCCCGCGCGGGTCCCGCGCGCACCCCGGCCGCGCGGGCGTCGCGGCAACCCCGTCCCCGGAAGGAGCCACCCCCGTGTCCTCCACAGCCCGATGGCTGCGCGGGCAACTGCCCGGCGCGCTGGCGCTGGTGCTCGTCGCGGCCTCGTTCACCGCGGCCCGGTCTCCGGAGGTGTCCGCGCAGGAGCGGCGGGACCTCGCCTCCCGCTTCGGGTTCGCCCCGGCCTCGATCGCCCTGCCCGGCGGGTTCACCCAGCGCTCGATCCGCCCGGTGAACCAGCGCTACGCGCACATCAGCGCGTGGATCTCCTCGGTCGGCTCGGCGGTGGCGCTGAACGACCTGGACGGCGACGGGCTGTCCAACGACCTGTGCTACGTGGACGTGCGCACCGACCAGGTCGTCGTCTCCCCCGCCCCCGTGGCGGGCGAGGCGGCCCGCTACGAGCCGTTCGCCCTGTCCACGGGGTCGCTGCCGGTCGACGACGTGATGGCGCCGATGGGCTGCGTGCCCGGCGACTTCAACGAGGACGGCCGGATCGACCTTCTGGTGTACCTGTGGGGCCGCACGC
The DNA here is from genome assembly GCF_002354875.1 of Actinosynnema pretiosum. Lineage (GTDB taxonomy): Bacteria > Actinomycetota > Actinomycetes > Mycobacteriales > Pseudonocardiaceae > Actinosynnema > Actinosynnema auranticum. The sequence goes on from NZ_CP023445.1 coordinate 4,838,944, forward strand.
CGGTCCTGCACCTGGCCAGGGCGGACGCCACCGCGCTGGCGCAGGACGCGTACGAGCCGGTGGAACTGGTGCCCGGCAACGGCTCCACCACCTACGACGGCCCGCGCTGGAACTCGAACTCGGCGACGGTCGCGGACTTCGACGGCGACGGCCACGACGACGTCTACATCGGCAACTACTTCCCCGACGGACCGGTGCTCGACCCGGCGCAGAGCACGGGCGTTGAGATGAACGCCTCCATGTCCAACGCCCTCAACGGCGGCGAGGACCACGTGCTGCGCTGGACCGGCGGCAGCGCGGGCGACCGGCCGACCGCGAGCTTCGAGCTCGCCGAGGGCGTGGTCCCGGACGAGGCCTCGCGCGGCTGGGCGCTGGCGTCCGGCTCCAACGACCTGGACGGCGACCTGCTGCCCGAGCTGTACCTGGCGCACGACTTCGGCCCGGACCGCCTGCTGCACAACGAGTCCACGCCGGGCGCGATCCGGTTCCGGATCGCCGAGGGCTCGCGCGGGCCGCTGGAGCCGAAGTCCAAGAACGTCGGCCAGGACTCGTTCAAGGGCATGGGCGTGGACTTCGGCGACCTCAACGGCGACGGCGTGTACGACATGTACGTCAGCAACATCACCACCTCGTTCGGCATCGAGGAGTCGCACTTCGCGTTCCTGAGCACCACCGGCGACCGGTCGGAGGTGGCCCGCGAGCTGGGCGCGGGGCGGGCGGTGTGGGAGGACGAGAGCGCGCCGCTGCACGTGGCCTGGTCCGGCTGGGGCTGGGACGTCAAGCTCGCGGACTTCGACAACAGCGGCGGCCTGGAGATCGCGCAGGCCACCGGGTTCGTGAAGGGCCAGGTGAACCGCTGGCCGCAGCTGCAGGAGCTGGCGACCGCGAACGACGCGCTGCTGGCGAACCCGCTGTGGTGGCCGGTGGTCGGTCCCGGTGACGACGTCGGCGGGCACCAGCGGTTCGCGTTCTTCGCCCGCACCGGCGACGAGGGGTTCTTCAGCGACCTGTCGCACGAGCTGGGCCTGGACGTGCCGGTGCCCACGCGGGGCATCGCGACCGGGGACGTGGACGGGGACGGCAGGCTCGACATGGCGGTGTCCCGGCAGTGGGAGGACCCGGTGTTCTACCGGAACACCTCGCAGCGGGCGGGGAACTTCCTGGGGCTGCGGCTGACCCACGAGGGGCAGCGGCCGGAAAGCGGTTTCCCCGGCGCGGGCTCACCGGTGATCGGCGCGCAGGTGGAGGTGACGACCGCGTCGGGCCGGGTGCTGGTGAACCGGGTGGACGGCGGCAGCGGGCACTCCGGCAAGCGCGGGCACGAGGTCCACTTCGGACTGGGCGAGGACGACGGGGCGGTGCGCGCGCGGATCTCCTGGCGCGACCGGACCGGGCAGGCGCACGAGCAGGAGCTGTCGCTGGAGCCGGGCTGGCACGACGTGCGGCTGGGCGAGCGGGCCGAGGAGGGCGAGTGACGTGGCGGGCACGACAGCGGCGGGGAACGGGCCTGCGGTGAACGGGGCCGCGGTGAACGGGCCTGCGGGCAAGGGGCCTGCGGGCAAGGGTTCCGCGGTGAGCGGGCCCGCGGGCGGCGAGTCCGCGGGCGCGCCGAGGCACGACCCGAAGGTGATCACCGCGCTCAAGCGGTTCGCGATCTCGATCAGCGTGTTCAACGCGCTCGGCTACACCGTGCTCGGGTTCGAGCAGCCGTGGCTGTGGCCGTTCGTCGCGGTGCTCACCGGCTACGCGGTGGAGCTGCTGCTGGAGGCGGTGTCGGCGTGGCAGGAGGGCAGGGCGCCGAGGTTCGCGGGCGGCGGCGCGCGCGGGCTGGTGGAGTTCCTGCTGCCCGCGCACATCACCAGCCTCGCGGTGAACATGCTGACCTACGTCAACGACCGGGTCTGGGTGATGGTGTTCGGCGTGGTGGTGGCGGTCGGCGCGAAGTGGGTGCTGCGCGCCCCGGTGCGCGGGCGGCTGCGGCACTTCATGAACCCGTCGAACTTCGGGATCACGGTGATCCTGCTGGTGTTCCCGTGGGCGTCGACCGCGCCGCCGTACCACTTCACCGAGCACGTGGGCACGTTCTGGGACTGGCTGATCCCGCTGATCATCCTGGTGGCCGGGTCGATGCTGAACGGGGCGCTGACCGGGCGGATGTGGCTGATCATGGCCTGGCTGCTGGGCTTCGCGGTGCAGGCGGTGGTGCGCGGGGTGCTGCTGGACGTGTCGATCCCGTCGGGGCTGGGGATGATGACCGGGGTGGCGTTCATCCTGTTCACCAACTACATGGTGACCGACCCCGGCACCTCGCCGTCGCGACCGGCCTCGCAGGTGGCGTTCGGCGGCGGGGTGGCGCTGGTGTACGGGGTGCTGATGGGCATGAGCATCCCGTACGGGATCTTCTTCGCCACCGCGATCGTGTGCCTGGTGCGCGGCGGTTTCCTGTGGGCGCTGCACTTCGTGGACCGCTCGCGCGAGCAGGCCGCGGCGCGGGTCGCGGCCGAGCGGGCGGCGGCGGTGGGCCCGGCGGCGGACCCGGTGCTGGACGGCGCGCCGAACGGCCTGCCGGGCGGGGCGCGGGTGGCCGCGGGGTGAGCTGAGCGCTGAGCGCGCACGACGCGGGCCCACCACCCCAGGGGTGGTGGGCCTCGGCGCGGGCTCAGCCCGCGGCGGTCGCGGCGAGCACGATGGTGCGGATGTCGACCAGCGCCAGCAGCACCGGCGGGTCCAGCGCGCCCCTGGGCCGCAGGTCCAGGTCGATCCGCTCGACCAGCTCCCCCGGCGGCACGGTCACGGGCCCGGCGGAGGCGACCGACGGGGGTTCGGCAGCCGCCCGCACGGGCTTGCCCGCGAAGGACGGGTAGGCCGTCGTGGACAGCACGTGCCAGGTGCCCGGCGGCACGTCGGTGATCGTGTACGGCCCGGTGCGGTCGAGCACCGTGCAGCGGGCCGGGGTGCCCTGCGGGATCAGGTCGGGGAACAGGCCCACGAAGATCGGGCCCGGCAGGTCGCCCCTCGGCGCGCCGACCCGGCCGCGCACCTCGCCGAGCCCGCCGCCCTCGGCCAGCGGGCCGACCGGTGCGGAGGCGGCGACGAGCGCGGAGGTCTGCGGCGGGAAGCCGCCGAGCTGGCGGTAGGTGGTGGGCGAGACGCCGACGCTGGCCCGGAAGCGGGAGCTGAACGTGCCGACGCTCGTGTAGCCGACGCGGTGGCTGATGTCGGTGACGGTGAACGTGGTGGACACCAGCAGCCGCTTGGCCTCCTGCAGCCGCATCGCGGACAGGAACCGCCCCGGCGAGACGCCGGTGACGCGCTGGAAGACCCTGGAGAAGTGGAACTTGCTGTACATCGCCGCTCGGGCCATGTCGTCGATGGTGAACTGCTCGCCCATGCTGCTGCGCATGAATTCGATGACGCGACCGACTGCCTGTTCCACGACTTCCTCCACCAGGGCTCCCATCCTCGCGTGCGGAGGCGAAAATCGCGCCCGCAGCGCGCCGCGACGCGTTAGCGAAAACAATTTCGGCGGCTCCGGGCCCAACCAATCCACCTGATATATTTCCGGAAGCTACCGGACCCAAACAACCTCCGCAAGCAGCGCATACGACTCCCCAATCCGCCGTTCATGATCGTTCCGCGAACCGGCGCGCGATCCTGAAATCGTCTTTCGGCTCACCTCGGAGGGTGACCTGATAAATAATTTTCATCACCCGGCGCCCGGCGTTTGCTAGACCTTCCGAGTGAGCCCGGACCGAATCCGGTCGCCGAACGCAGTCGGACAATCCGCCCCCACCGGACCGTTCCGGCGAGTCGCACCCGCCGAGCCCCGGCCGGAACGCGGGCGACGCGGCGGCACGGGGCAGCGGGGACGCCGTCATCCGCCCCAGCGGGCTCGGCGGTCGGCGCGCGCGGACGCCCGCCACCTCCGCCACCAGTCGGTTCCGGATCGCGCGGCGCCCGGCGCGGTCCACTGCGGACCGGTGCGACGACCGCCATCGGGAGGGCGAATGGCACCGCACCGTCCTCGCGCGATCGGTCCCACCGGGACGGTCGCGCCGCACATCAAGGCCCCTCCCCCGCCCGCCGGAAGGAAATCCGCACCAGTGCGGACGGGGTGTGAACGATCCCGACCGGACCAACAACGCGCCACGGGCGGTCGCGCGAACGACGATCGCGCGGGGCACTTCGGAAATCCGCCAACCGACCCACGGGTAACTTCCAGCGCCCCGCGGCGAACGCGGACCGGGGCCCCGCGCCGAGCACCGCTCGGGTTTCTCCGAGATTGCCCAATCGCCGCGAACCCGTTCTCCGCAGCCGTTCCGAGCGATATTCTGGCTGGTCAGGGACGGTCCGCAGTTCCGAAACCGGACTGCGCCGAAACCGCAGGGCGCCGAAAGCAGCAGCACCCGACCGGGACAACCGCTTCAGGAGGAACCGTGGTCGACGCGTCGTTACCCAACTCCCGCACCCGCCTCACCGGCGCGGCGCTCAACACCCACTGGCACAAGCCCGCGCTCTACGCCTTCACGGCCGTGGTCGTCGCGCACTGGGCGGAGCACCTGGCGCAGGCGTACCAGATCTACGTGATGGGCTGGCCGACCCCCAGGGCGGGCGGCGTGCTCGGCCTGTGGTTCCCGTGGCTGGTCAAGTCCGAGGTCATGCACTACGGGTTCGCGCTGGTGATGCTGGTGTTCCTCTTCGCGCTGCGCAAGGGGTTCACCGGCCGCTCCCGCAAGTGGTGGGACCTCGCGCTGGGCCTCCAGTTCTGGCACCACTTCGAGCACCTGCTGCTGATCGTGCAGGCGTCGACGGGCGCGTACCTGCTCGGCAAGCCGGTGCCCACGAGCGTGATCCAGCTGATCGTGCCGAGGGTGGAGCTGCACCTGTTCTACAACTTCGTGGTGACCGTGCCGATGGTCGTCGCGGTGATCAGGCACATGCGGCCGACGCCCGAGGAGCGGGCGGGGATGTCGTGCTCCTGCGCCGTCCCGGCGACCTCGGCGGCCTGAGCCGGTGCACGACCACGGCTCCGTCGGCCTGCCGCTCGGCTTCACCCTGCTGCGGCTGCTGCTGCTCGGCTCGGTGACGCTGGTGGCGGCCTGGTCGCTGCTTCGCGCCGCCGTCCCCGCGGAACCCGGTCAGCGGGCGCGGCGGGCGGCGGCCGGGGCGGCGGCGCTCGGCGGGATCGCGGCGCTGCTCGCGGCGGACGCGCGCTGGATGCCGGACCGGGCGGCGGTGGCGGTGATCGCGCTGCTGGTGCTGCCGACGGTGCTGCGCGGCCCGCGACCGGTGCTGGGCTGGTGCGCGACGGCCGGGGTGACGGCGGCGGCGCTGGCCGTGGGCGTGGCGGCGACGCGCGCCCCGGCGGGCGGGACGGCGGCGGGGGCTCCGGCCGCAGGCGGGGCGGGCGCGGACGTGACCGGTGGCTCGGGGCGGGCCGTCGGCGACGTGGCAGGCGCTCCGGGCCTGGCAGGCGGTCCTGGGGCCGCGGGCGGACCCGGACTGGCCGGTGGTCCTGCCCCGGCCGCAGGCTCCGACCTCGCAGGCGGTCCCGATCTCGCAGCCAGCCCCGACCTCGCAGGCGGTTCCCCGCTGGACGCCCTGGTCGCCGGTCCGCCGTCGACGGCGCCCTACCTGGCGCTCATCGCCGCGTTCGCGGGCGCGTCCTGGTTGGCGCTGTGCCCGCCGACGCGGGCGGCGCGGGTGGTCGGGGGCGTGTTCGGGGCGGTGCTGCTGGCCGCGCTCGGGCACGTGACCGCCTCCGGCTGGCTGGTGTCGCCGCCCGCCGGTGACCCCCTGCTGGCCCGCGCCGAGCTGGGCGGCGCACGGGTGGACGTGCTCGTGGTCCCGCACATGCCCGGCTGGAACCTGGTGCAGACCTCGGGCGCCGCCACCTCCGTCGGCAACGCCCCCGCCGCGCTCACCCCCACCTCCCCGGTCGCCGGGCAGGGCGGGCGGTGGGCGCTGGTGTGGCTGCCCGAGGGCAGGGGCGAGCTGTGGCTGGCGGGGGCGGGCGCGCGCACGACCGTGGTCGTGGACACCGGGACGACCGCGTGGACCGGGCGGGACGTGCGCGGGCCGGACGGCCCCGACTACGCGTCCGCCGTGCTGGCCGCCCGGCTCGCGGGCGGGCGGGGCGACCTGCCGCTGCCCGAGCTGTCCGCCGAGGACGCCCGCGCGCTGCGCGCGGAGGTCGCGGCCGTCGGCGGACCGCTCGCGGTGCGGGCGGACGCCTCGCCGCGCTCGGCCGAGGCCGCCGAGGTGGTGCGCGCGGAAGCGGACCGGCTGGGCGTCCCCGTCGACCCGGCCGCACCCAGGGCGCTGGTGCTGGGCGGCGAGCCGACCGGCGACCACCTCGCGCCCTGGCTCGCCCCGCCTGACCTGTCCACCCCGACGGCGCGCCGGTACGCCACCGTGCTCGCCGAGGCGTTCCCCGACGCGCGCCCCACCACGTCCGGCCTGCGCGCCTGGCTCGCCACCACCTGACCCCGCGGCAGCGCCACCCCCGCACCCCGAGCCCGTCCCGCGCTCCCGGCCATCCCCCGAGAGGACCCCCAGAGAATGCCGCTTCCAGCAGACCACCCGCGCAGGGTGGTCATCGTCGGCGCGGGCCTGGCAGGCACGGCCACCGCGATCCGCCTGCTCCGGTTCGCCGCCGAACCGGTCGAGGTGCGCCTGGTGGAGCGCCGGGCCGCGCACCGCAGCGCGGGCGTCGCCTACCACCCCGACGGCAACCACTGGCACCACGTGTTCAACATCCAGGCCGGTCGCATGTCGGTGTTCCGCGAGGACGTGGACGACTTCGTCTCGTGGGCCAACACCGAGGCCGACCGCTCCTCCTGGCCGGACGGGTGGCGCGGGACCGAGTTCACCGAGTCCGGTCCGGCGCCGCGCCGGGTGTACGCCGACTACCTGGCCGACCGGCTGGCCGCCGCCGCCCGCGAGGCCGCGCCGGGCGTGCGCCTGGTGGAGGTGGACGGCGAGGTGGTCGACGTCGAGCCGGACGGCGACGGCCACCGGCTCCTCGTGGAGCTGCCGCCGTCGGCGGGCGGCGGTCGTGAGCGCGTGCGGGCCGACCACGTCGTGCTCGCCACCGGCCTGGAGGAGAAGGACCTGCCGTTCGCGGCGGACGTCGCCGACCACCCGGCGTTCGTGCGCCGCCCGTACTCCCGCGACGGCCTGGAGCGCGTCCTGGCCGTCCCGCCCGACGCCTCCGTGGTGATCGTCGGGACGCTGCTGAGCGCCTACGACTCGGCGGCGCTGCTGCTGCGCCGGGGCCACACCGGCCGCATCCGGATGCTGTCCGGTTCGGGCCGCACCCTGCGCACCTACCCCACCGACCACCGGCACCGGGTGCTCGACCTGCCGCCGCCCCGGCTGTCCGGGCCCCGCTACGAGGGCCGCGACGCGCTGGTGCGGCGCTGGCTGGCGGAGTGGCGGCGGGCCTGCGAGGCGCTGGTCGGCGCGCACCCGGACGTCGCGCCCGCCGTGGTGGCCGAGCGGGTGCTGAAGGCCTGGGAGCCGCACCTGCCGGAGGTGATGGCGCGCATCCCCACGCCGGAGCTGCGCGCGCTGCTGGACGCGCACGGCGGGCTGCTGGCCACCCTGCGGGTCAGCGCGGTCGAGCACACCACCGGGATCGTGGACGCCGCGCTCGCCGAGGGCGACCGGCTCACCGCCGAGTCGGGCCGGGTCGCGGGCATCCGGGCGGTGGACGGGGGGTCGCTGGTGGTGTCGCTGGTGGACGGCCGCGAGTTCCCGGCCGACCTGGTGATCTCCAACTTCGGCCGGGAACCGGACTACGAGCGGGTGGACTCGGCGCTGTGGCGCGGCCTGCTGCGCACCGGGCTGGCCGTGCCGCACGCGCGCACCGGGCGCGGGATCGAGGTGGGCGCGGACGGCGCGCTACTGTGCCCCGGCGGTGCGGAGCGGGGCGGGCTGTGGGCGGTGGGCGGGCCGCGCGAGGGCGACGAGGTGGTGCGCAACGGCAGGCTGGGGGCGTTCTCGTTCAACCTGGCCGCGATCAAGAACCACTCGGTGGGCGTGGCGGCGGCGCTGCTGCGCCGCCTGGAGTCCGGGTACGGCGAACCCGGCCGGGCCGATCCGGGGCTCGCGGACCCGGTGGCGCGCGCGGACTTCGAGCGCGCGGTGGACCTGGACGTGCGCCGCATGGCCACGGCGGACCGCGCCGGGCGGGAGGCGCTGGCGGGGGAGCTGGCGGACGCGGTGCGGTCGGCGCGCGAGCGCTGGGGCGGGTCGGCGGCGCCCTCGGCGCGCGAGCTGCGGACGGCGGTGAACGAGGCCGCGAGCGCGCGCCTGAACGACCTGTCGGTCACCCCGCGCGAGCTGCGCGACCGCCTGGGGTTGGGCGAAACCCTTTCGCGGTAGGTGTTGCCGCCCGATTAGTCCACTGTGGATGGACTAGGACCGCGCACGGGAGGAGATGCGCGGGGCGCGGCGCGGGCAGCACGCTCGTGGCATGACAGCGACGAGCGTGCGCGAGGTTCCGGGTGTGCTGCTGGTCGGTTCGCCGACCACGAGCGTGCAGGGCGAGTGCAACCGGGGAGGTGAGCCGATACCGGGCGCGGTGCTGGTGGCCGAGTCGCTCGGTCCCGAGCTGTACGAGGCGATCGTGGTGTCGGCGGCGGTGGTGTGCGCGCGGGGCGGGCGCACCGGGCACATGCAGTCGCTGTGCCGCTCGCGGGGCATCCCGGTGCTGCGGGTGGCCCCGGCGGAGCTGGGGGCGCTGGCGGGCGAGGTGACCGTGCGGCTGGACCGGGAGTCGGTGCTGCTGGGCGCGGCCGTGCCCGCCCCGCGCGCCCCCGGTCCGGCGCCCGCGCGGTTGGACGAGGTGGACTCGGTGTGCGTGGTGGTGGCGGACGCGACGGACGTGCGCGCGGTCAACGCCCTGTCGCCCTGGGTCGCGCAGGTGGAGAGCTACTTCATCCGGGAGGAGTTCGCCTGCCTGTCGGCGGAGCTGAGCCCGTTCGACGCGCTGCGCTCGGGCGTGGCCGGGGCGCGGCGGTACGGGGCGGCGCTGGCGGACGAGCTGTGCGGGATGCTCGCCGAGCTGCTGCCCGGCCAGCGGTTGGTGATGCGCCTGCTGGACCTGCGCTCGGACGACGCCGCGCAGATCACCACGGGCGTGCCGGTGGAGGGCGAGCCGAACCCGGAGCTGGGTCTGCACGGGGCGCGGTGGCTGCTGGCCGAGGAGAACTACCCGCACGCGTTCCGGGCGCTGCGGGGGAGGTTGCGCGAGCTGGCGGGGCCCGCGGCGGACCGGGTGAGCTTCGCGGTGCCGTTCATCAACGACCGGGACGAGTTCCAGCGGTTGCGCGCGCACCTCGGACTGGACGCGGGGACCCCGCTGGGGGTGTTCGTGGAGACGCCCGCCGCGGTGCACTCGACCGCCGAGTTCTGCGTGGCGGGGGCGAGCGAGCTGTTCGTGGGCACCAAGGACCTGATCCAGTTCTACCTGGCCGCCGACCGGGGCAACCACCTGGTGGCCTCGACCTACCAGACCAGGCACCCGGCGGTGCTGGCGGCGCTGCGGCACGCGGTCACCGCCGGGCGGGGCGGCGGGGTGCCGGTGCACGTGTTCGCGCTGGGCGCGGACGTGGAGCACTACGTGCGCAGGCTGCCGACCCGCAGGCTCATGATGTGCACGGCCGAGCTGCGGCAGGTGGCGCTGGCCGCGGCCGAGCGGGCCGCGGCAGAGCGGGCCGCGACCGGCCGGGTCGCCGGGGAGCCGGTCGCGGCGGCGGGGTGAGGCCGGTCAGCCGACCTCGGAGTGCACCGGCATCCCCGTCACCGGCCTCCCGGTCGCCTGCGCCACGGCCGAGGCGACCGCCGCCGCCGCGGGCGGGTAGGCCAGCTCGCCCATGCCGCCGAGCGGCGCGTCGGAGTCGACGAGCACCACGTCGAACTCGGGCGCGGCGTCGATCCGGGCCCACGCGTAGTCCCGGAACGACGACTGCTCCACCCGCCCGGCCCGGACCGTGATCCGCGCGCCGAGCACCGTGGAGATCGCGTCCAGCGCCCCGCCCTCCACCTGCGCCCGCACCCCGGACGGGTGCAGCGCCTGGCCGACGTCGACGGCGGCGGTCACCTTGCGCACCACCGGTTTCCCCCCGCGCGCGTCCACCTCGGCGAGCACCGCGATGGCCGACCCGTACTCCAGGTGGCAGGCCACCCCCAGCGCCCGCCCCGGCCCCGGCCGGAACCGGACCCGCGCCGCCGCCGCGTCCAGCACGCGCAGCACCCTGGGCTGGTCGGCCAGGAGCCTGCGCCGGTACTCGACCTGGTCCCAGCCCGCGCGCTGGGCGAGCGCGCTGAGGAAGCACTCCTCGGCGTAGGCGAACTGGCCCGCGTAGACCGCGCGCCAGAACCCGGTGCGCAGCGGCGCGGGCAGCACGGTGGCGGTCACCTCGCCGGGCACCGCGTAGGGGAAGTGGTCGCCGCTGGCGAGCACCAGCTGGGGGGTGCCGAAGAACGGCAGCACGGTCAGGCCCCAGGTGGCGACCCGGTGCGCGCGCCGCACGGGCAGGCCGTCCGGGCCGAGCTCGGCGGTGAGGCGGTGCGCCGACATGGGCCGGTACGAGTCGTGCCGGGTGTCGTCCTCGCGGGTCCACAGCACCTTGACCGGGGCGCCCGCCGCGCGCGAGCAGGCGATGGCCTCCAGCGCGTAGTCGTCCTCGATCCGCCTGCCGAACGCGCCGCCGGACAGCGTGGGCTCGACCTCCACCGGCACGCCGAGCGCGCGGGTGAGGGTGTCGCGCAGCCCGCCGGGGTCCTGGGTGGGCGCCCACAGCCGGACCAGGTCGGGGCGGGCGTCGGCGGTGGCGTTCATGGGTTCCATGGGGGCGTGCGCGAGCAGCGGCAGCTCGTAGGCGGCGGTGTGGCCGTTCGCGGGCGGCGGGTCCTGCGGGAGCGCGGCGACCAGCTGCGCCAGCCACTCGCGGCTGTCGGCGTCCGGCGTGCCGCCGGTCCACTCGCAGGTGAGCGCGGCCCGTCCGGCGAGCGCGGCGGGCGCCGAGCGGGCCACCACCGCCACCCCGCCCTGGGCGCCTGCGACGCCGTCGAGCGCGACGGTGGTCAGCACACCGGGCACGGCCAGCGCCTTGGCGTCGTCGTGCGAGGCCAGCCGGGCGCCCAGCCACGGCGGGCGGGCCACGACGGCGGTGAGCAGGCCGGGGAGGGCGACGTCCAGGCCGTACCGGGCGCGGCCGGTGACGATGTCGCGGGCGTCGACCCGCCCGGCGCGCTTGCCGAGGACCTTCCAGTCGGCGCGCGGGGTCAGTTCGACGGTGACGGTGGTCGGGTCGAGCGCCGAGGCGGCCTGCACCAGTTCCGCGTACGGGAGCGCGCGGCGGCGGTGCCGGACGTGGCCGTCGCGGGCGGCGCACTCGGCGACGGGCACGCCCCAGCGCCGGGCGGCGGCGGTGACCAGGAGCGCGCGGGCGGTCGCGGCGGCGCGGCGCACCGGGTCGGCGAGCTGGCGCACCGAGGTGGAGTTGCCGATGCCCTGCCTGCCGTAGCGGGCGGTGTCGCCGGGGGCCTGCTCGACGGCGACCGAGGCCAGCGGCACGGCCAGCTCCTCGGCGACCAGCATGGCGACGACCGTGCGCACGCCCTGCCCGGTGTCGGGCCGGGGCACGGTCGTGGTGACCCGGCCGCGCGCGTCCAGCCGGACCAGCACGTTCGGCACGAGTCCCGCGCCGGAGGCGAAGGCGGGCGCGGGGAGCGCGACGGTGAGCCCGACGGCGGCCAGGAAGCCGCGGCGGCCGATCACCTCGGCCCCCGGTCGCGGGCGGCGCGCTTCACGGCGGCGCGCACGCGCGAGTAGGTGCCGCAGCGGCAGACGTTGTCGCGCAGGGCCTCGTCGATGTCGGCGTCGCTGGGGTCGGGCACGCGGGCGAGGAGGGCGACGGTGCTCATGATCTGGCCGGGCTGGCAGTAGCCGCACTGGGCGACGTCCAGCTCCAGCCAGGCCCGCTGCACCGGGTGGTCGCCGTCCGCGGAGAGCCCCTCGACGGTGGTGACCTCGGCGTGCACCTCGGACACCGGCAGCACGCACGGCCGCGCCGCCGCGCCGCCGACCAGCGAGGTGCACGCCCCGCACGCGCCGACGCCGCACCCGTACTTGGGCCCGGTGAGCCCGAGGTCCTCGCGCAGCACCCACAGCAGCGGGGTGTCGTCGGGCACGTCCACGACGTGCCACCGCTCGTTGACCCGCAACCGCCGTCGCACCACGCGCCCTCCTCGGATCGGCCGTCAGCCAGGGTGCCCCGATCGGACAATCGGCACAATGCGCCCGTTCGGCGGCGGGCGCGGCGTTCGGCGGCGCGCGACCCCTGAGTCGGCCGCGAGGCGTTGACCTTGATCCACCGGGTGTGCCGACACCGGTGCCCCGAACGGCCCACGCTGATCAGGGGGACTGCTGGCGTGGAGGAAGTCCTCGCTGGCGCTGGGGGTGTGCGCGGCGCTGCTCGTGCCCGCCACGGCCGCGAGCGCCGCGACCCGGTCCAACGGCTTCGAGCGGCTGCCCTCGGGCGCGCGGGCCCCGTTCGCGCTCGAACCGGCGCGCGAGCACCGGGTTCGGCAGCGGGTGCGGGTGAACACGGTGGCGGACGGGGTGGCGAACCAGGACGGCGCGGTGGAGGTGTGGTTCGACGGGCGCAAGGCGGGCGAGCGCACCGGGCTGCGGTTCGTGACCAACGCCGACCTGGTGGACCGGGCGTGCTTCTCCTCGTTCTTCGGGGGCGCGGCGGGGAGCTTCGCCCCCCAGCACGACTCGTGGATCTGGCACGACGACGTCAGGTGTCCCCCCTGTAGCTAGCACGGCGGAGTGAACCACGGCCGCGCCCGGCCGGGCAGGCACCAGGATCGCCCCTGGTCGGAGCCGGGGAGGTTGCGACGTGCGGGCGTGGTCGGTGCGGGCGGGGAAGGTCGGCGAGCGCGAGGCGTGGGCGCTGGGGCCGGGTGCACGGGCGGCGGGTTCGGCGGGGTGGCGGACCTGGGCGGGGCGGTGGACCGCGAGGCGGTGCTGACAGCGGTGCGCGCGGCGAAGCCGGACGCCGCCGAGCAGGCGCTGCGGAACTTCACCGCGCAGCTGTGGGCGCTGCGCTCGCGGATGGCCGAGGGCGACCTGGTGGTGGTGCCGCTGAAGAACTCCGGGCAGCACCTGGCGATCGGCGAGGTCGCGGGCGGCTACCGGTGCTCGGTGGAGCAGCCGGACGTGGAGCGCAGGCACGTGCGCCCGGTGCGCTGGCTGGTGGCGGACCTGCCGCGCACGGTGGTGAAGCAGGACCTGCTGTGCTCGTTCGGCGCGTTCTCGACGGTGGAGGAGGTCCCGGACGAGGCGGCGGACTCGGCGCAGCACGACGTGGACATCGCCCGCTACGCCCTGGACCGCATCGCGAGCCGCACCATCGAGGAGTTCGCCGGGCACCGCCTGGCCGACCTGGTCGCGGCGGGGCTGCTGGTGGCGTGGGGCGGGATCACGAAGCAGGCCGAGCAGTACCTGTCGACCCAGCGGTTCACGATCGAGGTGTGGGACTCGGAGCTGCTGCTGGGCGGGTGTTCGCGAACTACCCGGCGCTGCCACCGGAACTGCGCGCGGAACTGCCGCTGCGGCAGGTGTGGGCGCTGGTGGAGGAGGACGGGTGAGGGGGTGCGCGGTGGCGCCGCCCGCGCGCCTGCGATCGACGCGCGGGCGGCGTCACCCGGTCCTCGGGTCAGGCGGGCGGCGTGCAGGTCACGCTGCCGACGGTGACCGCGCCGCGTTCGCCCGCTCGGGTGGCCGGCCCCATGTCCGGGCCCAGCCACAGGCGGACCGCGTGCACGGTCAGTGAGCCGTCGCCGTCCTCGGCCCACGTCCGGGTGTTGAAGACCGCGCGGACGCCGTTGGCCAGGGTGGTCTCGTAGTCGACCGGGACGGTGTCCGGGAGGGACGTGCCGACGACTCCGCGCAGGGTGAACGCGGACTCGACGGTGCCGTCCGGGGTGGCGCGGCAGGAGATCGTGTAGGAGCCGACCTTCAGCAGCGGCAGGCCCGTGTCGGGGTGGTTGAAGCGGAACGCCTTGCCGGTCGCGGTCGTGGTGACGGCGCCGGACGGCTCGGTCTCGCAGGTGGTGCTGCCCTGGCCGAACGCGACGAGCTTGCCGCCGGTCGCGCCGGACGTCTCGGCGCCGGTGGACTCGCCGCTCACGCAGGTGGCGAGCGGCGGGATGTCCACGAGCAGCTCGCTCGCGGTGCGGATCACGGCGTTGCCGACGCTGGCCGCGCCGGACACGCCGCCGGGGGCGGTCTTGGCGGGTGCGGTCTTGGCCGGTGCGCCCTCGGGTGCGGCGGTCGCGGGCGCGGGGGTGAGCGCGAGCAGGCAGGCCACCGCCGTCGCTACCGCTCGTCTGCTGGTGGGGGACAACGTCATCAGCTCCTCTGGGGTGGACCTCGGTCCCTCCGAGTGCAGCGCGCCGGACGGCGGTGGGGCCAGCCGTGCGGCGGGAACCACCCGGCAGAACGCGGTGATCACCCTTGCAGGGCACGCACTTGTGCACCGTCACGATCGGTGCGGACGGCGGGGAATCCGGGTGACGCCCGGTCGTGGGTTCAGCGGCGCTTCAGCGAGCGGGTGGACACTGCGCGACAACCCCGCCCCCGCCCCCGCCCCGCCCCGAAAGCTCAGCGCGGCGCGGGGCCCGTCGACTCGCGCACCACCAGCTCCGGCGGGCGCACCTCCTCCGGCCCGGCGCCGTCCACCACCCCGAGCCCCGCCAGCAGCGTCACCGCCGCCGCCCGCCCGAGCCCGACCAGGTCCTGCCGGACCGTCGTCAGCGCCGGGTGCAGCAGCTCGCACAGCGGCAGGTCGTCGTGCCCCACCACGGACAGCTCCCCCGGCACGTCGATCCCGAGCCGCCGGGCGGTGACGAGCCCGGCGGCGGCCATCGAGTCGTTCGCGAACAGCACCGCCGTCGGCCGCTCCGCCGAGGCCAGCAGCTCCCGCGCCGCCACCGCCGCCGCGCCGGGGTCGAACCCGCTCGCGCGGACGCACACCGGGACCAGCCCGTACGCGCCCAGCGCCCGCCGGAGCGCCGCGCGCCTGCGCCGCGTGTGCACCCGGTCCTCCGGCCCGCTCACGTGCCCGAACCGCCGGTGCCCCAGCCCCACCAGGTGCTCCACCGCGCGCGTGATCCCCCGGTGCTGGTCGCGGGCGCGCACGGTCGGCACCGGGTCGGGCCGCCACGGCGTGCCGACCAGCGCGGCGGGCAGCCCCAGCTCGCGCAGCAGCGCGAAGCGCGGGTCCCGAACCCGGCTCTCGGTGAGCACGACCCCGTCGACCCGCCGCCCGGCGGCGAGCGCCCGGTACGCGCGCTCCTCGCCGCCGTCGTCGACCAGGTGCAGCAGCAGCCCCCACCCGAGCGGCGCGAGCGCGCTCTCGACGCCGGTGATGAGCTGGGCGAAGTGCGGGTCGCTGCTGAGCAGGTCGGGGTCGCGGCGCAGCACCAGCCCGAGCGCGCCGACCCGCGCCCCGCGCAGCGCCACCGCCGCGGCGGACGGCGCCCACCCCAGTTCGGCCGCGGCGGCGAGCACGCGCAGCCGGGTCGCCTCGGCCAGCCGCCCCTTGCCGTTGACCGCCGCCGACACCGCCCCGACCGACACGCCCGCGCGCGCGGCGACGTCGGCGATGGTCGGTCTGCCCGAACCCGTTCGCCCCACGGCGACCTCCCTCAAGCCTGTTCGGCGCAATCTGCCGCGGCACTGCGGTCCAGGGTCTCCCCGACGGCTGTGGTGAAACGTTATACCTGGTGGGGTGAAGCGCTCTTCGGCACTGGTGACCGGTCCGGACGGCAGGCCCGACGTGTGGTTGGGGGTGAACTTCTGGTCCCGCGCGGGCGGTCCGCTGATGTGGCGGCGCTACGACCCCGACGTGGTGCGCGCGGAACTGCTGGTGATGCGCGCGCACGGCGTCCCGCTGACCAGGAGCTTCTGCTACTGGCCGGACTTCATGCCCGAGGAGGACCGGCTGGACGAGGCGGTCCTGGCCCGGTTCGACCACTTCCTGGACCTGCACCGGGAACTCGGGATGCGCACCATCCCGACGTTCCTGGTGGGCCACATGTCCGGCCAGAACTGGGACCCGCCGTGGCGGCGCGGGCGGGACGTGTTCGGCGACGAGTCGTTCGTGGCGCGGCAGCGCTGGTACGTGCGGGAGCTGGCCGCGCGCTGGAAGGACCACCCGGCGGTCGCGGGGTGGTTGCTGAGCAACGAGATCCCGCTGTACGCGGACGAGCGCACGCGCGGCGTCGGCGCCCTGGACGCCGACGCGGTGACGGCGTGGGCGCAGGCGCTGATCGGCGAGGTGCGGGCGGCGGGCGCGCGGCAGCCGGTGTCGGTCGGCGACGGCGCGTGGGGCGTGGAGGTCACCGGGCTGGACAACGGTTTCCGGGTGCGCGACCTGGCCCCGCTGGTGGACTTCCACGGCCCGCACGTCTACCGCATGGAGGACGACCCGCTGCGGCTGCACCTGGCGGCGGCGTGGGTGTGCGAGCTGCTCGACGTCGGCGGGAAACCGGTGGTGCTGGAGGAGTTCGGCGTCACCTCCGACTACACCTCGGACGAGAACGCCGCGCACTACTACCGGCAGGTGCTGCACAACTCGCTGCTCGCGGGCGCGACGGGCTGGATCGCCTGGAACAACACGGACTTCGACGACCTGGCCGACCAGGAGCCGTACTCGCACCACCCGTTCGAGCTGCACTTCGGCCTGACCACCGCGCGCGGCGAGCCGAAGCCGCAGCTGCTGGAGCTGCGCGAGTTCGCGGAGGTGTTGCGGCGCACGGACTTCGCGCGGTTGCGCAGGCCGGACGCGGAGGTGGTGCTGGTGGTGCCGTCGTACCTGGAGAAGCGCTACCCGTTCACGGTGCCCGAGGACGCGACGAGCGTGTTCGAGCACGGGCGGCAGGCGTACGCGGCGGCGCGCGAGGCGGACCTGCCGGTGGGGGTGGCGCGGGAGGCGGACGGGCTGCCGCCGGACTGCGCGCTGTACCTGCTGCCGTCGGCGAAGCAGCTGCTGGCGCCCACGTGGCGGGAGCTGCTGCGGCGGGCGGAGGAGGGGGCGGTGGTGTACGCGTCGTACTTCCACGGGGCGCACAAGGTGCAGCGCGGGTCGTGGTGGCCGGACCTGGACGGGATGTTCGGGGTGGCCAAGCGGTCGCGGTACGGGCTGGTGGAGCCGGTCGTGGAGGACGAGCTGCGGTTGCGGGTGGTGACCGGGTTCGGCGGGTTGGCGGTGGGCGAGGAGCTGGTGTTCGCGGTGGGCGGGAACGCGCACTCGCGGGCGTTCCTGCCGGTGGACCCGGTGGAGGCCGAGGTGCTGGCGGTGGACGGTCGCGGGCGGCCCGCGCTGCTGCGGCGGCGGGTGGGGTCCGGGGCGATGGTGCTGTGCGCTTACCCGTTGGAGCACATGGCTTCCGCGACGCCGTCGGTGAACCCGGAGGACACCTGGCGGCTGTACGCGGCGCTCGCGGCGGAGGCCGGGGTGGTGCCGGAGGTGTCGGTGGACGATCCGGGGGTGCTGGTGTCGGTGCTGGAGCACGAGGACGGGCGGCGGTTCGCGTGGCTGGTGAGCCAGCGCGGGGAACCGGTGTCGGCGCGGGTGCTCGGGGCGGGGTTGCGGTCGTTCGGCGACGTGGTGGAGCTCGGCCCGTACGAGGTCGTGGTGGCGGAGGTGGAGCGGTGAGGATCGTGTCGGCCGAGGTCGTGGTGACCTCACCGGGTCGGAACTTCGTGACGTTGCGGATCACCACCGAGGACGGGCTTTCCGGGCTGGGCGACGCGACGCTCAACGGGCGCGAGCTGGCGGTGCGGGCGTACCTGGTGGAGCACGTCGTGCCGCTGCTGGTCGGGCGGGACGCGTCGGCGGTCGAGGACACCTGGCAGTACCTGTACCGGGGCGCGTACTGGCGGCGCGGGCCGGTGACGATGGCGGCGATCGCGGCGGTGGACACGGCGCTGTGGGACATCAAGGCGAAGGCGGCCGGGATGCCGCTGTACCAGCTGCTGGGCGGGGCGTGCCGGGTGGGCGCGCTGGCGTACGGGCACGCGTCGGGGCGGGACCTGCCGGAGCTGTTCGACTCGATCCGGGCGCACCTGGAGCGCGGGTACCGGGCGATCCGGGTGCAGACCGGGGTTCCGGGGCTGGGCGTGGTGTACGGGGTGGCGGCGTCGGTGGGCGGGCAGCGGTACGACTACGAGCCCGCGCGGCGGACGGCGCTGCCGGTGGAGGAGGAGTGGGACACCAGGGCGTACCTGCGGCACGTGCCGGGGGTGTTCGAGGCGGTGCGCGCGGAGTTCGGCCCGGAGCTGCCGCTGCTGCACGACGGGCACCACCGGATGACGCCGATCCAGGCAGCGAAGCTGGGGAAGGCGCTGGAGCCGTACGACCTGTTCTGGCTGGAGGACGCCACGCCCGGCGAGGACCAGGCGGCGCTGCGGCTGATCAGGCAGCACACGACGACGCCGCTGGCGATCGGCGAGGTGTTCAACTCGGTGCACGACTACCAGGAGCTGATCACCGGGCGGTTGATCGACTACGTGCGGTCGGCGGTGACGCACACCGGTGGGGTGACGGGGATGCGGCGACTGCTGGACTTCGCCGGGGTGTACGGGATCAAGTCGGGCATCCACGGGCCGACGGACATCTCGCCGGTGGGGATGGCGGCGGCGCTGCACCTGGACCTGGCGGTGCACAACTTCGGCATCCAGGAGCACATGGAGCACGCGGCGCGGACGCTGGAGGTGTTCCGGACGTCGTTCACCTTCGACGGCGGGCTGCTGCACCCGTCGGACGCGCCGGGGTTGGGGGTGGAGCTGGACGACGAGGCGGCGGGGGCGTTCCCGTACGAGGCGGCGTACCTGCCGGTGAACCGGCTGCGGGACGGGACGGTGCACGACTGGTGAGCGGGCCGCGCCCGCCGGGGTCCGAAAGGCTCGGCGGGCGCGGTTCTGCGGTTCGCGTTTTCGCGCTGTCGAGCGGCGCCCCCGGCCAACTGAGACCACCGGCCCCGCCAGCGGCATTGACATGTTTCGAGCCCTGCGTCGAAACTTTAGAACGCCGCCGCAGCGCTTCCTCCCCGGAAGGAGATCAACGGTGATCACCCGCTCCGGCCATCTCCGGCTGTCGCTCGCCCTCCTCACCGCGCTGGCCCTCACCGGCACCGCGCTCGCCACCACGACCCCCACCCCCGCACCCCCGTCCACCGCGGCCGTCGAGGACGACGGCGCCGACTGCCCCGTCGCCCTCCCCGGCAGCACGCCCGCCAACCCGCGCCTGCCCGACCCGTTCACCAGGATCGACGGCTCCCGCGTCACCACCCTCGCCGACTGGCGGTGCCGCCGCGCCGAGATCCGCGAGCTCGCCGAGCGCCACGTCTACGGCGACAAGCCCGCCAGGCCCGCCTCCGTCACCGGCTCCGTCTCGCGCACCTCCATCTCCGTCACCACCACCCACCAGGGCCGCACCGCGAGCTTCTCCGCGAGCGTCGACGCCCCCAGCGGCACCGGACCGTTCCCCGCCGTCATCGTGGTGGGCGGGTTCGGGGCCGACACCGCCGCGATCAAGGCCGCGGGCGCGGCCGTGATCAGCTACGACCCGCTCGCCGTCGGCCGCGAGGGCACGCCGCGCGGCAACAAGCAGGGCGCGTTCTACACGCTCCACGGCGCGTCCAGCCCGACCGGCCTGCTCGCCGCGTGGGCCTGGGGCGCGAGCCGCGTCATCGACGTGATCGAGCAGTCCGGTTCCACCACGATCCGCGCGGACGGCATCGGGGTCACCGGGTGCTCGCGGTACGGCAAGAGCGCGTTCGCGGTCGGCGCGTTCGACCAGCGCGTCGCCCTCACCATGCCGATCGAGTCCGGCAGCGCGGGCGCCCCGGCGTTCCGCTCCATCGCGGGCGAGAGCGGCGCGCAGCCGCTGAGCAGCGCGTACGGCGAGCAGCCCTGGCTCGGCGACGCGTTCTCCGCCTACACCGGCAACCCGAACGCGCTGCCGATCGACACCCACCAGGTCATCGGGATGATCGCCCCGCGCGGCCTGCTGCTGCTGGAGAACCCGCACGTCGACTGGCTCGCCGCGCGCTCCGGCAGCGTCGCCGCGCTCGCCGGGGCCGAGGTGTACAAGGCGCTCGGCGCGGCCGACAACATCTCCTACTGGTCGGACGTGCAGGACGGCACGCACTGCGCCTCGCGCCCGGAGTGGCGCGGCCCGATCCAGGACAACATCCGCGAGCACCTGCTCAGGTCCGGCAACGCCCCGCAGGTCTTCCGGGTCTCCGCGAAGAAGGCCGGGAACCTCGCCCAGTGGCGCGACTGGCAGACCCCGGTCCTGACCGGCGGCGGCGAGCCGACCAGCACCACCACCACGACCACGACCACCGGCGCCACGGCCACCACCACTCCCCCGCCGGGCGCGGGCTGCACGGCCAGCGCCTCGGTCAACCAGTGGAACGGCGGGTTCGTCGCCACGGTCACGGTCACCGCGAACCGGGCGATCACCGGCTGGACGGTCGGCGCGACCCTGCCCTCGGGCGCGACGATCACGAACTCCTGGAACACCACCCGCACCGGCGCGTCCGGTCCCGTGACGTTCACCGACGCCGGGTTCAACGGCGCGCTGGCGGCCGGGCGGTCCACCGAGTTCGGCTACCAGGCCACCGGCGCCGCCCCGACCGCCGCGCTCACCTGCACGGCGCGATAACCAGCCCGACGACCAGGTCGACAACCCCGTGCCCCGGAGCCCACCCGGCTCCGGGGCCGCTCACCCCGGCAGCACCCGCACCGCCGAGTGCGGCAGCTCCCACGGTCGCAGCGGCGGGTTCGCCTGCGGCGGGTGCAGCGGTCCGCGCGCCGCCGCCACCAGCACGCGCGGGCGCAGCAGGCTGCGCGGCGGCTCGACCAGCGCCCGCACGTCCAGCCACGCCCGCGCCACCACCGGGCTCCCGGTCGCCGCGAAGTGCACCCGGTCCAGCACCCGCGCCACCGCCCGCCCCCACGCCCCCGGCCGGGGCCCGGTCGTGGCCGGGAACCTCAGGTCCAGCCCGGTCGCCACGCCCCACGCGCCCCGCGACACCCGCTCCACCGCGCGCTGCGCGCGGGCCGCCCCGTACCGGATGCCCCGCTCCCCCAGGGCTTCCGAGAACGCCACCGCGCCGAGCGCCGCCAACGCCATCCCCTGCCCGTGCACCGGGTTGAGCGTGCACGCCGCGTCCCCCAGCACCACGAACCCCTCCGGCCACCCGTCCGCCTCCCGGAACCGCAGCCTCCGGTTCGCGGGCGAGCGCAACCCCCTCGGCGGGCCGAGGGGCCGGGCGTCGGCGATCAGGTCGCCGATCACCGGGTGCCGCAGCCGCCCCGCGCAGCGGGCGAACGCCTCCTCGTCGGTCGGCGGTCGCTGCTCGCGCGTGCCGACCAGGGTGACGCTCCACCGGTCGCCCTCGATCGGGCACAGCAGCCCGCTGCGCACCTGGGCGGGGTGGTCGGGGTCGGGCAGGACGGTCACGGCGGGCGCGTCCGAGCGGCCCGCGTACAGCCTGGTGCTGTAGAACTCGCCGGGGTCGACGTGCTCCTCGGCCGGTGGCCGCGCCCCCAGCGCGGACAGCCACACCGGCGCGGCCGAGCGGTGTCCGGTGGCGTCGACGACGTAGTCGGCGGCGACGCGCCCGGTGCGGCCGTCGCGCCGGTCGCGCACCAGGACGCCGGTGACCCGCTCCGGGCCGCCGAGCAGGCCGGTGGCGTCGGTGCTCTCCAGCAGGTGGACGCGCTCGTCGGCGAGGACCCGCTCGCGCACCACGTGCTCGACCAGCGCCCGGCTCGCGCTGAGCACGAACTGCGCCTCGGGGAACCTCGACACCCACCCGGCGGGCAGCAGCACGAGCATCCGGTCGGGCACGCCCACGCGCTGCGCGCCCAGGCCGAGCAGCTCGTCGGTGACCCCCGGCAGCAGGTGGTCGACCGCGTGCGCGCCACCGGACAGCAGCACGTGCGTGTGCCTGCCCTGCGGCGTGCCGGACCGCTCGCGCGGCCCCTGCGGCAACCGGTCCCGCTCGACCAGCAGCACCTCGCCGACGTGGTCGGCCAGCACGCGGGCGGCCAGCAGGCCCGCGATGCCCGCTCCCAGCACCACTGCTCGGGTGGTGGCCATGGGCCTCGCCTCCTTGGGCCTGGACCGGGGCGATCCCGGTGGCGGAGGTGCGGCGGGGACCGCGCGCAGCTGCTCCCAGCCGCGTGGTCCGGTGCGAGCGCGGGCTCGTGGACCCGGTCGCACCCGGCGGGCACGACCGTCGACGCGGTGGACCCTATGGCGAGCCGGGAGCAGCGCGCAGGGCCGGGAAGCGGCGGCGGCGCGCCGGTCAGGCGGGGCGCCGGGGGTGCGGACAGTCGCGGGCGGCACGACCCCCCGGCGCGTTCCGGTGAACGTCGCCGCGCGCCGACTGCGGTCCGTCGCGCAAACCCCCGGCACGTCGTCCCGCTCGGGGGGACGGGTGCGGTCCACACCATCCGATGCGGGCACGTCCGGCGGGCCAGGGCGACCCGTCGAAAGAGGGCCGCGCATTTCACCCGGCCGGTGAGGTTCTCCGCACCGCTGCGGGGTAGCGGCGGCGTCCGGGCGCGGTCACGGCTTGCGGGAGGGGTGGTGTTCGACGATCGTCCACCGGCCGTCGCGGCGCTCGAAGGTCATGCGGGCCTGCGCGGTGTCGGGCCTGCCGCCGGCGGTGACCGCGGAGTCGTAGAGGCCGGACAGGACGACCGCGACGAGGCTGTCGTTCCAGCGGTCGAACAGGGCCTTCGCGTCACCGGGCTGCCTGGGCGCGCCGGAGGGCCCTGGGGTGGCGGCCTGGCCGGTGCCGCAGGCGGTGGCGAGCAGCAGGACCGCGGCGGTCAGCGCGAGCGTGGCGATCCCGGCGACGATGCGGAACGTCCAGATCGTGCGGATCCGCTGCTCCAGCGCGATCACCACCAGCAGCAGCGAGGAGGTGACCAGGCGGCGCTGCACCACGGCAGGACCTCCAGGCGGAACCCGGCGCCGCGCACGGTCTCGATCCGCGGCGGGGCGGCAGGAGTCGGGAAGGGGAACGGACAGGAGCGCAGGTCAGCGGGGTGCGGCGGGCGGTGGCAGCGCGCGTGGCGCCGGGAGGTCGACGCCTCCCGGCGCCACGCGCTTCAGGAACCCGTTGACGACGGGTGGTCCGGTTCACGGGTGAAGCTGGCGCTGCTCGCCCGTCATGACGTCGATGGTGAAGACCCGGTCGACGTTCGGGTTGTTCTGCAGGATCGGGAACTCGGTCATGGAGAACACGTTGTCCACCCGCCTGCTCGGCCCGACCAGGGCGTACACGTCGCCCTTGGCGCCCTGCGCGAGGCTGGCGGACACGCTGTCCCACACGGCCTTGCCCGCGTCGTTGGTCTTGCCCCAGTCCGGCATGATGATGTGGTCGTGGCCGAGCTTGCCCTCGAGGGTGACGCGCCCCTGCTGGGCGGCGATGAACTCGGCCGGGTCCATCACCGAGTGCCGCCGGCCGGTCGAGTCGATGAAGTTGCCCGACCAGAAGAACGCGCCGTCCGGCTTGCTGTCCAGGATGCGGCGCAGGTCCGCGACCCAGCGGGCGCCCTCCTCCTCGGACAGGTTGCGCAGGTCGAAGTGCTCGACGCCGTCGATCGTGGTGACCGGGAACGCGGTCGTGGTGCGGTGGTCGGCTTTCGGGCCGGTCAGGTTGTCCACTGTGGACCAGGGCACGGTGTCCTTGGGCGGGTCCGGCGGCAGCGGGACCTTCGTGGGGTCGACCTGGTCGGCCGGGGGCAGCAGGTTCAGCGGCGGGCGCGGCGGCGTCGCGGGCTTGGGGGCGGGCGGCGCGGACGGGTCGTGCAGGCCGCCGAGCGAGTCCTTGGCCGAACCGGGTGAGGTGATCGTGCCGTGGCCCTGGGCGGCGGGCGGCGCGGTGGTGGCGCCGGGCGGGGCGAAGGGGTCCCTGCCGGGCAGGGACACCACGGGTGGGGCCGCGCCGGTCGGCGGGCTGATCAGCTTGCCGGGGGCGGTCTGCGGGTTCTGCGGACGTGGCGCGGGCGCGCCAGGCGGCGGGACCTGGGCCTTGGGCGGGAAGCTGCTCTGGTTGCCGCGCAACGAATCGGCCGCGTCGCCGGGCTTGGACAGCTCGACCTGGGGCGCGCCCGCCGGGTGCCTCTTGGGCTTGGGCGGGATCCGCATGAGCGGCGGCAGCTCGGACCTCGGGTTGGGCGCGGGCGCGTTCAGGTCGCCCCGGACGCCGGGGATCGGCGGGAGCGGCGGGCCCTGGGCGCCGGGGGTGCTGGACGCGGCGGAGGTGGTGGCGGCGGAGGTGGACGCGGCGGAGGTGGCGCCGCTGTCACCGGGCGCCCCCGCGGGCGGCTTGGCCGTGGTGTCGGTGACGATGCTGTCGAACTGCGATCCGCTGTGGCGGTCGAGCGAGAAGTGCGTGTCGGCGGTGGCCTTCACGCCGTCGCCGACCTGGCCGAACGTGTCGCCGGCCTGCCGGGCGCGCTCCACCGACTTGCCGTTGGAGGAGTTGAGCGCGAGCACGGCGGGCATCCCGAGGACGCCGAGCGCGGTGGCCCCGAGCCGCTGGCCGGAGAGCTTGCCCGCCAGGTCGCCGTACGCGGTGCGCAGGTCGTCCGCCTGGCTCCGCAAGGTCTCCATGGAGTTCATGCTCATGGAGAAGCCCTTGGTCCCGGTCGGCCCGGACGGGGCGGCGGACGGCGGGGGCGGCGGCGCGGTGCGCGGCGGCGAGCCGTTGGGGTTGGCGCTGGAGCCGGGGTCGGGGGTGCTGGAACCGGGGTCCGGTCTGCTCGAACCGGAACCGCCGGAACCCTGGAACTTGGCCACGGGGATCTCCGGGGGTGCGTGGGGAGGCGGGGAGGCGGGTCGGGCTCAGACGGCCCGGTCGATCGCGCGGTCGACGCCTTCCTGCGCCTTCCAGGACTCGTAGCCGATCTCGGAGACGTCGGCGACGTTCTCGAACCGCTTCCAGCCCTTGCCGATGCCCTCGGTGATCTCGTCCAGGTCCTTGATGCGGCCCATCTGGCGGCCGAGGCCGCCGACGAGCCTGGCCAGGCGCGAGGCGATGTTCACGCCCAGCGCGACGGCCTTGCCGACCGCGTACCCGATGAAGCCCGCGATGGACGCGCCGAACGTGAAGAACGCGGCGGCGGCTGCGGCGATCGCGCCCGCCAGCAGCGAGCCCAGGAACTGGGCGATCATGTCGCGGACGATGTCGCGCAGCACCTGCACGAGCACCCCGCAGACGGCGACGATCTTCGCCTTCTGCTCGACCGCGTTGGCCAGCGAGTCGAGCTCCTCGCCGAGCTCGGCCATGCTGGCCTTGAACGCCTCCTGGGACTGCCCGCTCCACTCCTGCGGCTGCGCCAGGGTGTTGCGGTGCGTCTCGGCCAGCACCCGCATCTCCACCGCGTTGGCCTTGGTGGCCGCCACGTTGGCGTTGACGTCGTCCGGGTCGCCCACGAGCTGGTCGAGCGGTTCCCGCAGGAACGTGACGTGCTCGATGAGCCAGCCGATGCCCGCGCCCAGGATCGTCCCGAACGGGTCGACGGCCAGCACCGCCGTCGAGGACGCGGCGCCGATGGCCGCGAAGGTCACGTCGAGCACCCTCTCCGCCTCGGTCTCGGCGTCCTCGCCGATGGAATCGATCATCTCGTCCCAGGACGAGATGAACAGGGAGCCTGTGAACGCGTTCTCCTCGGTGATCTCCATCCCGGGAGGTGATTCCACGGCCATGCAGGGACCTTCTTCACTGTGCGCGTCGACGAATGACCGGGCTCGACGGATGTCGGCAGGGTTCCCGGCGATTTGTCGAACATTATCAGCGGATGAACTTGAGTCAACGGGCAAGTTAACCGAAACGCGGGGCACCGGACCGGACTTCTGTCCTGATGCGACGTTGATCACCCCGTTGACGAGGGGTTCCGAGCGCGCTCGGCGCTCGGCGTCCGTCCATCCTGAACGGACGAAGCCCAGGTGTCGACCCCTGACCGCGTTTTCCACTGCGGAGCGGAGCATTCCAACGCCCCTATCACAGGACGGTTGCGGAGCGCGGCGAACACGGTCCACCGGCGCGTCGGGAAGGGAACCGAAGGCACTGGCGCGGCCGATCACGGCCTGGTAACCGGAACCCCTCAGCGCGGTTCCCGGCCGCGCGCGGGGCTTTCCGGACGATTCCCCGGATGCCTCCGGGGTCAGCCCCGGCCGAAGAGCGCGAAGAGGGCGTAGCGCCGGTAGGTGACCCGCCGGAACGCCTCGGCCGCCGCGCGGCTCTCCCGCACGCCCAGTTCGGCGGTCTCCACCCGCACGGCGCTCTCCCTGACCGCCCGGTCGTGCTCGACCCGCTTCCGAGCGGCGTCCGCGCGCTCGCGGGTGAGCCGCTCCAGCAGCGCCGCGTGCTCGGCCCGGTGCCGGTCCTTGAGCAGCACCACGGCCCGCTCGCGCTCGGCGATCGCGGAGGAGTGCTCGGCGTCCAGCTTGGCGCTCTCGGCGGCGAAGCGGGCCTTCAGCGCGCCGCGCTCGGCCGGGCCCAGCTGCACCGGTTCACCCGCCTTGGCCTGCTTGAGCAGGGTGAGGCGCCACCGCTCGACCCGGCCCGCCTTGACCTCGCCGATGCCGGGCACGCGCACCGCGCCGCCACCGGCCAGCCGGAACAGCACGACCGACTCCTGGCCGGGGTTGCGCACCACGCCGGTGAAGTCGGCGGCGGTGCGGATGCCCGAGTCGGCGAGCTTGGCGGTGAGCGCCTCGCCGATGCCCTCGATGCCCGCGCCCTTGAGCGGGAACCGGGCCAGGTGGTGCAGCACGTGCGCCTTCTTGGCCTGCGCCAGGAGCTTCTCCTCCGCGTCGCGGGTCTTGCGGGCGAGCGCCTGCTTGGCGCGCTCGGTCTCCACGACGAGCCGGGCGGTGTCCGCCTGCCGCTCCGCGACCTCCCGCTTGTGCCGGTCGGCCAGCTCGCGCTGCTCGTGGTCGCGCGCGGTCTCGGCCTGCCGCAGCGCCGCCTCCAACCGCTCGCCGGCGCGCCGCAGCCCGGCGCCCTTCACGGCGAGCGCGCGGTGCGCCGAGCGGGCGCGGCGGCGGGCCCGGCGGGCGGCCTTCGCGGCGGCCCGCTCGGGGCGGCGGCGGTACGAGACGGCGGCGGCCACCGGGAGCAGCGGGATCAGCAGCACGGGCGCGGTCAGCTCGGGGCCGGTCAGGCCGAGGAGCACGGCGGCGAGCACGGGCAGCGCGGGCGCGCCGAGCAGCAGCAGCCAGGACAGGACCATCAGCAGCACGGGTTTGCGCCCGAACCGGACCGGCTCGTTGGCGCGGACGTCGAGCGCGGCGGGCTCGGGGACGTCGTCCACGAGGCCGGCGACCGGGTCGATCGGGTTCAGGCGCTCGGCCAGCCACGCCGGGGTGGTGCCCGCGGCGAACGACCCGGTGGCGAACGACCCGGTGGCGAACGGCCGGACGGCGAAGGGCCCGGTGGTGGGCAGACCGGTGGTGGGCAGACCGGCGACGAGCGGCCCGGCGGCGAGCGGTTCCAGCGGTGGCGGCGCGGCGCGGTGGTGCAGCAGGACGTCGCGGAACCGCCCGGCCAGCGCCCGCAGCCCGTGGTTCGGGTGCGCGGTCAGGGTCGCTAATCGGTAGGAGCGGTCCGGGTCGGTGAAGTCGGACTCGGCGAGCAGCAGGTGCTCGGCGTCCTCGTCGCGCAGCAGCCGCCACAGCGCCGGGTCGATCGACAGCGCCACCAGCGACAGGTGCACCACCCAGGCGGAGAACCGGTCGACGTCGGGCCCGTAGTGGTCGCGCGTGCGGTCCGGCGACTGGTAGTTGCGGTGCCCGAACTCGTCGGCGGGCCGCCCGGCCAGCGCGGGCACGTACATGCCGTCGTAGTCGACCAGGCGCAGCGCGCCCGAGTCGGTGACCAGGAGGTTGCCGTGCTGGAGGTCGCCGTGGCCGACCGAGGCGTCCCCGAGCGCGGCGACCAGGTCCGCGAAGCGGGCGGCCAGCGCCGCCAGCGCCGCCCGGTCGTCGCCGGTGTCCTCGATCCAGCGGATCAGGTTGCGGGCGCGCACCCACTCCATGCGCAGCACCGGGTACCAGGAGCCCGCGACCAGCACGCCCCGGTCCACGTGCTCGAACCCCACGGCCCAGTCCGCGCGCAGGTGGGCCAGGTGCGCGCCGACGGCCCGGTACCGGTCGGCCTGCTCGGGGACCTCCCTGGTGAAGCACTTGACGGCGTGCTCGACGCCGTCGGGCGTGGTCACCGAGAAGACGCTGGCGAAGTTGCCGGAGATCGCGCGCGGGCGCCCCAGCGCGTCGGTGCGCACCAGGCCGCCTTCGAGCGGGGTGCCCCGGAAGCACAGCGCGGTGTTCTGCAGCGCCTCCGCGTAGGCCGCGCCGGACGGGAACACCCGCCTGCCCTCACCCGAGGTCGACGTGGACGAGCGTGACGTCGTCATTGCGCACCTCCCCGGCCGAACGCGCCGCGTCCAGCCAGGCCGCGAACCGCTCGGGGTGGCCCGCGCGGGTGTGGTCGGCCAGCAGGTCCCACGGCGCGCCGCCGCGCTCGGCCTCGCGCAGGAACCAGGCGGCGAGCGCGTCGGTGCACAGGAAGAACTGGTCGCCCTGCTCGGCCGCGCCCGAGGCGGTGCGGGTGTGCCTGGCCAGCAGGGCGGTGTCGGTGGTGAGGGCGTTGACCAGTCCGGGCGAGCTGTCGAACGCGCCCGCGTCGGCGAGCGGGAACGCGTGCAGCAGCTCCGCGCCCCTGGTGTGGAACAGGCAGCTGTCGCCGAGCGCGGCGGCGGCCCACGCGGTGCGGCCGTCCGGCCCGGTGGCGAAGCGGGCGGCGAGCGCGGTGGCGTGCGGGCCCCGGTCCAGGCCCGGCTGCTCGTACCAGGCGATGGGGCGACCGGCGGCCTCCCGGCGGGCCACGTAGTCGGCGAGCCAGGGCCGCCAGGCCAGGCCCGCGCCCGCGAGGGCGTCCGCGAACGCCTCGGGCGCGTCGAGCGCGCTCGGGTCGGCTGCGACGCGGGCCAGGACCTCGGTGGTGAGCAGCGCGGCCCACGGCCCGGACAGCAGGCTCTCGGACGCGCCGTCGGCGACGGCGACCAGCACCGGCTCGGTGCGCCAGGTGTCGGGGGCCTCGGCCGGGAGCACCAGGTGCGCGTCCTCGCACTCGGCTTCGGCGCTGCCCAGCTTGGGCGCGCGCAGGGCGGTGGTGAACATGCCGGGGGTCAGCGCAGGTCCGTGGCGCGGGTGCCGATGTCGAGGAACTGCACGACGGTGGTGATGTCGGCGTTGTAGGCGAAGCCCCTGGACAGCTCGGTGCACGCGATGCCCTGCTGGAGCGCGTAGAAGCGCATGTGCTGCGGCAGCGGGCTGGACATCTCGAACAGCGCGCGGGCGTAGGTGTCGGGCAGCGCGGCGGGGCTGTCCGGGAAGGTCACCGGGATCGCGGCCGAGCCGGACACGTGCAGGTTGAACAGCAGCGCCGCGCCGTCCGCGCTGACGTGCCGCTGGAGCGCCAGGGCGGCCTCCAGCGGGTCGCCGTCGGTGGACTCGCCGTCGGTCAGGTTGAGCACGATCGGCGGGAAACCCGCCGGGTGCCGGGCGACCCAGTCGGCGACGATCGCGTCGGCCTGCGCCAGCGCCCGGCACATCGGGGTGCCGCCGTTGGCGACCGGGTCGACCCAGACCGGGAACTTGACCTTGCTCTCGACCAGTCCGCCCGCGCCGTCCGGGAACTTCTTCACCCGGTCCTCGACGCGGGCCGGGCGGTCGGCGACCTGGCTGAGCGGGACCAGGTCGCGGCCGGACAGCGGGCCGGTGAAGGCGGAGCCGACCGAGGTGTGGCCGTAGCCGATCACCGCGATGTGGAAGTAGTCGCGCACGCCCTCCTCCTTGGCGCACTTGACGCTCAGCTCGGTCAGCAGCCGGTTGAGGGCGTCGGCGACCACGTCGGCCTTGCGCTGCCTGGCCGGGCCGCCGATCGGGTCCTCCATCGAGGCGGACTGGTCCACCAGGAAGACGAAGCAGGCCGGGGTGGCGCGGCTGATCTCGGCCGTGTAAGGCACAGCGGTGGTCACCTTCTCTGGGGGGCGGTGCACAAGGTCATCGCGGGCGGGGGTCGGGGTGTTAGCGGGACCGGAACGGGGCGGTTCGGCCCGTCCCGGCCGGTGGTGGGGCGTCTGCGCTGGGTGCGGGCGGTGCGGGCGGGCGCGGCGCGCCGGTCGGGCGGCGGGACGTGGGTGCGGACCTACGATGTGGTGGTGAGCAACGCCGAATCCGATCCCGCCGAACTGGTCTGCGCCGCCTCCTCCCCCGCGGCCGAGGTGGAGGTGCTCGACCCGCGCGACGTGCCGCTGGGCGGGCCGAGGGCGATGGCGGTGCGGCGCACCCTGCCGCAGCGCGGGCGGTCCCTGATCGGGGCCTGGTGCTTCGTGGACCACTACGGGCCGGACGACGTGTCCGCCACCGGCGGCATGGACGTCGCGCCGCACCCGCACACCGGGTTGCAGACGGCGAGCTGGCTGTTCTCCGGGGAGATCGAGCACCGGGACAGCCACGGCGCGCACGCGCTGGTGCGACCGGGCGAGCTGAACCTGATGACGGCCGGGCGCGGGATCTGCCACTCGGAGGTCTCCACCCCAGGGACGTCGGTGCTGCACGGGGTGCAGCTGTGGATCGCGCTGCCGGACGCGCACCGGGACGCGCCGAGGGGCTTCGAGCACCACGTGCCCGAGCCGGTGGTGATCGGCGGGGCGGTGGCGCGGGTGTTCCTCGGGTCGTTGGGCGGGGTGACGTCGCCGGTGCGCGGGTTCACGCCGCTGCTGGGGGCGGAGCTGGTGGTGCCCGCCGGGGTGGTGCTGGAGCTGGCGGTGGACCCGGCGTTCGAGCACGGGGTGCTGGTGGACCGGGGCGAGGTGGAGCTGGCCGGGGCGGTGGTGCCGCGCGGGTCGCTGGGGTGCCTGGGCGCGGGGTCGGCGGTGCTGCGGTTGGCGAGCACCGGGTCCGAGGAGGCGCGGGTGCTGCTGCTGGGCGGCGAGCCGTTCGGCGAGGAGATCGTGATGTGGTGGAACTTCATCGGGCGCGACCACGACGAGGTGGTGCGGTTCCGGGAGGAGTGGGAGCGCGGGGACGAGCGGTTCGGCGCGGTGGTGGGCTACGACGGCGACCGGCTGCCCGCGCCGCCGATGCCAGGGGGGCGGTTGCGGCCGCGAGGGAACCGGCGCTGAGGTCGTGCTGCCGGGCGACTTCCCCTAGCGGGCAACGGTTCGTGAGCGGCCCGCCGCCTGCTGCTCCGGGTGGCGGCGGGCCGGTGTCACGTTCGGGGCGTCAGCGGGCGGCCATGATCGCGTCGACGGCCTTGCCGAGCTTCGCGTACTTCTGGGTGTAGAGCACCGGGAACACGCCGGGCGGGTCGGCGGGCCGGTCGGCGTCGACGTAGTCGGTGCCCAGGTTGGCGAAGATCACCACGATGTAGTCGCGCTTCTCCTTGCCCGGCAGGGACTTCACGATGCCCGCGTCGCTGCCGGTGGTGTCCACCCAGCCGGTCTTGTGGCTGAAGCCCACCTCGGCGACGGCGTCGCACGGGCGCACGTCGCGGTCGTACACCGCGCCGCCCACGGTGACCGTGCCGTCGGCCTTGACCCAGCGCTGCGGGGTGAGCTGCGGGATGCCCTGCACCGGGTAGGTCCGGCCGCACCAGTTGGTGGTGGACAGCATCTCGTTGTGGCCCTGCTCGGCCAGCGCCTTCAGGAACAGCGCGCGCGAGGTCTCGCCCAGCTCGGCGCGGGTGACCGCCCTGCCCGCGGGCGTGGTCCACAGGGCGCCCTGGCCGCCGTTGATCAGCAGCAGCAGCTTCGCGGTGTCCAGGCTGCTCATGTTCGAGCCGATCCAGCGACCGCCGTTGGCCGGGTTGGTGCCGGTGACCATGAGCGTGGGCAGGCCCAGCTCGACGAACTCGGCGTTGACCTCGTCCCAGGCTCCGAGGTCGTGCAGCAGCTTGATGAGCGCGCAGGTGGGCTCGTTCTGCGACTTGGTGATCATCTGGTCGAAGTTCGAGCGGATGACCGCGCTGAACGCGCCGCCGCAGCTCGGGTTGAGGACCGTGGGCTGGTAGCTGTAGACCGCGTCCAGGTCGATCCGGCCCTCGTCGGCCAGGCGCAGCACGCCGAAGCCGACCATGAGCTTGAGGACGGAGGCCGGGTAGGGCGAGGAGAAGTCGATGGGAGCGCTCTCCCGGCCCGGCAGCACGTCGACCGTGCCCTGACCGCCGTTGACGTCCCACTCGGTGTCGTCCCACCAGCGGTAGCGGACCTGGTCGGTGGACAGCGAGCTCTTCTCCACCGGCACGGTGACGCCGTTCGGGTACCGCGGGCTCATCAGCACGTCGCCGACGGCGGTGGGCCTGCCCGCGTCGTCCAGCTCGATGACGGCCAGGTCCACGTTGGGCTGCTGGTGGATCGGGCGCGCGGCGGTGGCTGCCAGGCGCGCGGCGGGTGGGGCGCTGTCGTACTTCTCGGGCGCGCCGGAGCGGGCGGCCCGCAGGGCGGTGGGGGCCGGGTCGGGCGGGGTGAGGTCGATGACGTCCCTGAAGTCCTGCGCGACCACGGCGGCGCGCAGCGCCTCGGCCAGGCCCGGCGTCTGCGCCGAGGCGGTGGCGGGCGGGACGAGCGCGCCGACCAGCGCGGCGGAGGCGGTGACCGCGAGCGCGGCCCCCCACTTCCGGTTCTTGGTGACCATGCGGTTCTTTCTCCCCAGTTCGGCGTTTCGGGACGGCGGCGGGTGTCGTGGCGCCGCTGCCCGGAAGCAGCGGATCGCAGCCTAGGGACGGGCCGGGCGGGGAACCGAGGAGAACAAGATCACAAGCGGGGAACCGCACCGCCCGGCGCGCCGGTGGCTTGCTCGGCAAACGAGTGTCCGGGCTGGTCGTGGGGCGGGACGCGAGCCTGCGGCTTCCCGACGCGTCCGCGCGGGGGCGCGCAACGGCGGGTGGCGCGCGGCCCTCGCGGGCGGGCGCGGTACGGGCGGGCGGGACATTGGGTTGCCTGGCGGGCGG
The DNA here is from genome assembly GCF_002354875.1 of Actinosynnema pretiosum. Taxonomy (GTDB): domain Bacteria; phylum Actinomycetota; class Actinomycetes; order Mycobacteriales; family Pseudonocardiaceae; genus Actinosynnema; species Actinosynnema auranticum. Next base: position 4,872,079 of record NZ_CP023445.1, read on the forward strand.
GGGTTGCGCTCAGCGGCGGTTGTCCGACATATTTGGTTTGCGATACAAACCTACCTGTCTTGCAAATCCAACTCTGGGGGAGCCATGGCGGACGGGGACGCGGCGGTCCTGCTCGGCGAGCTGGACGCGCTGCGCAAGCGCACCCGGCGCGACCGGCGCGGGCACTGGCTGCCACTGCTGGCGATCGGCGCGCTGACGCTGGGGGCGATCCCGTTCTACCGACCGGCGCCCGACCCGTGCCGGGTGCTGGTCACCGCGCTGGGGGTGTGCGACTCCGGCGAGGTGCCGAGCACGACGTTCACCGTGCCGGGCCTCGGCCGGTTCGACCCGCTCGGGGCGTTCACGGCGGGCAACATCTACGACCCGGTCAGCCCGCTCGCGCTGGGCGCGTACTGGCTGCTGGCGCTGCTCGCGGGACTGCTGCTCACCACCTGGTGGTACCGCAGGCGCGCGGAGGTCTCCGGGCTGGAGACCTCCACGAAGGCGTACGCGCGGGTCACCCTGGCCGGGCTGCTGGTGGTGCTGGGCATGTCGCTGGTGCGGGCCGTCGCCGCCGAGCCGGTCAGCCACCTGCGGCTCGGGGCCAAGGCCGCCGTGCTGGAGTCGGCGGTGTTCCTGGCCGTGCCGGTGGTGCTGGCGGTGCTCTCCGAGCGGGAGTTCGGGCGCACGCGCGGGTACCGGGTGGCACTGGTCGCCGGGTTCGCGCTGACCTCGGTGCTGGGCGCGGCGGTGGTGTCCAAGACCGGCGGGCTGCTGCTGTTCGCCGCCGGGCTGCTCGTGCTGGCCTGGCGCGAGCGCAGCGCGTGGTGCGGGGCGGTCGCGCTCGGGTACTCGTGGTTCACCCTGCTGGCCAACGGCAGCTGGATGGGCTCGGTGTTCTGGCGGCTGGGGTGGCGACCCGACCCGGCGACCGGAATGGAGGAGGTGCTGTTCGCGGCCAAGGACGTGCTGCTCCCCGGCGCCACCGCGATCGTCGGTGGGCTCGTCGCTCTCGTGCTGAGTAGGGTGCGCCGGTGAGCGAACACCCCACCGCAGGCCTGGACGACGTGGTGCACCAGCGCCACCGGCTCGGCATCCTGACCGTGACCGCCGAGGCCGACCGGGTGGAGTTCGGGTACCTCAAGAGCACGCTGGAGCTGACGGCGGGCAACCTGTCCCGGCACATCGCCGTGCTGGAGGAGGCCGGGCTGGTCGCGGTGGAGAAGGGCTACGAGGGCAGGCGACCGCGCACGTGGGTCGGCATCACCGCCGAGGGGCGCGGGGCGCTGGCGCGGGAGATGGCGGCGCTGCGGGCCCTGCTGGAGCGCCACGAGCGGTGACGTCCCGGCCCCCGTCCGGGCGATGCCTCGCCCGGACGGGGGCGGCGTTTCCGCTGACTCGCCTCGGGTACGCCGGGTGGAACACCCGCCACCCGGAGGAGTTCAGGGCACATGGCCGAGATCACCGCGCACCACGGGCTGTTCAAGGACACCAACCTGCACGTGGACGACACCGGCGGTCCCGGCCGCCCGGTCGTGCTGATCCACGGGTGGCCGCTGTCCGGCGAGTCGTGGAAGCTCCAGGTGCCCGCGCTGGCCGCGGCCGGTCACCGGGTGATCACCTACGACCGGCGGGGCTTCGGGCGCAGCGACAAGCCGCGCGGGGGCTACGAGTACGACACGCTCGCCGAGGACCTGCACCACCTGCTGACCCAGCTGGAGCTGACCGACGTGGTGCTGGTCGGGTTCTCCATGGGCGGCGGCGAGGTCGCCCGGTACGTGGCCAGGTACGGACAGGAGCGGCTGCGGGGCGTCGTGTTCGCCTCGGCCGTGCCGCCGTACCTGGCGCGCACCGACGACAACCCGGAGGGTCCGCTGCCCGCCGAGAAGGCCGAGGAGCTGGCCGCCGGGCTCAGGGACGACGAGAGCACGTTCTACGACACGTTCGTCACCGACTTCTTCTCCGTCGACGGCGAGCTGAAGGTCACCCAGGAGCAGTGGCGGGAGGCGCGGGCGCTGTGCGACGAGGCCGACCACCGGGCGGCGCTGGGCTGCATGGCGGCGTGGGCGGGCACCGACTTCCGGGGCGACCTGCCCGCGATCACCGTGCCGACGCTGGTGATCCACGGCGACAGCGACGCGACGGTGCCGTACGAGGGGTCCGGTGAGCGGGTGCACGCGGCGATCCCCGGCAGCGAGGCGCACGTGGTGGCGGGCGGGCCGCACGGGGTGAACGTGAGCCACGCCGAGGAGTGGAACCGGGTGGTGCTGGAGTTCCTGGCCCGCTGACGTTCCGGGGCCGCTGACGTTCCGGGTCCGGCCGCGGGGCGCTCCACGACCGGGAGCGCCCCGCGGGCGGGTCAGCCGAGGGTCCAGCGCTGGTTGCGCCCGCCGTTGCAGCCGTACGCGCCGACGCCGGTGGTCGGCGTGCCGCGCGGGGCCTCCTGGTCGAGGCAGTCGCCGCTGCTCAGGTTGACGAACTGGACCTCCTCGCTGCCGGTCTCCTCGTCGTGCCGCACGACCCAGCGCTGGTTCTGGCCGTCGTTGCACTGGTACGCGCCGACGCCGTTGGTCGGCACGCCGCTGGGCGACTCCTGGTCGAGGCAGTCCACGGGCGGCGCGGTGTTCCAGACCTCGGCGACGTCGGGGCGGTACCAGACCAGGAACCAGTGCTGGTTCAGGCCGCCGTTGCAGCCGTAGGCCCCGACGCCGCTGGTCGCCACGCCGCTGGGCGACTCCTGGTCGAGGCACCAGCCGCTGGAGGAGTTGCGCACCGGGGTCCCGGTGGGCTCGCCGGGCGTGATGCCCGCGTCGACCCAGCGGGTGCGGGGACCGACGTCGGTGAAGGTGAGCGGGGTGCTGTCGGCGGAGTAGCCGACCACGTCCGAGTCGCGCGAGCGGTCGCCGCCCGCGCCGAACGCGGTGGCGCGGTAGCCGTCCGGGATGACGACCTGCACGAGGTACTTGTCGGCGGGCAGGTCCGTGAAGCTGTAGAAGCCCTTGTCGGAGAACGTGGTCCGGAACATCCACCCCTCGGTGTCGTCGAAGGTCCAGAGGAAGACCTCCAGCCGCGCGGCCACCTCGGTGTTGGACCGCACCCCGTCACCGTTGGCGTCCACCCAGACCAGGCCGGAGACGGTGTTCTGGCTGACCGCCGCGCTCCCGGACGCCGCCTTGTAGGGCACACCGCTCCGCTTGGGCGGCACCTTCTGCCGCTCGACACCCGGTGATCGGTCCGCCGGGTCGGCTTGGGCTTGAGCGGTCATCGCCCCGAGCGGGAGGAGTGCCAGCGCGCACACGACCGCGGCCAAGCGCCTCATGGTCTTCACCACCTAGGACGGCGGTCGGACGCCGCCGCCAGCGCGATGGTAGAAGCTCGTGACGGCGGACACAGCGGCCGAGGGGCTGAAGATCGCTGAGACGGTGACGCCGAGACACCGCGGTGCCCACCCGTTCGGGGCAGCGGCGGGAGCGGTCGACACGCCGGGACGCGAACCGGCCGGGCCACGCGCGTCGCGTGACCCGGCCGGGGTGGTGCTACGGGTGGAACGTCAGTCGTTCAGGTACCACTTCTGGTTCGCGCCACCGTTGCACAGGTACGCGCCGAGCACCGTGGTCGGCGTGCCGGTCGGGGCCTCCTGGTCGAGGCAGTAGCCGCTGCGCTGGTTGATCGCCAGGGCGGGCTCGCCGTAGAGCTCGTTGTGGTGCACGACCCACTTCTGGTTGGTGCCGCCGTTGCACGGGTAGGCGCCGACGCGCGGGGTCTGCTGGCCGTTCGGGTACTCCTGGTCGAGGCAGTGCACGGTCGCCCAGTTCTCGAACCGCGCGACGCCGAGACCCTGCTCGAACTCCCAGAACACGTCCCACTGCTGGTTGGAACCGTTGTTGCAGTGGTGGACGCCGACCTTGGTGGTCGGGAAGCCCTGCGGGAACTCCTGGTCGAGGCACCAGTTGCTGGCGCCGTTCTTGATCTTGTAGCCGTAGTAGTACTGGGACGAGATGAAGCCGCCGTCCACACCGCGCTGGGCGGGGCCCGCGTCGGCGAAGTGGATCGGCAGGCTCACGGCGACCGGACCGACCATGTCGGAGTCGCGCTGGCGGTCACCGCCGACGCCGATGCCCGTGGGGATCAACCACGAGTTCACCGGGTCCGTGTCGGCCCACACCTGGTAGACGCCCGACGGGAGGTTGGTGAACGAGTACGCGCCGTTGCCCTGCGAGTACGTCTCGGCGACGGTCAGAGTGCCGTCCACCTCGCCGAAGAGGACGACGCGGACCGACAGACCGGCCTCGCTGTCACCCCGGTAACCGTCGCCGTTCGAGTCGCTCCAGAGCCGACCCGCGATGACGTTGCTGCCCACGGCCTGGGCGGACACGTCGTTCAGGCTCGCCCTGGAGCGGAAAGCGGCCTCCGGGGACGCCTGCCCCGCGAGCGCCTCGTCGATCTTGATCCCCACGCGGTCCTGCTGCTCGACCGGCTCCTCGGCCTGCGCGATCCCCGCCCCCAGCGGGAGTGCCACGAAAGCTGCGCACGCCACGGACAACCAGCGTCTCATACGACTAGCCCCCTAGTGCGGCGGACGAGCGCCACCGCCGAAGCGATGCTAGATCGAGATCGGCGCGCCCCGGTATAGACCTGATGGCCCAATCACCCTCCCTTGTGGAGCAACGCGGAAAATCGCTTGCGCCGCAAGGAAATAACTGCTTCAAGGGGTCCCCCCTGATTCGCCCCCCGAACGTTCGGCCGTCCCTCGGGAAGCCGAACCGACCGGGTCGCACTCCCCCGGTCGGTCCGGCCCCGCGACTCACCCCACGAGGGTCCACGCAGCTCGTTGCCGCTCACGTGATCCAGACGGCGCCGGAGATCCAGTTCTCGTCCTCCTCGGCGGCTTCCGCGACTCCCGCCCCCCGGCGAGAGCACCCCCGACTAGAGCACCATCGCGGCGCACGCGACGGCGAACCACTTCCCCACGTCATCTCCCCCTGGTGCGGTAGACGTTCACCGCCACCACCACGAGGTCAGGCACGAAAGGCGGAAAAGCTTTACAGGGGTGCGCGCCCGCCGCAGGTTGCCCCGGAATGCCGAACCGCTCGGAAAAAGCGCTCACCCGGCCGCGTACCACTTCTGGTTCAGCCCGCCGTGGCACGCGTAGACCCCGACCCCGCTGGTCGGCGGGCCCTGCGGGGACTCCTGGTCGAGGCACTCGCCGGTGCGCGCGTTGATGACGGTCATCGACTCGCCCTGCAGCTCGTTGTGGTAGACCCGCCAGCGCTGGTTGAGCCCGCCGTGGCACGGGTGCACGCCCACCTCGCTGGTCTTCTGGTCACCGGGGAACTCCTGGTCGAGGCAGTCCCAGTTCCAGCCGCCCCACACCTCCGCCACCTCGGTGGTGATCCAGTAGAAGTACCACTCCTGGTTCAGCCCGCCGTGGCACCGGTAGGCGCCGACGCCCGTGGTGGGCGGCAGCCCGTTCGGGGCCTCCTGGTCGAGGCACCAGTGGTTGGCGGCGCTCTTGACCGAGTTCCCGGTCGACCGCCCCGGCACCAGGCCCGCGTCCACACCCCTGGTCTCGGGCCCGCCGCCCCCGAGCACCACGGGCAGGCTCTCGGCGTTCGGGCCGAGCACGTCGGAGTCGCGCTGCCGGTCGCCGCCCGCGCCGAACCGGGTCACCGCCTCGGGACTCGCCGCGGGGATCACGACCTGGACCTGGTAGCTGCCCGGCGGCACGTCGGTGAACGCGTACGCCCCGCCGTAGGAGGTGACCCGGACGGCGCTCCAGCCCACCGCGGGCTGGTGGGTCCAGAGCCGGACCTCCCGCTGCGCGGCCGACTCGTGGTCCTGGCGCACGCCGTCCCCGTCGTCGTTCCACACCCGCCCGGCCACGGTGCTGCCCGCGGCGCTCGCGCCGAGCGAGGCCCGGTTGCCGCTGCCGCCGTCGACGACCACCCCGGTCTTCGCAGGCACGGTCCGCTCCGGGGCGGGCGCGTCGGGTTCGGCGGCCGGGGCGCCCGGCGCCCCGAGCGGTAACAGCGCGATCGCGCACGCGACGGACAACCAGCGCCTCATGTCGTGCCCCCTCGGACGACGGGCGCGCGCCGTCGCCAGCGCGATGCTAGAACGGCGGAAAACCGAAGGGCAACGACCTGATCGGTGGAACCGGGGTGGGCGGACCGGCGGGGATGGGGAGCGCCGCGGGGGCCGTTCGCGGGGAACGACCCCCGCACGGGGGGAAGCGCGCTCAGCCGATCAGCCGGCGCTGGTTGTCGCGGCCGTTGCACCGGTGGGCCCCCACCGCGGTGGTCGGCTGCCCGTTCGGCATCTCCCGGTCGAGGCGGTCGCCGCTGGCCGCACCGCGCAGGGGGTGGCCGCTCCGGTCCGTGCGGGTGGCGGCCAGCCCGATGTCCACCGACCTCTGGCGGACGACGCCCTCCGGGAACACGACGGGCAGGCCGGCGGCAGGCGCGCGCGTCCGAGTGCCCGGTCCGGTCCGATCCCGCGCCGAACCGGGTTGCCTCGGGCGGCGGGGCGGGGTCCGCTCGCGCGCACCGCTGCGGCCCCCCGCCCGGTCGGGCGGGGGGCCGCAGCAGGGGTGTCGACTACGACGCCGCGCAGCTCAGCGACGGCGCGGTGTTCGCGCCGCGCGTCGTGCCGAGGAAGCCGAACGCGGTGCTCGCGCCCGCCCCCAGCGACCCGTTGTAGGACGCGTTGCGGGCGGTGACGTTCGCGCCGGACGAGGTGACGTCGGCGTTCCACGCGTTGCTCACGGTCTGGCCGTCGGCGAACGTCCAGGTCACCGTCCACGACTTGATCGCCTTGGCCCCCGCCGTGACCCGGACCTCCGCCTGGAACCCGCCCTGCCACTGGCCGGTGGTGGTGTAGCTCGCGGTGCACGAGCCGGTGGGCGGCGGGGTCGTCGTGGTGGTCGTGGTGGTCGTCGTCGTGGTGGTGGTGCTGGTGGGCTGGTTGCCGCCGCCGTAGATCGACGCCTCGCGCGAGGTGGCCTTGATCCCGTTGGCGCCGTTGAAGATGCGCTGCCCCCACGTGGTCAGCCGGGCCGGGTCGAAGTCGGTGGCCATGTCCAGGATCGGATCGGTGTTGCCGCTCCACGACCAGCCCAGGTAGCCCATCCCCCTGGCCTGCGCCTGGGCGAGGATGGTCTCGTGGTCGACCTCGCCGGAGGCGAACTTCCAGCCGAACTCGCCGATCACCAGCGGCCACCCGTTGGCCTGGAAGCGGTCCAGGTAGTCGATGATGCTGGCGGGCGTGCTGAACACCGCGTACATGTGGATCGACAGCACGGTGTTGCGCTGGGTGTCGGCGTCCAGGACGCGCTGCGCGTTGTCGCGCATGACGTACTGCCAGTCCTGGCCCCAGTTCGGGCCGTCGACCATCAGCAGGTGCTGGAACCCGTTGGCCCGCATCTCCTTGACCGCGTTGACGGTCGCGTCGGTCCACTGGGCGGCGTTGGTGTTGCCGATCGGCTCGTTGCCGATGTTGATGACGACGTAGTCCTCCTGGCCGACCAGCGCGGACTTCTGGCTGATCCAGTAGTCCACCGCCTCGTCGAGCGAGGCCGCGGCGCCCTCCTCGCCGTACCCGGTGGTGTCGTGCACCTCCAGCACGCAGATCAGCTTGTTCTGCTTGCACAGCGCGATGACCGCGGCGGTGTCGCTGGACGGTCCCCAGCGCTTGCCGCTGCCCAGCACCACGCGCACCGTGTTGGAGCCGAGCGCCTTGACGTCGGCGAACGAGCTGGTGCGGCCGGTGTACCAGACGTGCGGGTGGTTGACCCCGCGCATGACGAACGGCTGGCCGTTGGCCTCCACGATCTTCGTGCCGCTGACGTGCAGGCCGACGGCGGCTTGCGCCTGCGGCGGCTGGGCGACGACCACGAGGCCGGCGATGGCCAGCAGCGTGGCGCCGAGCAAGGCGAATACCCTGGTCATGACAGTGACCTCTGCGTTGAGGGGATCGTGACGCGGTCCGAGCATGGTTGGTGAACAGGGGTTCGACAACCCCGTCGAACGCTTCGAGCCCGCAGCGGGCGGTTCGACGGCGAATCGACTCGAGCCGGCCCTCAGCCGCGCGGGCGCGCCCACCCGGTCTGCGCGACGGCCGCCCGCTCCCCGACCCGCCGCAGCGCGAAGAACACCGCCGCCACCACCAGCGCGCCCCCGGCGTACCCGCCGACCAGCTCGCCCACCCGCCCGGCGAAGTTCCCCGCCAGCGGCGGGATCACCAGCGAGAGCACCGCGACCAGCAAGGCGATCCGCCGGTGCACCCGCCCGACCGGCAGGCACGCGGCCAGCGCGGGCACGGTCCACAGCAGGTACCAGGGCTGGATCACCGGGCCGAACGCCACGAACGCCGCCATCATCAGCCCCAGCGCGGCGATCGGCTCGACCCGGCCGCGCAGCTGCCGGTGCAGCACGCGGGCGAAGCAGCCCGCGATGACCGCGTACCCGATCAGCTTCCCGACCCCGATCATGGTCTGGGTGATCGAGGCCCCGAACAGCGCCCCGATCCCCCCGGTGAGGAACCCGAACCAGTTCGTCGGCGCCATCCAGCTGTTGACCCCGCCGGACGTGCCGAGCGTGAACAGCCACCCGAACCCGACCCCGGTCGCCAGCGACAGCGCCGCGAACACCACCACCGACGCCACCACCATCGCGGCCCCGGCGAGCACGAACCTCCCGGAGCCGCCGCCGAACCGCCGGGCCAGCGCGGTCCCGACCACGGCCAGCGCGATGATCGCGGGCAGCTTCACCGCCGCCCCGGTCCCGATCAGCGCGATCCCGCCCGCGAGCTGCCACCGGTCGACCTCGCCGGTGAGCGCGATCAGCGCCACCGCGACGCCGGAGAGCACCAGCCCGACCATCAGCGCGTCGTTGTGCACGCCCGCGACGAAGTGCCACAGCACCAGCGGGTTCAGCGCGCCCAGCCACAGCGCGGTGCGCCGCGACACCCCGGCGAGCACCGCGAGCCGCTGCACCGACCACACCACCAGCAGCACCCCGAGCAGCGCGAACGCCCGGTGCAGCAGCACGCCGACGACCGGGTCGCCGGGAGCCGCGGTGGCGATGGCCTGCTGGATCGCGGTGGTCAGCGGCCCGTACGGCGAGGGCGTGCCCTGCCAGTAGTCGCTCACCCGCGAGACGATCTCCGAATCGGCCCCGAGCGCCTGCGCGGGTCCGAGCTCGTACGGGTCCATGCCGCGCGCGGCGATCTCGCCCTGCGCGAGGTAGCTGTGCACGTCCCCGCTGAACAGCGGCGGCGCGACGACCAGCGGCGCGGCCCACAGCGCGAGCGTTCCGCGCAGCCAGGCGACGGCGGGCAGCCCGCCGGGGGCGCGGGCGGTGCGGCCGAGCAGCGACCAGGCCAGGACCAGCAGTCCGACGCCGGAGACGCCCGCCGCCAGGGCGGTGACGGCCACGGCGGGTGGCGGGTCGGTGACCAGGAGGGCGGTCCAGGCGGCGCCGGTGAGCAGGAGCGTCGCGACGGCGCCGAGCCAGCGCAGCACCTCCGGTGACGCCGCCCACGCCGTCGCGGGAGCGGGAGCGGAGGCCGAGGCGGGCTCGGCGGCGTTCGCGGCAGTGGCCTGGACCACTGCGGCGTCGATCCCTGCGCTGCCGGCCTCCGCGCCGCCCACCCCCGCGCCGGTGACGTCTCCGCCGGGCACGTCCGCGTCGGTCGAGCCGTCGACGGCGGTCGTGTTCTTCCTGGCGCGGTCGGACATCCGGGGCCTCTCCACTGGTCGGCGTGCACCCCATGATCGCCCGGCGGGCGACGCGGTCGCGTCGGACCACGGGCGTAGCCGGGGTACGACCACGGGAGGACAACCTATGCGGCCGAACGCCGTGATCAGCGGGTTTTCCCGGTGATCCGGGTCTCTCCCGCGCGCGAGCGCGGCCGGGAGGGCACGTGCGCCATTTGGCCCGCAGCGGTAGGGGGTGCTACCGATTGTGATCAACTCGTTCGGTCCCCGAAGCCGGACGGGGTCGGGGCGTCGTGGACGCTGGACGAAGCAGGGGCACCCGCGTGGGGCGGGGCAGGGGTTGTGAGGGAGCGGGCGAGTGGGGCTGTTCGACCGGTTGCTGAAGGTGTTCAACATCGAACCGGCGAGCGCGAGAACACCGGTCCAGGTGCAGCAGGAACCTCCCGCGTTCGTGCCGTTCCCCGACGCGGGGCCGACCGCGACGAAGGTCCTGGCGATGCCGCTGGCCGAGCAGGAGGGCCCCAACCCGACGCGGGCGCTGATGACGTCCTCGCCGAACGCGATCGCCTGGGTGCCGCCGGGCACCTCGGTGTGGGTTCCGGACGCCACGCTGCCCGGCGGGATGCTCTACTACGGCAGGCTCCCGCAGGGCAAGCCGCAGGCGAACCGGGACGGCGAGGTGATCGACCCGGCGCTGCCGATCGACTGGGACGTGCCCGACTACGGCGGCCGGGACGTGCCCGACCAGCCCGCGTACCACTCGCTGACCCCGCAGGCCAGGGCCGCGTACGTGCTGTGGCTGGAGAGCGGGCGGCGGGCGACGACCGCGCACATCGGCTACGTCTTCCTGTACTTCTACGGCCTGGAGCGCCGGGCGCTGGTGGACGCCGCGCGGGACCCCGCGGCGAAGGCCGACCTGCCGCGCGTGCTGGTGGAGGTGACCCGGCTGATCGAGGTGTACGGGCACCACGCCGGGTTCCGCGCGCAGGCCGAGGCGTTCCAGCAGGTGCTGCGGGTGCTGGGCGGCGGCGACGTGTTCGCGCCGCCGGACCCGGCGGTGCTGTCGGCCGAGGAGGTCGCGCACGACCTGGCCGTGGGGATCGGCGGTTTCGTCGCGGACGAGCGGCCCATCCCGGCCGAGTGGGCGTGGGCGTGGGCCATGGCGCACCCGGCGGTGTCGCTGAAGTCGGCGGCCACCCGCTACCCGGAGCTGTTCCGCGCGCTGTTCCACGCGCGCTACCGGGCGCAGCACGGCGCGGGCATGGTGGTGCGCCCGCTCAAGCGCAGGGTGAAGCTGTCCTACGTCCCGGCGAACCCGGCGATCAAGTCGGCGGCGCTGTCCGCGGACCTGCCGGACGTGATCAGCGCGGCGGCGCCGACGAAGGTGCTGACGGCGCTGGTCGACTCGTGCACCGAGGACCTCGGCCCGTACAGCAGGCTGCTGGCGCGCAACGCGGACGCCGCGGGCACGCTGACCGCGCTGCTCCTGCTGCCCGCCGAGCTGTTCGACCACCCGTCGCCGGTGCTGGCCGACCCGTCGCCGGAGCTGGAGGAGCTGCTGGACCTGATCGACGAGGCGCTGCCCGGCCGGACCTGGCAGTGCGGCGTCGACGTGGCGGACCTGGTGGCGCTGTGGCCCGCGCGCGCGACGGGCAAGTTCACCAAGGCGGACGCGGTCGGCATGGCCGAGCTGCTGGGCAGGCTCGGCGTCGGCATCGAGCCGGACGCGCGGCTGGGCGGCCCGGTGCAGTCCGAGGGGCCCGCCGTGCTGTTCCGGGTCACCGCCGAGCAGCCGAGGGAGCTGACGCCCGCGTACGCGTCCGCGACGGCGCTGCTGCACCTGGCGGCGGTGGTGTCGACCGCCGACGACGAGGTGTCCGACGCCGAGTGGGGGCACCTGGTCGCGTACCTCCAGTCGCGGCTGGACCTGACGCCGGGCGAGCGGATGCGGTTGACCGCGCACCTGGACTGGCTGCTGGTGTCGCCGCTCAAGCTCACCGGGCTGGCCAAGCGGATCAGCGTGCTCGGCGACGAGCAGCGGGCGCAGATCGCCGAGGTGGCGAGCGCGATCGCGGCGGCGGACGGGGAGATCTCGGAGAGCGAGGTCGCCGTGCTGCGCAAGATCTACAAGCTGCTGGGGCAGGACCCGGACTCGGTGCGCACCGGCATCGTGGCGTTCCGGGAGGCCGAGACGAAGCCGGTCTCGGTGCTCCAGGGCGGGACGGACGGCGGCGGTGGCGGCGAGGTGGCGGCGATGCTGGCGTTCGAGGAGGAGCAGGAGAACGGCTGAGCCGGGCGTCAGCGTCACCCGGCCGCGCGCTCGACGGGTCGCGGCGTGTCCGTTATGTACCCTGGGGCGGCAGGAGTTCGTGCTGCCGACCCGAGGGGTTCTCCCGTGCTGCGACGCCACCGATCCGCGCTGGCCTGCGCGCTGCTGCTCGCGCTGACCGCCTGCACCGGGGGTTCCGGTGACTCCGGCGGACCGGACGGGGCAGGCGGTGGGAGCGCGACCACGAGCAGCGAGCCGCCGCCGCGGAAGGTGTACGTGTCGGTCGGCGACTCCTACGCGACCGGGTTCCGCCCGCCCGTCGGCGGGCAGCGGGGCGGGTCGTCGCAGGACGCGTTCAGCCACCTGGTGGCCGAGCGGGCCGACCTGCGGCTGGTCAACCTCGCGTGCAGCGGGGCCACCTCGGCGGACCTGGTCGGCGGGGCGGACTGCACGCCCGGCAACCGGGCGCTGGACGCGCCGGAGACGGCGGGCCGCACCCAGGTCGACGCGGCCGTCGCCGAGCTGGAGGCGAGCGCCGGGCAGGTCGGGCTGGTCACGGTCGTGATCGGCGGCAACGACCTGATCCCGTGCGCCTCCCAGCCGCAGCAGGCGGTGGTGGCGTGCGCGACGCAGGCCGTGACGCGGATCAAGGCCAACCTGGCGACGGCGCTGCCGAAGCTGCGCGCGGCGGCCGGGGACGCGCCGATCGTCGGCCTGACCTACCCGGACGTGTTCCTGGGCGCGTGGGTGAACGACGAGGTGCCGGGCGGGCAGCGGTTGGCGGAGCTGTCGGTGACGCTGTTCCGGGACTTCTTCAACACCTCGCTCAAGGCCGAGTACGACAAGGTCGGCGCGCGGTTCGTGGACGTGACGGAGGCGACCGGGGCGTACCGGCCGCTGACGGAGCTGGTCGCGGACCCGGCGCACGGGCAGATCCCCGGACCGGTGGCGAGGGTGTGCGAGCTGACGTACTTCTGCGAGCTGACCGACGTGCACCCGAAGCCCGCCGGGCACGAGGTGATCGCGGACGGGGTGCTGCGGGCGGCCGGTCTGTAGGGGTGGCCGGTCCGCGGCGGGTGGTCGGTCTTAGTTGGCTGTTTGGGAACCCTGATTTGTCATGTGAATCGTCGGATGGTGATGCGGATCATTGCCCAGCGGACGTGGGCTTCGTGGTGGCGCGGGAGGCGTTCGCAGTCGCGGGCGCAGCGGCGGTGGCCGGTGATCCAGGCCAGGGTTCTTTCGACGACCCATCGGCGTGGCAGGACGTGGAACAGGGTTTTGCGCGGTCGTGACACCACCTCGATGGTCAACCCGAGGGTGGTGCGGGCCCAGCCGGGGAAGGCACCGTGGTAGCAGGCGTCGGCCCACAGGAGCGAAAAACGATCGCCCGCCCGGTCGCGGACCCGTCGCAGCAGGGAGCGGGCGGCGCGTTTGTCGTGCACGTCCGCCGGGGTGACCAGCACCGCGATCAGCAGCCCGAGGGTGTCCACGACGATGTGGCGTTTGCGGCCCTGGGTTTTCTTGGCCGCGTCCCAGCCGCGACTGCCGCAGCCGACGGTCGGGGCGGCGCGCTGCGACTGGGAGTCGATCATCCCGGCCGAGGGCGCCGCCACGCGCCCGGTCCCCCACCGGGCCCGGTCGCGCAGGACGTCGAGCAGGCGTTGACTGGCGCCGGTCAGCTCCCAGGCGGAGAAGCGCTGGTAGACGGTGTTCCAGGGCAGGAAGTCCGCAGGCAGGGCACGCCACTTGATGCCGTTGTCGACCGTGTAGAGGATCGCGTCGACGACCAGGCGTCGGCAGTGTTTCTCCGGGCGTCCGCCCTGTCCCGTGAGCCAGGGTGGGTCGGGCAGCAGCGGGTCGATCACCGCCCACTGGGCGTCGGTCAGGTCGGTCGGGTAGCGACGCGTCCGCACGACGGGTTGGTGGGTGGCGGCCAGGCGGCAACACCGGATGTCGCCGATGACAGCGCCTATCGGGGTCGGGCAGGATAACAACGGAAATCCTGGTCGAGCGGATGCCTAGACAACACCCGATCTACCAGGAGTTCCCCTATGCGCGCGCACCACAGAGCCCATCCCGTTACCGGTTCCCAAACAGCCACTTAGCAGGGTGTCGGTCAGCAGCGGGCTGCCTGCCGTTGGTTCGCGGGCGGTGTCGTTCCACCGTCGATCGTTCCCGCCGCGCTCGTTCGCGGTGGTCTCCCCCGCTGGCCTCATCCGATCTCGGCCCGAGTCGTTACCCCAGCCGCCCCAGGGGGCGGCCGAACGGGTGGTGTGCGGCCTCCCGGTGACACATGTCCGCCTCCTCCACCGATCACCCGGTGACCGGATGCTGAGGAGCGGACATGGGGTGGAATCGGCGCCTGCCCGCGCTGGCCGGGTGGTCGGCGGTGGCGGTGCTGGTGGTCGCAGCGGCGGCCACCACGCCGGGGGCGACGCGGGCGGAGCGGGTGCGCGCGGCGGACCCGGCCGAGCCTGGTCCACTGTGGACGGTCACGGCGACCTTCCCGGTGACGGCGGTGAACCCGGCGACCAGGACCCCGGCGGAGCGGCCCTCGGTCACCCCGCCGCCGGTCGCGCCCACGACGACCACCGCATCGTCCAGCGCCGCCCCTGCGCCGAGTGGCTCGACCACGTCGGCCAGCACGGCCACCTCCCCCGCCGCGCCGGGCGCGCCGCCGCGGGCGGTGGACGCGGTGGTGAGCACCGGGCGGCCCCCCGTGCGCTCCCCCGCCTGCTCCGCGCCCTCCGGCGCGGTCGCGGTGTTCCGGCAGCCGTGCGCGGGGGCGGCGGTGGGGCTGTGGCAGCGGGTCGAGCTGGACGTGGGCGAGCTGGACGAGGACAGCGGGATCGCGCTGGTGCTGCGCACCTCCACCGACCGGGACGGCGCGCCCGCGCCGGTCAGGGACCTGGTGGTGGGCTGGGCGGACGAGCCGGGCCGGTGGTCGCTGGTGGTGCGGATCGGCGCGTGGTGCGTCGGCGACCGGACCGGCGCCGAACTGCTCGCCTACCGGTTCCCCGCGCGCGGCTGGACGGGCCTGGCGGGCCCGGAGCTCGCGGGCGGCGCGGTGGTTCCCCCAGGCAGCGGGCTCCTGGACCGGGTGCCGGTCACCAGGGCCGACCAGACCCCGGATTGCGAGGATCGGTGAGCGGTTCCAGATCGGGACGGGCGGCGCGGCGGGAAGCGGCGGCGCGGAACGTGGCGCTGATCGCGGCCGTGGGCGCGGCCGTGGGCGTGCTGTCGCTGCTGGTGGCGTTCAGCGACCGGGTGCGCGGGGACGGCGGCGAGGCGTCCGCGTCGGGGTCGGCGGCGCTGTCCGGCAGCGCGACGAACCGGCCGGGGGTGGTGAGCGGCGGGGCTGCGGCGTGCGGGGACCCGACTCCGGCGGACGGGGTGCTGGTGGTGTTCCGCGCGCCGTGCGGGGGTGTGGTGGACGGGCCGGTGGCGGTGGTGGAGCTGGACGTGCCCGCGTACCCGGCGGAGGGCGCCCTGGTGCTGGTGGCGCGCGAGCTGACCGGTCCCGACGGGGTCCCGCACGAGCGGCCACCGGTGCGCGCGCTGACCCCGGTGGACGCGGGCACCGCCGATCCGGGGCGCGGTGGTCCCGGTGGGTGGGCGCGGGCGGTGCCGGTGGGCGAGGAGGGGGTGTGCACCAGGAGCGGTCGGGTGGAGCTGCTGCTGTACCTGCTGGCCGGACCGGGTGGGGCGGAGGCGCGGGGGTGGCGCGCGGGCGGGGAGGTGAGCGTGCCGCGGGACGCGAAGCGGCTGGGCTCGGTGGCGCTGACCAGGTCCGACCGGGGCTGCTGAGGGCGGGGAGCCGATTCGGCGGCGGGGGTGGACGTGGGTCACAATCGGGTGCGGGATGACACCGGGGCGCGCGGGCGTTCTCCCTGGTGGACCACGAACCAGCCGAGGAGCGACACCTGATGACTGCTGTGACCGAGCGCGCCGTTCTCGCGGGCGGGTGCTTCTGGGGCATGGAGGACCTGTTCCGGCGGCACCCCGGTGTCCTGGACACCAGGGTCGGCTACACCGGGGGCAGCGTGCCGAACGCGACCTACCGCAACCACGCGGGGCACGCGGAGGCGATCGAGATCGTCTACGACCCGGCGCTGCTGTCCTACCGGCAGGTGCTGGAGTTCTTCTTCCAGATCCACGACCCGACGACCCTGGACCGCCAGGGCAACGACATCGGCACGAGCTACCGGTCGGCGATCTTCTACGACACCGACGAGCAGAAGGCCGAGGCCGAGCAGGTGATCGGCGAGGTCGACGCGTCGAAGCGGTGGCCGGGCAAGGTGGTGACCGAGGTGACGAGGGCGAGCGAGTTCTGGGAGGCCGAGCCGGAGCACCAGGACTACCTGGTCCGCTACCCGGACGGGTACACCTGCCACTACGTGCGGCCGGAGTGGCAGCTCGGCGAGCGCTGAGCGGTTGGGCGCTGGGCCCGAGCGGCGAGCGCTGACGCGGAAGGGCCCGTTCCCCTGGGGGAGCGGGCCCTTCGCGTCGACGGGGCTCAGCCCTCGAAGTCCCTGGTCGGCTCGCCGGTGTAGTCGGCCAGCAGCGGCGGGGGCAGGGGGCCCTTGATGCGGCGGCCCGAGTTCGACTCCTCCCAGGCGTGGGCCAGGATTCCCACTGAGCGGGCCAGGACGAAGTAGCCGCGCGCGAGTTCCGGTTCCACGCCCAGCTCGGCGTAGACCACCGCCGTGATGCCGTCGACGTTCATCGGGGGTTTGCGCTCGCCGCGCGCCAGCGCCGCCTCCACGGCCAGCGCGGCCCGCAGGTGCTCGCCCTCGACCTCGCCGGCGTCGACCGCCTCCTGCACGAGCGCGAGCAGCACGTCGCGCCTCGGGTCCCTGGGGTGGAACCGGTGGCCGAAGCCGGGCAGGTACGCCTTGCGGGCGCGGTGCTCGGCCACGGTTTCAGCGGCCAGTTCCTCCACCGGCCTGCCGTCGTCGCGGGCCCTGGACACGATGTCGGAGAGCAGTTCCACGCACTGCTGCCCCGCGCCGCCGTGGGTGTCGCCGAGGACGTTGACGCCGTTGGCGATCGCCCCGTTGATGCCCACCCCGCAGGTCGCGGCCATCCGGGCGCTCGCGATCGACGGGGCCTGCGGGCCGTGGTCGACGCTGGCGACCATGGCCGCCTCCAGCAGGCGGGACTGGGCGGGGGTGGGCAGCGATCCCTTGGTGAGCAACCAGATCGCGCCCACGAAGCCGAGCCTGCCGATCAGCTGCTCGATCGGGTAGCCGCGCAGGTCGATCTCGCCCGGCGCGATGCGGGTGATCGACGTCGACCACCAGGCGGTGGTGTCCGCCGTCGTCGGGCCGGTGGCCTCCGTCATACCGCCCCCTCCTCGCGCAGCGCCGCGATCTCCTCGGCGGTGCACCCCAGTTCGGCCAGCAGGGCGTCCGTGTGCTCGCCCAGCACGGGGGGTGGGAGCGACGGTGCACTCGGGTGGTCGTCGACGCGGATCCCGTTGCCCAGCACGCGGAGCGGGTCCGGCAGGACCCCACCGGGGAACGGGAGCTCGTGCACCAGGCCGCGGTCCACGATCTGCGGGCTGGCCAGCACCTCGGGGACGCTGAGCACGGCCGCGGCCGGGACGCCCGCGGAGCTGAGCGCCTCCTCCCAGTGCGCGGCGCTCTCCTTGGTCAGCGCCACCTCCAGCTCAGCGGTGAGCTGCGCGCGGTGCGCCTTGCGGGACTCGCGCTCGGCGAACCTGGGGTCGGCGATGAGTTCGGGCCTGCCGAGCACGGTGCAGAGGAGTTCGAACTGCTCCTGCTTGTTCGCC
This sequence comes from Actinosynnema pretiosum, assembly GCF_002354875.1. Lineage (GTDB taxonomy): Bacteria > Actinomycetota > Actinomycetes > Mycobacteriales > Pseudonocardiaceae > Actinosynnema > Actinosynnema auranticum. Next base: position 4,889,836 of record NZ_CP023445.1, read on the forward strand.
GCGATGTTCAGGTCGCCGTCCGAGGTGCGGAACGTGCCGGACGGGGCCGCCGTGCCGTTGTCGTTGCCCAGCGGGCGCGGGGCCTGACCGGCGATCAGGTGGTTCGACACCACCCAGCCCATCGCGGTCACCGCCGTCTCCAGCATGGACACGTCGATCGAGCAGCCCACCCCGGTGCGCTCGCGCCCGACCAGCGCGGACGACACGGCGAACGCGGCGGCCAGGCCGCCGAGCACGTCCGCGATCGGGTACCCGGCGCGCAGCGGGGCGGTGCCGGTCGTGCCGGTCACGCTCATCATCCCCGAGTAGCCCTGGATGATCTGGTCGTACGCGGGCTTGGCGCGCAGCGGGCCGGTCTGGCCGAAGCCGGAGATCGCGCAGTACACGAGCCTCGGGTTGAGCTCCCGCAGCGCGTCCCAGCCGAAGCCGAGGCGTTCCAGCACGCCGGGGCGGAAGTTCTCCACGAGCACGTCGGCGCTCTGCACGAGCCTGCGCAGGACATCCTTGCCGCGCGACGACTTCAGGTTCAGGGTGAGGGAGCGCTTCTGCGCGTTCTGCGCGAGGAACGACGCCCCGAGCCGGTGCCGGTTCAGCTCGGCGGAGGCGCCGAGCTGGCGGGCGAGGTCGCCCGCGCCGGGGACCTCGACCTTGACCACGTCCGCGCCGAGCAGCGCGAGCTGGTAGCCCGCGTACGGCCCGGCGAGGACGTTGGACAGGTCCAGCACCCTGACCCCGGCCAGCGGTCGCTCCGGGGGGTTTTCGCTTGTCATGCCTGCGCTTCCTGTCGACGACGGGTCCGCGCCCGCTGGACGAGCAGCCCGGCGACGCCGAGCACGAGCACGCTGTAGAGGCCGATCGCGATGGGGCTGCCCACCAGCGCCGCCGGGTCACCGCCGCTGACGGCCATGGCCCTGCGGAACTCGGTCTCCGCGAGCGGGCCGAGGATCACGCCGATCAGCACGGGCGCGACGGGCAGGCCGTAGCGGCGCATGGCGAAGCCGAGCAGGCCGATGGCGAGCACCAGGACCAGGTCGAGGATCTTGCTGCTGGTGGCGTAGACGCCGAGCACCGCGAACACGGTGATGCCGCTGTAGAGGTAGTGGCGGGGGACCCGCAGGAGCTTGGCCCAGAGCGGGGCGAACGGCAGGTTCAGGATCAGCAGCACGACCATGCCGACGAAGAAGCTGGCGAGCAGCGCCCAGACCAGTTCGCTGGCCCGCTCGAACAGCAGCGGGCCGGGCTGCAGGCCGTACTGGCGGAACGCGGCGAGCAGCACGGCGGCGGTGGCCGAGGTGGGCAGGCCGAGCGCGAGCAGCGCGCCCATGGCGGTGCCCGCGGTGGCGTTGCCCGCCGCCTCGGGACCGGCGACGCCCTGGATGGCGCCCTTGCCGAACATCCGGTCGCCGCGGCGGGTGGCGAGCCTGCGCTCGGTGCCGTAGGCCAGGAACGTGGGGACCTCGGAGCCGCCGACCGGGATGACGCCGAAGGGGACGCCGATGGCGGTGCCGCGCAGCCACGCGGGCGTGGCGAGGCGGAACTCCTTGCGGGACAACCACAAGCGGCCGGACGAGGGGATGATCTCGTTGTCCTGCTTGGTGCCGCGCTTGGCGGCGACCGAGATGACCTCGCCGAGCGCGAGCAGGCCGACGGTGATCACGACGATGTCGACGCCGTCGAACAGCTCGGGCATCCCCCCGGTGAAGCGGGACGCGCCGGAGATGCCGTCGATGCCGACCAGCGCGATGGCCAGTCCGATCACCAGCGCGGACAGGCCGCGCAGCACCGAGTCGCTGACCACGGCGGAGATGGCGACGAACGCGAACACCGCGAGCGCCAGGTACTCGGCGGGGCCGAAGAGGGTGGCGAGCTGGGCGAGGGAGGGCGCGAAGAAGACGACGAGGACCGAGGAGACGATGCCGCCGACGAACGCGCCGATCGCGGAGGTGGCGAGGGCTTGGGCGGCCCGGCCGGACTTGGCCATCCGGTGGCCCTCGATCGACCCGGCGATCGCGGTGCTGTTGCCGGGGGTGTTCATCAGGATGCCGGAGATCGAGTCGCCGAACAGGCCGCCGAAGAGGACGCCCGCGAACATGATGAACGCGCCGATCGGGTCGAGCGAGAACGTGACGGGGAGCAGGAGCGCGACCGCCATGGCGGAGCCGAGTCCGGGGAGCACGCCGACGGCGGTGCCCAGGAGGGCGCCGACGAAGACCCAGAGCATGTTCATCGGGGTCAGGACGGTCAGGAAGCCCTGACCGAGGTTGGCCAACTGGTCCATCAGAACACTCCCGCCAGGATGCCGGGGGGCAGGTTCAGGCCGAGCCCCGCCGAGAAGGCCAGTTGGACGATCGAGGAGATCGCCAGGGACAGGAACAGGTCGAAGAGGGGGCGGCGGCTGCCGAGGGCTCGGGCGGAGCCCCAGAAGAGGAGTGCGCCGGAGAGGAGCCAGCCGAGGGGGTTGAGGATGACGATGAAGACGACGATCGTGCCGACGAACTGGAGGACCGCGCTGTGGTTGCCCCGGAAGCGGGTTGGTTCGTGGGCCTCGTGATCTTCGTGGTCGGGGGTGGTGTTCTCCACCAGGACGGTGTCGGTGGCGGCGGGCTCGGACGCGGCGGGGTGGGACGGGTCCGCGGCGCGGGCCGGTTCCGGGCGGCGCAGGACGTCGACGGTCATGAGGACCGCGAAGACCAGGCAGGCGATCGCGATCAGGGTCGGGAACAGCTGCGGGCCTGGGGAGGCGGCGTTGCGCGGCACCTCCATGGTGAGGGTGCCGATGGCGAGGACAATCCCGGTGACCAGGAGGAGGAGCGGGATGACCAGGCCGGTGCGGCGGCGCAGGAAGTCGGCGGCGCCCCCGCGCTCGGCGGGTGCGGTGTCAGGCTGCGTGGTCACAGGCCCAGCTCCTCGATGATCGCGTCGACCCTGGCCTGGTCCTCGCGGATGAAGTCGGTGAACTCGTCGCCGGTGAGCAGGCTGTCGACCCACTTGTTGCGCTGGAGCGCGTCCTCCCAGTCGGCGGTGCCCGCCATCTCGGTGACGATGTCGATCAGCTCCTGGCGCTGCTCGGCGGTGATGCCGGGTGGGGCGACCAGTCCGCGCCAGTTCGGGAGGGCGACGTCGACGCCCTGCTCGATCAGGGTCGGGGTGTCGATGCCGGGGACGGGCTCCTCGGCGGACACGGCGAGGGCGCGGAGGGTTCCGGCCTCGATCTGGTCGCGGAAGTCGTTGTAGCCGCTGATGCCCACCTCGATGGTGTGCGAGAGCAGGGCGGTCAGCACCTCGCCGCCGCCCGCGAACGCGATGTAGTTGATCTGCTCGGGGGCGATGCCCGCGCTGCGGGCCGCGAGACCGGCGAGGAGGTGGTCGGTGCCGCCCAGACCGCCGCCGCCGACGGGCCGGGCCCCGGGGTCGCGCTTCCAGGCGTCGATGAAGTCGGTGAGGGACCGGTAGGGGGAGTCGGCCGGGACGATGAAGACCTCGTAGTCCTCGGCGAGGCGGGCGATCGGGGTGGTGTCCAGGAGGTTCACCGGGGACTTGTTGACCGTGATCGCGCCCTCCATCACGGTGCCGGTCATCATCAGCTGCGTCGGGTCGGGCCCGATCTCGACGAACTGGCCGAGGCCGATCGTGCCCCCGGCGCCGGGAACGTTGACGACCTGGGCGTTGTTCACGATCGACTCGCCGCGCAGGGCCTGCTGGAACTCGCGCGAGGCAAGGTCCCAGCCGCCGCCGGGCGCGGCGGGGGCCATGACGGTGAGCTTGGAGCGCGGGGTGGCCCCCGCGGTGGACTTGCTGGCGTCCACGGCGGCGAACCCCGTGAGCACGAGAGCGCCCACGGCCCCCAGGACCCCGAGTGCGAGGCGTTTTCTCGGCACGATCACTCCCTTGTGATCCGGCTTGTGAGGTGGGTTGCCCGGTCGCCCGACGGCTAGTGTCCGCCTGGTGGACAACCTTGACCGCCTGATGGTAAGCATGTCTTCCGAGTGAGCGCAATCACGAACAGGAGACGACATGTCCGCCAGCAGCACGGCCGTCGAGGGCGACGGCGGCGGGATCCGCGCGGTGAGCAGGGCGTGGCGGGTGCTGCGCGCGTTCACCCCGGAGCGGGTGTCGTTGAGCGTCGCGGAGCTGGTCAGGGAGACCGGGCTGCCGAGGACGACGGTGTTGCGGCTGGTGGAGACGCTGGCCGGTGAGGGGCTGCTGGAGCAGGGCGCGGCGGACGGGCAGGTCCGGGTGGGGACGGCGCTGATCGCGTTCGCGGCGTTCGCGGACGCGGCGTGGGCGCTGCCGGAGGCCACTGCGGCGCGGATGCGGGCGTTGGCGGCGGAGACCGGGGAGACGGTGAGCCTGTACGTGCGGAGCGGGGTGCGGCGGGTGGTGGTGGGGCAGGCGCCGAGTCCGAACACGTTGCGGCACGTGGTGCAGCCGGGGGACGAGCTTCCGCTCGCGGTGGGGTCTGCGGCTTACGTGCTGCTGTCGTTGGAGTCGACGGCGGTGTTGGAGGCGTTGCTGCCGCAGGTGAGTTCGGACGTGGACGGGATGCGGGCGGTGATCGCGGAGGCCGCGGAGCGCGGGTGGTGCCTGACGCACGGGCAGCGGGAACCGGGGAACACGGGGTTGGCGGTTCCGGTGCCCGAGGTCGGCGGCCGACGGCGGGGGCGGCCGGTGGTGCTGGCGCTGGGCGGGCCGACGGTGCGGTTCGGCGACGAGAAGGTGCCGGGGTTCGTGGCGGCCGTTCAGCGGTGCGCCGCGGACATCGCGGTGAGCGGGTTGCCGCCCGCGCTGGGGTGAGGGTCGTGGACTGTCCGGAGTGGATCTAGCGCTGGGAGTGGTTGTGCACGAGCGAGACGTTTACCCGGTGGCGGGGTCGCAGCCGGTCGCGACGGTGTCGGACGCGATGGAGCGGTTCGGGGTCGCCGACGGGATTCGGCCGCTGTGGCGGGGCGCGGTGCTGTCCGGCCCGGCGTTCACGGTGTGGACCCGGCCCGGTGACAACAAGGGCCTGCACGCGGCGTTCGAGGAGATCAGGCGGGGCGAGGTGCTGGTCGTCAACGGCGGCGGAGACACCACCCGCGCGCTGATCGGCGAACTCGTGGCGCAGAAGGCGAAAGCGCTGGAGATCGGCGGGATCGTGCTGGACGGCGCGGCGCGGGACGTGGAGGAGCTGGAGGCGTTGGGGGTTCCGGTGTTCGCGCGGGCGGTGACGCCTGCCGGGCCGTGGAAGACGGGGCCGTTCCGGACCGGCGGCACGATCGCGGTCGGCGGGGTCCCGGTGGCCCCCGGCGACTGGGTGGTCGGCGACGGCGACGGCGTCGCGGTCGTCCCCCGCGCGCGGATCGGCGAGGTGGTGGCGAGGGTGGCCGAGCTGATCGCGGGCGAGGCCGACCGCCGGGCCGCGAACCGGGCGCTGGTCCCCCGTGGCTGACCCGGTGGTGTGGATCCCGAAGCCGGTGCACGAGGACGCGGTCGCGCTGCTGCGCGCCCACGCCGAGGTGGTGCCCGGCTACGGGGACGGCGCGGTCGGGTTCGACGGCGTGAGCGAGCGGGTCACCGCGATCCTGCTGCGCACGGACCGGGTCGACGGCGCGATGATGCGCCGGGCGCCGGGGCTGCGGATCGTGGCGCGGCACGGGGTCGGTGTGGACACCGTCGACGTGGAGACCGCGCGGGAGCTGGGGATCGTGGTCACCACGACGCCCGGCGCGAACGCCCAGTCGGTGGCCGAGCACGCGGTGGCGCTGCTGCTGGCGGTGCGGCGCGGGATCGGCGTGGCGGTGCGCGGCGACGGCGACGTCCGGTCGGCGATCCGGGGGCGCGAGCTGTCCGGGGCGACGCTGGGCCTGGTCGGGTTCGGGCGGATCGCGCGGCGGGTGGCGGCGATCTGCGCGGGCGGGTTCGGGATGCGCGTGCTCGCGCACGACCCGGTGCTGGGCGAGCGGGAGGTGCGGGTGGCGGGCGCGGAACCGGTCGGGCTGGACGAGCTGCTGTCGTTGTCCGACAACGTGTCCCTGCACGTGCCGCTGACGCCGGGCACGCGCGGGCTGATCGGTCTGGCGCGGCTGCGGTCGATGCCCGAGGGCGCGGTCGTGGTGAACACCGCGCGCGGCGGGGTGCTCGACGAGGAGGCGCTGCTGGTGGCGCTGCGCGAGGGGCACCTGGCGGGCGCGGGCCTGGACGTGACCGCGGTCGAGCCGCTGCCCGCCGACCACCCGCTGCGCGCCGAGCCGAACGTGGTGATCACCCCGCACGTGGGCGCGCAGACCGCCGAGGCGATGCGCCGGGTGGCGCTGGAGGCGGCGGAGCGGGTCGTGGAGCACCTGTAGCGGAGGGCGGCGGCCGGATCACCGTTGGGACGTCAGGGTTTCGTCCTTGTGGTGCCACCGCGACCACAGCTGCCGGTCGAGCGGGGCGAACGCGCCCGAGACCGCGGACACCCCGCCCGGCCGCCGCTCCCCCACCGGGTCGAGCACCCGGCTGACCAGGTCGCCGGTCACGATCCCGAGCAGGAACTCGGCGGCGCCGCAGTCGAACTCCTCGACCACCGGCTCGTCACCCCGCCGCCACAGCCCGCCGTTGGACGCGACGACCGTCCAGGAGTCCGGGTCGACCGAGCGGCGCGCCCAGAGAAGGCAGGTCTGGTCGCCGCGCCCCCACGGCACCAGGCCCAGCGGGTCGGGCAGCAGCGGGTGCGGCACGTCGCCGGGGTGCTCGCGCTTCCAGTCGGCCAGCTCGCGCAGCTCGGTCTGGAACTGCCAGAGCTGGTCCGGGGCGCCGTCGACGAGGAGGGGCGGGGTGATGGTGAGCGTCGAGCCGAGCGCGGTGCGGAAGGAACCTGGCGGGAAGACGTCGAGCAGTTCCCGGTAGTCGCCGGGCAGCGCGAAGCCGAGTCGCGCCTCGACCAGGTCCCACCGGGTGACCGCGTGGGAGAGCCCGTCCCAGCCGACGACCTCGCCGAGCCGCCGCACCGCGTCCCGCACCGGAACCACCCCGCACCTCGCGCCCCCGCGTCGTGGACGGGGGTCTCGGGTTCGAGTGTAAAGATCACCAGGCGTGCGGAGTCGGCCCCGCGAGGGGTTCGCGGGTCCCGCGCGCTCAGGGGTCGCGCGCGGGCGCACTGCGACGGCGAGCGACCGGCACGGCCTTGCGGCCGGGTTCCGCCCCGGCTGCCGCTGTCCTGGGCCGCTCCGGGCGAGTCGTCCGCTGGGCCTGCCCGGCGAGTGAGGGCAGGCTGGGACGTCGGAGGGGCCGTCGTGCCGACTCCGGGCGAGTCGTCCGCGTGCCAGCCCGGCGATCGGGGCTGGGGGGACGTCGGAATCGGCCGCTCGCGGTCGGGTCCGGGCGAGTGGTCCCCGCCCGGATCTCCAGGGCGCGGGACGTCGGACCTCGGCCGCCGGGACGGCGGTGCGGGTGCGTGCTTCCGGTGACCGTCGCCGGTGGGGACGGTCGCGGTCACCGGTGGTGGTGCCGGTCGATCAGCGTCTGCACGGGGAACGGCTTGGTGCGGGTGGGCCCCGTCCCAGGGGAATCCCGTCCCGGCTGGGGGTGGGCTGCGACGACGGGGTGGAGGCGGCTGTCCACCTCGTCGTCGGCGGCTCCGCGCCCGGTGGGGCGGGGAAAGGGGGTGCCGCCTCCTGGGCCGTCCAGGCGGTGAAGCGCGGAGAGCTCGCCGGCGAGGGCGTGTCTCCTGGGACTTCACCGGCCGCGTGGGCGGTGGTGGCGGGGGCGCCGGTCCGGTGGACCGGGAGTTCGGGGGTGTCGTTGCGCGGCAACGGGTTCGCGCGGTCGACGTGGGGGGTGGGGGTCGGGGTGGTCGCGGCGGTGCTGATCGGCGCGCGCGGGGGGACCGCGCCGTTGTGCTTGGCCGAATCGGGGGCGGCGGCGGGCTGAGGGGTGGGGCTGGTGGTGATCTCCAGGCGGGGCGGGGTGGTGCTGGTCGCGCCCGCGAACTTCTTCCAGCTGTACGAGTCGTCCTCGGCGGTGCGGATCGCCAGGCCGCGGTTGGGGGCGCCGTCGGCCCAGGACTGGACCAGGGCGCGGCCCGCGGCGTTCAGGGGGATCTGCTGCCAGGCCCCGCCTTCCGCGCAGGCGGCGAGGTAGCCGGAGGAGAAGAGGGCGGTGCCCAGTTCGGGGCCGCGTTCGGGGCCGGGCCAGGACTTCAGGCCGGACGGCGACCAGTCGGCGGTGATCTCGTCCACGTGCACGGGGCGCGGGGCGCAGGAGTAGGACCAGGTGTTGAACAGCCACAAGGTCGCGTCGAGGATGGTGCGGCCGGTGAGGGTGGAGCCCGCGGTGTCGAAGTGCAGGAAGGCGGTGGCGCGGTTGGCGCCGCCGTTGTAGGTGCCGACGCTGAAGGTGGGGTCGGTGGAGTAGTCCGCCAGGTACGGGGCGTGCACGTGGGTGGCGCCGCCGGCGGTCACGGTGGTGGTGACGGCGGGGGTGGCCGCCGGAGGGTTCGCGGGGGTGGCGGCGGGGCGCTCCACGGTGGTCTGCTCCACCGGGGGGAGGACGCCTGGAGAGGCTCCTACCGTTGTGGCGTCAGGAAGTCCGTGCTGCGCCTGGGCGGCAGCGGTGGTGGTGGGCAGTGCGGGGGCCACCGTGGCCAGCACAGCCAGGGCCACACCGGCAGCCAGGGAACGGGCGCGCTTCAGCGCGCGACCGGTGATCACAGACAGCAGTTCGACTCCCCGTTGGAGCACGGCCTTTGCCGCTACTCAGCGCAACGGGACGAATCTTCTCCGATACATCACCCTGCGTGACAGGGCCGTTCGGGTGAACAAGATCAAGAGGCAGGGAAGTGAAGAACACACGCCCGCGAGGCGTGCCCCGTGTCACATGTGGACGATCGGGGCACCCCTGGGTGCGTATTACGCGCACGTGCGAGCGCGGGGGACGGCTTGGGCCGTCCCCCTTGCGCCGCAACGGGAAGTCAGCTCTCGGCGCCCTTGGTCTGGAGGTGGGCGAGGGAGCCGTAGAGGGAGGTGAGGCGCGCGAACTCGGCGGGGTCGTAGAAGGACGCGATGCCTCGGCCGTAGTCCTTCGCGGTCTCGATGACGAAGCGGACGGCGCTCTCGACGACCTGGAGGTCGCTCGCCCCGGTGGCGGAACCGGGAACGGCCGTCACGGTGGTCAGGGCGACGCCCACGACCGGGGCCGGGGTGGCGGTGGTGGGCTGGACGATCGAGTTCACGTGGTAGACGTCGTTGCCGTACGGGGTGATGTCCTGCGTGGTGATGGGCAGGATCACCGGGTTCTGGCCCGAGGTGCGCTCGACGATGTCGAGCAGCGACTCGGAGACGCGGAGGATCCAGCCCTCCTTGATGGTGGGGGTGATCGCGAAACCGCGGTGGTTGCAGATGCGGTTGCCGCGCGTGGTGTCGACGGACACGATCGCGTCCATCTCGGCGGAGACCTCGACGGAGTTGGTGACGGCCATGTCGACCGAGGAGCCCATGAACGGCACCGGGTCGTGCGGCTGGGTCGGGGCGTCCGGGTCGACGTGGGTGCTCACGATGACGTCGCCGGGCAGGCGGTCTCCCTTCGCGGCGGCGTCGAGCAGCTTCGCTGCGGCGGAGAGGGCGACGAGGGCGCCGTCGCCGTCGGAGACGAAGCCGATCTGCTCGGGGCGGGCGCCGAGGCCGCCGAGGCGGCCGATGATGCCCAGGGTGGGCGCGTCGCCGCCGGAGCTGCGGCCGTTCGTGCCGGGGATGAGGACCTTGACGAACTCGGTCTCGCCCGCCTCGCCGGTGACCTCGGTGACCTCGACCTCGGTGGCGCCGAGGGACTTGAGCACCTCGGCCACGGCCTTGCCGCTCGCGGAGGGCGAGTCGAGCAGGTCGGACATTTCGATGACGTGACGCCAGGACATGGGCACGTGCTCCTCACGCTGGGGGGAGGTTGGGAAAGTTCAAGGGGAGGGCGGAAAGCCCAGGGGAACCGGCGACCGCCCCCGCGGATGTGTCCCGAGTGGACGGTCGCCGGTGGTCAGAACGGTCTGGCGGCGAGGAGTCCGGCGGTGCGGACCGCGTCCACCACCGGCACGCCCAGTGCGCGCCGCAGTGGTTCGGCCAGGCCGATGGTGGTCATGCCGGTGCAGGCGAGCAGGAGGACGTCGGCGCCGCTGTCGACCAGGCGGCGGCCTGCGTCGAGGCTGGATCGCTTGCCCTGCTCGGTGAGCAGGTGGGCGGTCTCGGTGACGCCGTCGGGCTGGATGGCGCCGTGCAGGCGGTCGCCCAGGACCCTGGTGACCGAGAGCGGGGTGGCGGCGGTCAGGTCCAGGACGCCGACCCGCTCCCCCAGGGTCAGGGCGACCCCGGCGGCCGAGGCGCCCGCGCCCAGGACGGGGATGGGTGCGCGGGTGCGGGCGGCTGCCAGGCCGGGGTCCGCGGCGCAGCTGATGACGATGGCGTCCACGTGCGGGGCCATCTCCTCGGCCAGGAGGGGGACTTTCTTGTCCGCCAAGGCGAAGGACTCGTCGTCGTGCACGCCGCGCGGCTGGTCCGGGATGCAGGCGGTGCGGGTGACCACACCCAGTTCGGCTTCCAGGATGCGGCCGTGCGTCCCCAGGAAGTCGAGGTCGGTGGAGGTGACCACGCGGATGACCCCGATGCGGCGGGTCATACCGCCGCTCCCCGGTCGAGCAGCTCGGCGGCCAGGCGGGCGACGACGGAGCGGGCCAGCACCACGGGCACGTTCAGTTCCGCCACCAGGACCTCGCGCATCGCCTGGGTGTAGCCGATGCAGTCGGCGACGATCAGTTGTGCGCCCGCGGCCTTGAACTCGGCTGCGGCGGACCGCAGGCCCTCGGCCACGGCCTCGGGTGAGCCGGCGTACGGGGTGGCCACGGCCACCACGACCTCGGCGTCCAGGGGGGCGTACTTGGTGTCGGGGTGGCGCCTCTGCTCTTCCAGGGGCACCAGCACGCCCACGGTGGTCATCCCGGCGGCGATCGCCGCGACCGCGTGGCCGATCATGAACTCGGGGCGCAGGACCGGGCCCCGGTGCTCCAGTTCGCCGAACTCTCCGGTGCAGGCCAGGTAGACGGCGTCCACCCCGGCCTCCTCAAGGTCGGCGACCGCCGCTCGCACCCTGGGGGCGATGTGGTGGTGGCCGACGATCGCGGAGCCGCCGTCGCGCAGGCGGGTGGTGAGGACCTCGTCGCCCTCGGCGGGGGCCCACTCGGCGATCTGCTCGGGGGTGACGCCGTCCAGGGCGCCGCGCTCCACGATCCGCACGCCGGGCAGCCAGGCGCGCAGTTCGGGGGTGAGGTCGGCGCGCGGGGTCTGGCCGATGGTGACGACGCCCAGGGTGACGGGCTCGGGGGCGGTGGTCGGGTCAGCCACGGAAGATCCTCCCGACGGAGTTGATCGAGTCGCCCGCGATGAGGCCCGCGCCGACCAGGGCGGCGTCGTTCTCGCCCTCGGGGCCGCGCTTGCGGACCCACAGGACGCGCAGGGCGAGCGCGGCGAGGACGAGCCAGCCCGCGTTCGGGGTGGCGACCAGGAGGCCGGTGGCGAGCAGGACGCCGATCTGGCGCTTGGGGCCGCCGATGAGCTGGATGATCGCGCCGGGGACGGCCCAGATCAGCAGGTTGCGCAGGACCTCGGGGTCGCCGAGGCCGGCCTTGATGGTGTCGGCGTAGACCTTCGACACGGGCGGGACGTCGCCGTTGGTGAAGTAGCTCTGCCAGAGCAGGGCCACCGCGCCGACCGCGACGGCGAAGCCGATGACGCTGGCGAGGAGCTGCTGGCGGCGGCCCTCCAGCTCGAAGGCGCTGTACGGGCGGTGCGCGCGGCGCAGGAGCCAGCCCGCCTTGAGGTCGTAGCCCATGTCGGCGAACGCGGGGCCGGTGGCGGCGCAGTAGGCCACCAGGACCATGAGGGGCACCTGGGGGAAGCCGAGGAACAGGCCGACGATCAGGAAGATCAGGGTGACGGCGAAGGCGGGGAACCAGCCCGCGTGCATGGCGGCCAGGCCGACGATGATCTCGTGCACGATCGCGGCGAACGCGGCGAACAGGACCCAGCCGATCAGGGCCGGGACGGACAGCTCGGAGTGCACCCCGGCGAGGACGGCCAGGATCGCGGCGCCACCGACGTACAGCAGGTAACCGGTGGAGAAGGCGCGGCGGAGCTTGCCGATGGTGACGGTGTCCACCATGGACGGATCGTCTTCGAGGTCCGCGTCGGAGCCGTCGGCCTTCGCGGCGGCGGCCTTCTTCTCCTCGGCGCCCTCCCTGCGGGGGTCCTTGGCCTCGGACTTCTTGGAGCGGCGGCCGAGGAGCAGCAGGGCGGCCTGGACGAGGGCGACCAGACCGGCGCCGATCATCACGCCGTGCGGCACGTAGAGCGCGGCGAGCTTGACGTTGAACAGGACCGGGGCGTACTGCGCGGCCAGGAGGCCGACGCCGAACATTCCGAGCGCCCAGACGTTGCCGATCAGCGCGACGCCCGCGGCGGACATCGGCAGACCGGCGAAGCTGGCGCCGAAGCCGAGGACGCCGGACACGGCGAGGATCTTGGCCTGACGGCCGCCGGAGTCGCCTGCCTTGATGGTCTCGGCGGCGGCCACGCCGGGCGGCCACGCGGCGTGCGCGGGCAGGAACGAGGAGCCGAAGCCCCGGTAGAGGATCCAGACGTCGATCGCCAGGCCCAGGCCCGCGCCGATGAAGACCGGCCAGACCAGCTCGGGCTTGCCGAAGACGAACGGGATCGCCATCGGAATCAGCAGCGAGTTCGCGGCGGCGAAGGTGGAGCCGGAGATCGCGGACTGGGCGAGGTTCTGGCGGTGGACGCTGCGCATCCTGGCCAGGCCGAGGAAGGCGAAGCGGCCCACGACCATGGCGACCAGTGCGCCGATCACCGAGGTGTTGGGCGAGACGCCCAGGGTGGTGATCATGTGCAGGCCGATGATCGCTCCGAGCACGCTGAGCAGGGCGATGATCACGAACGTGATGGGCTCGAAAGCCCTGGGGTGCTTCTCGGGGGCGTCACCGGTGGTCGGTGTCGCGGGGTCCTTCGAGGAGTCAAGGGACACAGAGGTCTCCTCTCACGCTGTCCGGCTGAGGGCGTCGGACAGTTCGGCGGCGGCCGCGAGCAGGTGGCCGACGAGTTCAGGGGTGGCGGCGACCTGGTGGGTCACGCCGAGGACCGCGATGCAGCCCGTGATCTCGCTCCCGGATCTGACGGGAGCGGCGACCGAGGTCACGTGCGGGTTCACCTCACCGGTGGAGGTGGCGAAGCCCCGCTCCCGCACGGCGGTGTGCAGGCTGTGGAGGGTGGTGGCGTCGTGCGGGCCGGTCTCGGTCGACTCGTCGAAGCCGGAGGCGATCAGCGCGTCGATCTCCTCCTGGGGCCGGAACGCGAAGATCGCGTGCCCGGCCGCGCCCCCGTACCAGGGGTAGCTGCGCCCCAGGGTGAGCTCCCAGCGCAGGTCGCCGGGCGCGTCGGCGGCGGCGGCGAGCACGTAGCGGGAGCCCTGGCGCACGTTGAACACGGCGGACCTGCCCACGAGGGCGGCCAGCCGGTTGAGCACCGGCAGCGCGATCTGCCGGTTGGCGTCGGACTCGGCGGCCAGGTGGCCGAGGCCGATCAGCGCGGGCCCCAGCCGGTACATCCGGGTGCGCTTGTCGGCGACGAGGAAGCCCCGCCCGGCGAGGGTGGCCATGATCCGGTGGACCTGGGAGGTGCCCAGACCGAGGCGGCGCGCGGCGTCGCTGACGCCCCACGTGTCCTCGGTCGCCGAGAACAGCGAGAGCACGTCGAGCGCACGCTGGACGGTGAGCAGCTCGTCAGCCACAGGGGGTCCCTCCGGACGGTGGGCTTCCCGATAATCGGGAAGGCTTTCCTGTCATCGGGATGAACCGTAAATGCTCCATCGGCCGCAATCCAGCCCCCCCGGTTGCTAATCCGTAAACTTCGGCGCGTGGACCTGCTGCTCTTCTCGAACTCGACCAATCACGGCGGGCGTCCCTACGCCCACGCGCTGCCCGAGATCCGCGACTTCCTCGCCGGTGTCGAGGACGCGCTCTTCGTGCCCTACGCGCTCGCCGACCACGACGCGTACACCGCGAAGGTCGCCGACGCGTTCGCCCCCGCGGGGGTGGCCCTGCGGGGGCTGCACCGCGAGGCCGACCCGGTGGCGGCGGTGGCGTCGGCGGGCGCGGTCGTCGTCGGCGGCGGCAACACGTTCCGGTTGCTGCGCTCCCTGCAGGGGCAGGGGTTGGACGTGGCGATCCGCGAGGCGGTGCGCGCCGGGACGGCCCGGTACGTGGGCGCCAGCGCGGGCACCAACATCACCGCGCCGACCATCCGGACGACCAACGACATGCCGATCGTGGAGCCGGGGTCGTTCGCGGCGCTGGGGCTGGTGCCGTTCCAGATCAACCCGCACTTCATCGACGCGGACCCGACCAGCACGCACATGGGCGAGACGCGGGAGACCAGGCTGCTGGAGTTCCTGGAGGAGAACGACGTCCCGGTGCTCGGGCTGCGGGAGGGCACGCACCTGCGGGTGTCCGGGGACGGGCGCGCGCGGTCGTGCGTGGTCGGCGGGACGTCGGTCGCGGTGCGCGGGGGCGGGCCTGCGATCGTGTTCCGGCGGGGGAAGGACCCGGAGGAGGTGTCCGGGGACGTCAGCTCGCTGCTGGACGAGCGGGTGGCGTTCGACGGCTGAGCGGGTGCGCGGCGGCCCCCGGTCGGGGCTCGGCCTCCCGGTCGGGGGTTTTCGCGCTGGGGTTCGGAAAGCGCTTTCCGGTCTGTCCGGAGACGTCTCCGGCACCCCGGCGGCCCGTTCCACTATCACCCAGTCGGGTGGCCCCTACGCCCGGTGACTCGGTACCGTCGGCCCGTGCCACACGCGGGAGAGCTGATCGCCGGTCGCTACCGGCTGGAGTCGCTGGTCGGGCAAGGGGCGATGGGGGTCGTCTGGCGGGGGCGGGACGAGGAGCAGGACCGCGTCATAGCCGTCAAGCTCCTGGAGGAGTCGGTGCGGTCGGCCGACTCCAGCGCGTGGATCGCCCGCGAGGGCCGCATCGCGACCCGGCTGCGGCACCCCAACGCGATCACCGTGCACGACGTCGTGGAGCACGACGGCACCCCGTGCCTGGTCATGGAGTACCTGCCCTCGCACAGCCTCGGCGCCCTGCTGGACGAGCGCGGGCCGCTGCCGCCCGGCGAGGTGGCGCGCATCGGCGGGCTGGTGGCCTCGGCGCTGACCGCCGCGCACCAGGCGGGCATCGTGCACCGGGACGTCACCCCGTACAACATCCTGATCTCGCACGACGACGGCGACGTCAAGATCACCGACTTCGGCGTGGCGCGGGCGGTCGGCGAGGGGACGGTCACCGACGCGCGGCAGGTCGTGGGCACCCCGGCGTTCCTGGCGCCCGAGGTGGCGTCGGGCGAGTCGGCCTCGCACGCGTCGGACGTGTTCTCGCTGGGCTCGACCCTGTACACCGCCGTCGAGGGGCACCCGCCGTTCGGCAGGCTGGAGGACAACCCGTACGCCCTGCTGCGCCGCGCCGCGAAGGGCGAGGTGACCCCGCCGCGCACCACCGGCCCGCTCGCGGACGTGCTGGTGCTGCTGATGGCCCGCGAGCCCGACCACCGCCCGACCATGGCGCAGGCCCGCCAGATGCTCCAGGCCACCGCCGAGGGCAAACCCCTGCCGCCCGCCGCGCGCACCGTGCCCGCCCCCGGCGCTCCCCCGGTGATCGCGCCCCCGCCGCCCGCCGCCGCCCACCAGGGCGGCCGGACGATGATGCTGGCGGTGCGCAGGCAGCTGTCGCTGCGGCCGATGGCCTGGGCGGGCATCGCGGGCGCGCTGCTCGCGGGCGGCGTCGTGCTCGGCTTCGCGCTGTCCACGACCTCGGACGACGAGACCGGGTCGCCGCAGGCCGCGTCCGACCCGTCGAGCAGCGGGCCAGCGACGACGACCACGGCGTACTCGCGCAAGGTCACCCCGAGCATCTCGGCGCCCCCGGAGACCGAGGAGTCGGAGGAGGAGTCGCAGGCCCCCTCCGGCCCCGGCGGCTGCGAGGCGACGCTGAGGATCACCAACTCCTGGCCGAACGGGTTCCAGGGCGAGGTCGTGGTGCGCAACCCCGGCGGCGCGCCGGTGAGCGGCTGGACGGTGAGCTGGACGGCGACGGGCGGCGAGACGATCTCGTCGTCGTGGAACGGCAGGCTGAACCGGAACAGCGGCACGGTGGTCGTGTCGAACGAGGGCTACAACGGCACGATCCAGGCCGGGGGGAGCACGAACTTCGGGTTCAACGGCTCGGGCGAGCCGCCCGCGTCCCCGTCGGTGAGCTGCACGGCGGGCTGAGCCGCGCAGGTGCGCGGGCGTGGCGCCGACGCTCCTGCCCGCCTGCACCGCGGTCGTGGACTCGCGGCCGTGCCCGCCACCGGGGCGCCCGCCGCGGGCAGCGGCCTGAAGGTCCTGCCCGCGCGGCCCGCCATCGCCCCGGTCGACGACCGGACGGCCGAGACGATCACGCGCGGGACGCGGCCGTCGACCCGAACCCGGCGGGCGGGCAGGTGCGGCTGGGCGACCTGGCCGCCGCGCCCACGGCGAAGGAGGTGGGCGCGCCGTTCGACCCGTGCGGCATCGGCGGCACGGGCTGGGGCGCGTTCCCCGCGCGGGTCAGGAACCCGCAGCGGACCAGGCCGCTGCCGCTGCGCCCGGACGACGGCTTCGCCACCGGCTGCGACTGCTCCACCAGCGACTCGATCCCGATCACCCCGCCGAACCGGGCTCCGGCGCCAAGCCCGCCCTGTTCAGCGCGATCGCGCAGTGGTGGGAGCCCGGCGCGTTCGACCTGGTGGGGAGGGCGGGCACGGGCCCGGCCTCGACCGAGCGGGGCGGGAGCCGACGTGCGGGACGGTCGTGGCGCCGGGCAGCGGCACGGCCGGGGTCGGGCTGTGGCAGGACGAGTTCCCGGTGGACCCGTGCGCGGTGAGCGCGGCGGTCGCCGGGGAGATCGTCGAGGCCGCCGGTCGACCCGCGCGCGGTGACGTGCCGCTCCCCTGTGGACGGTCCGCGGGCGCGGGCCGCGCCGGGTGCTGTGAGCGGGCGGGCGTGGGCGTCCACCGAGGACCGGTTCCGACCGGTTCCGACGGACTCAGGCGAAACACCCGCGCCGGGCGGCTCGCGTTGCTAGCTTCGTGCGCGGCGCGCGCCCGGCAGGGGCGTCGCGGGCGGCAGGGGGCCGTTCGCGGGAGCGCCGTTCACGGCACCGCACCGACCGGGGGGTCGACTTGTTCGTCGCACGGGGTTCCACAGCAGGGCGGGGGGCGCGTTCGGGCGCGCTGGTCGCGGCGTTGCTGCTGCCGCTCGCCGCCTGCACCACCGTCGTGGGCTCCAGGGCGGTGCCCGTGCCGCCCGACGAGCGCGCCCAGGGCTCGACCGCGATCGTGGCGCAGATCGAGGAGGAGGACCGGCCGCTGGCCGTGGCCTACGCCCACCTGCGCGCCGTCGACGCCTGCGGGCTGCTCTACGACGAGGCGGCGATGGCGAAGGCGTTCCCCGGCGCCCGGACCGAGCTCGTGCTGCCCGCGACGGTGCTCGGCACCTGCCGGGCGGTGGTCGCGGTCGGCGAGGGCGCGGGTGAGCTGAAGTACGAGGTGCAGCTGACGCTGGCCGCCAACGCCGCCAACGGCCGGGCGCAGGGCGCGCCGGAGCAGGTCGCCGGGCGGACCGCGCTGGTGGTCCGGGACGCCAGGTGCTCGTTCTACCTGGACGTCGACGAGGAGCTGGGCCTGCCCGAGTCCTCGCGCGGGCTGGTGAGCCCGCTGGTCGAGTTCGGGGTGCACGGCGGCGGCACGCCGGGGGTGGACCTGTGCGGGGCCGGGCGGAGCTACCTGGAGTCGACCGCCGCGCTGTGGTCCGACCCGCCCTCGGCCGGTGAGGGGCGGAGCTCGCCCGAGCTGGCGCTGGCGACCCTGGACCCGTGCGTGCCCGCCTCGGCGCTGCTGGACTCCCCCGGCGCGCGGATCGACAAGCCGCTGGGCACGAACACCTGCGTGGTCGAGGTCGGGCGCGGCGGTGGCCGCCCCCAGCGGATCGAGGTCAGCTTCCTGATCGGCGGCGACCCCGTCGGCAACCGGCCGGACAGCGCCGAGGTGGTCACCATGGGCGGCCGGGACGTGGTCAAGGAGAAGCTGGCGACCGGGTGCCGCAACGAGTTCGCCTGGCAGTCGGGGCTGCCGCTGGTGGACGAGAGCAGCGAGCTGGTGCTGCGCTACCTCCAGCTCCAGACCGTGCAGGTGGAGTCGCTGACCTGCCCCGGCCTGGACGAGAGCACCGAGAAGGTGCTGGCGGCGATGGGCGAGGAGCCGCCGCCCGCGAAGCGGGTGGCCACGGCCCCGGTGGTCCTGGGCGCGCACCCCGTGCCACCGGACGCGGCGGCCGTCGGCGCGCCGTTCGACCCGTGCGCGCTGGGCTGGGCGGCGTTCCCCGAGCAGGTCAGGCACCCCAGGGGCGTCGTGCCGACCCTGCGGCTGCCGGACGAGGGCTTCGCGACCTCGTGCGTCTACACCAACCACAACGAGGGCAAGGGCTCCGGGCTGTTCACCACCGAGGTGTTCTGGGCGGTGCCGGACGGGTTCGCGCTGAGCGGGACCGCCCCCGACCGCACGACGAAGGTGCAGGTCGCGGGCAGGGAGGCGCACCGGGTGACGATGAGCCCGCGCGAGGGCACGGCGTGCGCGGTGCTCGTGCGGCTGGAGCGGGGCGTGGGCGGCGTGCAGGTCCGGCAGGGCCGGTTCGACGTCGACGTGTGCCAGGTGGCCACCACCGTCGCCGAGGCCGTCGTGCGCGCCGCCGCGTGACGGCGGGGCCGGGGTCGTCGTCGACCCCGGCCCCGCGGTCAGGACGTCACCGCTGGGTGATGTCCGAGGGCTGGTACAGGCAGTTCTTGCCGTCCGCCCCCTCGCCGATCTTCTTGGGCTCGCTGCCCTTCGGCACGCCCTGGTACTTCTCGCACACCGTCGTGCTGCCGTGGACGGTGACCCGCGAGAACCGGGCCGTGTCGCCCCAGTTGGTGTTGATCCCCACCAGGACCTTGGTCGAGCGCGCGGTGACCCCGTCCAGCACCACGTGCCGCTGGTACGAGGTGGAGCAGTTCCCGCAGGCCCGGTAGAGCTTGCCGGAGCTGTGCACCTGGAAGTTGCGGATGGTCAGCGTCCCGGCCCCGTTGTGCTGGAACACCTTGTCGGCCCCGGACTTCGCGCCGCCGCCGTCGACCAGGTAGGTCGCCGAGGAGCTGGCGGACTTGAACGTGGCCGCGTCCTCGCCGACGTCGTTCCACCACACGTTGCGGATCGTGCAGGAGCCCTCGCAGTGGATGCCGTCACCGGCGGGCGCGTCGATGATGACGTTCTGGATCGTGCCGCCGTTGGCGACGACGAACATCGGGTCCTGGCTCTCGCCCTGGCCGCCGTCGCCGATGCCGTAGTAGCGCTTGAGGCCGCCGTCGAAGAAGGTCCCCGCGTTCTTCGTCGTGGTCTGGTGCACGCTGCCGGTGTCGCTCGGCCACGGGCCGTCGCCGGTGCCGCCGCCGGGTGGCGGGGTGGTGGTGGTCGTGGGGCCGCCACCGCCGGTCGTGGTCGTGGTGGTGGTCGGGTTGCCGCCGCCCGAGGTGGTGAACGACCACTGCTTGGTGGCCGCGCCGTCGCAGGAGTTGGTCTGCACCGGCGCGCCCGACGCGGTCGAGTTGTCCTTGGTGTTCAAGCACTTCCCGCCGTTGGCGTTGACCACCCGGTGGTTGCCGCCGCTCTCCGCGAGGGTCCAGGTCTGGCTGCCGGTGCTGCCGCACGCGACCTGCTCGACGACCTTGCCCGCCGAGGTGGAGTCGTCCCGCACCCCGGCGCACAGGCCCGCCGCCGAGGTGATGCGGAAGCCGCCGCTGACCGCCGCGAGGGTCCACCGCTGGCTCGCGGAGCCGCCGCACGACGCCTGCTGCAACTGCGACCCGCTCGCGCCGCCGCCCGAGTCGAGGCACTGCCCGCTGCCGCCGTTGGTGACCACGTACGTGCCCGCGCTCACCGCGGCCGACGCGGGCGGGGCGCTCGGCCAGGCCACCAGCGCGACCACCAGAGCCCCCACCGCACCCACCGCGGAGAGCGCTCTCCACGAATGGGGAGAAAGGTTTAATCGGTTGCGCGAACCCATGCACGCCTCCTTGCGAGCACCCGGAAAAACGCGATCCCGCGCCCGTTGTTCACGTCTCTGAACTGCGCAAACAGCGGATAAGCGCGGTAATGGGGACGGTAGCGCAGCTTTTCCGGCGAGGCAATGGAAACTCGTTCGGCGCACTCGCTTTCACGGTGGTGAACACCATTGTTCACCACCGTGAACGCATTCGGGGAACTCAGATCCGCACGACGACCTTGCCGCGCACGTGGCCCTCCTCGACGTGCGCGTGCGCCTGCGCGACCTCGTCCAGCGCGAACACCCGCGACACGTGGGGGGTGTACCCGCCGCGCTCGCCGAGCTCGGCGGCCTCGGCCAGCAGCACCGGGTTGTTCTCGGCGCCGAGGGAGCGCACGCCCAGCGCGGGCGCGTTCACCTGGTCGGCGACGGTGACGACCGCGTCGGGGCCGCCCGCGATGGCCACGAGGTCGGCCAGCGATCCGGACCCGGCCGCGTCGAGGACGAGGTCGGCGCCGCCGAGCGCCGCGACCCGCTCGGCCAAGCCCTCGCCGTAGGTGGTGGGCACCGCGCCCAGCTCGGTCAGGTAGTCGTGGTTGCGCTCGCTCGCGGTGCCGATGACCTTCGCGCCGCGCGCGACGGCGAGCCGCACGGCGGTGCTGCCCACCCCGCCCGCCGCGCCCTCGATCAGGACGGTGCGGCCCTCCACGTCGCCGAGCGCGTCGAGCGCTCCCCCGGCGGTGACCACGGCCAGGCCCGCCGCGGCGGCCTGCTCGACGGTCCAGGTGGACGGCACGCGCGCCCAGGCGGAGAGGACCGCGTGCTCGGCGGTGGCGCCGCCGAGGCCGCCGAGGCCGAACACGAGGTCGCCGACCGCGACGCCGGTGACGCCCTCGCCGACCTCGTCCACGACGCCCGCGGCGTCCCGGCCGGGGATGGCGGGCAGGTCGATGGCGAAGGCCGCGATGCCGGGCGGCTGCTGCTCGACGGGCAGGTCGAAGAGCTTGGCCAGGTAGCCGGCGCGGACCTTCCAGTCGACCGGGTTGACGCTGGCCGCGCCCACCGCGATCCGGACCTCGCCGGGTTTGGCGTGCGGCTCGACGACGTCGTCGTCGACGGTGAGCACGTCGACGGGGCCGTACTCGTGGTAGCGCGCTGCGCGCATGGCTTCTCCTCGGTTCCCGGCCCCGGCGGGCCGCTCGACCACCCCGACGGGTGATCGCTTTCCACGGAAACTCTTTCCGTGGAAAGTGACGATACCCCAATCACTTTCCATGTCAAATGACGGCTTGGTAGGGTGCGGACGTGCCGAGCGAGGAAGCCCCGAAGCCGTTGGACGTGGCCGAGCAGCGCGCGTGGGCGCTGCTGCTGGGCGTGACCACCTGGCTCCCGGCGGCGCTCGACGCGCACCTGCAGAAGGAAGCCGGGATCAGCCACAGCGAGTACCAGGTGCTGTGGTGGCTCTCCGCGAGCACCGAGAAGGTGCTGCACATGAGCCAGCTCGCCGACAGCGCGGGCGTCACCGCCTCGCACCTGTCGCGGATCGTGGCGCGGCTGGAGAAGCGCGGCTGGATCACCCGCAACACCGACCCGGCGGACGGCCGGTACACCCAGGCCAGGCTGACCGGGGAGGGCGAGCGCAAGGTCGCCGAGTGCGCGCCCGGTTACGCGACGGCGTTGCGCGCCAACCTGTTCGACCACCTCGCCGGGGACCAGGTGGACGACCTGGCGACGCTGGCGTACGCGATCCTGCGCGAGCTGCGGCCGGTGTGCGTGAACCACCTGCCTGGGGAACCGCCCGCCTGAGGGCGCGGGGCGGCCGGCGCCGGACGGCCGGTCCGCGCGGGTCGTCCGGTCGGCGGCGGCGCGCGGGTAGGGTCGCCGGGCATGGGGCGAATCGCCGTGATCGGCGCCGGGGTGGTCGGGTTGACGGTGGCGCACGAGCTGTCGGCGGCCGGGCACGAGGTCGAGGTGGTGGCCGGGGCCGACCACTCGGGGTCGGTGTCGTCGGTGGCCGCCGCGATCTGGTTCCCGCACGCCGTGGGCAGCTCAGAGCGGGTGCTGGAGTCCGGGAGGGTGACCGGCGAGCGGCTGGCCGCGCTGGCGGCGGACCCGGCGACGGGCGTGCGGCTGCGCACCGGCACCGTGCTGTCCCGCAGGCCCGACCCCGACCGGTCGTGGACGGCGGCCGTGCCCGCGTGGCGGGAGGCGGGCGCGGGCGAGGTGCCGGAGGGCGCGCGCGGGGTCGTGGTGACCCTGCCGGTGGCGGTGACGGACGTGTACCTGGACTGGTTGCGGGCGCGGGTGGAGCGGCGGGGCGTGGTGTTCCGCGCGGCCGAGCTGGTCGAGCCGGAGGACGTGGGCGCGGGGTTCGACGCGGTGGTGGTCGCGGCCGGGCTGGGCTCGGGGGCGCTGCTGGGCGACCCGGAGGTTCACCCGATCCGGGGCCAGGTGGTGCGCCTGGCCAACCCCGGCCTGACCCGCTGGGTGACCGACGACGACAACCCCGGCGGCCTGACCTACGTGGTGCCGCGCGACGGGGACGTGGTGTGCGGCGGGACCGGCGACGTGGGCGAGTGGGGCACCGAGCCGGACCCGGAGGTGGAGGCGGCGATCCTGCGCCGGGCGACCGCGCTGGCGCCGGAGCTGGCAGGCTGCCCGGTGGTGTCGCGCGCGGTGGGCCTGCGCCCGGCGCGGCCTCGGGTGCGGCTGGAGGTGGTGCCGGGGCGGGGGCTGCCGGTGGTGGCGTGCTACGGGCACGGCGGGGCGGGGTTCACGCTGTCCTGGGGCGAGGCGGCCGAGGTGGTGCGGGTGGTCGGCGGGCTGGGGGTCTAGACCGGTCGGGGCGCCCCCGCCGCAGGCTGGTATTTCTATACCGCACCCGTGTTAAGGTGCCGGTATAGAAATACCGGCACTGACATGACGCGAGGGTACTAGTGATCGAGCTGAAGACGCCTGCGGAGATCGACCGCATGCACGTGACCGGGCGGTTCGTCGCCGAGGTGCTCACCGAGGTGGGGAACCTGGCCGACGTGGGCGTCAACCTGATGGACATCGAGCACCACGTGCGCGGCCTGATCAAGCAGCGCGGGGCCGAGTCCTGCTACTGGGACTACGCGCCCTCCTTCGGCGAGGGGCCGTTCCGCAACGTCATCTGCCTGTCCGTCAACGACGCCGTCCTGCACGGCCTGCCGCACGACTACGCCCTGCGCGACGGCGACGTGCTCAGCGCCGACATCGCCGTCAGCATCGACGGCTGGGCCGCGGACTCGGCGCGCACGGTCATCGTCGGCACCCCGGACGAGCAGGACCAGCGGATCATCCGCGCCACCGAGGTCGCCCTGGAGGCGGGCATCGACGCGGCGCGCCCCGGCAACAAGCTGGGCGACATCTCGGCCGCGATCGGCGCCGTGGCGGCGGAGTTCGGGTACAAGGTGAACACCGAGTTCGGCGGCCACGGCATCGGGCGCACGATGCACGAGGACCTGCACGTGCCCAACAAGGGCAAGGCCGGTCGCGGCCTCAAGCTGCGGCCCGGCCTGACGCTGGCCCTGGAGCCGTGGCTGGCGCGCACGACGGACCGGATCGTCTACGACGAGGACGGCTGGACCATCCGCTCGGCGGACGGCTCCCGCACCGCCCACTCCGAGCACACCGTCGCGATCACCGAGGACGGGCCCGTGGTGCTCACCCGGCGTGAGGGCGAGCAGCGCTGACGCCCGAACGGGCGCCCCGGTCGTGGGGCGCCCGTCGGTCACCGGTCCTGCGGTGAGCGGCCGCGTCAGGCGCCGGTCGAGCCCGCCTCGCCGGAGGCGGTGAAGCGCTCGACCCAGCCGCGCACCCGCTCGCGGACCACGTCCCCCTCGGGGAGCAGCGCCAAGCCCTCCCGCAGCTCCGCCAGCCCGGTCGCCACGTCACCGGCCAGGCACCGCGCGCACCCCAGCTCCGCCAGCACCAGCGCCAGCCCGTACTCCTCCCCCGGCGCCCGCCGCGCCTCGCGCACCAGCGCGTACAGCTCCACCGCCTCGGCGAACCGCCCCGCGTCCCGCAGCGCGTTCGCCGCGCTCAACCGCGCCCACGCCGCGCTCCGCGCCGACCCGGCGGCGGTGAAGTCGCCCAGCGCGGCCTCCGCGAACGCCAGCGCCTCGGCCGTCCGCCCGGCTTCCCGGTGCAGCCCGCTCACGCTGTTGCGCGCCTCCCCTGCCGCCTGCCGGTCCCCCAGCCGCTCGGCCACGTCGAGCGCCCGGGACGCCAGCGCCACCGCCTCGCCGCCGCGCCCCAGCTCCCGGCACAGCTGCGCGTACCGGATCGCGACCCACCCGGTCCCGCGCTCGTCCCGCGCGCCCTCGTGGATCTCCAGCGCCTCCCGGAAGCACGCTTCCGCGCGCCCGTGCTCGCGCCGCTCCCGGAACGCCACCCCGAGCCCGCCGAGCACCAGCGCCACCCCGACGGCCTCACCGGAGGCCCGCGCCGACACCAGCCCGAGCTCGTGCGCGGTGATCCAGTCGTCCCACGCCTTGACCCGGTAGCAGTGCTCGAACAGCGCCACCGCCAACCGCCACGCCACCCCGTGCTCGCCCAGCTCCGCGGCCCGCCGCGCGCACGCCACCAGGTTGACCCGCTCGGCGGCGAACCACGCGCCCGCCTCGGCCGCGTCCGCGAACGGTCGGCCCGCGCCGGGGAGGTCCGCGCCGGGGAGGTCCGCGCCGGTCCGCGCGGCTCCCAGCGCCCGGTCGGCGGCCAGCGCGCTCGCCAGGTGCCACCGGAGCGCCCGCAACACCGCCTCGAACCGCTCCTGCGCGTCCTCCTCCTCGTCGGCGCGCTCGGCCGCGTACTCGCGCAGCGGGCTGACCAGCTGGAACCGCCGCCCGGCCACGACGACCTCCAGCAGGTTCGCCAGGCACAGCGCCCCCAGCGCCTCCCGCACGGCCCCGAGCGGAAGCCCGGTCAGCGCGCCGACGGCCTCCGGGGTCGCGGTGGCGCCGGGGAGCAGCCCGAGCAGCCGGAACACCCGCGCCTGCTCGGGCGCGAGCCTGCGGTAGGACGTGCCGACCACGTCCCCGTCGTCCCTGAGCACCGCGAACACCGCCTTCTCGGCCAGCTCCCCGGCCAGCTCGGCGGCCGTGGAGAAGGTGAAGCCGTCGATCCGCTGGGCCGCGATGAGCAGCAGCAGCGGCAGGCACCCGCACCGGCGGGCCAGCACCTCGGTCGCCGGGTCGTCGGCCACGCCCACGCCGTCGCTGCGCTCCACGATCAGCGCCACCGCCTCGGCGAGCGAGAGCGGCCCGAGGGGGACGTCGACGGCGCCGTCGCGCACGACCAGGCCGCGCAGCCGGGACCGGCTGGTCACCACGACCACCGAGCGCCCGCCGGGCAGCAGCGGCCGGACCTGCTCGGCGCCGGTGGCGTCGTCGAGCACGACCAGCACCCGCTTGCCGCTGAGCGCGCTGCGGTACTGGGCGGCCCGGTCCTCGACGCCGCCCAGGCCGGGGACGCCCAGCGCGTGCAGGAACGGGTCGAGCACCTCACCGGGTTCGGCGGGCGTGGTGGCCGGGTTGTGGCCGCGCAGGTCCGCGTACAGGACGCCGTCGGGGAAGTGCGCCAGGTTGCGCCGCGCCCAGTGCACCACCAGCGCGGACTTGCCCACCCCCGGCTGCCCGGACACGCACAGCAGCCCCGGCCCGCCCTCGGGTAACGCCTCGGACAGCGCCGCCTGGGCCTGCCGCTGGTTGAACAGCGCGCCCTGCCAGCCGGGCAGCTGCATGGGCGGGCGCGGGACGGGCAGCCCGAACGACTCGATGTTCCCGGCCTGCACGACGACGTGCGCCGCGCCGCTGACCACGTTCCTGATGTCCTTCACCGATCCCCCGATCACCCGATCCCGGTCAGCCCGCGACCTGCCCCAGCAGCGCCCGCACGTCCCCCGCGCGCGGGTCGCCGATGGCGTCGAAGTGCCCCAGCGCCAGGTCGAGGTGCTCCTGCGCGCCCGCCGGGTCGCCGGAGGCGAGCAGCGTCCTGGCCAGGTCGTGGTGGCACACCGCGACCCCGTACCGGTCGTCGGCGGCGGCGCGGGTGGCGAGCGCGGCGCGGTAGCAGTCGAGCGCGGCCCGGTGGCGGCCCGCGTCGTGGTGGACGTTGCCGCGCATCACCTCCGCCCAGGCCACGCCCTGGTGGCGCCCGGCGCGCCGGAACGCCTCGGCCGCCCGGTCGGCGTGCTCCAGCGCCGCGACCAGGTCACCGGCCCTGCGGTGCGCGCCGCACAGGTTGTTGAGCACCACGCCCGCCAACCAGGGGTCGTCCGCGCGGACCGCGAGCTCGAGCGCCTGGCCGGCCAGGTCCAGGGCGAGGTCGGGGGCGCCCGCCTCGGCGTGGGCGTGGGCGAGCCGGTTGAGGGCGACGGCCCGGCCGCGCGGGTCGTCCAGCTCGCGCCAGGCCCGCTCGGCCAGGGACAGCAGCTCGACGGCGACGTCGTGGTCGCGCAGCTCGCGGTGCGCCAGGCCCAGGGTGGACAGCAGGGCGGCCTCGGCGGCCCGGTCGCCGACCCGCCGGGCGATGAGCGCGGCGCTGGTGGCCAGCTCGACCCAGTCCCGCCACGGCTTGCGGCGGTAGCAGTAGTCGAGCACGAGGGTGAGCCTGCGCAGCGCGGCGCCGCGGTCGCCGTCGCGCAGCGCCAGGCGGGTGTCGCGCAGCAGCGCGGCCCAGCGCCGGTCCAGCCAGGCCAGCGCGTGGCGCTCGTCGCGGAAGCGCAGCTCGGGCAGGGTCGGGTCGGCCGGGACCGGGTCGGGCGCGCCCGCCAGCAGCGCGGACACGTGCGCGAGCGCGTGGTCCCACCACTCGTCGGCGGCGCCGGGCGCGGGCAGGCGGTCGGCGGGGCCGGTGTCCAGCTCGCGGCGGTACCCGGCGACCAGCTCGGCCGCGATCGCGCCGTCCTCGCCCAACTCCAGCAGCAGCGGGTCCAGCTCGTCCAGGAGGGCGGCGGCCTCGCGGCGCAGCCCGTCGGCGCGGTCCGCGCCGAGCGCGGGGGCGCGCAGGGCCCGCACGCGCGAGTCGAGCAGCAGGACGCGGACGGCGGTCCTGCTGAGCAGCGCGTTCGGCTCGGTGAGCACGATCCGGTGCTCGCCCGCGTAGAGCGTGGCGACGCCGGTCTCCTCGCTGACCGCGACCACCGGGACGGCGACGTCGCGCGCGGTGTTGGCGGCGGTGGCGTGCCGGGCGCCGTGGCCGGGCTGGACGTGGGCCGAGCGCGGGCGGAGCGCGGCGTGGGCGCGGACGATCTCGGTGAGGCCGTCGCCGAGGACCACGGCGAGGTCCATCTTGGCGGTCTGGGCGAGGTTCTCGGGGGTGGCCGCGACCCCGGTCAGCGGGTAGCCGCCCGCGCAGACCTCGGCGACGGTGTCGTCCCAGCCGAGGACGAACAGCCCGCCCGTTCCGGAGGCCGCGACCCGGTCGACGCCCCGCCGGACGTCGGTGTGCAGCGCCAGCAGGGCCAGCGCCGCGCGCGCCCTCGGCGGTAGTGGACCGATCGTCATGCACCCCCCTCGGGAGCGATCATTCTGCTTCCCGGCGGGTGGGGGCAAGGACCTGGGGGCGTGTCGGCGCGACGCCGGGACGCCGCGCGGGCGCAACGACCTCTTGGGACGGTCCTCGCGGGAACCCGTTGGCGCGACCGGAACAGCTCCGGCGGCCCGGTTCGACGACCGGTGTGCTCGCACAACGCTTCGGCGTTGCGCGCGCACAACGCCCTCCGGGCAGGTGGCCACACCTGCGCGGCGCGCCCGCCAGAGAACG
Organism: Actinosynnema pretiosum; assembly: GCF_002354875.1. Taxonomy (GTDB): domain Bacteria; phylum Actinomycetota; class Actinomycetes; order Mycobacteriales; family Pseudonocardiaceae; genus Actinosynnema; species Actinosynnema auranticum. The sequence goes on from NZ_CP023445.1 coordinate 4,917,775, forward strand.
CCCCCGCCCGCGCGCCCCCGGACATCGCCCGGTCAGGTGACACCACCCGGCGGGAAAACCCGTCAGCCCGCCCCGCCGCCTGCCGTTACAGCCGGTGCCCCGCCGCGTCCTGCGGCGCACCGCCCCTGGAGGTCGGATGTTCTCCGGTCAGCTCCGCCGCCTGCGCCTCGGCGCCCGCCTCGGCGCCGGGTTCACCGCCGTCACCGTCGTGCTGAGCGGCGCCTCGGTGGCCGCCGTGCTGGGGGTCGGCGACCAGCAGGCGTCGGCCGCGCGGGAGCGGCAGGTCCGCGACCTGGTGCGCGCCGCCGACCTCATCAAGTTCTACGACGCCGACATCAGCGGCTGGCAGGTCGCCTACGCCTGGGACGCGCGCAGGCTCAGCCCGGCGGAGGCCGTCGCCCCGAGCAGCGCCAACCGCGCGGGCTTCCTGGCCGACAAGGCCAAGCTGGCCGACGTGCTCGCGTCCGTGCCCACCGAGCGGCTGACCGACGCCGAGCGCGAGACGTTCACCAGGATCGACGCCGCCTGGAAGAAGTACTTCACCGCCGACGACCAGGCCGCCGCCGCGTACGCGCGGGGCGCGGTGGACGAGGGCGACGCGATCGTCCTGGGCCCCGGCTACGAGATCTACTTCGCGATCGTCCAGGACACCGACGCCCTGATCGGGCAGCTGACCGAGCGCCTGGCCACCGACCAGGCCGCCGCCGAGGCCGCCGCGGCCACCCTGATCACCTGGGTCGTGGTCGCGCTGGTCGCCGCCATCGCGCTGGCCGCGCTGCTGGCGTTCGCCGTCACCCGCAGCATCACCGCCCCGCTGGGCCGCACGGTCGGCGCGCTGCGCCGCGTCGCCGAGGGCGACCTGACCGCCACCCCGACCCCGGAGGGCGGCGACGAGGTCGCCGAGGCCGACCGGGCGCTCGCCGAGGCCGTCGACAACACCCGCGCCGCCGTGACCGCGCTGTCGAACGGGGCGACCTCGCTGACCTCGCTCGCGGGCGGCCTCGCGGGCACCGCGCGCACCCTGTCCCAGAACAACCAGGACACCGCGGCGCAGGCGGGCCGGGTGTCGGCGGCGGCCGAGGACATCTCGGGCAACGTGCGCACCGTGGCCACCGGCAGCGCCGAGATGGGCCAGTCCATCCAGGAGATCGCCCACAACGCCGCCGAGGCGGCCCGCGTGGCGGCGCAGGCCGTGTCCACCGCCGAGTCCACCACCACGATCGTGTCCCGCCTCGGCGAGTCGTCGACCGAGATCGCCTCGGTGGTCGGCGCGATCACCTCGATCGCCGAGCAGACCAACCTGCTCGCCCTGAACGCCACGATCGAGGCGGCGCGGGCGGGCGAGTCCGGCAAGGGGTTCGCGGTGGTCGCGAACGAGGTCAAGGAGCTGGCGCAGGAGACCGCGAAGGCGACCGAGGACATCGTGGGCAAGGTCGCGGTGATCCAGTCGGACACGGACGCGGCGGTGCTGGCGATCGCGGAGATCTCCGCGATCATCGGCCAGATCAGCTCGTTCCAGAACACCATCGCGGCGGCGGTCGAGGAGCAGACCGCGACCACGGCCGAGATGGCGCGCAACGTGTCGGGCGCGGCGACCGGGTCCGGCGAGATCGCGGCGAACGCGTCGGGCGTGGCGCAGGCGACGGAGCGGACCACCGCGCAGCTGGCGGAGGTCACCTCGGCCGCGCAGTCGCTCGACACCTCGGCCCGCGACCTGCGCGCGGCGGTGGAGCGCTTCCGCGTCTGACCCCCGAAGCCCTCTCCTCCATCCCCCCAACGGTTCCCGCCCCCTCACGAGGGGGCGGGAACCGCCCGTTTCAGGGCGTGGGAACGGGCTCGGCGGCGGGTTCGGCGGCGCGCGCCCGGCGCTCGCGGCGCGCCAGCCACGCGCCCGCCGCGATCGCGCCGAGGGCGGCGATCGTGAACAGCCCGCCGAGCACCCCGCCGATCCGGGTCGCGACCGTGACCGACGAGCGCAGCGGCACGTCCGCGACCACCAGGTCCTCGGTGAACATGCCGGTGGACTCGGCCACGCTCCCGTCCGGCCGGACCACCGCGCTGACCCCGCTGATCGCCGCGACGACCACGGCCCGCCCGTGCTCGACCGCCCGCAGCCGGGCCATGCCGAGCTGCTGGTAGGTCATCTCGCCGGGCCCGTACCAGGCGTTGTTGGTGGGCGCGACGATCAGCCGCGCGCCTTGGGCGGCGGACTCGCGCAGCACGTAGTCGTAGGCCAGCTCGTAGCAGATGCCCAGTCCGACCTTCGTGCCCGCGACGTCGAACAGGCCGGGTTCGCCGCCCGCGTCCATGTCGGGGGTGTCGGCGAACGGGGTGATGATCCTGGCCAGGTCGCGCACCGGGATGTGCTCGGCGAACGGCACCAGCTCCTGCTTGGCGTACACCTCGCCGGGCCCGTCGACCGGGTCCCAGTCGATGATCGCGTTCTGCTGCTTCCCGTCGACCCGCCGCACCGCGCCGACCAGGTTCGGCACGCCCAGCTCGCGCACCGCCCGGTCGACGCCGGCGTCGTCCGCGCCGACGCTGACCGAGCTCTCCGGCCACACCACCAGGTCGGGCGCGGGCAGCTCGCCGGAGCGCACGCGGTCGGCCAGCTCGGCGGCGGCCCGCAGGTGGTTGGCGCGCAGGGTGTCGCGCGCGTGGAGCAGGCCGAGGCCGATGTCGGGGGCGTTGCCCTGGATGACGGCGATCTTGCGCGTGCCCTCCTGGGCGTCGGTTCCCACCAGCGGGGCGGTCGCCAGCGCGGCGACCAGCGGCACGACCACCCAGGCGTGCGAGGGCGAGCGCGGTCCGGTGGCGAGCGCGGCCAGCCCGAACCCGGTCGCCACGACCGCGAACGACACCAGCGGGGCCCCGCCGAGCGCGGCGAGCGCCAGGAACGGTCCGTCGACCTGCCCGAACGCCACCCGGCCCCACGGGAACCCGTTGAACGGCGCCAGTCCGCGCAGGGTCTCCTGGAGCACGAACAGCAGCGCGCCCCACACCGGGGCGGCGGGCAGCCGGGCGACCAGCGGCACGAACGCGCAGGCGGCGGCGCTGTACAGGCCCATGACCGCGCAGAGCAGCAGCCACGGTCCGACGCCGTACTCGCGGCCGAGGAAGTCGTTGAGCCACAGCAGGTGCGGCAGGAAGAACGCCAGGCCGAAGGTGAGGCCGAGCCCGAACGCGCGGCGGGCGCGGGCGCCGCGCAGGGCGGTCCAGAGCGCGGCGAACGCCGGGAGGGCGGTCCACCACAGGCCGTGCGGGGGGAACGCGAAGCAGAGCGCGCCACCCGCCACCGCGACGAGCGCGTGCCACCCGACCCAGCGCGCCACCCGCTCCCGCCGCCCGCGACCCGCCCCGACCACCGGACCCACCACCGCACCGACCTCCAGGAGAACCGCAGTCCGGGCGTGAACGCTAGTTGACGGCCGGGGACGGGTCGCGGGGGCGTGCTGCTCACCCGCCGAGCGCGCCGCCCGGTCGCCAGCGCGCCACGGCCAGGGTGTGCTCCAGGGCGGTCGCCCAGCGCGGGTCGGGGGCGGCGAGCTGGGCGCGCACGACGTCGGCGTCCACGATGCCCAGCGCGGTCAGCGGGGAGGCGTCGAGCAGGTCGTCGTCGTGGTCGTGGTCGTCGGTGTGGTCCGCGCTCGCCTCCTCCGGCGCGAACGCCACCTCGGGCACGGCGGCGACGAGCAGCGGCGCGCGCCCCGGCGCGCCGCGCTGCTCGGCCCGGACCGCCAGGCACGCCTCCAGGACCGGGTCGTCCAGGAACGGGGCCCCGCCCCCGCCCGCCGCCCGGCAGGTCGCGGCGACGGCCCCCACCCGCCGCAGGTGGCTGTGCCGCCCCCGGCAGGGCGCGAGCGGTTCGACGTCGGCGTGGGCGCGCAGCAGCGCGGCGACCCCGACGGCGGCCTCGACGCTCACCCACGGCGGCAGGCGGGGCGGGGCGCCCCAGCCGAGCGGCGGGACGGCGTCGTCGTGCAGCGCGCGGGCCTGGTCGAGCAGCCAGGTCCGGTAGTCCCGCCGGTCGGCGAACCCGCGCAGCACGTCCCCGAGCGGCCACCGGTGGCGGGCCCGGTGGGCGGCGAGGTGCTGCCAGGCGGCGCGCGGGTTGAGGCGGGCGAGGTCGTGCAGGTACTCGACGGGCGCGCCGACGACCTCGTCCGCGCCGGTCCCGGTGAGCGCGCGGGGGCTTCCCGGCAGGACGCGCGGCAGCGGTGCGGGGAGGTCGGCGGCGGGCGGTCCGGTCCACCCGGCGCCGGGGGCGGCGGCGCCGACGAGCACCCCGAGCCGTTCGGCGAGGACGGCGAGCGCGCGGGACCCGAGCCCGCCGCCGGGCCCGACGGTGACCGCGTCCCCGCGCGAGCGCACCGCCTCCTCCAGGGCCCGCCTGAGCCCCGCGGCCCCGTCCTCGATCCCGAGGACCGGTTCGGGCGGCGTCCACCACCGCGTCGTGCGCGCGCCGCCCCCGGCGGGCAGTTCGAGCGCGCACCCGGCGGGAACGGCCGTGACGCCGCGCCAGGGGGTGAGGTCGGTGAGCGGGTGCGGGAGCCGGTCGCCGAGCAGGAGCGCCGCGAGCACGGCCTCGTCGACGGGCGCGCGGGCGGCGACGGCGAGCACGTCGGCCCGGTCGCAGGCGAGGTCGACGCCGTCGACGCGCGCGTGGAAGACCCGCCGGACCCCGGACGCCGTCCCCCGCACGCGGACACCGCCGTCGAGCGAGGCGCCGAGGTGGTGCCCCCCGCACCGGACCCAGGCGAACCCGGCGGCTCCGGCGGTGGGAACCGCGGGCACGCCAGGGCCGGGTCGCGCGGCGACATCGGCGTGGCCCCCGGTCCCGGCGCCCCCGAGCGCCACCACCCCGTCCTCACGGGACACGGCGGTCCCGCTCCCCACCACCCAGGGCCGCCCGGACCGGTGCGCGGCGAGCACCGCGCCTCCCGGCCAACCGCCGCAGCACCCGCCCGGCCCCCGCCAGGTCGGGCAGCACCACGAACCAGGGCACGCTCCCCACACCCGACCTCCCGTCCACCGGCTCGCTGGTGCGCACCACCCGACGCGAGCCCGCCGACCCCCCCACCACCGGGCGGCCCGCGGCGGGCCCGGCGGAGTACCCCCGGTCAGCTCTCCCGTCCGGGTGAACCGGTGCGGGCGCCCGCGCCTGCGTGCCCCAGGGGCCGCCGCGTCCGTCACACGTGCGCGAAGCTCACCCGCGTCAGCTCCTCGGACACCTCCCACACCCGCCGGGCCTCGTCGGCCTTGTCGCGCAGCCGCGAGTACAGCTCCTGCGCGGCGGGTGGGCCGCCGAGGTGGCCGGGGCCGCTGGGGCCGTAGAACGGCGCCGGGTCCGGGGTGGTCGCGGCGAGGAGCGCGGGCAGGCCCGCCGTGTCGGGGGTGCCGACGAGCAGGCCGGCGGACGCCAGCAGGCGGATCAGGCGCCTGCCCGTCGTGTCGCCCGAGCGGCCCAGCTCGGGGCGGGCGGCGAGCAGGCTCGTGGGGGCGATGCCGGGGTGGGACAGGGTGCTGGTCACGCCCCAGTCGCCCGCGCGGCTGCGCCGGGCCAGTTCCAGGCCGAACAGGCCTGCCGCGAGCTTGGACTGGCTGTAGGCGCGCCGCCCGTTGTACGAGCGCTCCCAGTTCAGGTCGGCCCAGTTGATCGCGCCCTGGTTCGCCGCGACGCTCAGCTGCGTGGTCACCCGCGCCCGCCCGGCCCTGAGCAGCGGCATCAGGTGCGCGACCAGGGCGAAGTGGCCCAGGTGGTTGGTGCCGAACTGGAGCTCGAAGCCGTCGGCGGTGCTCTGCCGCTCGGGCGGGGTCATCACACCCGCGTTGTTGACCAGGAGGTGGATCGGGTCGCCCTCGGCGCGCAGCGCCTCGCCGAGCGCGGCGACCGAGTCCAGGGAGGACAGGTCGAGCGAGCGCAGCGAGGCGGTGGCGCCGGGGGCCCGCTCGCGGATCTCGGCGAGGGCGGCCTCGCCCTTGCGGGGGTTGCGGACGGGCAGCAGCACCTCGGCGCCCGCCGCCGCGAGCCTGGCGGCGATGCCGAGGCCGACGCCGTCGCTCGCCCCGGTGACGAGGGCGCGCCTTCCGGTGAGGTCGGGGAGGGTGAGGTCGATGTCGTTCGGCACTGGGCTCAACTCCGGGTGCTCGTCGGAACCTGCGGTGCCACCGAGGTTCGGCCGATCCGCGGGGGCGGGCAACGGCGCGCCGGGCCTCGGACCGGCGATCCCAGGCTGGGAGAGGGGGATCGGCGATCCGTGGCTCGGCGGTGGGGTGAGGCGGTAAGAACGGGTGACGGCGGGATGCGGGGAGGACGCGCGTGGTGATCGACCGGGTCGGGTTGGCCGAGTTCCTGCGGCGGCGCAGGGAGTCGCTCCAGCCCGAGGACGTCGGGCTCGCGCGCGGGGCGCGGCGCAGGACGAGCGGGTTGCGGCGGGAGGAGGTGGCGATGCTGTGCCACATGTCCGCGGACTACTACTCCCGGTTGGAGCGCGAGCGCGGGCCTCAGCCGTCCGAGCAGATGCTCGCCTCGATCGCACAAGGGCTGCACCTGTCGCTCGCCGAGCGCGACCACCTGTTCCGGTTGGCGGGTCACCACCCGCCCGCGCGGGGCGCCACCGGGGAGCACATCAGTCCGGGGATGCTGCGGGTGTTCGACCGGTTGGGCGACACCCCGGCGGAGATCGTCACCGAGCTGGGGGAAACGCTGCGGCAGACCCCGCTGGGCGTGGCGCTGACCGGCGACACGACCCGGTACACCGGTCCGGCGCGGTCGCTGGGGTACCGGTGGTTCACCGATCCGGGGTACCGGAAGCTGTACGCGCCGGAGGACCACCACTACCTGTCGCGGGTGTACGTGGCGGGTTCGCGGGAGCTGGCGACGTTGCGCGGCCCGGACTCGAAGGCGGCGCGGCTGGTGGGGCTGCTGCTGGAGCGCAGCGCGGAGTTCCGGGAGCTGTGGGAGGCGCACGAGGTGGGCCTGAGGCCGGACGACGGCAAGCGCTTCGAGCACCCCGCGCTGGGCAGGCTGGACCTGGAGTGCCAGACCCTGGTGGACCCGGTGCAGTCGCACCTGCTGCTGGTGTACACGGCGGTGCCGGGGAGCGAGACGCACGAGAAGCTGCGGCTGCTGGCGGCGGTGGACCCGGTCGACCCGACGAGGGCGGTCGACCCGGTGGTGACGGCGGACGTGTAGCGGGGCGGCGGGCGCGTAGCGGGGTGGCGACCGGTCCCGTGGGCGACCGGCCCCGTGCGACCGGCGCCCCGCCACGAGCGCCGTCGAAGCCTCAGCCCTCCGCGCCGCCGGTGAACCCCAGCACCACCTCCGCCAGCCGCTCCGGCGCCTCCAGCGCCACCCAGTGCCCGACCCCGTCCACCCGCACGTCCACGACGTCCCCCGCGGCCCGCGCCATGGTGTCCGCCGTGAACCCGCCGGTCCCGGCCCCGACCGCGAGCACCGGCGCCCGCACCCCCGGCTCCTCGGCCAGCGCCCGCAGCTCCTCCCCCTCCCGCAGCGCGGCCCGGTACAGCCCGGCCGCCCCCGACCAGCCGCCGGGGCGGGCGTAGGTGCGCGCGAACTCGGCCAGGTCCGCCTCGCCCACCGCCCCCGGCGCCGCCGACATCGCGTCGAACGCGTACCGCAGGAACTCCCGCTCCCTCCCGCGCAGCAGCAGCTCCGGCACCCCCTCCGCCGCCACCGCCCCGATGTGCCAGGCCCCGCCGCGCGCCACGTCGGTCAGCAGCTCGAACCCGAACCCGGCCAGCGCGGTCTCGACCGCGATCACCCCGAGCACGTCCTCCGGGTGCCGCGCCGCCAGCCGGAACACCGCCCCGCCGCCCAGGTCCTGCCCGAGCACGTGCACCGGCCCGACGCCCAGGCGCCCGATCAGCGCGTGCAGGTCCTCCGCCGCGACCGCCGCGTCGAAGTCGGGCCCCGCGACGGCGGAGTCGCCGAACCCGCGCAGGTCGACCGCGAACACCCGGCGCCGGGCGGCGAGCAGCGGGATGAGGCGGTGGAACGCCCACCAGGTCTCCGGGAACCCGTGCACCAGCAGGATCGGCGCCCCGCCGTCGCCCGCCGAGACGTAGTGCAGCTCGGTGCCGTTGACCTGCGCGTGGTGGTGAGCGATCACCGCAGAACCCCCAAATGGACAGTCAGGTTGTCGAGTGCGGCGCAACGATAGACACCCAGACTGTCTTTTGTCCAGGCCGGTGCCGTACGCTCCCGCCATGCCACGCTCCGGCGCAGACCTGGCCCTGGCCCTGCTGGGCGGTTTCCGCACGCTCACCGACGCCGCGATCGCCGAACTGGCCCGGCGCGGCTACGAGGACGTGCGCCCGGTCCACGACTTCGCCATGCGGGCGATCGCGGCGGGCGCGGAGAGCGCCTCGGAGCTGGGCAGGCGGCTGTCGGTGACCAAGCAGTCGGCCGCCCGCACGATCGCCGTCCTGCAGGAGCGCGGCTGGGTGACAGGGGAGGCCGACCCGCGCGACGCCCGCCGCAAGCGCCTGCGGGTGACGCCGCTCGGGTTCGAGGTGCTGACGCAGGGCGAGGCGGTGTTCGACGAGCTGCGGGCCCGCTGGGCCGAGCAGCTGGGCGAGGCGGAGCTGGAGCGGTTCGAGGCCCAGCTGGAGGCGCTGGTGGGCGTGCTGCCGATCCGGTTCGACACGCCGGGCTGGATCAGCCGGGACCTCGGGGAGCTGTAGGCCCCGTCACCAAGGCCGCGCGGACGTCCTCAGGTCCGCCCGGTCCGTGCCGTCTGCCTCTGGTGCACGACGCCCGCCACCGCAGCCAGACGACGTCAGAGGTCAGCCATGCTCGCGACACTGCGCAAACTCACGATCGGCACCCGCCTGGTCGCCGTCATGGCCGTCCTGATGGCTCTGCTGGTGGCCACGATCGTCCTCGGGGTGGTCGCGCTGTCGAACCAGGAGCGGGCGCTGGCCGTCGTCGACACCGACCAGGACACCACCAGGGTCGCCCAGCAGGTGAAGTTCCGCTCCGCCGACTTCAACGGCTGGCAGACCGCCTACGCGTTCGACGTGGCGCTCAACGGCGCGAGCGCGGGCTCGGACACCTCGGCCGCGCGCGCCGCCTTCCTCACCTCCTCGCAGGCCTTCGCGACCGAGCTGGACGCCCTCGGCGCGGCCGGGCTGACCGAGGCCGAGCGCGGGCACTACGAGGCCACCGTGGCGGACTTCGCGGAGTTCATGAAGCTCGACCAGCAGGTGGTCGCGAACTACCGGCTGGGCACCCCCGAGTCCGCCGCCGCCGCCGACAAGCTGGTGCTGGTCGACGAGATCGCCATCTTCGAGCGCATCACCAAGGACATCGACCAGATCGTCGCCTCCGTCCTCGCGCGCAGCGACGAGGCCGTCACCAGGGCGAACGCCACGGCCGACAGCGCCACCACCCTGCTGATCGCCAGCGGGGTCGCCGCGCTGCTGCTGGGCGCCGCCCTCGCCGCGCTCCTGGTCCGCTCGATCACCCACCCGCTGAACGCCCTGCGCGACGACCTCGTCGGCGTCGCGGACACCCTCGACCTGACCAGGGGCGCGGACGCGGCGGGCCGCGACGAGATCGCGCTGGCCGCCGAGGGCTTCAACCGGCTCCTGGAGCGGGTGCGCGGCCTGGTCCGCGAGGTCACCTCGACCTCGCGGGACGTGGCGGGCGCGGCCGAGGAGCTGAGCGCGGTCAGCGTGCAGCTGGAGCACGGCGCCAGGTCCACGAGCGACCGCGCGGGCACGGTCAGCACCAGCGCCGGGGAGGTGTCGGCGATCGTCACCACGATGGCCGCCGCCGCGGAGGAGATGAACGCCGCCGTCGCGGAGATCTCCAGCAGCGCCACCAGGGCGACCCAGATCGCCGAGGACGGCGTGCGCACGGCCGCCGAGGCCGACGCGACCATGGTGCGCCTCGGCGAGTCGTCGGCGGAGGTCGGCTCGGTGGTGAAGCTGATCAACGACATCGCCCAGCAGACCAACCTGCTCGCCCTCAACGCCACCATCGAGGCCGCCAGGGCGGGCGCCGCGGGCCGGGGCTTCGCGGTCGTCGCGGGCGAGGTGAAGGAGCTGGCGCTGCAGACGTCGACGGCCACCGAGGAGATCGCCCGGCAGATCGAGGCGATCCGGGTGGGCAGCACCGAGGCGGTCGCGGCCATCGCGAAGATCCAGAGCGTCGTCACCGACATCAGCGCCACCCAGCTGACCATCGCCTCGGCGATCGAGGAGCAGACCGCGACCACGGGCGAGCTGAGCCGCAACGTCGCCGAGACCGCCGACGGCGCGAACTCCATCGCGCACTCCATCGCGACCGTGGCCCAGGCGGCGGGCGAGACCAGCGCGGGCGCCACCACCACCCGCGACACCGCCGACTCGCTGTCGCGCTCCTCCGCCGAGCTGCAGCGGCTGATCTCGGGCTTCACCGTCTGAGCGAGCCCCCGCCGCGAGCGGCGGACCCGCACCCTGAGGTCCCGCGGCGCCGAGCGCGCCCGCGGGACCTCCGGGAGCTCCAGGGTCTGGAGATCACTCCAGCACCAAGCCCTCGCAGAGGTCGCCGAACCCGGCCCTGGTCAAGGCGTCGACGCAGTCGAGGTGGTCGGCCCGATTAACGGCGTCGAGCACGTCGGCCTCGCACAGCAGGCGCAGCCATCCCGCGACGTCGGCGGCGGCGCGGGCGGTGATCCGGCGCGCTGGGACCAGCAACTGCCTGACCCAGGGCAATCCGACGTCCGCCTGCCGCTCCGGTGAGGAGCGGCGCAGCAGCCGCACCAACTTCTCGACGGCACCACCCTGGTCAACGGCCATCGGAAGCCAGCGCGACATGAACGGCTCGACCGTGGACAGCTCAGGCCACCCCTCGAGCGGAGCGGGCTGGGAATCACCCTCCCACACCCTCGGCACGGGCAGGAATGCCTCGGCGAGGCTGTCGACCTGGCTCGGCCGCTTCACGGGATCGCGCTGTCCGGAAAGCACGATCTCGGCCAGCGCGGGCCAGGCGGCCGTGTAGGAGCGGCGGTGGTCGACGCGGTAGGTGGCCAGGCGGGTGAGGTCGTGCAGGAGGTCGGTGAGCGGTTCGGCGTCGAGCAGGGCAGCGTGGCGCAGCAGCAGCGACGGGTCATCGGGCGGTGAGGCGTCCAGGACCGCCCCTGAGGCGGGACCTCGCTCGTGGGCTTCCTCGTACCAATCGCCCGCCTCGCCGCAGTTCGCCCGGTCGGCGATGGCGCGGAGGGTCGTGTCACGGGTACTGGCCGCGCGAGGCGCGACGCAGGCCTTCGACCGGGCGGCGGCGCAGGCCGCGATGAGGAGCGGGTAACAGACCTGTCCGCCGAACCCGGTCTCAACGACGGACCAGGCCCGCGCGTGCACGCACGGATCGCCCTGGCAGGACGCGTCCCAAATCCGCCCGAACGCCTCGGCGAGCGTGGTTCGCACCCCTGGAGAGGTGCTGCGCGCCAAGGTCAGCAGCCCACTCTCCGCACTCTCCGCCTCATCTCCGAGGAGCAGCAGCGGCAGGGCGGTGGCAGCGGAGTGGTCCGGAGAGAAGCAGTAGCGGCTTCCGGGCTGCTCGGGGAGGAGGGTGGCCGCTCTCATCAGGGTGGACGTGGCCCAGGCGAGGTCCGCGCGACCCACCTCGACCGGCTTTGCCACGCGGATCGCGGTCGCGGCGGTGGCAGCGACGGCTTCCCCGGTCTGCTGGTCCTCGACAGCCTCGGAACCGGCGGCCAGGTCACGCGCGGTGGCGATGTCCGACACCAGGCTCTCGGCGTCCGGCGGCTCGGGGAGGACAAGGCCCCAGGGAGGTCCCGCACGCAGGACGTGGCGGTTCCACAGGCCGAGGGTGGCGTTCCGCCTGTCCAGGTAGTCCTTCAGGGGGCTCTGCGCCTCGCAGACCTCAGGTGTGGGCGTGTACTCCCAGCCGTACCGCCCGTCCTCGCGCCACCTCTGCCACCGGTCCGGGTTCAAGTAACCCGCGCGGGCTGCATTGATCGCCAACCCGCCGGGACGGCGGGCATCGTGCGAGGCCAGCCGCTCGGACAGCTCGGCGAACCGGCCGAGGCGTTCCCGATCGTCGCGTTCGAGAGCGGCCATCACCAGTGCGCAGACCACCTTGTCGAAGCGCCGTCGACGGAGTGCGCGGGCCTTCTCGTCCTCCTCGCTCGTGGACGTCAACTCGTGCGTGCGGCGGACGTTCTCGTAGTCCCAGACCTCAGGGCGGTCGAGGAAGGGGTCCAGCTCGTCCACGACCAAGTGCGAGTGGCGGCAGAGCAGCCCGACCACGAGCCCCACCTCCGCAAGGGTGCTCGCCGGCGCGAGGAGCACCCTGACAACGGTGGCGAGCGGCGCCCCGTCGGCGATCAGGTGATCGGCGAAGCGCTCGACGGCCATGAGGGCGCTTGAGCAGGGGTGCGCGTTCCCCCGCCCCCGGTACCGGCACCAGTCGACCTGGTCGCCCCGGTAGAACCGCTCTCCGACGCCGGGGACCGAGAGCGTGAGCCCCGACTTGGCCGTGCTCGTGCGGGAGAGGACCCGGTTCACCACCACCAGCCCCAGCCGGGGCGACCGGAAGAGCAGGACGTTGAACGGTCCCAGCGCCGCGTGCGCCCACGGTGGACCGAACCAGGGCCTGCGGTGGTCCCGCACCAGCGGCCCCCACGAGGCCCCTCGGCCGGACCGCCGCCTCGACCGCCCGACGACGTAGTAGGCCTCGGTCAGCTCGGCCAGCAGCTCGACGTCGTACCCGGCGAGCACGCGCGAGGCAGGTGCCCGCTCGAGGCACGGGTGCAGGTGTTGGGGGTGGTCGTCCGCGATCGACCGCAGTCGCGCGCGTCCCGCGTCCCCCATCCGCTCGCCCAGCAGGGCCAGCCCCTCCACCAGCGTCTCGTCGTCCACGTGGCCGGTCCGCGCGAGCAGCGCGGCGCCGATACCGGTCTGCAGCTCGTGATGCCGCTCCAGCAGCCCTTGCCGCTGCGCGGAAGCGCGCAGCCAGCGCAGCAGCAGCGCGTCGGCCTCGCGCCGCACCTCGGCGACGGGTTCGGGGGCGGCGTGCCAGCGCTCCAGCAGGAATCCGACCACCCCCTCCCCCACCACGAAGTCGACCGTGTCCTCGGTGGAGAACCGCTGCTCGACGACGCTCAACAACTGGCGGAGCCCGTCCGCGTCGTGGAGCAGCCGCCGAGTCGCGGCGCTCAGCAGCAGTCCCGCCCGTCCCGACGTGACGACCGCTTCCCAGAGCAGACCGTCCCACACCTCGCCCTCGTCCCAGGCGAGCCGGTCGAACAGCTCCCGGAACCGGAAGAGCTCCTGCCCTGCCTCGGCGCGCCCCCTGGGCGCCACCGCCTCCAGCGTGGCCTGGCACGCGAGCTTGGCCGCGCGCACGCACCAGCGGGGCAGGCTCGACACGTCGAAGCCCTCGGACATCAGCCACATCGCGACGGCGAAGTCCCGGACGGTGTCGTCGGCGAACTCGTCCTGCCCTCGGACCAGGAACCCGTTCCTCCGCGGCAGGAGCAGGCCGTCCGAGCGCAGGGAGGGCAGGGCGAGCGGATCGTTCACCCCGTCGGGGCGCACCCCGGTGACCTCGCTCTCGGCGAGCGCGAGCAGGGCGCGGTGCCTGCCGTCGGGGGTCGCTTTGCCCGCCGCCAGCACCTCTCCGCAGCGCACCCACCGCTGCCACACGGCGAGGAAGACGTCGGCCTCGGACAGGTCCGCCGACGACTGCCCGGAGCCCAGGCCCGCGAGCACCATGCGCACCAGGCCGGGACGCTGGACCAGCCGGATCGCGGTGCCCTGGGCGCCCGCCAGCGGCCTCAGCCGGGGGAAGGCTGTGACGAGGTCGTCGACCTCGTCCGCCCCCAGAGGCGCCACCACGTGCTCGTCGACCGGGCTGCCCGCGAGGTCGCCCGCGACGCCGCGCAGGTGGAGCAGGACGTCCGGCGCGGCGTCGTCGCGGCACAGCGCCACCACACCCAGGCGGGCGCGGTGCGCGGCGCGGGTCAGGGCGACCAAGGTGTCGGCCTTGCCGCGCTGCACGTCCTCGGCGCCGTCGACGACCAGCAACCGCACGGGTGATGCGGGCAACTCGAGCAGGTCGTCCAACGCGCAGCCGAGCACCGCCGGGACGTCGAGCGGCCGGTCCGGGAGGTCGGCCAGGCTCAGCAGCACGACCTCACCCCCGCAGGCGCGCGCCTCGTCGACGGCGGACAGCGCCAGGGCCGACTTGCCGACCCCCGGCTCGCCCCGCACGACCAGGAATCTGCTCGCCGTGAACCGCTCCACAAGCGCTCGCACGGCGGACTCGCGGGGCAGCCGCACCGGCAGCCTGCCCGGATCTGTCGGGTCGACCAGGCCTCCAGGCGTCCGGTCGCGCAGGGTCCGCTCGAGGGATTTCGCCACATCCACGGGAGAAGGCCCGGCCGGGTGGCTGATGTTCACCTGCCCGACCCAACCGGCCTGGACGACCGAGCCTCGCACGTGGGAACCGGTCATGCTGTTCGTGACCGAACCGCCCTGCGGGACGGGAGCGGGCGTTGAGGACACGGCGGGATTGTCGTCGCGCGGGCCGCAACCGTCACCGCAGTACTGCGGCGCGCCGCGCGAAGATCTCCAACAGGCAACCCCCGAACAGCGTAAGCAGTCCAATACTTGATTAGTTCCACTCTTTCCGCCACACTCCTCTGCGTGCCCACGTCCGCCGAGTTCCAGCAACTGCTCCGCGACGCCTCGCTGCGGGTCACCGCGCCGAGGATCGCCGTGCTGTCCGCGGTGCACGCCCACCCCCACGCCGACACCGACTCGATCATCGGCGTGGTCCGGGGGGCGCTCGGCGCCGTGTCGCACCAGGCCGTGTACGACGTGCTCCGCGCGCTCACCGGCGCGGGCCTGCTGCGCCGCATCGAGCCGCCCGGCTCGGTCGCGCGGTACGAGGCCCGCGTCGGCGACAACCACCACCACGTCGTGTGCCGGGCCTGCGGGGCCATAGCCGACGTGGACTGCTCGGTCGGCCAGGCCCCCTGCCTCACCGCCTCGAACTCCCACGGCTTCGTCATCGACGAGGCCGAGGTGGTCTACCGGGGCCTGTGCCCCGACTGCGCCTCCACGCGCTGAGCCACCGCCGCCCCACCACAACACCGCACGAACACCGCACCACCCCCCGTTCGACCGCTGTTCCCGCTCCCGGAAGGATCTCCTGTGTCCGACAGCCCCAACGCCGTCGTCGGTGACATGAACGTCGAGGAGGCGGGCGGCTGCCCCGTCGCCCACGGCCGCTTCTCGCACCCGACCGAGGGCGGGAGCAACCGCGACTGGTGGCCCAACCAGCTCAACCTCGCCATCCTGCGCAAGCACTCCCCCGTGGCCGACCCCATGGGCGGCGACTTCGACTACGCGGCCGAGTTCGCCACGCTCGACCTGGACGCGCTGGCCGCCGACGTGGACGCCCTGCTGACCACCTCGCAGGACTGGTGGCCCGCGGACTTCGGCCACTACGGCCCGCTGATGATCCGCATGGCCTGGCACAGCGCGGGCACCTACCGCACCCACGACGGCCGCGGCGGCGCGGGCGCCGGGATGCAGCGGTTCGCGCCGCTGAACAGCTGGCCGGACAACGGGAACCTGGACAAGGCGCGCCGCCTGCTGTGGCCGGTCAAGCGCAAGTACGGCCGCAAGATCTCCTGGGCCGATCTGATGATCTTCGCGGGCAACCGCGCGCTGGAGACCATGGGCTTCAAGACCTTCGGCTTCGCCGGTGGCCGCGCGGACGTGTGGGAGCCCGACCAGGACGTGTACTGGGGCCCCGAGCGCACCTGGCTGGGCGACGAGCGCTACACCGGCGACCGCGAGCTGGAGAACCCGCTCGCCGCCGTGCAGATGGGCCTGATCTACGTCAACCCCGAGGGCCCCAACGGCAACCCGGACCCGCTGGCCTCGGCCCGCGACATCCGCGAGACGTTCGGCCGCATGGCGATGAACGACGAGGAGACCGTCGCCCTCATCGCGGGCGGCCACACCTTCGGCAAGACCCACGGCGCCGCCGACCCGAACGTCCACGTCGGCCCCGAGCCCGAGGGCGCCTCGCTGGAGGAGCAGGGCCTGGGCTGGAAGAACACCTTCGGCTCCGGCCGTGGCCGCGACACGATCACCAGCGGCCTGGAGGTCACCTGGACCCCCACGCCGACCCGGTGGAGCAACTGGTTCTTCCACAACCTCTTCACCTACGAGTGGGAGGTCACCAAGAGCCCGGCGGGCGCCTGGCAGTGGAAGCCGAAGAACAACGCCGCGCAGGGCACCGTGCCGGACCCGGAGTCCGGTGAGCTCAACCGCGCGCCGTCCATGCTGACCTCGGACATCGCGCTGCGCGAGGACCCGGAGTACGGCAAGATCTCGCGCCGCTTCTACGAGAACCCGGCCGAGTTCGCCGACGCGTTCGCCCGCGCCTGGTTCAAGCTGACCCACCGCGACATGGGCCCGATCCAGCGCTACCTCGGCCCGCTGGTGCCGCAGGAGGAGCTGCTCTGGCAGGACCGCCTGCCGGTGGTCGAGCACGAGCTGGTCGACGCCGACGACGTGGCCGAGCTCAAGCGCCGCGTCCTCGACTCCGGCCTGTCGATCTCGCAGCTGGTGTCGGCGGCGTGGGCGTCGGCCTCGACGTTCCGCGCCAGCGACAAGCGCGGTGGCGCGAACGGCGCCCGCGTGCGCCTGGAGCCGCAGCGCGGCTGGGAGGCCAACGACCCCGAGTCGCTGGCGAAGGTGCTGCAGAAGCTGGAGGAGATCAAGGAGGCCTTCGACTCGGCGCAGACCGGCGGCAAGAAGGTCTCGCTGGCCGACCTGATCGTGCTGGCCGGTTCGGCCGCCGTCGAGCAGGCCGCCAAGGACGCGGGCCTGGACCTGCACGTGCCGGTCACCGTGGGCCGCGCGGACGCCTCGCAGGAGCAGACCGACGTCGAGTCGTTCTCCGCGATGGAGCCGACCGCCGACGGCTTCCGCAACTACCTGCGCCCCGGCCACAAGCTGCCCGCCGAGTACCTGCTGCTGGACCGGGCGAACCTGCTGGACCTGAGCGCGCCGGAGATGACCGTGCTGGTCGGCGGTCTGCGCGTGCTGGGCGCCAACCAGGGCCAGTCGGAGCTGGGCGTGCTCACCACCGCGCCGCAGACCCTCACGAACGACTTCTTCGTGAACCTGCTGGACATGGCGGTCGAGTGGAAGCCCGCCGCCGCCGGTGACGGCACCTACGCCGCCCACGACCGCGCCACCGGCGAGGTCAGGTGGACCGGCAGCCGCGTGGACCTGCTGTTCGGCTCGAACTCGGAGCTGCGCGCGGTCGCCGAGGTGTACGCGAGCGACGACGCGAAGGAGAAGTTCGCCCGCGACTTCGCCGCCGCGTGGTCCAAGGTCATGGACCTGGACCGGTACGACCTGGTCTGATCGCCCCCGGTGATCGGACGCGGCCCCCGGCGGAGTGCTCTCCGCCGGGGGCCGCGCTCTTTCCCCCGCGTCGCGCCGCGGCGGTGTCAGCGCAACGCGTACGCCCGGATCACGGTCTGCTCCACCGAGTTCCCGGACGAGTCCGAAGTGGACGCCCGCAGCGACGCGAACATCGCCCCCGGCGGGCTCGCGGTCGTCACCGACCACTCGCCGTCCCGGCCGCTCACCGGGGCCGCCCGCCAGGTCCTGCCGTCGTCGTACGAGACCCCCACGCCCGGCCTGCGCACGTCCGACACGTCCGCGCTCCCGTTGCGCTGCACGGACACCGGGATCGTGACCCGGCCGCGCGGCGCCCGGTTGCGCTGGTCCAGGTCAGGCGCGAACCGCACCGCCAGCAGCGGCGCCGCCTCCTCCGCCAGGGTCCGCTCGGAGTGGAAGCGCCACTTCGCGCTCACCCGCGTGGACAGGTCGAACCCGGCGCCGCCTGCCGCGTCGACGCTCAGCTCGTAGTCCCCCGCGGTCTCGGGCAGCTGCGCCAGCAGGTGCCCGGCCTGCCGCAGCTCGTCCAGCAGCACCTCCCCGTCGCGGGTGAGCAGGACGCGCTCGGTGATGTGGTCCCGACCGCCCCGGTGGTTGGCGCTCTGGTCGGTGAACAGCGGAACCCGGTAGAGGAACCGGTCACCCCGGCGGGCGGCGTGGGGCAGGTCCCCCTCGCCGACCTCCGGGAACGCCGGGCCGAGCACACCCCGGTACCAGGACTCGTCCAGCACCTGGCCCTTGCGGTAGACCACGTCCTTCGCCTGCTCCTGGAAGCCCCTGCCGCTGCCGCCCTGCTCGGAGCGGAGCTCCGTCCCGTGCCGCCACGGCACGTCCGGGCTGTAGTGCAGCAGGATCGCGTGCGGCGTGGCCAGCTCGGTGAGGAACTGGTGCCGCACCACGGTCCCGCTGCCCGCGGAGGCCGCGGTGGCGTTCACGTGCGCCAGGTCCCGCTTGTGGAACTCCCGGCTCAGGTCGTGCGGAACACCGCCCTCGACGGCCCACTTCAGCGCGTACTGGTAGGGCAGGCCGGTGAACCCCTCGGGTGGGACCAGCGCGTGCTCCAGGGTGGTCTCGGCCGCCTCGGAGGTGGTGTCCGACGGCACGAAGAGCACGTTCTCGGGGTCGTAGCCGAAGCCGCTCGTGCGCGCCCGCCCGCCCAGCACGTCCATGGAGAGGAACGCGCCGACCATGGCGGGGACCGCGCCGGGTTCGTCCAGCGCGACCCGCGCAGGCACGCCGCGCCGGGCGTCCAGCTCCAGCACCGAGGAGGCGCCGATCCGCAGGGCGGGCTCGACGAACAGGGTGGTCTTCTCGTCCAGGGAGACCATCGTGGACATCAGGTAGTCGCCGACGGGCAGCCGGACGGTGGTGGAGCCGGACGGGTCGTACGGCCAGTACTGGTCGCCGGTGGCGGTGTTGAGCAGCCAGGACGCGTACCTCCGCGCGGGCCCGCCCTCGTGGTCGAGCACCCGGATCGGCAGGTCGCGCATCTCCGGCTCACGGGTCAGCCCGATCGGGACGCGCACGTCGTCGCCCGCGAGCAGCACGCCGCTGTACGCGCCGAGCGGCGAGTCGGCGGGCAGGGCGGTGGTGACGACGACCTCGGCGGAGCCGCCCGCCGGGACGGTGACCGACGCCGGGGACACCGAGACCGCGCCGGGGAGCTCGGCGCCGGAGGGGTCGCGCAGGACGGCGGTCAGCGCGACCTCCTCCGACTGGTCCCCGGTGTTGCGGTAGGTGACGGTGCGCGGGGGTGGTTGCTCGCCGTCGTCGTGCGGGAAGCGCAGGGTCCCCAGGCCCAGCGACGGCGGGTCGGCCTGGAGCGGGGTGGTGGTGGCTCGGGCCAGGTCGACGCGGCCCGCGCCCTGCTCGTAGGCGGTCGCGCCCTTCGGGTCGACGGCCGTGCCCATCAGGGCGGCCTTGAGCTGCTGGGCCCGCCAGTCCGGGTGCTGCTGCGCCAGGACCGCGGCGGCGCCCGCGACGTGCGGGGCGGCCATCGAGGTGCCGGACATGGCGACGTGCCCGCCCGGCGTGCCCGCCTCGGCCGCCACGACGTCGACGCCGGGCGCGGTGATGTCCGGCTTGAGCACGCGCTCGTCGGCGTTGGGGCCGTGCGAGGAGAACGGGGCCAGCACGTCGTCCCGGTCGACCGCGCCCACGGTCAGCGCGGAGGCCGCGGCGCCGGGGCTGCGGACCGTGGCGGCGTGCGGACCGGAGTTGCCCGCCGCGACCACGAACAGCGCGCCGGTCTCGGCGGTGAGCCGGTCGAGCGCGCGGGCCAGCGGGTCGTCCTCGCTCGCGGGGGCGCCCAGGCTCATGGTGACCACGTCGGCGCGGGCCGCGGCCCACTCCATCCCGGCGATGATCCACGAGTAGGCGCCGCTGCCGCGGTCGTCCAGGACCTTGCCGTTGAGGATCCCCGCGTCCGGCGCGATCCCCCGGTACCGGCCGGAACCGGTGATGGTGGAGGCGACGTGCGTGCCGTGGCCGTTGCGGTCGCCCGCGTCGGCGCTGTCGCCGAAGTTCGCGGACTCCACGACCGCGCCCGCCAGGTCCGGGTGGGCCGCGTCGACCCCGGTGTCCAGGACCGCCACCCTGGCGCCCGCGCCGGTCAGGCCCGAGGCCCACGCGGCGGGCGCGCCGATCTGGGCGGCGGTGCGGTCCAGGGTGGCGCGGGCCTTGGCGTCCAACCAGATCCGGCCGGGGACCTGATCGACGGCGGAGGCGGGCAGCGGGCGGGACTTGGGGGCGTCGAGCGCGTAGCCGTCGACGCTGGGCAGCTCGCGCACCGCGTCCCCGGCGGGGCGGACGGCGTCGGGCGCGCCGGTGACGATCAGCGGCAGGTGGTCGGTGCGGGCGTCGTCGTAGCCCTGGGCGATCAGGCCTGCGACGTCGAACAGGGCGCGGTCCAGCCTGCCCGAGGCGACGTCCGCCGCCACGTCGGAGGGAATCACGTGCAGGGCGTCCCGGAAGCCGGAGCGGTGGAACACGATCTCCTCCCGGCCCGCGCCGGGGGTGACCCGGACGTCGTCGCCGTCGACGGTGACGACGTCGCCGGTCAGGAGGGTCACCACGCCGTGCGCCCGGTGGCCGTCGGTCGGGGTGGTGCTGGTCGCGGTGGTGCTGGTCGCGGTGGCGCCCGGCGCGTCCCGACCGGCCTTGGGGCCCGCCGCAGCCGTGGAGGCGGTGAGCACCGCTGCCACGACCGCCGCCACCACCCCGGCGGAGAGCGATCTCCGGAGAGGCATGTGTTCTCCTCCGCTCACGCGACGCCCCTGGGCGGGACGTCGTCGCGGATGGCACTCCCCCGGCAGGCTCGGAGGTTGCCCGGCGTGGGCGAACTGCGCCGGACGGGGTCGGGAAAGCGCTCGCCCGGCGTCCGGGGCTGGGCCGCGGGTCGGCGCGGCGGTTGCTCCGCGCGCCGGGGGTGCCGGCGGGGAGGGAGGGCACGGGGCGCGGCAGCGCGGGCGCCGCACCCGGTTCAGGTGCGGCGCCCGCGTGGTGGTGCGGAGAGGCCGGTCAGTCGCTGCGGCGCGCCGCGCGGTGGCGGCCTCCGGTGGCGGGCTTGCGGGTGGTGACCAGCAGGCCCGCGCCCAGGACCATCAGGACCAGGGCCGTCAGCAGGAGCGCGTGCGCCGGGCGGCCCGTGGTGGCCAGGGGGGTCGTGGAGGGCTGCCGGGTCGGGAGCAGCTCGGTCACCACACCGGGGGTCGGAGCGGTCGTGCTCGGGGTGGCGAGGACCGGGGTCGTGCCGTCGTTGTCCGGGTTGTCGTCGGGGGTGCCGTCGTACAGGGCCACCGCGACCGTGGTCGCCTGCGGCAGGACCGGGGCCGTCGCGGTCGTCACCACGGTCAGCGGCTCGAACGAGGCGCCCGGCTGGACGGTGGCCGGGTTCGCGCAGACCAGCTGCCGGCCGGTCGCCTGGCAGGTCCAGCCGGACTGGGCCAGCAGCGCCCTGCGCAGGTTCTGACCTGTCCCGGTCTCGGGGCGCAGGCCGTCCGGCAGGGTGATCGTCACGCGCGAGCCCTCCACCGGCGTGGTGCCCCGGTTGACGACCACGGTGGTGAACGTGACCTTGTCGCCCACGGCGGGCTTCGGGTTGTCCACGGCGAACTGCACGCCCAGGTCGGTGCGCGGCGGGGTCGTGGTGGTGGACGTGGTGGGGGCGGTCGTGGTGGGCGACGTGGTGGAGGTGGTCGCGCCAGTCGTGGTCGTCGGGCCCGTGGTCGTCGTCGGTGTGGTGGTCGTCGTCGGTGTGGTGGTCGGTGTCGGCGTGGTGGTGGTCGTGCTCGGCGGCGTCGTCGTGGTGGTCGGTGTCGTGGTGGTCGTCGTCGGAGCGGTCGTGGTCGTGGTCGGCGGGGTCTCGCCCGGCGCGAGCTCGTAGAAGCCCGCGTCCAGGGTCATGTCCTGGGTGATCCCGCTGTTCTCGACCTTGATCTCGACCGGTGACGAGTACCCGTCCGCGTCGACGTGCGACCCGACCGTGGCGGACTTGTCGCGCTGGGTGAACACCGTTCCGGTCGGCTTGACCACTCGGATGAAGTACGTGCCCTCGTCCAGCCCCACGAAGTAGTACTCGCCGTTGGCGTCGGTGAGCTGGCTGTCGACGACCCCGCCCGGTGCGCGGTGCAGCTCGACGGCGATGCCGGGCACCCCGTCCTCACCGGTCCCCTGGAGCCCGTCGCGGTCGGCGTCGAGCCACACGAAGTCGCCCAGCGCGCCCTTGACCATCGAGAAGTCCACGTGCCTGCCCTGCCCGGACGCCAGCGCGAACGGCACCGAGGTGGGCGAGGCCGCGCCGTAGCCCGCGGGCAGCGTCGCCCGCACGACGTAGTCACCGGGCAGGACGGCGTCGAAGCTGTAGTTGCCGGTGGTGGAGGTGGTCGTGGTCGCGACCGGGGTCTCGTCGGGCTTCACGAGCGTGACGGTCACGTCCTCCAGCCACTCGTGCTCGTCGTCCTCGATCGTGCCGTTGGCGTTGTTGTCCACCCACGCGGTGCCGGTGACGGCCCCGATCCTCATGCCGAACGAGTACCCGGTGGCGGACGCGCCGCTGTCGACCCGGATGCCGCTGATCTGGTTCGGGGCGCTCACCGAGCCGCCCGCCGCGCCCGCCGCGGACTTGCCGTCGGCGTACCCGGCGGGCCGGGCGGCGGTGACCGAGTACAGGCCCGCCTCCAAGCCGGTGAAGGCGAACTCGCCGGTCGCGGACGTGGTCGTGGTCGCGGACGCCGCGCAGTCGGGCTGCTCGCCCACCGGGCAGCTGTCGCGCCTGCCGGTGAGCCGGACGGGCAGGTCGGCCAGCGCGGTCTCACCGCCCTGCCGGACGCCGTCGTCGTTCGCGTCCACGTACGCCTGTCCGGTGATCGAACCGGTGCCGACCGCGCGCAGCACGCCCGGCACGTCCCACCACAGGACGCCGAGGACGAGCAGCGCGATCGCCGCGACCACCGCGAAGCGGTGCGCGCCCCGTGCAGCGGGCATGGGTCAACTCCCGTTCGACTCGGGTACCCCTACGTGGAGCAATGTCCACCGGGAGGCGGGAGGTCGCCGGTCCGACCGGGGAAGTAGACCGGTCCGAGCGACGGAACCCGCCCCAAACCCTCGCTCCACCGGGTGACCCCGGCACGGGTGAAGGAGCAGCGGTGGGTGGTTGTATAGGGGCGGGATCGAACTCGGGAGGTGGGCGGTGGCCTCGAAGCGCAGGAGCGGCGGGTGCGCGCTGTACGCGGCGCTGCTGGTGGCTCTGATCATCCTGGTGCCGCCGGTGCGGGACTTCGCGCGCGACCTGCTCGCGTCGCTGCTGGACGGGTTCGCGGAGAACAACCCCTTCCGCGAGTGAGCTGAAGGGACGCAGGACTTCCGCCGTTCGGCTCTCTTCGCGCGAAAGCTGTTATGGCCGCGCGCTCGCCGGTGTCTGCGCGGTCGCCGCTCCCGCCCCTGCGCGGGCGCGGCGGGCGACGACGCCTGCGAGAGGACGAGGGTGCGCGAATCGAATGTGAGCGTTAACAAGAGCGGGCACGACAACACCGCCAACGGCGCGCCGGTCGCGCAGTGGGACTGCTGGAACGGGGCCGTGCAGCAGTGGGCGCTGCGCGGGTCCGGGTCCGGGACCTCCCAGCTGGTGACCGTGGCCAGCGGGTTGTGCCTGTCGAACGAGGACGCCGGGCAGGGCCTGGGCGTGGCCGGGATCAAGGACACGGCATCCAGATCGACAGCTCGAACAAGGTCTGGATCGACCACAACACGATCACGCGGATGAACGACGGTCTGATCGACAACCGCAAGGACACCACGAACCTGACCGCGTCCTGGAACGTGCTGGCGGAGAACAACAAGTCGTTCGGCATCGGCTGGACCGGCAACGTCGTCGTGAACTCCAGCGGCAAGCAGCAGAGCGGTGGGGCCCCAGGGCGACATCGGCGTCTGACCGGGGTCTCGTGACCCCAGGGGCGCGCGGTCCCCGTTCCCGACGGCGGGGACGGGGGCCGCGCGCTTTCCCGACCCTGCGCGAGCGTCCCGGCGCGGTGCGTGAGCGGGGTCGGCGCGGTGTCGTGGGACGCACTCGGCCAGTTCCGCGAAACCGCTGGTGATCACTGGGGCGATCGCCTGTAATGCCCACTGTGGACGAACTCCCCACCAGACTGCGCGAGCTCCCGCCCGAACTGCTGACCCGCGTGGTCGAGGCCAACCGCGAGGCCAGCGCGCCGGGTCGGCACGCGATCGACGGTCGGGTCGCGGTGCGCCTGGCCTGCGACCTCGTGCTCGCCGGGGTCGACACCCCGCACGTGGTGGACCTGGCCTGCCAGTCGCCGGGCGAGGTGTCCGACGAGACGGCGAACGCCCTGCTCAGGGCCGCGCTCGACGACCTCGGCCTGCCCGCGGTCGACTGGTACCGCTTCGAGTGGGCGCTCACCCGCAAGGTGGCGGGCGTGGCGCTGCGCGGCGAGGTCGGCCCGTGCGAGGGCATGTACGACCTGTGGGACCGCTGGGACTCGACCCCGGACAGCACGTCGGTCGCGGGCGCGCTGCTGCTGTGCGCGGAGTGGGAGCGGGCGGACGAGGAGGAGCGGGTGGTCCTGCGGACCCGCATCCGGGCGTTCGCGCGGGCCACGGTGGAGCTGGCGGACCAGCGGTTGGCCGAGCAGGACGGGCGCTGAGCGCGACGGGCGCCGAGCGCGACGGGCGCCGAGGCCCGTCGCGCCCCCGACCCGCCCGGTCAGCGCGTGCGGCGCAGCAGGTAGGTGTCCATGATCCAGCCCTTCTCCGCCCGCGCGCGCTCCCGCGTCTCCACGATCCGCTCCGCGACCTCCGCCAGCGGCCCGGCGATCAGGATCTCGTCCTCGGTGCCCACGTACGCGCCCCAGTGGATCGTCACGCCCGGCTCGTCCTGGTGCTCCAGGAACGCGTTGCGGGCGTCCAGCATCACCACCACGTCGTCCGCGTCCTGCGGCCACCCGGCCGCCAGGCGCCTGCCGGTGGTGATCTGCACCGCGCCCGCCACCTGGTTCAGCGTCGTCGCGTGCCTGGCCGCCAGCGCGGAGACACTGCTGATGCCGGGGATCACCCGCACGTCGAACTCCGTCGTGCCGCGCGCCCGGACGTCCTCCACGACCGCGATGATGCTGTCGTACAGCGCCGGGTCGCCCCACACCAGGAACGCCCCGACCTCGCCCTCCCCCAGGTGCTCCGCGATCAGCCGCTCGCACACGTCGGCCCGCCGCACCCGCCAGTCCACCACCGCGTCGGCGTAGCCGTCGGCGGCGCGGTCCCTGGGCGGGTCCTCGGCGCGGACCACGCGGTAGCCGCCGCCGGGGACGTGGGTGGCCAGGATGGCCTCGCGCAGGTCGGACAGCTCGCGCGCCTCCCCCGGCTTGTCCAGGAAGAACACCACGTCGGCGCGGCGCAGGGCGTCCACCGCCGCCACCGTGACGTGACCGGGGTCCCCGGCGCCGATCCCGACGACCTCGACCTGCGCGCGCACCAGCACCACCCGTTCCGCTCGGAAAGACCCGGCCATTGTCCACCACGGACGGACCGGCTCCCCCGGAAGGTCAGCGGGCCAGCAGCGAGTCCGACGCCTGGCCGCACAGCCACGCCGCGCCGTCGTCCCAGGACAGGCCCTCCGCCCGCACCACCCGCCACGCCGGGAAGCCGAAGTAGAACCACAGCGCCCGCCGCAGCTCCTCGCCCCCCACCCCCTCGCGCAGCCCGCCCAGCTCCAGCATCCGGTCCGCCGCCTCCGCGAACCGCGCCCTGACCTCGGCCTCGGCCACCCGCGCGGCCTCGGCGACGTCGGGGTGCGCGTCCCGGTTGTCCAGCAGCACGGACAGCGTCAGCTCCCGGCGGTCCCTGGTCACCGAGGTGCCCCGCGCGACCAGGCGCAGCACCTCGGCGGCGCTGGTCGCGGACGTCAGCGCGGCGGTGGTCGCGCGGACCGCCTCGTCCGCGACGCCGTCGTCGACCATGGCCAGGAGCAGCGCGGACTTGCCGCCGACGCTGGTGTACACGGTGTTCACCGCGACCCCGGCGGCGCGCGCGATCGCCGCCACGCTGGTGCGCGCGTACCCGCCCTCGGCGAACAGCTCGGCGGCGGCGCGCAGCACCCGCTCGCGGGTTCGGGCCGCCGCCTCCTCGCGGAGGGGGGAGGTGTAGCCACGGGTCTCCACAGGATCTACAGTAGCGCACCTACATTCACTGGAGGTTCGTTACTATGAATTCCTCGGGCAGGGTCGTCGTGGTCGGCGCCGGGCCGGTCGGGCTGTGGCTGGCGGCCGAGCTGGCGCTGGGCGGGGCGCGCCCGGTCGTGCTGGAGCGCGAGCCGGAGCGGTCGCCGCACTCCAAGGCGCTCGGGCTGCACCCCCGCACCCTGGAGGTGCTGGCGCTGCGCGGGGTCGAGGACGGGTTCCTGCGCGACGGCGGTCGCACGCCCGGCTGGCACTTCGGGATGCTGCCGACCCGCCTGGACTTCAGCGGCCTGCCCACCCCGTTCCCGTTCCTGCTCACCCAGCCGCAGGCGCGGACCGAGCACCTGCTGGAGCAGCGGGCGCGGGCGCTGGGCGTGGAGGTGCTGCGCGGGCACGAGGTGACCGGGCTGGACCAGGACGCCGACGGGGTCGTGCTCCGCGTCGCCGGGCGGCCGGACGTGCGCGCCGAGCACGTCGTGGGCGCGGACGGGGCGGGCAGCGCGGTGCGCGCGGCAGCCGGGATCGAGTTCCCCGGCACCGAGTCCACGCACTTCGGGTTCCTCGGCGACGTGCTGCTGACCGACCCGCCAGCCCCCGGCGCGAGCTGGCACAACGAGCACGGCGCCCTCATGGCCGCGCCGCTGCCGGACGGCCGGGTCAGGCTGGTCGGCTACGACCCCCGCGCCGGGCGCGAGCCGCTGACCCTGGACGGGCTGCGCGCGGTCGCCCGGCGCGTCGCGGGCACCGACTTCGGGGCGCACTCCCCCTCGTGGCTGTCGCGGTTCGGCAACGCCACCAAGGTCGCGGCGCGCTACCGGGAGGGGCGGGTGCTGCTGGCAGGCGACGCGGCGCACCGGAACTTCCCGGCGGGCGGGGTGGGGCTGAACGTGGGCGTGCAGGACGCGATGAACCTGGGCTGGAAGCTGGCGGCGGTGCTGACCGGGCGGGCCGGGGAGGAGCTGCTGGACGGCTACCACGCCGAGCGGTGGCCGGTGGGCGCGCAACTGGCGGAGCACACCAGGGCGCAGACGGTGCTGATCACCGGGGTGTCGCCGGAGGGGCAGGCGCTGCGGAAGCTGCTCTCGGAGCTGCTGGCGGGCGACCGGGCGCTGGTGGAGACGCTGGCGGCGAAGCTGTCGGGACTGGACGTGGCGTACCCGGACCCGGCCGGGCGCCCGGCGGTGGGGGCGCGGGTCCCGCTGCGGGAGGGGCTGTTCGAGCACTTCCACCCCGGGGCGCCGGTGCTGCTGACGACCGGCGCGACCGGCCCGGTGGCCGGGGTGGCGGCGGCGCGGGTGAGGCCGGACGACCTGCCGTGGAGCGGGGTGGCGGCGGCCCTGGTCCGGCCGGACGGGCACGTGTGGCGGGCGTTCGAGGACGCGGACGACCGGGGCGCGATCGAGGCGGCGGTCCGGGAGCTGTGGCCCCCGGTCGCCTGATTTCGGCCGACACTGAAGGAATAAGTGGAATCACGAGCGGGCGCCCGGACGGCTCCGAGCACGATCCCCGGGCGCCC
The DNA here is from genome assembly GCF_002354875.1 of Actinosynnema pretiosum. Taxonomy (GTDB): domain Bacteria; phylum Actinomycetota; class Actinomycetes; order Mycobacteriales; family Pseudonocardiaceae; genus Actinosynnema; species Actinosynnema auranticum. Next base: position 4,945,441 of record NZ_CP023445.1, read on the forward strand.
GACCGGCTCCGGGAGCGGGTCCGCCCCCGCCCCCGGAGCGCGGCCCGCTCAGCCCACCACCGCCGCGACCGCCTCGTCCAGCACGGCCAGCCCCTCCTCCAGCTCGTCGTTCGTCGAGGTCAGCGGCGGCAGGAGCTTGACCACCTCGTCCAGCGAGCCCGACGTCTCCACCAGCAGCCCCCTGGCGAACGCCTCCGCCGCCACCCGCCGCGCCGCGTCCGGCTCCCGGAACGCCACGCCCCACACCAGGCCACGGCCGCGCACCTGCGCCACGCCCGACGGGTGCGCGACCGCGAGCGCGCCCAGGCGCTCCTGCAGCAGCAGGCCGCGCTCGGTGGTCTGCTTCTCCAGCACGCGGTCGGACCAGAACTCCCGCAGGGCGGCGGTCGCGGTCACGAACGCCGGGTTGCTGCCCCGGAACGTGCCGTTGTGCTCCCCCGGCTGCCACACGTCCAGCTCCGGCCGGAACAGGGTCAGCGACATCGGCAGGCCGTAGCCGCTCAGGGACTTCGACAGGCACACCACGTCCGGGGTGATCCCGGCGGACTCGAAGCTGAAGAACGGGCCGGTGCGCCCGCAGCCCATCTGGATGTCGTCGACGATCAGCAGCACCCCCCTGCGGGCGCACAGGTCCGCGAGGTCGGCCAACCAGGCGGACCCGGCCGGGTTGACGCCGCCCTCGCCCTGCACGGTCTCGACGATGACGGCGGCGGGCAGGTCGACGCCGCTGCTGCGGTCGGACAGCAGCGCGTCCAGCAGGACCAGGCCGGGCACCGCGCCGCCCGCGAAGCCGTCGTAGGGCACGCGGTGGACGTGCCCCAGCGGGATGCCCGCGCCCGCGCGCTTGGCGGCGCTGCCGGTGACCGCGAGCGAGCCCAGCGACATGCCGTGGAACGCGCCGGTGAACGCGACGACCGACTGCCGCCCGGTCGCCTTGCGGGCCAGCTTGAGCGCGGCCTCCACGCTGTTGGCGCCCGTCGGGCCGGTGAACTGCACCCGGTAGTCGAGCCCGCGCGGCGCGAGCACCCGCTCGGCGAACTCGGCGAGGAACTCCCGCTTGGCGCGGGTGAGCATGTCCAGGCTGTGCGCGACCCCGTCCCGTTCGAGGTAGTCGAGCAGCGCCCGCTTGAGCAGGGGGTGGTTGTGGCCGTAGTTCAGCGCGCCCGCGCCCGCGAAGAAGTCCAGGTAGGCGCGGCCGTCCTCACTGACGATGCGGCTGCCGCACGCGCGGTCGAACACCACCGGCCAGTTCCTGCTGTAGCTGCGGACCTCGGACTCGATCGCGGGGGTGGCCATGGCTTCTCTCCTCGGGACGGGGCAGGACGGGGACAGGGCAGGACGGGACGAGGCAGGGCGAGGCAGGGCAGGGGCAGAGCTGAGCTGGGCAGGGCAGAGCTGGGCAGGGCGGCGGGTCACCCGGTGAGCAGCGCGCCCGCCGGGAGGAAGGCGACGAGCACGAGCAGCAGGGCGGCCCCCGCGCACCGCAGCGCGGGCCCGCCGCGGCGCACGGCGGCCACCGCCGCCAGGGCGTAGCCGACGAGCGCGGCGGCTGCTGGACCGAGCAGGAGCAGGGGCACCGCGCCGTCCCGCGCGCCCGCGCAGGCGAACGCGCAGCACGCGAGGCCCACGACCGCGACGACGACCCGGCCGGGCCGCCAGTCCGGGTGCAGCCGGGCGGTGATCCGGGCGGCGGCGCGCACGTTGGTGAAGCAGTAGGAGGTCAGCACGAGGAGCAGCGCGACGGCGAGCGCCCACCGCAGCGGACCGGGCACCTCGGCGGCGGTGGTGGCGGCGGGCGCCGCCGACAGCCCGACGTAGACCACCGCCACCGCGGCCACCCCCAGCGCCACGCCCCCGGCGGTGCGCCGCGCGCCCGCCGCGACGGCGGGCACGACCGAGGTCACCGACTCCCAGCCGACACCCGCGAAGAACAGCGCCGCCAGCGCCAACCACACCGCGCCGCCGGGTGGCAGCCCGGTCGGCGCGAACGGCGTGTGCGCGCCCGCCTGCGGCGCGCCCGGCCAGCCCAGCACCACGCAGGCCAGCGCCAGCGCCCCGGTCACCCACGGCCGCAGCCGGAGCGCGGACGGCGGCGGCGGGAACGGGCTGAGCGCGGCGAGCACGGCCACCACGAGGACCGCCAGCGCGACCAGCAGCACGTCGACGCCGGGCTCCGGCAGCGCGCCGCCGGGGGCCGCGAGCAGGCACGTCGCGGCGAACCAGGCGATGGCCGCCTGCCCCGCCGTGAAGGCGACGGCGAACACCCCGTCCACCACCCGCGCCGCCCAGGGCCCGAGCAGCGCGCCGACCGCGCCCGCCAGCGCGGCGGGCGGCACGCGCGCCCTGACCAGCTCGGCCAGCACCAGGGCGACCGCGCCACCGAGCGCGACGTGCGCCGCCCACACCAGCGGGGCCCGCCCGCCGGTCAGCGCCGCCACGACCGGCGGCATGACCAGCATCGCGGCCCCGAGGACGCCGCCGGACAGGTGCGCCGCGATCCGCCGCGCGCCCCCGGCAACCGCGGCGGGCCCGGTCACGACAGGCGCTTCCGCAGGCCGTCCGCGATGACCTTGGCCCGCAGCGACAGCAGGCTGAACGACCCGGCGTCGCCGATGCCGTGGCTGGACTCGCACAGGCCGTTGAGGAACAGCGCGGGCGTGTCCGGCTCCACCGGCCGCACCTCGTAGTCCTGGCCCACCGACAGGTAGCCGTGCTCGTCGAAGGCGAAGCCGTCGGCGACCTCGCGCATCAGGGCGGGCACCCGCTCCTGGTGGGCGCCGGGCCCGAGGTCGCGGAACCCGGTCGCCAGCACCACGAAGTCGGCCCGGTGCTCCTCGCGCTCCCCCGTGTTCAGCTCCTCGACGGCCAGGTGGACGCCGTCCTCGCGCACCTCCAGCGAGCGCACCTGGCGGCTGCCGCTGACGAACACCCGCTGGTCCTCGTCCAGGCGCTGCTCGTAGATGAGCCGGTACAGCTCGCGCAGCACGTCGCCGTCGGCGGAGGAGTAGTTGGTCAGCCGCATGTACGAGTCGATGGCGTCCTTGCGCTCGCGCGGGGCGCGGTAGTAGTAGTCGGTGAAGCCGGGGAAGTAGCCCTCCTCGCTGAACGGGCTGGTGTCCTTGAGCCGCAGCGTCAGCGACCGCACCAGCGTGGTCACGGTGGCGCGCGGGAAGCGCCGGGCGAGGTCGAGGGTCAGCTCCACGGCGCTCTGGCTGCCGCCGACGACCACGACGGACAGCGGCGACCGGTCGCCGTCGTGGGCGACGTCGAGCTCGGCGAGCCGCTCCAGCGCGGGCAGGTACCGGGTCAGGTGGAACACGCGCGGGGAGTCGACGGCGTCGAACGGCTCGGGCACGTAGGGGGCCCGGCCGGTGCCGATCACCAGCGACCGCCCCCGGTGGACCTGCCCGGTGGAGGTGGTGACGGCGTAGACCCGGCGGTCCTCGTCGTCGCGCTCGACCGCGACGCCGGTGACGTGCGTGCCGTAGTCGACCTGGCTGCTGAAGTGGCTCGCGGCCCAGGAGACGTAGCGCGCGTAGTCCTTGCGCAGCGGGAACTCCAGCGGGACGTTGAGGTGCTCCAGCAGCCTGCCGTTCTCGAACAGGTAGTTGATGAAGCTGTAGCGGCTGCGCGGGTTGCGCAGCGACACCAGGTCGCGCACGGGGTGGTTCTGGATGTCCGAGCCGTCGAGCATCATCGCGCTCTGCCAGGACGGGCCGGGCCTGGCCTCCAGGAAGCGGGCGTCGAGCTCGTGGCCCTCCTCCTCGAAGGCGATGGCCAGCGACAGGTTCGCGGGGCCGAAGCCGATGCCCAGCACGTCGTGGCAGCGGGGCGCGGGGTCGGCCCGGTCGGGGGCGGCGGCGAGCGGTGGAGCGGCTGCGTCGGGCATGGAGCACCTCTGATGCCGTGGGGGTGGGGGGTGTGCGCCGCCGTCAGGCGACGCGGGCTTCGGACAGGCACGCCAGGGCGATGCGGCGACCGGCCTCGGGGGCGGTCTTGACGCCGCCGCCGTTCCAGCCGCGCACCGACCAGGCGTGCGGCACGCCGGTGCTCTCCAGCAGGCCGGACGGCCCGTGCGCGGGCTCGCCGTAGGCGTCGGTGGCGCGGGTGGTCGCCACGTGGGCGGCCAGGGCGACCCACGGGAGGTGGGCGGCGAGCGCGGTGGTGGTGGCCCGCTCGTGCGCGGGGTCCGCGGGGGCGTCGAAGGGGCAGTCCCACACCAGGTGGGGCATCCCCAGGAGGGTGCGGTCCGCGCCGACCGGCTTGGCGTAGCGGCCGGTGCTCAGGTCGACGAAGGTCGCGTGGGGCGGCGCGCCCGGTTCCCGCCGCACGACGCTGACCTGGATCGAGCGCGCCCGCACCGGGTGCGCGGTCCGCAGCCCCGGAACGGGGTCGGCCGCCCACGGGCCGGTGGCGGCGACGACGGTCCCGGCGCGCAGCTCGCCGTCGTCGGTGTGGACGACGGGGCGCCCGCCGCGCGCGGTGACCGCGCGCACGGGCGTCCCCTCGCGCACCGAGGCGCCGAGGGCGCGGGCCTGGGCCAGCCAGTCCGCGGTGACCTCGGCGGGGTCCACCCAGCCCGCCTCGGGCTCGACCAGCGCGATGCCGCCCGCGAGCCGGACGCCCGCCGCCTCGTCGGGGCCCGCGACCACGTGCGCGGGGCCGCCCAGCGCGGCGGTGATCCGCGCGGCCTCGGCGCGCAGCTCCGGCTCCAGGGCCGGGTCGGCGGCGGTCACCGAGCCGACGGCGCGCAGCGGGGACCGCCCGGACGCCCAGTTCGCGGGGTCGCGGTAGACGGCGAGGCTGGGCAGGGCCAGCTCGGCGATCGCCGGGTCGGGGTCGTAGGCGCGCACCATGCCGCCGGAGCGGCCGGTGGCCCCGGAGGCGGGCAGCCCGCGTTCGAGCACGACGACGGAGGCGCCCGCGGCGGCCAGGTGCCGCGCGATGGAGGCGCCGGTGATCCCGGCGCCCACCACCACGACGTCCGGGCGCTCGGGCGCGCTCACGGCCGCCCGTCCAGCGGGGCGGGCGAGGTGACGCGCGTGCCGCCGGGCAGGAACGACCAGTCCGCCTCGCGCACCGGCTCGCCGGGCAGCCCGAGCCACCGCCAGGTCCGCAGGGCGAGGTCGGGGGTGATCGGCCAGGCCAGCGCGGCGAACGCCTTGGCGGCCAGGTAGTCCAGGGCCAGGCTGGTGCGCGCCTCCTCGGCCAGCGAGGGCACCGCGCGCAGCGGCTCCTCGGTCGCCCGGAACTCGGCGGCGCGCTCCACGAAGGCCTCCAGCAGGCGGACGTAGCCGCGCGCGCTGAACGACTCGGGGATCAGCAGCCCGTCGAGCTGCCGGGTGGTGAGGTTGAGGGCGCGGTAGAACTCGCGGTGCGCGTCGGTCCACGCCCCGGTGCCGGGCACCGCCCCGTCGCCGACCCTGGCGAACCCGGCCAGCCACTCCTGCGCGGCCAGGTGGAGCGGGTCCTGCGCGAGCAGGGCGGCCCGCTCCTGGGTGATCCGGGTGACGCGGCCCTCGGGGGCGTTGCGCAGCAGCGCGAGGCGCACGGCGTCGGCGCCGGCCTCGGCCAGCGCGGGGTCGGCCCAGATGGCGTGGCCCCGGCTGGTGGAGAACTTCGCGTCGTCCAGGTGCAGGAACTGGTTGGTGACGAAGGCGGCGGGCAGGTGCTCGGCCAGTCCGGCGGCGAAGGCCACGGTGGGCAGGAGCACGGCGTAGAAGAAGCTGTTGTCGTAGCCGAGGAACAGGGTGATCTTGGCGGGGCCGTCCTGCTCGGTCTCGGCGCGCGCGGCGTCGAGGAAGGTCAGCGCGAGGTCGACCCAGGCGTCGACGCGCTGGCCGTCCGCCAGCTCGACGCCCCAGTCGGCGCGGCGGGCGAGCCGGTACGGCGGCAGGCCGTCGGCCAGCAGGCGCTCGACCAGGGCGAGCAGGTCGGGCGAGGTGTGGCAGTCCTTGAGGTACCGGGCGAGCTGCTCGGCGTGGGCGGACACGTCGAGCCACAGGGCGCGCTCGGGGCGGGTGGTGGCGGGGCCGCCGCAGAGCCTGCAGCGCGGGTCGACCAGGTCCTTGGTCTCGTTGGGCCGCCCGCACGCCTCGCAGATCTCGCCGTCGCTGTCGGCCGCGCAGTGCGCGCACGTGCCGCGCGCGAACGCCTGGTGCAGCGACAGGTCGCAGGCGGCGCAGTAGGCGGTGTCCCGCTCCTGCTCGGTGACCGAGGGCGAGGCGGCGAGCCGGGTGATCAGCTCGCGGACGCGGTCGGCGTGCCCCGGCTCGGTCGCCGGGCGGGTGAGCCGGTCGCAGTCGACGCCCGCCGCGCGCAGCGTGGTCAGGATGGCCTCGCCGTGGGAGGCGGCGACCTGCTCGGGGGTGGCGCCGCCGAGGCGGGCGCTGACCGCGACGTGCGACTGGTGGTCGTCGGTGCCGGTGACGTGCCTGGCGTCGCGGCCGGTGCTGCGCAGGGCGCGCACGAGCACGTCGGCCCGCACGTACGGCCCGGCGAGGTGGCCCAGGTGCAGGCCGCCGTTGGGGGTGGGCGGCGGGCAGAAGACCAGGGCCCGCTGCGGCAGCGAGGCGCGCGGCGGGGCCTCCTCCAGGGCGGCCACGGCGCTGGGGATGTGCTCCCAGTAGATCGAGACCAGGTCGAACGGCTCGTCGTGCTCGTTGCGGATCTCGTGGTAGCCGAAGGGCGACAGGTGCACGACGCCGCCCGGTCCCAGCTCGCGCTCCTCGTCGCCGAGCACCACGGTCGCCCGGCCCGCCAGGACGATGAACAGCTCGCCGTCCTGGTGGGCGTGCCGCTTGGAGACGCTGCGCGGGGGGACGCTGCCGAAGACGGAGCCGAACGGGAGGCCGTCGATGTCGGCGGCCGAGAGCATCGGTTGCAGGCTCATCTCGTAGGACCAGCTCATGGCCGACCGGTCGAAGGCGCGCGTTATCACAGGAAGTCCCCTGGTGTGTGGTGTGGACGGGGGACCCGGCGCGGTGCGGGGGCGCGCCGGGCGGGTGCGGGCAGCACGGGGTGCGGCGCCGCCCGCGCGGGCGGTGCCGTGGTGGGGTGCGCCGCGCCACTGGGGCGGTGGGCGCTGTCGGTGGGGGGTGTGGGAGTCGGCTCAGGGGGTGGGGCTCAGGTCTGGCTCCTGGTGCGCAGCGAGGTGGGCTCCCCGCTCGCGGTGAACGGTTTGCGGAAGGTGAACGCGAAGGGCGTGGCCCCGTCGTCGTGCAGGCGCTCCAGCCGCAGGCAGGCGTCCGCCCAGGTGGGGGTGGCGTCGTCCGCGACCCACCACATGGCGTAGCTCGGCCACTCCGGCTTGAGGAACCACTCGTGCCGCCTGCGCAGCGCGGTGCGGTGGATGCCGCCGCCGTAGGCGAAGGCGTGGACGGACTCCAGGTCGGCCCACAGCGACAGGGTGGAGGCGCGGCTGTCGGTGGCGGTGGTGCGGCCCCCGGTGTAGAAGCGCGGGACGGTGAACCTGCCCCACTCGCCCCAGTCGCGCTCGAAGTTGCTCAGGTGGCTCTGGCCGGGGTCCTCCTTGGCGCGGGCGACGAACCCCGGACTGCCCTCGGCCTCCTCGAAGGTGGGCGGGGTGAGGTCGTCGAACTCCTGGACCTCGGGGTCCCCGTACGGCTTCTTCAGGATCGCGAAAGTCGTGAACGCGACGCGCGGCATCGGTGTCCCTCCTCCTCGGGCCGGTCCCCCGGCGGGTTCTCCCTGGTGTTCGGCGTCCGGTGGCCGCCGCCCGCGGCCGGGTCCGCGCGACCGCGGACGGCGGCGCTCACGAGGTCAGCTCGGCCTCGTCCACGAGCGAGCCCTCCTTCGGCGGCGCGGTCCTGCGGGTGCGCTGGATGGCCAGCAGCACGCCGCCGATGATCAGCGCGATCCCGGCCAGCTCCGGCAGCGGCGGGACGCGGCCGTCCCAGGCGAAGACGTAGACCAGCCCGGCGACCACCTGGATGACGACCAGCTGCCCGGCGATGGAGATCGGCACGAGCCCGGACGAGCGGTTCCACAGCACCGTCCCGACCCAGGAGACGAGCACGCCCAGCACCGCGCTGCCCGCCACCAGCGGGAGCAGCGCGTCGCCCGAGCCGACGCGCACGCCGCCGGAGAGCGCGGCGACCGGCAGGGCGAGCAGCGACAGGCCCAGCGTGCACACGCCCATGAGCGTCGACCAGCCGGTCGGCGAGATCTCGGGGTGGCGGCGCAGGAAGCTGGCGTTGGCGACCGCGTACGAGGTCCACAGCGCCAGCGCCACCAGCGCCGACCCGATGCCGATCGCCCAGTTGAGGCCGGAGCGGTCGCCGAGCGCGGTGTCCCAGTCGACCTCCACGAGGTTGACCAGCACCAGGCCGACGACGATGAACCCGAGCGGCAGCAGCAGGCGGGAGAACGGGAACTCCCTGCGCACCAGGTTGCCGGTCACCGCGACGGTCACCGGGAGCGTCCCGATGATCACCGTGGTGATGGGGGCCCCGGTGTGCGTGATGCCCTGCACCAGGAAGAAGTAGTAGCCCAGGTGCCCCGCGAAGGCGAACAGCGCCGCCGTGAGCCACACCCCCCGGTCGAGCCCGCGCATCCCCGCGCCCCGCGTGGCGAGCGCGATGCCGACCGACACCAGCCCGTAGACGAGGTACCGGCCCAGCGCGAGCGCGACGGAGTCGGAGTCCGGGAGCAGCACCGGCATCAGGAACGCCAGTCCCCAGAGCAGGTTCGCGCCGACGCCGCTCAGCACGCCGACCAGGATGGAGGGGTTGGGAGTGCTCATGTCCACCGTTTCTCGGGTTCTTCCGCCGCTCGGGCGCTAGCGCTTCACCGCTGGCCGACGCCGGGTCATCAGCGCCCGCATGAAGAGCCGCTGGAACTCGGCGGGCAGCGTCATGCGACCGGTGAGGGCCAGGTACCGCCGGCTCAGCTCGGGGTCCGCGCTGATGGTCTCGAACATCCTGCGCCGGGAGGTCTCGTCCTTGCCGACCAGCGAGTCGACGCAGATGCCCTCGGCGTGCGGGAGCAGGACCCGCGAGTAGCGCTCGCGGTACTCGGCGAGCCCCGCCTCGCGGTCGGCGCCGTCCAGCGACCGGTCGGCGAAGGAGTTCGCCAGCAGGTCGGCGGAGGCCAGCGCGAAGCCGCAGCCGACGCCGCTCATGGGGTCGAGCGAGAGCGCGGCGTCGCCGACGAACGGCACCGAGTCGACCACCGGCTCGCGCAGCAGGCTCGGGTAGTCGGTGTAGCCGAGCAGCCCGCCCTCGGGGACGGCGCCCGCCGTGGACGGCGCGTCGGGCAGGCCGTCGAAGTAGGCGAGGAACTCCCGCATCCTGCTGTCCGCGCCGCCCCAGCCCTCGACGCGCGCCTTGTCGGCGAACAGGACCAGCTGGGTCCGGCCGCCGGGGAGCGGGTAGGTGCAGGCCAGGTCGCGCTCGTGCATGACGAACACCGAGCGCTGGTCGGCGCGGGTGGTGATGCCGGTGAAGTAGCCGAACAGGGCGGCGCGCTCGTTCGGGCGGCTCTCGGCGGGGTTGCCCAGCTCCTTGGCCAGCCGGGAGCGGCGGCCGTCGGCGGCGACCACCAGGCGGGCGCGGAAGCGGCGCGGGTCCCGGCCGCCGTCGGTGTCGGCGTTGGTCTCCAGGACCCAGTGCGGGCCGTCCCGGCCGATCGACTCGACGCCCGTGCCGTCCAGGTACTCGACGCCGTGGCGGCGCGCGGACTCGCGCAGGGCGGGGTCGAGCACCCGCCGCTCCAGGTTGAGCGCGTGCGCGCCGGGCTGGTCGGGGTCGTAGCTCAGCCCCGGTCCCTCCACGACGCCGCCGGGGGTGACGAACACGGCCTTGGTGCGCACGGACCACTCGGGGCCGTAGAGGTGCTCCAGGCCGAGGCCCGCCAGGAGCGGCACGGCGTGCGGCTGGATGAAGTGGGTGCACAGGCGCTTGTGGTGCCCGTCGTCCATGGTCTTGCGGTCCAGCAGCGCGACGCGGTGCCCCATCCGGCTGAAGCGGATCGCGGTGGCGCAGCCCGCGATGCTCCCCCCGACGACCACGACGTCCCAGTCCGACTCCGGTGTGCTGGTCGACTCCGGTGCGCTCGTCGACTCCGGTGCGCTCACGACTCTCCCGCCCTCTTCTCGGTCCGGTGCCACGGGATCACGCGCCTAGCCCGCGCAGCCGCAGGCCGCGCCGGTGGGTTCGGACCGCCTGCCCGCGTGTCCCTCGGTGGGGTGGTTGTCCCGCTTCCACCAGTCGAGGCCACCGATCAGCTCCTTGACCCGGAACCCGGCCGTGGCCAGCTTGACGGCGGTCTTGGTGGAGGCGTTGCAGCCGACGCCGTCGCAGTAGGCGACGTACAGCGGGGCCTTGGACAGCCCGGACAGCGACTCCTGGGAGATGGAGCGGTGCGGGACGCTGATCGCGCCGGGGATGTGCTCGTGCGCGTAGGACTCGCTGCCGCGGCCGTCGACCACGACGATGTCCTGGCCCGCGGCGAGCGCGTCCGCCAGGTCGGCGGAGTCGATCTCGTAGGCGAGCTTGTCCCGGTAGAAGTCGAGCTGGGAGCGCTGTTCGCCGGTCATCCCGGTCTCCTCCAGGGTCTGGGCCTCGGCGCCTGCCGCCGGTTCGGGGTCGGCCGCGAACTGGTCGGCGAGCGCGTACAGGTCGCCGAGGGTGCTGGGGGTGACCAGCGAGTCCGCGTACTCGCCGAGGTCGACGCCCGCGTCCTCCAGCAGCGCGACGAGCACGCCGATGGTGGTGAGCGAGTCGAGGCCGAGCACGCCCAGCGGCGCGTCGTCGGGCAGCGCCCCGAGGTCGACCGGTTTGCCCAGCGCGGCCTCCAGGTAGTCGGCGACCTTGTCCTTCACGTCGTCCTTCACCGGTGCTGACATGGCTCCACCTCACTCAATGGGCTCGACGGCGCCGTCGGGGGACAGCGCGAAGCGGTCGGAGTCGGATCGCCGGGCGGCGTCCGCCAGGCGGGTCAGCGCGTCCGCGCCGACCGGGACGGGCGAGCGGGCCAGCAGCGCGGGGCGCAGGTGGTCCGGCAGCAGGTCGTCCAGGCGGGCCGCCACGGCGTCGAGCGCCAGCGGGTCGGCCGAGGTGACGGCGAGCGCGACGACGTCGCGCCGGGCGCGCGGGACGACGGCCGCGACCGCCCCGTCCACGCCGGGGCAGCCCTCGGCGGCGCGGCGGACCTCGGCGAGGTGGCAGCGGCGGCCGGCGAGCCACACCGCGTCCGGGTCGGCGTGGCCGTGGAAGCGCAGGTCGCCGCGCTCGTCGCGGGAGCACACGTCGCCGGTGCGGAAGTAGCGGACGCCGTCGTGCTCGACGACCGCGCGGGCGGTCTCCTCGGGCTGGTCGACGTAGCCGATCATCACCCGCTCGCCGCCCACCCACAGCTCGCCGCGCTCGCCGGGCCCGCGCCGCTCGACGCCGTCGCGGACGATGCGGACCGAGCAGCCGGGCAGGGGGCGGCCGATCAGGTGGCCTGCGGCGTCGTCCGGGCCGCCGCTCTCGGGGCCGTTCGCGTCGTCGCCCGGCCCGAACTCGTGGGAGATCGCGAACACCGTGGCCTCGGGCGGCCCGAAGGCGTGGACGAGCCGGACTCCGGGCAACCGCCGCCGCCACGCGGCCACGACGGCGGGGTCGCACACCTGGGCCCCGGTCATCACCAGCTCCAGCGCCGGGAGCCTGGCCGGGTCGAGCTGCCGCCCGTCCCCGGTGATCATGCCCAGGAGCAGGGAGACCGCGATCAGGTGGGTGATCCGCTCGCGGGCCAGCACGGCGCGCACGAGCGGACCGGCGGGCAGGCCCCGGAACTGGACGACGTGGGCCCCCAGCGACAGCGGCAGCAGGGTGTCCTCGAAGGAGACGTCGACCTGGAACGGCGACAGGCTCAGCACCCGCGAGTCCGGCGTGACGCGCAGCACCCGGTTGTGGGCGCGGAAGTAGGAGGTGAGGGCGTCCGCGCTGTTCTCCACGCCCTGCGGCACGCCGCTGGGGCCCGCGGCGAGCACGACGTACGCGGCGGCGCCCGGCCGGTGCGGCGTGGTGGGGTGGTCGGCGTCCCCGGCCAGCGCGGCGGCCAGGTCCGCGCCGCCGAGCCACCGCGGGTCGGGGGTGAGCGGGTCGCGCTCGTCCAGCGCGACCACGGCGCGCGGGCGCAGCCGGTCGACGAGGGCGCGCAGCCGCCCCGCGGGTTCCGCGCCGTCGAGGGGGACGTAGACGGCGGCGAGCTTCCAGACGGCGACCGCGACGACGGGCATCGCGGCGGCCTTGCGGCTGAGCACCACCACGCGGTCGCCCTCGCCGACGCCGAGCGCCGCGAGCGCGGACGCGACCGACCGGGCGGCCCGTTCGAGACCGGCGAACGTGTGACCGGTCTCGCCGTCGGCGATCGCGGGGCGGTCCGGCCACCGCAGGGCCGGGGCGGCGAACAGGTCGCCGAGCGCGGGCGGCGGCCCGCCCGCGTCGGCGGGGTCGGTCGACCACGGCGGCAGCGCGGCGGCCTCAGCGCGGCTGGGCATGGTCCTCCTCGGTGTCGAACGCGGTGGCCGCGATCTCGAGCGCGGCGCGCCGGGCCGAGTCCAACCCGGCCGCGTACAGGCAGAAGTCGTGCGGCAGGTCGGGGAAGTGCGCGTGCCTGAGCGGGACCGACCGGTCGGCCAGGAAGCGCGCCCACGCCAGGCCCTCGTCGCGGAGCACGTCGCAGCCCGCCGTGACGAGCGAGCAGGGCGGCAGCGCGGCCAGCTCGGCGTCGGACAGGGCGAGCGGGTCGGGGCCGCGCGCCGAGAAGAACGGCTCCAGGGCGGACTTGAAGCCGCGCATGGCGGTGCGGTCGAGGAAGTGGCCCTCGCCGAACTCGCGGTAGGAGTCGCGCTCGGTCCGCAGGTCGAGCACCGGGTAGATCAGGACGGCGCGGGCGAAGGCCCCCGGCAGCACGCGCAGCGCCAGGTGCAGCGCGAACAGCCCGCCGACGCTGTCGCCCGCGAGGACCGGCCGCCTGCCCGCCAGGTCGGCGCACCGCGCCGCGACCGCCTCCCCCAGGCGCGCCAGCGACTCCTCGGCGGTGTGCTCGGGCGCCTTGGGGTAGTCGAACGCCTCGACGGGCGCGCGCAGGGCGGTGGCCAGCAGCCGCAGGAACGGCAGGAACGTCGTGGTCGAGTAGTAGACCATCCCGCCGCCGTGGACGTAGAGGACGTGCGGGGCGCGCTCGTCCACCGCCGCCGGGCGCACCAGGACCGAGCCCGCGCGCCGCTCGACCACCGCGCCGTCGTCGGGGTCGGCCGCGCCGCCGAAGCGCTCGACCCACCGCTCGGCGTTCGCCCGCTCGGCGCGGACCCGGTCGGCGGTCGGCGCGCCCGTCGACGGCGGCACGGCCATGATCCGCCTGGCCGCGGCGAGGCGGGCGAACTCGGGGTGCATCCGCTCAGCCAAGGCCGTCCCCCTCGGCGGGTTCGGCGGTCCCGTCGGCGGTGAACGCGAAGCGCGTGGCGGTGCAGTCGCGCACCGCGTCGGCGAGCCGCCGCATGAGCCGGTTCTCGTCCGTCTTGCCGGTGGAGGACACCGTCGGCGCGGGCGACCAGGCCAGCAGGGTCGGGCGCATGTAGTCGGGCAGCTGGTCGGCCAGCAGCGCCTCCACGTCGGCCACGACCGACCGGTCGGGGGCCATCACCACCAGGGCGATGACGTCCCGGCCACCGCGCGGGACGAGCGCGACGGCCGCCCGCTCGACACCCGCGCTGCCCAGCACGAGCTGCCGGATCTCGCCGAGGTGGATGCGGCGGCCCGCGAGCTTGACCTCGTCGTCGTCGCGGCCGTGGAAGACGATGTCGCCGTTGTCGTCGTAGGCGCACATGTCGCCGGTGCGGTAGTAGCGGACGCCGTCGTGCTCGACGACGCGGCGCGCGGTCTCCTCGGGCTGGTCGAAGTAGCCGAGCATCACCTGCTCGCCGCCGATCCACAGCTCGCCGACGTGGCCGGGCGCGACGACCTCGCGCCCGTCGTCGACGATGCGCGCCGCGACGCCGCGCAGCGGCCTGCCGATCGGGTAGGAGCCGGTGCGGTCCGGGTCGACCTCGGCGATCTCGTGGGCCGTGCACACGATCGTCGCCTCGGTGGGCCCGTAGACGTTGAACACGCGGGCGTCCGGCAGGGCCGCCTTCCAGAGGTTGATCACGCCGGGGTCGCACACCTCGGCGCCGGTCATCACCATCTCCAGGTGCGGGAAGGTCTTCCGGCCGACGTGCCTGCCGCCCTCGGTGATCATCGTGAGGAGGGTGGAGACCGCGATCAGGTGGGTGATCCGCTCGCGGGCGATGACCGCGCGCATGATCGCGCCCGCGTGGACGCCCCGGAACTGGTGGACGAACGCGCCGAGCGAGAGCGGCAGCAGCGTGTCCTCGATCGAGACGTCGAAGTGGAACGGGGACAGGCTGAACACCCGCGAGTCCGGGGTGAAGCGCAGGACCTCGTTGTGGTTGCCGAAGTACGCGACCAGGCTGCCGACGCCGATCTCGACGCCCTTGGGGGCGCCGGTCGAGCCGGAGGTGAAGATGACGTACGCCGGGTCGTCGGGTCCGCGCACCGCCGAGGGCAGGTCGGGGGCCGGTTGCCGGAGCACCGCCTCCAGCTCGGCGCGGCCGATCCAGGCGGCGTCGTCGACCACCGGTTCCCGGTCGTCCAGGGCGAGCACCGCGCGGGGCCGCAGCCTGCCGAGCAGGCCGCGCAGCCGCGGTTCGGGCTGGGCGGCGTCGAGCGGGGCGTAGACGGCGCCGAGCTTCCAGGCGGCGATGGCCAGCGCGGGCACGAGCGCGGACTTCTCCGCGAGGACGGCGACCCGGTCGCCCGGCCGCACGCCCAGCTCCGCGAGCCGGGCGGCCAGTGCCCGCGCCCCGCGCTCCAGCTCGGCGAAGGTGAAGCCGGAGCGGCCGTCGTGGACGGCGGGGCGGTCGGGCCAGTTGGCCGCCGCCGCGCGGACGAGGTCGCCGAGCGGGGGCGGGGGCAGGGCGCGGTCGGCGGGGTCGAGCGACCAGGGCGGCAGGGGCGCGGTGCGGGCGGGCGTGGTGGTCGCGGGCGTCGTGGTCACGGGGCGACCTGCCCGGTGCCGTCGGCCTGCCCGGTGACGTCGTAGCTGAAGCGGGCCTTGGGCCTGTCGGTGGCGCCCATGCGCCGGTAGAAGCCGATGCCCAGCTCGTTGTCCGGCGGGGTCTGCCACTCGACGCGGGCGCACCCGCGCGCGGCGGCGAACCCGCGCAGCCGCTCGAAGAACGCCCGGCCGAGACCGGAGCCCCGGTAGGGCTCGCGCAGGTAGAGGCAGTCCAGGTAGGCGAACGGCTCCGCGCCCCAGGTGGCGAAGTCGATCGTGGCGGTCATGTAGCCGCACAGGCGCCCGCCGCCGTCGACGGCCACCCAGCCGTGCAGCACCGGCCGGTCCCCGAACAGGGCCGCGCGCCAGCGCTCGACCTGGCCGCTCTCCCGGAACCCGGCCCTCTCGTAGGCGGCGTGCTCGCGGCACAGCTCCAGCAGCCCGTGGAGCTGGTCCGGCTCGATCGGCCGCACCTCGACGTCGCTCACACCCACCCCGAGAAGGTCGTGGCCAGGTAGGCCGCGCGGGCGTCGTCGTCGAGGGTCCCGCGCGCCAGCACGGTGTTGACCCAGGCGTCGCGCTCGAACCGCATGACCTCCAGCTCCCACACGCAGGCCACCAGGTCGCGCTGCGCCAGCGGGGCGGTGGTGGTCGAGCCGTCGGCGGCGGGGGTCAGGCCGCGCACCCAGTGCTTGAGCATGTTGGCGTCGTACCACTGGCTCACCAGCAGGTAGTCGCCGTCGCAGCCGTAGTGCAGGATCAGGAACCCGAGCGGGTGATCGCCCGCGTCGAGGGTCTCGCCCAGCACGGCGGCGGCCCGCTCGCCCAGCCACCGCGGGTCGGGGACCTCGGCGGCGCGCGCGGGGTCGGCGAACATCGCGTAGGGCTTGAGCACCCGGCCGCGCGCCTCCAGCGGCGGGAGCGCCTTGACCAGGCGGGGCGAGTACGCCAGCGGGTTCGACGCGGCGGTCTCCCCCGCGCTCGGGTGGTCGGCCGTCTGCACCATGCGCTCGTTCTCCTCCGGAGTGCCTCGGGTCGTGCCGCGCCGGTCCCGGCCCGCCCGCTCCGCGCCGGGACGACGGGCGCGCGGCCCGTCCCGCCGCATTCGTGGGGGACCCGGACAAGGCTTCGGGTGAAGCGCGCACCGGCGGTCGGCCGGATGTCGCGTCGGATTCTCGGGTACAGCGCGGGCGAGCCCGGAAAGGCGGCTCGCCGGGTTATCGGATCACCCGGACTCGGGGTGCGCGGACCGAGCGGACAAAGCCCCGCGTTCGACGCCGAAGATCCGCATTGGTCGCCACCTCGCCATAACGGGAACGTCCCCGACCGCTTTCCCGAACCCGGTCTGCCAAGACCTCATCGAACGTATCGGCATGAGCACGTCCTGTCACTACGCTGAGGGATGTAACCGCCGTATTGCGCACGGGGTGACGGCCGCGTGGTTCGTCCGACGCAGCCGGTGAGGCCCGGAGAGCTGCGACAAGTCTGCTCACGACACGTGTTCGGCATCCCGCGCATCCGCCGCCCGCCACCCCCGTCCGCACCCGCCGAAGTAGCGGACAGTGTTCGCCCGGCGCTCGCGGGAACGTGTCCGAAATCGGACGACAATGACCCCGAAAATGTTTTCCCGGGGCATTCCGAACCGATACCGGGGGCGGCCTTCCGGCCCCGCCCGGTCAGCCGGTCCGCCGCGCCGAGATCATCATCGGGAGGAGCGCGCTCGCGGCGGGCGACCCCGCCGGGCGGGCGGACCACCCGACCGGGTCAGGACGACCGGGGGAAGCGGGTGGCGCGCATTTCCGACGCCGAGCAGGGCTTTTCCGCCGAACCGCGGACCCCCGCCGACAGGACCACCGCCGGGCGCGCCGTTCCCGGCCCGGCGGGCGGGTGATCTTGCCCGGCCGGGGCGGGGCCCTTCCGTACAGTCGCCCCGTGCTCCTCGACCTGAACCTCCTGCGCGCCCTGGAAGCCCTCCTGGAAGAGGGCGGTGTCACCGGCGCGGCGCGGCGGCTGCACCTGACCGCGCCCGCCGTGAGCCGGGCGCTGACCAGGATCCGGCGGGCCACCGGGGACGAGATCCTGGTGCGCAGCGGGCGGGGCATGGTGCCCACCGAGTACGCCGTCGCGGTGCGCGGCGAGGTGCGGCGGCTGGTCAGGGAGGCCGAGGCGGTGCTCTCGCCCCGGCGCGAGGTCGACCCGGCGGAGCTGGACCGGGTGTTCTGCCTGCGGTGGCACGACGCCGTGACCGAGCTGGTCGGGCCGGGGGTGCTGGCCGCCGTCCGGGAGCGCGCGCCGGGGGTCCGGCTGCGGTTCCTCGGCGAGTCCGATTCGGACGGTCGGGAGGCGCTGGAGGGCGTCGACCTGGGCACCAGCGCGGGCCCGGCGCCCTCGCCCGACGTGCACCACGAGCCGGTGCGGCGGGACCGGCCCTCGGTGGTGCTGCGCGAGGACCACGAGCTGGCGCGGGGCGAGCTGACCGCCGAGCGCTACGCCGCCGCCGAGCACGTGGTCGTCTCGCGGCGCGGCGCGCTCGCCGACCGGGTCGACGGGCTGCTCGCCGAGCTGGGGCTGACCCGCTCGGTGGTCGCCGCCGCGCCCACCGCGGTCGCCGCGCTGCGGCTGGCGCGGCGGTGCGGGCTGGTGGCGACCCTGCCGTCCTCGGTGGCGGGGCCGCTCGCGCGCGAGCACGGGCTGGCGCACCGGCCGCTCCCGCTGCCCGCGCCGGAGATCGCGCTGCACCTGACCTGGCACCGCCGCCACGACGGCGACCCGGCCCACCGCTGGCTGCGGGAGCTGTGCCTGGTCGAGCTGCGGAAGACGATTGCACCGGAGTAAAAGGTGAGTTGAAAAGGATGCATTTGAATTAATGATCGGGTCCTCCTAGCGTTGGTCCCAGCACCGGCGAGCCGCCGGGAAACCGTTGGAGGACAACAAGATGAGCACGCTCACCGCTACTGCCACCGCCACCGCCGACGCCGTCCGCGCCGCGGGCACCGCACTGGTCCGGGGGTACCGCACGAGCCACGACCTGGTCGACCGGGCCGCCGTGGAGGCCGCGATCGCCGCCGCCGACGAGGTCTCGCTCGCCGAGCTGCGCCCGGCGCTGGAAGCCGCCGCGCCCGACGCCGGGTGGGTGGAGGACGAGCTCGCGGAGGGCGGGCTGCCGCCGGGCCGGTGGTGGGTGGTGGACCCGGTGGAGGGTGCGATCAACTACGTGCACGGCCTGCCCGAGTGGGGCGTCACCGCGACCCTCGTGGAGGACGACCTGCCGGTGCTCACCGCCGTGCACCTGCCCCTGGCCGACCTGACCTACACCGCGACGGCGGGCGGCGGGGCGCTGCGGAACGGGGAGCGGCTGCGCGCGTCGGTGAAGGCGGAGCTGCGCGGCGCGCTCGTCGGCACCGGGCAGGCCAGCCCCGGGGAGACCGAGGGGACGTGGCGGCTGATCGGCCGGTCGGCGACCGCGATGATGGCCGCGTCCGGGGTGCTCGGGGTGAGCGTGCCGCCGACGCTGCGGCTGCTGCACGTGGCCGACGGGCGCTCGGACGTGTTCTGGCAGCACGGCGCGGTCCGGTCGGGGCTGCTGCCGGGGGCGCTGCTGGTGGCCGAGGCGGGCGGGGTGGTGAGCGACCTGCGGGGCGCGCCGTGGACCGCCGCGAGCGGCGACTTCCTGGCCGCCGCGCCGGGCGTGCACGCGCAGGCCGCGGCCGTGCTGGGCGCGCTGTGAACGGCCTGCGGCTGGTCGTGCTGGGCGCGACCGGGGGCGTCGGCGGGCACGTGGTGGCGCACGCCCTGCGGCGCGGCCACTCGGTGACCGCCCTCAGCCGCGACCCGCGCGGGCTGCCGGGGCATGGGTCGCTGCGGGTGGCGGCGGTGGACGTGCGGGACCGGGACGCGGTCGCCGAGGCGCTGGCCGGGAGCGACGCGGTCGTGTCGGCGCTGGGCAACCCGCCGAGGTCCGGCCCCGGCGTGCTGGCGGCGGGCGCGGCGTCCCTGGTGGCGGCGGCCCCGCCGCGCCTGGTGTGGCTGGGCGCGCACGGCACCGGCCCGTCCGCGACCGCCGCGACCTCGGCGCTGCTGCGCCTGGCGCTGGGCGCGGAGGAGGTGGCCGACAAGGTGGCGGCCGACGCGCTGGTCCTGGCGGCGGGCGGCACGGTCGTCCACGCGGGCCCGCTGACCGGCCCCGCTGTCGACCGGACCACCCTGGGCGCGGTCGCCCTGGGCACGGTCGCTCCTGGCACGGTCGCTCCTGGCACGGTCGCCTCGGACGCCGTCATCCTGGGCGTGACCGCCCTGAACACAACCGCGCCGGACACGGCCATCCCCGAAGGCGCCCGCCTGCTCCCCCTCGGCGCCCGCCGCCTGCCGCGCCCGGTGCGGCGCGCGACGCTGGCCGCGCTGCTGCTGGCCGAGGCCGAGCAACCCGCGCACGCCGGAGCGGTCGCGCTCGCGGCGGGCTGACCCCGCCCCTCCCCCGGCCCGACGAGCACGCGCCCGCGCCGGGCGCACGCCTTCCGCGCCGATCTTCAGGTGATCTTCACACGCTGGGCGACGCGTCCCACCGCTCCTCACCCCTTCGTGGACTCGTGTGCGCAAAACGGACGAATGGCGGAACCGGATGGGCGACACTCCGCGTCGAACACCGGCAAGAGGGACGAGGGGGCCGAGGACGTGTGGCGCAAGCTCGCACTGGCCATCGCGGCGCTGACGGGACTGGTGGTGTGGGCGGCGCTGGGCGCGCTGGGCCTGGACGGGATGGCCAGGTGGCAGCCGCAGGCCGCGCTGGCGGAGGTCGCGGGCCGGGGAACGGCCACGATCAGCGACTGCCGGGAGGCGGGCGGGATCGGCTTCAGGACGGGGTGGTTCTGCGTCGCGGAGGCCACCTGGGAGGACGGGACCACGTCGCGGGTCGAACCGACCCCCGAGGGGCAGTTCACCCCTGCGGACCAGGGCCGGGAACTCGCGGTGGTGCGGCGCCTGGAGACCAGGCCGAAGGGCGGCGACGACGTGGAGCGGGTCTACCGGGCCGACTTCGAGCCGAGCCTGCTGCTCGGGTTCGGGTCGATCGTCGGCGCGCTCGGCGCGGGTGCGCTGGTCACGCTCGTCCTCCTCGGCGCGGCGGCGCGGATCGGCAAGAAGGACGACACGAAGGGTGGGGTTGGCGCTTGAACCCGGTCACAGGTGACCCGGACGCGCTGATGCGCGGTTGGGACCAGCAGATCCAGAACAGCCTCAGGCAGGCTGACCAGCTCACGCGGGTGGCGCGCGAGCTGAGCGTGACCAGGCGCTCCCCCGACGGCGCGGTGACCGTGACCGTCGACAGCGGCGGCAACGTGATCGCGCTCGACCTGGGCGACGCGGCGCTGCGCAAGCGGGCGCCCGAGCTGTCGGCGGAGATCCTGTCCACCATGCGCGCGGCGCAGTCGCAGCTCGCCGCCAGGATGCAGGAAGCGGTCACCCCGATCCTGGGCGGCGACTCCGACGCCACCGAGGCGATCGTGGGCGGGCTGAAGGAGAAGTTCCCCGAACCCCCGCCCGAGCCGCCCGCGGGCCAGCAGCCGCCGCCCCACCCCGGTCCGCCGCCGCCTCCCCCGCCACCCCCGGCTCCGGGGGCGTTCCCCCCGCCCGCGCCCCCGCAGGGCGCGGGCCCGGCGCCCGGCGCGGCCCCCCGCCGCGCCGCGCGGCCGGACGACGACGAGGACTTCGGCAACCGCGACTGGGCGAGCGACCGGAAGGGCTGGTGATCTGCGGTGGGTGACGGGTTCGGCGTGCACACCGGCGAGATGCGGGAGCACGCGGGCAGGTTGGAGGGCGTGGTCGACCGGATCGACGTGGCCAAGGACGCGGCGACGCAGGCCACCATCAGCGGCACCACCGCCTACGGCATCCTGTGCAGCCCGCTGCTGCTGCCGCTGATGGGCGCGGTCGAGGCCATGGGGCACACGGCGATCAGCACCGCGCGCACCGTCGTGAACGCCACCGCGGAGGGCATCGCGGGCATGGCGGACACCTACGACGCGGTCGAGGCCGCGGTGATCAAGGGCGTGGAGACCATCGAGAAGGCACTGGACGGGATCCGATGAACGACAACCCGCTCGTCGCCGCGCCCGCGTCGGACGACGGCTTCGACGGCATCACCGGCGCGGCGGTCCTGGAACCGGCCGCCGACGCGGTGCTCGCCGTGCAGCGCGGCGACTGGCTGGAGGCCGGGATCAACGCGGGCGCGGCAGGGATCGACGCGCTCGGGTTCGTCGCGGACCCGTTCGGCGCGCTGCTGTCCTCCGCGTTCGCCTGGTTCATCGAGCACACCTCCCCGCTCAAGGAGATGCTCGACGCGCTGGCGGGCAACCCCGGCGTGGTCAACCAGAACGCGGGCACCTGGGGCAACGTCTCCGACCACCTGGCCAAGGCGGCGGAGGAGATGCGGCGGGTCGTGGCGGCCGACACCGAGCCGTGGACCGGTCCGGCGGTGAGCGCCTACCGGCCGGTGGCGATGCTCCAGGCGGACGCCATCCAGGGCGCGTCGCTCGCGGCGAGCGGGGTCGGGGCGGCGCTGACCGGCGCGGCGGCGGCGGTCGCGGTGGTGCGCACGACGGTGCGGGACCTGATCGCGATGGGGATGAGCGAGCTGGTGCAGTGGCTGATCCGGGCGGCCGCGGCGGCGGCGATCACGATCGGGCTGGCCACGCCCGCGATCGTCGCGGACGGCATCCGGCTCGTGGTGAAGTGGGCCAACAAGATCCGCGAGTGGGTGGACCGGATCGTCTCGACCATCCGGAAGCTGTCCAAGCTGGTGGACCAGTTCCTGAAGGTGCTGGACAAGGTCAGCGCGGCGCTGGCCAAGTCCATGCCGAAGAAGGTCCCCACCGCGGCGGCGACCACGATCGCGGAGAACGTGGTGGTGCAGGTGCCGAAGAACGCGGCGGTGTACGGGTCGAACGTGGACGACCAGACCTACGCCTCGCGCCAACCCCAGTGACCCGGCTCCGGCAGGCACGGCCCTAGCAGGCACGGCTCCAGCAGGCACGCCGGAGGCCGGGCGCGACGGGGGTCCTCCCCCGCCGCGCCCGGCCTCCGGCTCGTCCAGGGCCGTCTTCCCGGACCCCACGCCCCGCTCTCCCCGACCGAACGGGGGCGCGGTGGTCAGCGCCGGTTGTCCAGCACGCCCAGGGTCGTCGGCGGCTCGCCGTCCAGCAGGGTCGCCAGGCCCTCGAACAGCTCGACGGTGCCGTCCGGCAGGCCGCGCACGCCGGGGGTGCCCACGGCGGCAGCCTCGCGGATGGCGGCCTGCATGGCCTGGTCGAGCACGCGGGTGCGCACGGTCACCCGGTCGGTGTGCCCGCCCGCCGTGCCGGGACCGGTGTAGTCGCCGACCAGGCGGAACGGGCGCAGCGGCGGGGTGGCCACGATGAAGTCCGCGCCGATGCTGGTGCGCATGACCGTCTCGCGCTCCAGCCAGCACGCGCGGCCCGGCTCGACGGGCACGTCCACGTAGTCCTCGAACACCTCCTCCTTGCGCCACGCCTGCCCGTACGCGGCGGCGGTGGCGGAGGCCAGGACGTCGTAGAAGGTCTTCTCGCCCCAGCTGGGGATGTGGAAGCTCGTGGTGGTCTCCACGACCGCGCGCCCGCCGATGCGGCAGGTGATCACGCTGTCGGTGGTGTTGCAGATCGAGACGCCCACCTGCACCGGCACGCTCAGGTCGAAGAGCATCTTGCGGCTCCGCGCCACCAGCACCTCGGCGCCCGCGGCCTGGACGCTGAGCGCGGTCTTGAGCCGCTGGGCGCCCTCCGGCGTGGACAGGGCGATCGCCTTCAGCTCGTGCATCCTGGTGGGGTCGACCCCCCGGCGCTGGAGGGCGGCTTCGTAGACAGCGGTGTCCGCGGTCTGCTCGTGGAGGGCCACTGGGCGTCCCTTTTCTCGGTTGGTTCGCTGGAGCCGGTTGGGCGGTGCGCCCGGTGTGCGGTGCACTGGGGCCGACGTTCCCCAAGCTGCGTCGAACTCGCATCGCGACGACGCGATCGGGGGACCTCGATCACCCGAAGGGAGTATGCCTGAGCCCTTCTCAGCAGGGGAGGGTTGAACCCCTAACGGACCAATCCCGCTACCAAAAAGCACCTGTCAGTCGCTCACGTCGGCGTTGACCTCCACTCGTGGCCCAACCTCGTCCCCCGACCGGCACGTTCCGGTAGTGGGGTGTGAGGTGGACCTCAGCCGTCCGGGAGGTGAAGGCCGGTTCTTGTCCGGACCAATCCCGGCCGCGCCCTGTCCACGACCGATCACGCGGCGCTACGGTCCGACCGTGAGGTCTGGACCTATCGCACTCGTCATCCTGCTGGCCGCGTCGACCTTCACGGGCGCCCTGCCCGCCGCCGCGGCCCCCGCCGACCCCCCGCCGACCGCCGCCGCGCTCACCGACTGGAAGGCCCCGCTGAGCACGCGGGGCCGGTACGTCGTGGACGCGGACGGCAACCGGTTCAAGCTCAAGTCCGGCAACTGGCACGGCGCCAGCGGCACGTGGACGGGCTCCGGCTCCAAGTCCGACCCGGCGAACCACCACGCCGGGGAGATCGCCCACCAGACGCCGCTCGGCCTCGACCGGGCGCCGCTGGAGAGCGTCATCGACGGCTTCGCCGAGCTGGGGCTCAACAGCGTGCGCCTGCCGTTCTCCAACGAGATGGTGCGCGACACCGCCCCCGTGCCCGACCTGCCCGCGAACCCGGAGCTGCGCGGCCTGACCCCGCTCGGCGTGTACGACCGGGTGGTGGAGCGGCTGACCGCGCGCGGGTTCGCGGTGATCCTGAACAACCACACGGGGACCTCCCGGTGGTGCTGCGGCGTCGACGGGAACGAGCGGTGGAACACCGCGCGCACCGAGGCGCAGTGGCAGGAGGACTGGCTGTTCATGGCGCGGCGGTACGCGTCGAACAAGCGGGTGGTGGGCGCGGACCTGTACAACGAGGTCAGGCGGAACATCACCGACGACCCGAACTGGGGCTGGGGCGACGACCACGACTGGCACCGCGCGAGCCAGCAGGTGGCGAACCGCATCCTGACCGAGGCCAACCCGGACCTGCTGGTGGTCGTGGAGGGGATCAACTGGACCGGGCTGCCGGTCGACGGGTTCCCGCACGGCAGGCCGACGCTGGAGCCGGTGCGGACGCTGTCGCACGCGCTGGTGGAGTCGAACAAGCTGGTGTACTCGGCGCACTTCTACGGCTACACCGGGCCGAACCACTCGGGGGCCACCGGGATCGGCGAGACGACCGACCCGAGGTACCAGGACCTGTCGCCGCAGGAGCTGGAGGACGTGGTGCGGCGGCAGGCGCTGTACGTGTCGGCCGAGACCGGGCAGCACTTCACCGCGCCGGTGTGGATCAGCGAGTTCGGGGTGGGCCGGGACAGCGCGGCGAACACGCGGGACTGGTTCGAGCGGTTCGCGGACCTGCTGGTGGAGGCGGACGCGGACTTCGCGTACTGGCCGGTGGTGGGCAACGGCGAGTCGGGGAACAACTGGTCACTGCTGAACCTGGACCGGGACGGGCGGCGGACGTCGGTGGACGCGGACTGGCGCGGCGCGGCGTGGCGCAGGTTGGTCGGGGCGTCCGGGCGGACCGGGGTGGTGCCGGTGGGGGCGCGGTGGTCGATGCTGAGCCTGGAGCACGCGGACCTGGCGGCGTCGCGGGCGGCGCGCGGGTTGGGCGACTGGGACTCGGGGGCGCGCAAGGGGGCGTGCGCGGACGGGCAGCGGCTGATCGGGCTGGCGGAGGCGGGCGCGCGGGCGCTGTGCACCGGGGTTTCCGGCGCGCCGGGCGGGTTCGCGGTGGTGCGCGGGGAGGAGAACGTGACGCAGGACTGGGCGAGCGGGTACACGAAGGTGCAGTGCCCGGCGGACCACTACGTCGCCGGCTACTCGGTGCGCGGCGGCGCTTTCTCGGCGGCCCTGTGCGCCAGGTCGGGGGCGGCGCTGGGCGGGGCGGGGCGGACGGTGTGGTTCGACCGCGGCGACAGCAGGCCCGCGGGGAATCCGGGCGGGGAGTTCGCGTCGAGCAGGTACAAGGGGCAGTGCGCGGAGAACGAGCACGTGGCGGGGATCGCCTGGACGGGGCGGATCTTCTCGGACAAGGGACCGGACGCGCTGTACTGCCGGGGGTCGGTGCCCCGGTGACGAGCCGGACGTGAGCTGAGCACGGCCCGAGCACGACCCGAGCGCCCACCGGACCGCGGTCCGGTGGGCGCTCTTCCGGTTCGGGGGGCGGCGAACGCCAGCGCGCCGCGCGCGGCGGCGAGGTCGCCGCCCAGCACGATCACGTCGGGGTCGACCTCCGCGCACGCGCGCCAGCTCCGCGCCGAGCGACCGACCTCGTGGAGCACCTGGACGCACGCCAGGTAGTGCTCCTTCGCCCGCCAGACCACCTCCGCGGGTCTCGCGGGCAGGTCCACCCGCAGCCCCCGGTAGCGCTCCCGCACCCGGTCGAGCAGCCGTGGGCGGCTGAGCGCCCCGCTCCCCGGCGCTTCGACGGCCCCGGAGCGGAAGAGGGTCCCGCCGACGACCAGTCCCGCGCCGAACCCGGTCGAGACCTGGGCGGACAGCAGCACCCGCGCTCTCCGCCCGCGCCGTGCACGTGCTCGCCGCAGGCGGCGAACCCGTCCGCGTCGCCGCGCACGACCGGCACGCGGGGAGGTGCTCCGCCAGCGCCTCCTCCCGCGCGCGGCCCCGGAGCGGGTCGGCCGCCCGCTCGACGCGCAGCCCGATCGAGCGCACGTCGGCCACACCCGAGCCCAGGTCACCGAGCAGGTTGTCGACCACCTCGATCCACGCCTTGTCCCCGTGGCTCACGCCGGGGCCGCCGATGCCGTCGAGCACGCGCTCCTCTCCGCACCGCCGCACCGAGACGACCACCTCGCCCGCCCTGACCTCGATGCCCACGGCCGCGCTCCGCCCGTCCACCACGCCTCTCCCCCGCTCTCCGGTGCGCCCGATCGTCCCGCACCGAGCCGCACGCACGGCGACCACCTTCGAGCACCCCCCGTGACCTGCGAACCCACACACTTCACTAACTGCAACCTTGTATAGTTGAAGAAATCCACAACTCTTGAACCACCCGGAGCTCCCCCGTGACCATGCCCCTGCACCAGGCCAAGGCCGAGTTCTTCCGGATGCTCGGCCACCCGGTTCGCATCCGGGTCCTCGAACTGCTCCAGGACGGCCCCCTCCCCGTCCGCGACCTCCTGGCCGACGTCGGCGGCGAGGCGTCCAGCCTGTCCGCGCAGCTCGCCGTGCTGCGCCGGTCCGGGATCGTGGCCGCCAACCGGGACGGCACGACCGTCGTCTACGAGCTCACCAGCCCCGACGTCGCCGAGCTGCTGCGCGCCGCGCGCCGGGTGCTCGCCGGGCTGATCACCAACAAGGACGAACTGCTGGCACTGCTCAGGGAAGAGGGAGAAGAGTGACGACGTTCTTGCCCGCCAAGGCAGATTGGGCGGGCGCGACCCGGCGGGACCTGCTCGCCGGGGTGACGGTGGCCGTGGTGGCGCTGCCGCTCGCGCTGGGCTTCGGCGTGGCGTCCGGGCTCGGGGCGACGGCCGGGCTGGTGACCGCGGTGGTCGCCGGGGCGCTGGCCGCCGTGTTCGGGGGCTCCAGCCTCCAGGTCTCCGGGCCGACCGGGGCCATGACCGTCGTGCTGGTGCCGATCGTGGCCGCGCACGGGGCCGACGGGGTGCTGGCCGTGGGGTTGATGGCGGGCGTGCTGCTGGTGGCGCTCGCGGCGCTGCGCGCGGGCCGGTACATGAAGTTCGTGCCCGCGCCGGTCGTGGAGGGGTTCACGATCGGCATCGCGGCGGTGATCGCCCTGCAGCAGGTGCCCGCCGCGCTGGGCGTCCCGGCGCCGGACGTGGAGAACGTGGCGCTGGCGGCGGGCGCGGCCGTGCTGGAGTTCGCCGCCGCGCCGGACTGGGCGGCCGTCGCACTGGCGCTCGGGGTCGCGGCGGTGGTGCTGCTGGGCGCGCGCTGGCGGCAGGCGGTGCCGTTCTCGCTGCCCGCGCTGGTGCTCGCCACGCTCGTGGCGAACTGGGCCGGGCTGGACGTGGCGCGGATCGGCGCGCTGCCGCCGACGCTGCCCGCGCCCTCGCTGGGCTTCCTCGACCCCGGCGCGCTGTGGGCGCTGCTGCCGTCGGCGGTGGCGGTCGCGGCGCTGGCCGCGCTGGAGAGCCTGCTGTCGGCGGCGGTGGCCGACGGGATGAGCGTGAACCAGCGGCACGACCCGGACCGCGAGCTGTTCGGGCAGGGCGTGGCGAACCTGGTGGCGCCGATGTTCGGCGGGGTGCCCGCGACGGCCGCGATCGCCCGCACGGCGGTGAACGTGCGCTCCGGGGCGACGTCCCGGCTGGCCGCGCTGACCCACGCCGCGGTGCTGCTGCTGATCGTGTTCGTGGCGGCCCCGCTGGTGTCGCAGGTGCCGCTCGCGGTGCTCGCGGGCGTGCTGCTGGCCACGGCGGTGCGCATGGTGGAGGTCGGGGCGGTGCGGGCGATGGCGCGGGCCAGCCGCCCGGACGCCGTGGTGCTCGCCCTGACGGCGGTGGCGACGCTGGCGCTGGACCTGGTCACGGCGGTGATCGTGGGCCTGCTGCTGGCCGGGGTGTTCGCGCTGCGCGCGGTGTCCCGCAGCGCCCGGCTCAGCGAGGTGCCGCTGGAGCCCGGCGACCACGGCGAGGAGGAGCGGGCGCTGCTGGCGCAGCACATCGTGGCCTACCGGCTGGACGGCCCGCTGCTGTTCCACGCCGCGCACCGGTTCCTGCTGGAGCTGAGCGAGGTGTCGCCGATGGCGGTGGTGGTGCTGCGGATGTCGCACCTGTCCGGCGTCGACACGACCGGCGTCGCGGTGCTGCGGGACGCGGTGCGCAGGCTGGAGGGGCGCGGGGTGACCGTGCTGGTGTCCGGGGTGCGGGAGGAGCACCGGCGGGCGCTGGACGCGGTGGGGGCGCCGGTGTTCGACAGCACGCCCGAGGCGATCGAGCACGCGCGGGCGCTGCTGGGCGAGCGGGGCCTGCTGCCGACCTGAGCGCAGGGACCACGCCCCGCGACGCCGGTCTCACCGGTCGGCCTCGCGGGGCTTCCCGCCGTCCGGCGGGGTTCCCGGCCCGTCCTGCGCCAGGCCCTGCTCCACCATCAGCTCGCGCAACCGCCGCAGCGCGGCCAGCTGCGCCGGGTGGTACATCCCCAGGACCACCTCGGCGATCGCGCTCTGCGCCAGCTCGGGGTCCAGCGGTGAGCCCGCCGTGGGGTTCTTGGTCCACGGGTGGTCCTCCTGGGTCCTGCGGGCCACCGGGACGAGCCGCCTGGCGATCTCCTCGACCGCCGCCTCGTCCGCGTCGCGGGGCAGGGCGTCGAAGTCGACCTCCGCCGGGTCCGGGGTCTTGTCCAGCGCGCCGAAGCCGTCGGTCGCCTCCTGGTCGAACAGCGCGGCCAGGACGGTGAGCAGGGAGCGCTTCGGCTCGGTCAGCTGGTGGGAGAACGGGGCCAGCGCGGGCGGGACGTGCGCGGGCGCGCGGTGGCGCAGCGCCAGCGCCAGCTCGGCCCGGACGCGGTTGATCCGCTCGACGGACGCCGCCAGCTCCGCGTCCAGCGCGCGGATCGCCTCCTCGGACTCCTCGTCCGCCTTCCCCACCACCGCGATGTGCGCCAGCGGGACGCCGAGGTCGCTCAGGCGCTTGATCTGGAGCAGCCGGACCAGGTGGGGGATCTTGTACTGCTTGTAGCCGTTGGCCGCCCGCTCGGGCAGGTCGAGCAGCCCGGTCGAGTGGTAGTGGCGCACGGCCTTCACCGTGGTCCCGGCCAGTTCCGCGAGCTGCCGGGTGCTCCACGTCATCCGCTTGCCCTCCGTCACCGCTCCAGTGGACACCGTGCCCCGGGGGCAGGGTCAAGGGGTTGACCGTGCCCCGACGGCAGGGTTTCCACTGGGTGGCGGACGGAATCCACGAGGGGAGGCCGAAGGTGTTCGCGGAGATGCGGCGGCGGAGCGCGCTGAAGCGGGTCAGGCCGGGGCACGGGCGGGCGCTCGAGCCCTTCCGCCGGTGGCAGACCCTGTCCCGGTCGCTGCTGTCCCTGGAGCTCGGGGACGGCGCGGTGTGGACGGTGGAGGTGCTGCACTGGAAGCAGCTCACCACCGAGGACGGGCGGCCGGTCGCGCACCTGTACCGGAACGGCGTGCACCACGCCGAGTCCCCGGTGCCCGCGGTGTTCCCGGTGCCCGGCGGGGTGGTCGAGGTGCAGGCGTCGGCGTTCGGGCTGAAGCGGTGCCACTACCTGCCGGACGGGGGCGGGGAGCGGCAGCTCGTGCCCGACCCGGACTCGGGCGAGGGGCGGCGGGCCCGGTTCGGGCGCGAGCACCCGGTGGCCAGCCGGTGGATCGGGGTCGGCGTGGTGGCGCTGCTGGTCGTGCCGGTGCTGCTGGTGGTGCCGCAACTGCTGGAGGCGCTGACGCGGGTGCCGCCGGTCGCGGAGCGGTTCGGGGTGTTCACCTCGCCGGTGGCGCTGCCGTGGTGGGGGAACACCGCGCTCGGGCTGGTGACGGCGGCGGCGAGCACGGAGCGGGCGCTGCGGTTGCGGCACCACTGGTTGCTGGACTCGGTGGGGTAGGGGGTGGCCCCGGAACCCGCCTCACCCCGCCTCGTCCGACAGCGAGTGCCAGATCGCCCTGAGCAGCTCCTCCCACGTCCCGTCCGGTTCCAGGTCGCCCGAGGTGACCAGCCGGGTGGCCAGGTGGACGGCGTTGAGGAGCTGGTCCGACGCCAGGCCGCCGACCTCCCTGCTGCGGTCGAGGAACCTGCCGAC
Organism: Actinosynnema pretiosum; assembly: GCF_002354875.1. GTDB lineage: Bacteria > Actinomycetota > Actinomycetes > Mycobacteriales > Pseudonocardiaceae > Actinosynnema > Actinosynnema auranticum. The sequence continues at coordinate 4,975,340 of NZ_CP023445.1, forward strand.
CAGGCGTGCCACGTCGACCTCCGCGTCCGGGCCGAAGTGCGCCGCGACCATCTGGCCGAGCTGCTCGGGACCGGGGTGCTCGATGCGCAGGCGCAGGCAGCGGCGCAGGAACGCGGCGGGGAACTCGCGCTCGCCGTTGCTGGTGATGACCACCAGCGGGAACTCGCGGCAGCGGACGCCGCCCCCCTCGACCGGGACGAGCTGGTGGTCGGCGCTGAGCACGTGGACCAGCGGGGCGAGCTTCGCGATCCGGACCAGCTCCGGGATCTGGTAAGCGCCTTCCTCGAAGACGTCGAGCAGGTCGTTGGGCAGGTCGATGTCGGCCTTGTCCAGCTCGTCGATCAACAGCACCCTGGGCACGTCGTGCGGCAGCAGCGCGGTGCCCAGCGGCCCGAGGTGGACGTAGCCGCCGATGTCCACCGGGTCCGCCTCCTCCGCGGGGCGCGCCCGCACCGCCTGGAGGCGGCCGATCGCGTCGTAGGCGTACAGGCCGTGGCCCAGGCGCGTGCGGCTGGTGACCGGCCAGCGCAGGACCGGGCCGAGCCCCAGCTCGCGGGCGACGAGGTGGGCCAGCGAGGACTTCCCGGTGCCGGGCGGGCCGGTGACCAGCAGTGGGCGCCGCAGGTGGATGGCCGCGTTGACCATCTCCACCTCGCCCCGGTGCGGGGTGCGCCCCGCGGCGGGAGCGGCCCCCACCCTGCGGTCGGCCTCGCCCCCGTCGTCCGCGGGCCTCGGGGCCGTGCCCGTTCCCGTGAAGCGGCGCCACGGGGGTGGCGGCGGCCACTGCTCGGGCGGTCCCTCCGCCCGCCCCGCGCTGCCCCGGTACAGCTTCCACGAGTCACCGACAGCGGCCATCCCGCTCCCCTTCCCCTGTGGGCGGTGGGGTGTGGTCCGCGCGCCGGGCTAGCTCCCCGCGCGCCCCTGCGCGTCCGTCCAAGACCTCACCACCACCTCGGCGCGGCGAACCGCCTCGGAGTCGCCTTCCAGCTCGCGCACCGCCGACAGCAGCTCGGCCAGCCCTCCCTCGTAGCCCGCGCAGGTGCGCACGAGGGCGTGCACGTGGAACCGGGTGCGCGGGTGGTGCGGGACCGCGTCCCTGATCCGGGCGGACAGCACGTCCAGCAGGAACCGCCTGCTCGCCTCGTCGTGCACGCTGGGCACGGCCAGCAGCGCGTCGACCACCTCGGTGAACCGGACGACCGGCGCGGCGGGCGACGGCCCGGTCCCGCTCCCGCCGGTCGGGGCGGCCAGGACGCCGTCCCTGATCCACGCCGGGGCGCGCAGCTCCTTCACCGCCACGTCGACGCGCCGGTACCGGTCGGGTTCCTCGGCCGGGTCGTGCCGCACCACGTCCTGGTAGAACAGGTCGGAGACGATCAGCACGACCGGGGAGTCGGAGCCGCGCCGGGCCGCGCGCAGCGGTTCGGACGCGAGGAGCCTGCTGGCGTGCACCACCCCGCCTCCGACGATCCCGTGCTCCACGGAGCGCACCTCGCCCGCGTGCAGGCAGCACCGGAGCCGGATGGCCGCCTCGGGCGAGGACACCGCGTTGTGCCTGGTGATCTCCGCGGCCAGGGAGGCCAGCATGGGGCCCAGCAGCAGGAGCTTGGGGACCGAGGCGGGCACCAGAAGCAGACCGCCGTCCCCGCCGTCCTGGTAGGTGCACGCCGTCCAGTCCGCGCCCGTCGCGGAGAAGGCGCTCCTGACCGCGCGGTTCAGTCCGTTGTGGACGGAGGCGCGGTGCTCGTCGGTGCGCTCGCCGGAGCCGTAGCCCTCGACGTCGAGCATGACGATGCCGTGGTGCAGCGGGAGACTCGGCGACAGCAAGGACACCACCCCGATCGACGTTCCCGCCCGCCGCCCCGCCGGGAGCGGCCGGACAGGCACCTGTCCGGATGATCGGCCACCGACGCGGTCGCCGAATACGCAGAATTGCGGTCTGCGCGGGAAACCCGTGGTGCGGGGAACCGCGCGCGGACCCCCGGCGGACGATCGGCGGAACACCGTGCCCCCGATGGGCCGTCCAGGCGGGAGCAGCACGTCGCGGCCGGGTGCTCCGCCCCCGCGCGCGGGGCGCACCAGCCCACCTGGCCGATTCGGACCCCGGTCGGGGTCGGGCATGATGGTCGCACCAGGACCGCTCACGAGGAGGTGGTCGCAGTGGTGGAACGGGACGCTCTGCCGTCCAGGTTGCCCGACGTCTCCGCGCTCCCCCTGTCGACGCTGAGGAGCCTGCGCACGCCCGAGATCGTCGAGGCGCTGCGGCGGATCTGCGAGCAGGCCCTGCGCGAGGGCGACGACCGCGTCCAAGAGCAGCGTTGACCGCTGGCGGCGGTCCGCGCGGGGTGGGACCGTCGCGGCACCGGCTGCCGCTGCGGGCCTTCGAGCGGATCTGCTCGGGCGCGGCGACCCGGCGGGAGGTCGCCCTGCTGCGCGAGGCCGAGCACAGCACCCGGAGGTTGAAGCTGCTGGCCTTCGCCGACGCGGTCGCGGCGCTGCCGGACGGGCTGGGCCCGTTCACCGACGTCGGGGCCGCGTGGGCCGTGCTGGCGGACGCCGAGCGGCGGTCGGCCGACGTGGTCGCGGACGTGCTGATGCACCCGACCGTCGGGGTGTGGTTGGGCAGGGCGCTGCGGCAGGTGCTCGGCGCGCGGGACGACCCCACGCCGCTGTGGTCCCAGGTGGGCGGGTTCCACGCCCTGGCCGCCTCGGCCGCCGTGCGCACGGGGCTGCCCTGCGCGCTGCCGGTGCCCGTGCTGCACGGCGCCGTCACGCTGCCGACCGTCGGGACCTTCCCGGTGCGCACGGCGCTCCCGGTGGGGCACGCCCGGTTCGCGCTGGACGCGGGCGGGGCGTCGGTGACCGTCGCGGGCGGGCGGGAACCGCTCGTCGTGGAGCCGGTGAGGCGGCACCGGTTGGTGGGCGGGGGTTTGGTGGTCGAGGTGGTGCTGGACGACAGCGACCCCTACCGCGAGTTCGGCGCCCCGGTGCCCGCCCGGCCGCTGGACCCGGCCCACCGCCTGGAGTGGGCCAAGCACCTGGACGAGGCGTGGGAGCTGCTGGCCCGGCGCCACCCCGGCGCGGCGGAGGAGCTGTCCTCGGTGCTGTCGAGCATCGTGCCGCTGGAGCGGTCGAGACCGGTGTTCGCCGCGTCGTCAGCGGACGCGTTCGGGTGCGTGGCCATGTCACCGAAGGGGTCCGCGCTCGAACTGGCCGAGGCGCTGGTGCACGAGGCGCAGCACTCGAAGGTGAACGCGCTGCTGCCACTGGTCGAGCTGGAGCGGCCGGACGGGATGGGGTACTGCGCGCCGTGGCGCGAGGACCCGAGGCCGCTGCTGGGGATGCTGCACGGGATCTACGCGTTCACCGCCGTGGTCGAGTTCTGGCGGGTCGAGCGCGACCTCGTGCCGCCGTCGCTCCGCGGGCTCGCCGACTACAGCCTGGCGCTGCGCGCGGACCAGGTGGGGCGGGCCGTGGCGCGGGTGCGCGGCGCGGCCTCGCTGACCGGACCGGGGCGCCTGCTGGTGGCCTCGGCGTCCGCGCGGCTGGCGGTGTGCGGTCCCGTCGACGTCGGCGAGCGGACGAGCGAGGCGGTGCGGCTGACGGGGGCCGCGCACGGGGTCCGGTGGCGGCTGCGGCACGTCCGCCCCGCAGGGGACGCGGTGGTCGCGCTGGCCGACGCGTGGCGCGCGGGCGCTCCGGCTCCGCCCGGCGCGGTCCGCGGCCGGGTGGTCCCCGCCGCGGCGCCCGCGACCGCGCGGCTGCCGGTGCTGCTGAAGCTGCGCGAGGTCGACCCGGACGGCTTCGCGCGGATCGCGGCGGGCACGCCGGGCGACCCGGATTCCGCGCTGTGCCTGGGGGACGTCGGGACCGCGGTCGCGGGGTACGCGCGGCGGATCGAGCGGGCGGACGGGGACGTCGAGGCGTGGGGCGGGCTCGGGGCGGCGCTCGACTCCCCCGCGCTGCGGGAGCGCCCCGAGGTGGTCGCGGCGGTGCGCCGCGCGCTCGGGGGACGGCCGGGCGGGGTTCCCGGCCCGGTCGAGCTGGCGCGCTGGTTCGACCGGCGGGAGCGCTGAGCACCGGCGGCGGCAGCGCCCACCGCCCCCGGAGCCCCGCCCTCTGGAACCCTGCCCTCTGGAATCCCGCCGCCGGAGCCGCGCACCACCGGAACCGGGCCGTCAGAACTGCATCGTCAGAACTGCATCGTGTCCGTGTCGCAGTTGGCCCGGACGTACTGCGCCGCCGAGGACGTCGCCGGGTGGTCGTCCCCCAGCACCCGGCGGAAGGAGGCGACCGTCTTGCCGTGCAGCACCGCGGCCTGCGACTCCTCCCCCAGCGCCGCCAGGTCGATGGCCAGGTTCAGCGCCACGGCCAGCGTGGACGGGTGCTCGGGGCCGAGCACCCTGGTCGAGCGGGCCAGGGTGTCGGTGTCGTGCTCCCGCGCGAGCTCGACCTCGCCCGACTCGGCGAGGTCGCTCGCCAGGTTGGTCACGGCCACCAGCGTCGTCGGGTGGTCGGCGCCGAAGACCCGCAGGAGCGCGTCGCGAGTGCCGCGGTTGGTCTCCAGCGCCTCGTCCAGCTTGCCGAGCAGCCGGTAGGTCACCCCCAGGTTCAGCGCCGCGATCAGCGTGTAGGGGTGTTCGGGGCCGCTGACCAGGTCGCGGAACACCCGGTAGGAGCGCAGCGCGGCCTCCTCGGAGGCCTCCAGCTCGCCGAGGTGGCGCAGGTCGGTGGACGTGTTCATCAGCGCGGTCATCGTGTCCAGGTGGTCGTCGCCGAGCTTGCGCCGGTAGCGCTCCAGGCACTCCTCGGCCAACTCCTTGGCGCGCGCGTGACGCCCGGCCTTGCGCAGCGCCACCGAGAGGTTGCGGTTGGCGCCGATGGTCGCCGGGTGGTCGGGGCCGAACAGCTCGTTCATGTAGCCGAGGGTCTTCTGCTGGATCTCCGCCGCCTGCACGAAGTAGCCGCACTCGCGCAGGTCCATGGACACGGCGTTGCGGGACCCGAAGGTCAGGATGTGCTTGGGGCCGAGCGTGGTGATGCGGCGGCGCAGGTTGTCCTCGTCGAGCGCGCGGGCGCGCCCGTAGTCGCCCATGAGCCGGTGGCAGCTGGCCAGGTTGTGCACGTAGACCAGGGTTTCCGGGTCGTCCTCGCCCAGCAGCGCCACGGCCCGGTCGCACACCTGCTGCTGGAGCTCGCGCTCCTCGGTGTAGCGGCCCTGCGAGCGCCGGTCGGCGGCGACGGTGTCGAGCATCCGCAGGAACAGCTCGTGGTCCTCGCCGATCGTGGCGCGGAAGCGCTCCAGGGTCTGCTTGTTCAGCTCCACCGCCTCGTCCGCGGCGCCGAGCCTGCGGATCGCGACGGCGAGGCGCCTCGACATCTCCAGCGCGTGCAGGCCCTGCTCGTCGTCGCTCGGGCCGAGGTCGGCGTCCCACACCGCGACGGCCCGGCTCGCGAGGTCGCGGGCGCCGGTCCAGTCTCCGCTGTTGATCAGGTACTGCACGAGGTTCAGCACGAACACCCGCACCAGCCGGGAGCGGCTCCCCACCGCCTGCGACATGAGCGCGTGCGGCAGCAGTTCCGCGTAGCGGGGCCAGTTCTCGACGATGTCGGGGTCGATCGGGTCGCCCTTGGCGAGCAGCTCGTGCACCGCCTGGCGGAACTGCTCGCGGTCGGCCTCGTCCAGGCGGTCCTTGAGCACGGTCTGCACCAACCGGTGCAGCTGGAGGGTGTTGTTGCGGTGGTCCAGCTTGGCGAGGCTGTAGCGGCTGATCTCGCGCACCGCCCTGCTGAACTTGATGGAGTCGCGCAGCGCCTCGCTGAGGGCCGGGGGCACCGGTATCTCGTGGACGCCCCGGAACAACCGCTGCGAGATCGGCTCCGGGCCGAAGAAGGCGCACAGCTGGAGCAGCTGCAGCGCGGCGGGGTGGGACTCGCTCAGCCGTTTCAGGGGCACGTTCCACGCGGCGGCCACCGGCAGCTGGTCCTCGCTGGAGGTGCCCGCCTCCAGCAGCTCGGTCCGGTTCTGCCGCAGCAGTTCCAGGTACTCGGAGACCTGCATCCCGGTCTGCGCCCGCCACGCCGCGGCCTGGTCGACCGCGAGGGGCAGGTCGCCCAGCGCCTCGGCGAGCGCGTCGGCCTCGTCGTCCGCCAGCGCGCCGCCCCGGCGCTTGAGCAGCTCGACGCTCTCCGCGCGGGTGAACAGGTCGACCTCGACGGCGCGCGCGGCCATCGCCCACTCGGAGTTGCGGGAGGTGATGATGATGTGGCCGCCGGAGGAGGGGAAGAACGGCTTGACGTCCTGCGGCCGGTCGGCGTTGTCGAACACCAGCATCCAGCGCTTGAACGGCTCGCCCCTGCGCAGCGCCTCGCGCACGGCGGGCACGGCCGCGTCCGCCGTCTCCGCCCTGGGGACGCCCAGCCGCTTGGCCAGCTCCACGAAGGCGGAGTTGATCTGGGCGACGTGCTCGGCGGAGATCCACCAGACCAGGTCGTACTCCCCGGCGTGCCGGTGGATGTACTCGATCACCGTGTAGGACTTGCCGACGCCGCCCATGCCGTGCAGCGCCTCGGGGAGCACGGCGGTGGGGCCGCTCTCGGTGAGCCGGGCGCGCAGCTTCTCCAGCAGGTAGGCGCGTCCGACGAAGTTGGGGGGAGCCAGGGGGACCTGCCCCCACACCTGGGGCTGGCCGCTGTCGCGCGTGGACGGCGCCCCCGGTTCCCAACCGGTGCGGGCGTCGTCCGCGCGCACGTGGTCGGGGGAGGCGGTCGCGACTCCTGCGCCCCGCTCCTGCGGGTGGTGGGCTGTGCTCACGGTCGGCTCCAGTGGGGGTGGCGCATCCTCGGCGGGGTGCGGTGGTGGGATCGCTTCGGCGGTGTGGAACCCCTGCTCCACGAGGGACCTGGTCAGCCTGGTCGCGTGCTTGGCGTAGCGCCCGCTGAGCGCGGTGAGGACGGCGGCCTGCACCCGGACGTAGGGCAGGGTCTCCTCCGTGACCGGGGGCAGCTCGGCGGTGTCGGGGGCGTCGATCGCCCTGCCGAGGGTGAGCAGCGCGGGGAAGCGCCCGCCCGCGCGCTCCGCGAGCACGCGGGCGACGCGGGCGGTGTCGGAGCGGCGGCAGGTGGCGAGCAGCTCGGGCCGCACGCCCTCGGCGAAGTCGTAGGCGATGGTGTCGCGCCCCTGGTCGGCGCGCGCGCGACGGGTCAGCAGGCCGCCGAGGGCGACCTCGGCCATCGCGGACATGTCCGAACCGGGGAGCATGACCCGTTGGACGAGCTTCATCAGGGCGGGGCTCAGCGGGGTGGCGGCGAGCAGCCCGGCCAGCTGGAAGCCGTCGGCCGAGGCGTAGGTGCGGAACCTGCGCACCCGCTGCGCCGGGGTGGGCTCGTCCCGCTCGACGTCCTGGCGCCCGTCACGGGCGCAGGGCTGCTCGTCGGTCTGGGGGTGGACGAGCACCGCGGTGGTCTCCACCGGTTCCTGGTGCCCTCGGGCGGTCAGCAGCCGGGCCCAGCCGGAGAACCACGGCGCGGCCAGCCCGAGCACGGGCACGAGGACCCCGTCCCCGGAGGGCTGCTCGCCCGCGTCCCTCAGCCACCGGTTGGCCGCGCCCGCGTGCGGGGCGGACAACCGCATCCGCCGCGCCGCCAGCCCGCCCCACGGCCACATGCGCTGCGGGAGCACGTTGACCACCGCGACCGGGAGCCTCCCGCCCCACCGGTTGAGCAGGTGCGCCGCGGCGCCCGTGCGCCACGCCTTGCCGGTGGCCTCGGTGAGCACGAGCACGATCCTCGGGGTGGCCCCGCCGACCAGGTGCCACCAGCCGTGCGGTGCGCCGCCCTCGCTGCGCAGGGAGCGGCTGCGGTGGTCGGTGTCCTCGCTGTCGAACCAGTAGACGCGCACGTCCCGGAAGGCGCCCTGCCGCTCCAGCAGCGCGCGGAACTCGCGGACCAGCTCGGTCCACAGGCCGGTGGCGAGCGAGGTGTCCACCACGAGCAGGACCTCGAAGTGGCGGCGCGGCTCGGACAGCCAGCGGGGCGCCCACAGGCCGGCCTCGGCGGCCCGGACGGCGGTGGCCTCCTCGTCGAGCACGTCGTGGTCGGCGGAGCGGGCGTCGCGGTCGAGGCGGCGGAGCACCCGGCTGATGCGCCGCCGGTCGGGCAGGCCCTGGACGGTGGGCCAACCGCCCGCGGACAGCGGGGCGTCCGGGGAGGGGGCCGCCGCGTCCAGCAGGAGCGCGGTCTCGGGGCCGCCGACGCCCCACCTCCGCCCGGTGCGGCCTCCGGGTGGCGAGGGCCCCGAGCCGCTCCCCGGAGGTGGGCCGCCGCTCGGCGCCTGCTCCTCGGCCCGGCTCGACCCGCCGTCCCCTCCGGGGTCCTCCTCCCGGTCGTGCCGCACGGGCGGGTCGCCCACCGGGTCCTCGTCCTGCGCCGGGCCCGGATCGCCGGGCGAGGTCGGCTCGTGGTCGGGACCGGCCACGACCGCGGCGAGCCACAGCACGTCGCGGACCTCGACGGCGGTCAGCGCGGCGGCGTCGAACACCGGACCGCCCTCGTCGAGGGGGTCGAGGTGCTGCACGAAGGCGACTCCCCTCGGGTCGTCCTCGTCGAGCCCGCTCATCCCGTTCCCCCGGCGGCGGTCATCGCGCGACCGCCTCCTCGGGGGCGCCCGCGCCCGCCGGGGTGACGAGCCGGTCGGGGTCGTCGTACAGCACGGTCACGGCGGCGCCCGCCTTCGGCGGTGTGCCCGTCTCGGCCCCGAACGCCGCGACGCGCATGAGCCGCACCTTGCCCAGCAGGTCGTGCCGGTCGTCGCCGGTGTGCAGGAGCGCGTCGACCAGGTCGGGGAACCCCGGCGCCGCGGTCCGGTCGCGGTGCCACAGCATCAGCGGGACGCCGTGCCGCTCCCCCGCCTCGACCTGCTGGAAACCGGGGAAGCCCGGCTCGGGCGGACCGCTGAGGACGACGGCGACCAGCTCCCGGTCCCGGTTCAGCTCCGTCATGAGCGCGGTCAGCGCGCCCGCCTCGCAGTCGACCCGGCCCGAGAGCGGGATGGCGCGCCCCTCCGCGAGGTGCCTGAGGAGCGCGGACCAGCGCTTGAACCACACCCGCAGGTAGCGGGGGTTCACCGCGCGCCGGGTGCTGCGGACCACCAGCTGGTAGCGGCAGCCCACCGGTTCGTCGAGCAGGGCCCCGCGCTCCCACGGCCAGGCGTCCACGTCGAGGTTGAGCAGCTCGGGGCTGAGGAAGACCTCGATGCGGATCTCGACGTCGTGCCGCGCCCACTCCCGCTCGACCTGGTCCACCAGGTCGGCGACGTGCTTCTTCACGACCGGGAGCGGCCCGGTGACCTCGCGCCCTGGGACGGGGGCCCAGTCGGCCGCGCCGTCGAGCTGCCGCCAGTCCCACAGCCGGTACTCCTCGCCGCTGGGACCGTGCCGCTCCAGGCGCAGCACGAGGTAGGCGGGGGAACCGGGGGCCGGTCCGGCGGTGGCGTGCGCGGCGCCGCGCAGGGCGAGCAGCTGGTCGACCACCTCCAGCTCCAGCGCTTGCCGGAACGCCCAGTCCCGCAGCTCGTTGGCCAGGCCCGCCGGGAACCTGGTGGCGATGCGCTCGACCAGCTCCAGGGTCCTGGGCAGGCCCGACGCGCCCGCGTTGACGTTGTCCAGCAGGGCGAACGCCTGGCGGTAGGTGACGGGTCCGCGCAGGTCGTCCGCGGCGGGACCGGCGATGGACGCGCACAGCTCCGCCAGGTCGGGCAGCGAGGTCCCCTCCAGCAGCGCCAGCAGCGCGGTGGTGGCGGCGGAGGTGTGCACCGGTTCGACGTCGGCGCCCAGCACCAACCGCTCCAGCGCGGACACGTGCGCCGGGTCGTGCGCGCACCAGCGGGCCGCGCGCAGGAGCGCGCCCAGCCGCTCGGGGGTCCGCGCGCAGAACTCCGCTATCCGGTAGAGCTGCATCCTGGGGTGCGTCTGGTCCTTGAGGACCACCGGCTCGTCCAGCTCCGCGCGCAGGACGTCGATGAACGCGTCCCGGTCGGCCTGGGTGTCGAGTCCGGGGATGCCGCTGAGCGCCTCGGCGAACGGGAGGACGGTTCCCCGCCCTCGGCTGTCGCGACTGCCTTCACGGACCATGCCTGCTCCCTGGTTGCCGAGGATTCTCCCGTTCAGTGGCAGGTGTGCCGGGATCGCCGGAACGCGGTGCGGACGACCGCGCAATGCTCGGTGGGGATTTCCCGGGATGCGCGCGGTCCGAGGGAAAGAACCACAACACGCCTCCCCGTCCTGGGCGCCGACCCGTCCACCCTAGAGCCAGGGGGGTGCCCTGGCGCTGCGGCCGGACAGGCCAATTCCCGCTCGATGAGCCGGGGTCCCGCAGTGTCCTCGGGACTCCCACAGGCAAGGGTCCGCACGCAGGGGCGGCACCGTAAGGGAGGCCACCCGTTCCGCGTAGCTGCCCGTGCCCCGTTCGCACGAAAGGGGAGGGGGATTTTCAACCCCGCGTGCACGCCGTCGCGGAGGCGTTCCCCTGAACAACCGAACCGGGAAAACCGGGAAATGGAGAAACTTGCACAGTGCCTTTTTCTGCCGACGCCGAACTGTATCGAGGAGTCGGGAAAAGCACCAAGGGACGGCGCCCCGGCTACCGGGGCGCGGGCCAGGCGCGCAGGGCCGCGTCCAGCGCGTCCAGGGCGCGCCGCCAGCTCGTCCCGCTGTCCGGTTCGCTGTGCCCGAAGCCGCCCGCCAGCTCCAGCTCGGCGTACCCGTGGAACACGCTGCCCATGAACCGCACCGCGTGGACCTGCTCCGCCTCCGGCAGGTCGTAGCCGCGGAGCACCGCGCGCGCCAGGTCGGAGTGCCTGCGGCCGGTCGCGACGTCCTCCGGGGCGACCCGGCTGCGCGTGGCCGCGTACCGGCCGGGGCAGTGGCGGGCGTAGTCGCGGTACGCGCCGCCCAGGGCGGCGAGCGCGTCGCGACCGGAGCGGCCCGCCAGGGCAGCCGCGCCGAGGTCGGCCAGTTCCGCGAGCGCGAAGGCGGAGATCCGGGCGCGCAGGTCGTCGAACCCGGCGACGTGCGAGTACAGGCTCGCCACCTTGACCCCGACCCTGCGGGCGACCTCGGAGGCGGTCAGCCGGTCGAAGCCGATCTCGTCCGCCAGCTCCGCCCCGGCCCGGACCAGGCGTTCGGCGGTCACCCCGGCGCGCGCCACCCGGCACCACCATCCTTCCGAAAGGTGTTAGTCATTTGCCTAAAGGCTTTAGGGAACCTACCGTACCCCACCATGAGGCCGTTGACCGAGCAGGAGATCCGGGGCGCGTTCGTGAACTGCAGCAAGGGCGAGGCCAAGCGCCTGAACGTGCCCCGCGACCTGGCGCAGCAGCCCTGGGAGGACCTGGACTACCTGGGCTGGCACGACCCGAAGGCGCCCGAGCGGGCCTACCTGGTCGCGGAGCTGGACGGGAGGCTGACCGGGCTGGCCCTGCGGGCGCCCGCGCCGGTGGCCCGCGGGCGGAGCATGTGCTCGATCTGCGTGACCACGCACAGCGGCGGGGTGTCGCTGGTCGTGGCGCCGAAGGCCGGGAAGGCGGGGAAGCAGGGGGACACGGTCGGGACCTACCTGTGCGGCGACCTGGCGTGCTCGCTGTACGTGCGCGGCAAGCGGGACTCGGGCGAGCCGAACCGGGAGACGCTGGGGGTGGAGGAGCGGAGCAGGCGGATCGTGGTGAACCTGAGCGCGTTCGTCGCCAGGGTCACCGGGTGACGGGACGGGCGCGCAGCGGGATCACGCGGGTGTGACCACCACCGGGTTCGACCCGGGGGACCTGCTCGCGCACAGCTCGCTCGGGGTCCTGGCGACGCTCAAGGCCGACGGGACGCCCCAGCTCTCCCCCGTGCAGCCCCACTGCGACCGCGAGGCCGAGGTCGTCCTCGTCTCCACCACCGCCGGTCGGGCCAAGGCCGGGAACCCAGGGCGCGACCCGCGCGGGCCGGAGGTGGAGGCGCTGGTCGACCACTACCGGCGGGCCGCCGGGGAGCACCCCGACCGGGACGGGTACCGGGCGGCGGTGGTCGCCGAGCGGCGGGTGCTGATCACACTGCGGGTCAGCCGGGTGCACGGGGAGAGCGTCGGGTGAGCGCGCCCCGGCGCGCGGCGGGCGGCGGGGAGGTCGGCGCTCGGCGCTGATTCATCCGTTCGACTCAAGCACCGGGGCCGGGCGGTGGGGCGGGCGCACTCCGGTGAGCACCGCTGACACGTTCAGGCGCGCCCTCACCGGTCAGCGGCGCGGCCCCCGGAACGACTCTGCGCAACACGCGCGTCACCCCCTCAGCCGACGCCCCCGGAACCGCCAGCGCCGTAGCGTAGTTTCGCCCCCGACCGCCCCACGACGGCGTTGGGCGGCGATCCGGGGGCGGAGCGGCGGGGCCCGGCTTCGCGGGGAGGGGACGCGATGACCACTGCGGAGGAACGGGTCGCGGCCGGGGTGAGCCGCACCGCGCTGATGGTCGCGGCGGCTCGGGCGATCGAGAGCAACCGGGACGACGCGCTCGCCGTCGACGGGTACGCGGAGCACTTCGTGCGGGCGTTACCGGACACCGAGGGCTGGCCGCTGCGCATCGAGGACGTGGCGGACGGCGACGCCGACCCGCTGTGGGGCAGGCTCGCCCGCTACTTCGGGCTGCGCACGCGGGTGTTCGACGACCACCTGACGCGGGTCGCCCGCGCGGGGACGCGGCAGTTCGTGCTGCTGGGCGCCGGCCTCGACACGCGGGCGCTGCGGCTGGACTGGCCTGGCGGGTGCACGGTCTTCGAGGTCGACCACGAGCACGTGCTGGCGTTCAAGCAGCGGGTGCTGGACGGGCTGGGCGCGAGCGGCGGGGCCGCGCGGGCGCCGGTGGCCGCCGACCTGCGCGGGACGTGGACGCCGAGGCTGGTGGAGGCCGGGTTCGACCCGGCGGCGCCGACGGCCTGGCTGGCGGAGGGGATCTTCATGTTCCTGTCGCACACGGCGGAGCGGCGGCTGGTGCGGGAGCTGGACCGGCTGTCCGCGCCGGGGAGCGGACTGGCGTTCGAGTTCAAGACGTTCCCGGCGGACGGCGCGCCGGTGCGCACCGGGCCGCTGTACACGGTGGCGCGCAAGCGGATCGGCGTGGACCTGCTGTCCCTGTTCAACCCCGACCCCAGGCCCGACAGCGCCACCGACCTCGCGGCGCGCGGCTGGACGGCGACCTCCAGGGCGCCGTTCGAGTTCACCCGCGAGCACGGCCGGGGGCCCACCCCCGAACCGGACGACCCGTTGGAGGACAACCGGTGGATCTTCGCGGAGAAGCGGGGCGGGTGGGCGTGAGCGCGGCGGCGGGGCGGGGGTGGGCGCGGCGAGAGGGGCGCGCACCGGGCGGGCGCGACGCCGGGGGCGGGACGACGCAGGCCGGGCTGGTGCGACACCGGGAGCGGGCGCGGCGAGGTGCGCGACGCGGCGCCGGGAGCGAGCGCGACGCCAGGTGCGGGCTCGACACCGGCCGCCCGGCGCCAACCAGGCCGCGCGGAGCCGGGCGGCCGTGCTCGGCCCCCGATCGGCGCAATGCGCCGGGAAACCGCTGACACGCCCGCCGCGCTGGGCCACCATCGGGCAGGTGATCGCGCCGCTGTTCAGCCCCGCGTACCTCCACGACCCCCACCCGACCCTGCGCGCCCTGCGCGAGCAGGGGCCGGTGCACCGCTCCGCGCTGCCGACCGGGTTGCCGGTGTGGGTCGTCGTCGACCACGCGTGCGCCCGAGCCGTGCTCGGCGACGAGCGGGTGGCCAAGGACTTCCGGCGGCTCGGCGAGATCATGAGCGGCAAGCTGGTCGAGGCCGGGCGGGACCCGAGGCTGTCCGCGCTGTTCCGGGACAACCTGCTGGTCATGGACCCGCCCGACCACACCCGGCTGCGCCGCCTGCTGGCCAGGGACTTCACCGCCCGGCGCGTGGAGCGGCTGCGCCCGAGGGTGGAGGCGCTCACCGCCGAACTGCTGGAGGCGCTGCCCACCACCACCGAGGTCGACCTGGTGGAGCGGTTCGCGCTGCCGCTGCCCATGACGGTGATCTGCGAGCTGCTCGGCGTGCCCGAGGACGCCCGGCCGTCGATGCGCCGCTGGTCCCAGGAGCTGATGGGCGAGTCCGGCCAGGCCGACGCGCTGCGGGCGTCCGAGGAGATGCCCGCCTACCTGCGGGAGCTGATCGCCGACCGGCGCGCCCGCCCCGGCGACGACCTGCTGTCCGCGCTCACCCGCGCCGCCGACGACGGGGACCGGCTCACCGAGGCCGAGCTGCTCGGCACCTGCCTGGTGCTGGTGGTGGCCGGGCACGAGACCACCGCGGGGCTGATCAGCTCCAGCGCGGACCTGCTGCTGCGCGAGGACCCGGTGCGCAGGCTCCTCGTGCAGCGCCCCGACCTGACCCGCCGCGCCGTGGACGAGCTGCTGCGGCTGACCAGCCCGGTCGCGATGACCACCGCCCGGTTCACCACCGAGGACGTCGAGGTCGGCGGCACGGTCATCCCGGCGAACGAGATCGTGCTGGTGAGCCTGCCCTCGGGCAACCGCGACGCGGCCCGCTTCCCCGACCCCGACGGGTTCCGGCTCGACCGGGCCGACGGCGGGAACCTCGCGTTCGGCCACGGCATCCACTTCTGCGTCGGCGCGCCGCTGGCCCGCCTGGAGGCCGAGGTGGCGCTGCGCGGGCTGCTGGACCGGTTCCCGGACTTCCGCCGCTGCGGCAGCCCGGACGACCTGGTGCGCAGGCGCTCCCAGACGGTCACCGGCTGGCGTTCGCTGCCCGTGGTGCTCAACCCCTGACTTTCCCCCCGCGCGGCGCCGGGACCGCCGCCGCCGACCACGCCCTCCCCCTTGCCCCACAAGGGAGAACAGCGCCCCCACCGGCCACCCGCGACCCCCGCTTCACCACCTTGTGACCCGGAACGCGGTTTCCCGCCCCCTCGTCCTGGGAAAGTGGCCCGCATGAGCAGGACACGGTTTCAGGGGTGGAGGCGCAGGTTCACCCGCATGGTCAAGGGTGGGGAGCGGCGCGAGGTCAACCGGACCGCCAAGCGCGCTTTCGGCTGGGACCGGCTGCGGGACGAGCAGGTCACCGCCATCCGCGAGGTGCTGCGCGGGCGCGACGTGTTCGTCGTCATGCCCACCGGCCAGGGCAAGTCCGGCATCTACCAGGTGCCCGGCCTGCTGCTCGACGGGCTGATCGTGGTGGTCTCGCCGCTGGTGGCGCTCCAGCGCGACCAGGTCGCCCGGCTGCGCGAGGTGGGCGCTCCCCCGGCGTACGCGGTCAACGCCGCCCAGTCCGAAGCGGACAACCGCGAGGCGTGGGAGGCGGTCGAGCGCGGGCAGGCGCGCTACCTGTTCCTGTCGCCCGAGCAGCTGGCCAAGCCCGAGGTGGTCGAGAGGCTCGGCAGGCCCGCGCTGTTCGTGGTGGACGAGGCGCACTGCGTCTCCGCCTGGGGCCACGACTTCCGCCCCGACTACCTGCGGCTCGGCCAGGTCGTGGAGACGCTCGGCCGCCCGCCGGTGCTGGCGCTGACCGCGACGGCGGGCTCGGCGGTGCGCGACGACGTGGTGGCGCAACTGGGGATGCGCGACCCGGTGGTCCAGGTGAGCGGCTTCGACCGGCCCAACCTGAAGCTGGAGGTCCGCGAGTTCGCGGACGACGACGACCGGCGGCGCGCGCTGCTGTCGTGGGTGCGCGAGGCGCAGGGCCCCGGCCTGGTCTACGTGGCCACCCGCAAGGACGCCGAGGCGTACGCGGAGGCGCTGGGCGGCGAGCCGTTCCACGCCGGGATGCGCGCCTCCGAGCGGGTGCGGGTGCAGGACGCGTTCATGGCGGGCGAGGTGGACGTGGTCGTGGCGACCTCCGCGTTCGGCATGGGCATCGACAAGAAGGACGTGCGGTTCGTCGCGCACGCCGCGGCCCCCGGCTCGCTCGACGCCTACTACCAGGAGATCGGCCGGGCGGGCCGCGACGGCGAGCCCGCGCACGCGGTGCTGTTCTTCAGCCCCAAGGACCTCGGTCTGCAGCGGTTCTTCAAGGCCCGCCGCCCGGACCGCGCGGAGCTGGCCACGGTGATGGCGCACGTGCACGGCAAGCCGGGGGTGACCGCCGACGAGGCGGCCGACGCGCTGGAGCTGTCCCGCCGCAAGATCGCCGCGCACGTCGCGCTGCTCACCGCGGTCGGCGCGCTCACCGTCGACGAGGACGGCCTCACCGCCGAGAAGCTGCCGAAGGAGGCCGCCGAGGAGGCGGTGGAGGAGGCCGCGCGGCTGCGCAGGCTGGAGCTGTCGCGGGTGGAGGTGCTGCGCGCCTACGCCGAGACCAGGGGCTGCCGCAGGCAGAACCTGCTGGGCTACTTCGGCCAGTCGCTCGGCTTCGCCTGCGGCAACTGCGACACCTGCGACGGCGGCGTGGACACGCAGGCCCCGGTCGCCGAGGACGACGAGTTCCCGCCGGAGAGCAAGGTGACGCACCCGAAGTGGGGCGAGGGCACCGTGGTGCGCACCGAGGGCGAGCAGATCACCGTGCTGTTCCACGAGGTCGGCTACAAGACGCTGTCGCTGCAGGTGGTCAAGGCCAACTCGCTGCTGGACCGGGTGCCGCCCGCGGCGTGACCGACCCGCGTGCCGCGAAACTGTTGCGCACCCCGTTGCCGCGCAACAGTTTCGCAAAGCGTTGACACCGGACCGGGTGCGCAAAACACTGGAGTGGCGCATCCGGCCCGGCACCGCCGCCCGAGCCTCGTGCCGGGTGATCCCTCAACGAGGAGGAGAAGGCGGACATGGCAGAAGCAGCCGACGCAGCGGCGGGCGGGCAGCACCGGATCGGCCGCAGGCTGTTCCTGGGCGGAGCGGGCGCGACCGTGCTGGGGGCGGCCTCCGGGCTCGTGCTCCCCGGCGTCGCCCACGCCCAGACCATCACCACCAACCAGACCGGCACCCACAACGGGTACTACTTCTCGTTCTGGACCGACTCGCAGAACACGATCTCGATGACGCTCGGCGGCGGCGGGAACTACAGCACGTCGTGGCGCAACACCGGGAACTTCGTGGCGGGCAAGGGCTGGAGCAACGGAAGCCGCCGGACGGTGAACTACTCGGGCAGCTTCAACCCCTCGGGCAACGGCTACCTGTGCCTGTACGGCTGGACGTCCAACCCGCTGGTCGAGTACTACATCGTGGAGAGCTGGGGGAACTACCGCCCCACGGGCACGTTCAAGGGCACCGTGAGCAGCGACGGCGGCACGTACGACGTCTACCAGACGATGCGCTACAACGCGCCGTCGGTGGAGGGCAACAACAAGACGTTCCCGCAGTTCTGGAGCACCCGGCAGGTCAAGCGGGTCGGCGGCTCCATCACCACGGGCAACCACTTCGACGCGTGGAGCCGGTACGGGCTGCGCCTGGGCGACTTCAGGTACTACATGATCATGGCGACCGAGGGCTACCAGAGCAGCGGCAACTCGAACATCAACGTCTCCTGATCCCCCAGGGACCGCGGCGGCGGCAGGGCACGGGAGCGCTCCTCCCGCCGGACGTGGAACGGCGCGGACCACGACGTCAGTCGCGGTCCGCGCCGTCTGCGTCGGACCTCTCGGCGCGCTCGGGCTCCCCCCGCGCCGGAAACCCTTCCGGCGCGGGGGGATCGGCTCACCCCTTCAGCGCGTGGTCGATCGCCTCGATGATCCTCGGGCGCAGCTGCGCCACGCTGATGATCTCGTCCACCGAGCCGACCTCGACCGCGCGCTGGATGCTGTGCACCCGGTCGAACTCCGCCGCGACCTCGCCGAGCTTCTCGGCCCGCACCGACGACTGCACCTCGGCCAGCCGGGTGTTGAGCGAGGCCCGCTCCGCGCCCGTGGCCGCCGCGACGAGCGCCTGGAGCTCGGTGACGCGCGGGTCGGTGGCGGTGCGGTTGTTGACCTCGCCGGAGAACACCACGGCCGCCGCGGGCGCGCCGCCGAGCACCGAGGCGAACGAGCCCTCCAGCGCCAGCACCGTCATGTTCGGGTTGAGCGCCTTGGAGAACACCACGAACGCGCCGCCGTGGTAGCGCGAGATCACGCAGAACACGATAGGGCCCTGGAAGTTCACCACGGCCCGGCCGATCTCCGCGCCGTACTCCAGCTGGAGCTTGCGCATCGACTCCGGGGAGCCGTCGAACCCGGACAGGTTCGCCAGCACCACCAGCGGCCGGTTGCCCGACGCGGCGTTGATGGCCCGCGCGGTCTTCTTGGACGAGCGCGGGAACAGCGTGCCCGCCGTGTAGGTGTCCGGGCCGTCGGTGGGCGGGAAGCCGCGACGGGGCACCGAGCGGGACTCGATGCCGATCAGGCACACCGGCCAGCCGCCGATGCGGGCGTCCTGCACCGCCGAGGTGTCCGCGTCGGCCATGCCCGCCCAGCGCTCCAGCACCGGGTGGTCCTGGTCGGTGACCGCGCGCATGACGGTGCGGATGTCGAACGGCTTCTTGCGGTCCGGGTTGTGCTCGGCCGAGAAGATCTGGCCCACGGTGGCGAAGTCGCTGCCCGCCACGGCGTGCGGGAAGCCGGACACGTCGCGCTCGGCCGGGTCCGAGGTCGGGGCGCGGCGCGGGCCGGTCTCGCCGGGCACGACGTACGAGTGGTCGTAGTGCGACATCAGCACGTCGCGGGCGCCCACCAGGTTCGGCGCCCAGTACTGCGCCTGCCCGTTGGGGCCCATGACGCGGTCGTAGCCGCCGATGCCGAAGTTGTCCTCGGCCGAGACGCCGCCGGAGAAGTCCAGCGACTGCTTGCCGGTGAGCACCATCGCCGAGTCGGGCGTCATGACCAGGATGCCCTTGGTGTGCATGAGCATCGTGGCCTCGGCGTTCCAGTACGGCTGGGCTCCGACGGTGATGCCCGCGACCACGATGTTGATCTCGCCGCCGTCCTGGGTGAACTCGACGATGCGCTTGAGCGCCGCCGCGACCCAGTCCATGTTCTCGGTGCCGGAGGTCATCGAGATCCGGGCCCCCGCCGACAGCGCGAACCACTCCAGCGGCACGCCCATCCGGTCCGCGAGGTCGATCGCGGCGATGATCCGCGCGCACTCGGGCTCGGACAGGGCGCCGAGCGCCTTGGTCGGGTCGCCGAGCAGGATGACGCGGGTGACGCCCTCGGGGTGCCGGTCGGTCGGGGTGCTGATCACGCCCGCGACGAGCGCGGCGGTGTTGCGGCCTCTGGGCCGGTCAACGGGCACCAGCGCGCGGTGCTCGTCCAGGTCGTGCTCGACGAACTTGCCCTCAGCGCCGGTGAGCATCCCGACCAGCTCGTACGGGTAGGTGTTGCCGCGCCTGGCCGCCCGCACGACCTTCTGGCCGTAGTCGTCCAGCGGCAGCACCGGCTCGTTCGACGGCTCGCCCACGTGCAGGCTCGCGCCGCGGCCGGGGTCGAGGGTGATGCGCACCGCCACCTCGGCCAGGTCGCCGGACGAGGTGCGCTGGCGCGCGAGGAACTGGACCTCCTCGAGGCCCGCGCCGACCGTGGTGGGCAGGATGCGCTCGACCAGCGTGTTCAGCTCGTCCGGGGTCAGCTCGGTGGACGGCCAGACGTACATCATGATCCGGTTGGTGTCGAAGCGCTTGTTCTGCGGGCGCTTCGCCTGGATGTTGCGGATCGAGTCGAGGCAGGCCGTGATGGCCTCCTCCACGGCGGGCAGCGCGACGAGCCTGCCGTCGGACTCGCGCAGCGGGGTCAGGTCGCGGACCTGGCCCATGGCGATGAGCCGCTCGTCGGCCGGGTTGCTGCGCGCGGTGGCCTTGAACAGGTAGATCTCCTCGTCGACCGAGGGCAGCCTGGTCAGGTCGAACTCGCGCAGCCGGTGCAGCTGCAGGCGCTGGGCGATCTGCGGGTGCAGGCCCCGGATGAGCCGGTCCTCCACGAGCGCGCCGTTCTCCGGGCGGAACGTGAAGTGGTGGTGCATGACCGCGCCGGTGGAGCCCGCCACCGTCGTGGTGACCCGGCGGACCGAGTCGGGCAGCGGGTGCGCGGCGAGGACCTCGGCCAGCCGCACGGCCATGCCCTCGATGTCGGGCTGCCCGTCCCAGACCAGGTACAGGTCGGCCGCCAGGCCGCCCTCGCCGCTCGCGGCGATCCGGCCGACCGCGTCGACGGCGGCGGGCAGCGAGTCGATCTCGACGGCGGTGGCCACGACGCGGTGCACGCCGTTGCCGCCGTCGTAGTCCGCGGTGACGAACCGGCAGCCGGACAGGTCGGTGGTGGTGACCGAGGACAGCCTGCGGTTGCCGTAGTAGCGGCGGGTGATGACCTCCAGCAGCGGCCCGCTGTCCCGGTCGGGGCGGCCGACGCGGCCGGAGACCAGGCGCACCAGCGGCTGCGGTCCGGCGACCATGGCCTTGATCCGCTCGGCGCGGTCGGGCGCGTCCGGGTTCTGGTCCAGGTAGCGCAGGCAGTCGCGGACCTCCACGAACACCTTGGCGCGGTTGCGGCGCAGCAGCGGCTGGGCGAACCAGCGGAACACGATGCCGCGCGCCAGGTCCGACAGCGCGGGAAAGCGGACCTGGGTGGCCTCGACGAGGTGCTCCAGCGCCAGACCGGCGCGCTGGAGCAGCGGCTCGGCGGGCGGCGGGGACTCGATCCACTGGCGCAGCAGCTCGGAGATCACCGCGGCGTGCGCGGCCGGGTCCTGCTGGGCCAGGAAGATCCGGAAGACCGCCGACTCCAGGCCGGGCGCGGTGCGGTCCAGCTCGGTGACGCCGTAGTGGGCGAGCACGCGGGAGAGCTTGGCGGTGAAGTCCTCGGGCAGGCCTGCCCGCTCGACGTCCAGGCTCTGCAGGTAGGCGTGGAAGTGCTCGCGCGGGCTGTGCACGGGGCTGCCCGGCTCGGCCTCCAGCTCGCCGCGCGGCTTGTTGCGGCTGAGCTCGGACAGGTCGGCGAACGCGGTGAGCAGGTCCAGCTCGCCCTCGACGGGACGACCGCCCAGCTCGGCGCGCGAGGCCAGGTAGCCGGACAGGACGCGGCCCCGGTCCTGCGGGTCGACGTCGAAGCCCAGCAGCAGGCTGCGCAGGTCGGACAGGCAGCGGCCGAGGCGGGCGTCGGCGGCGACGCCGTCGGGCTCGGCGGGCAGGTCGACCGGCGCCTCGACGGCGGCGGTCTCGGCCTCGGCGGCGGCGCCGTCGGCCAGCGGCTCCAGGCGCATCAGCGGCGCGCCGGTGGCGACCTGGCTGCCCACGGACACCGGGCGCTCCCGGACCCTGGCGCGGAACGGCGCGCGCAGCACCGTCTCCATCTTCATGCTCTCCAGCACCAGCACGGGCGAGCCCGCGTCCACCTCGTCGCCCACGGCGACCGGGGTGGCCACGACCAGCGCGGGCGCGGGCGAGCGGACGACGCCGCCCTCGTCCAGGCTGATGCGGTGCGCGACGCCGTCGACCTCGACCAGGTGCACGGGGCCGTGGGTGGCGACGACGAGGCGGTGGCGGCGGCCGTTGACGGTGACCTGGCCGCTGTGGTCGTCGAAGCGCTCGCCCTCGACGTCTGCGGTGTGCACGGCGCCGCCGCCGGAGACGCCCACGCGGAAGCGGGAGCGGCCGACGCGGGCCACGGTGACCTGGTAGCTCGCGCCGCGCAGCTTCAGGTTCAGCGGGCGGCCGGTCTCGTGCTGCACCTGGGGACGGCCGCCGTACGCGGTGGCCAGCAGGCCCTGGCGGCTGACCGCCTCCTCCTCCAGGTAGGAGGCGATGGCGGCGGTGGCGAGCGCGACGCCGGAGTGCCTGCGCACGACCAGGCCGCCGTCGGCGCGGACCCGGTCGATCCAGCCGGTGTCGGCGCTGGCGTCGATCACCTCGGGCTGGTCGAGCAGGTCGAGCACGAAGCTCTTGTTGGTGGCGCCGCCCTCGATGACGACGGTGGTCTCGGCCATGGCGCGGCGCAGGCGGCCGAGCGCCTCGGAGCGGTCCCGGCCGTAGGCGATGATCTTGGCGATCATCGAGTCGAAGTCGGCGGGGATGCTGTCGCCCTCGCTGACGCCGGTGTCGACCCGGATGCCGGGGCCGGAGGGCAGCACGAGGCGGGTGATGCGGCCGGGCGAGGGGGCGAAGTCGCGGTCGGGGTCCTCGGCGTTGAGCCGGGCCTCCACGGCGTGGCCGCTCTCCACCGGCTGCGGGCCCTCCAGCCTGCCGCCGGACGCCACGTGCAGCTGGAGCTTGACCAGGTCGGTGCCGGTGGTGATCTCGGTGATGGGGTGCTCGACCTGGAGGCGGGTGTTGACCTCCAGGAACGCGAACAGCTTCTCGCCGGGGTGGTACAGGAACTCGACGGTGCCCGCGCCCCGGTAGTCCACGGCGAGCGCGAGGCGCTCGGCGGAGGCCTTGAGCTCGGCGGTCTGCTCGGGGTCCAGGACCGGGGACGCCGACTCCTCGATGATCTTCTGGTTGCGGCGCTGCACGGAGCAGTCCCGCACGCCGAGCGCCCAGGCGGTGCCCTGGCCGTCCGCGATGACCTGCACCTCGACGTGCCGGGCCCCGGTGACCAGGCGCTCCAGGAACACGATGCCGGAGCCGAAGGCGCGCAGGGCCTCCTGGCTGGTGCGCTCGTAGGCCTCGGTGAGGTCCTCGGCGGAGGCGACCATGCGGATGCCGCGCCCGCCGCCGCCCGCGGTGGCCTTGAGCATCAGCGGGTAGCCGATGCGGGCGCCCGCGCTGAGCGCGTCCTCCAGGGTGGCGACCTCGCCCTTGCTCCACGGCGCGACCGGGACGCCGACCTCCTCGGCGATCAGCTTCGCGCCGATCTTGTCGCCGAGCTTGCGCATGGCCTCGGCGGACGGGCCGATGAAGGTCACGCCGATCCGGTCGCACAGCTCCGCGAACTGCGGGTCCTCGGCGACGAAGCCCCAGCCGACCCAGGCCGCGTCGGCCCCGGTCTCCAGCAGCGCGCGCTCCAGGACCGCGTGGTCCAGGTAGGGGCGGGCCGAGGCCGGGCCGATGCAGTGGGCGAGGTCGGCCTCGCGGACGAACGTCGAGCCCCGGTCCGCGTCGGTGTAGAGGGCGACGGTCTCGATGCGCCTCCCGGTCTCCGCGGACAGGTCCCGGACGGCGTGGATGAGCCGCATGGCGGCCTCACCGCGGTTGACGATGGCGACACGAGTGAACACCTTGCTGAGCCTCCCGATTACCCACGCGCGAAAGGCGGCGTCCGCGTACCGGAGCGCCGCCCGCAGCCTGATTCATAACCCTGACGGCTCGGCCACCCGCGCACCATGTTCGTGATGGCGTGTGGCGGGGCGGCCGGTTTGTAGGGTGTCGACAAAGGCCGCTGAGCGGTTACCACACGGATCAACGGCCACACAAGTTCCTCCGGAGGGGAGAACCGCCGGTTGCGGCGTAGGGGAAAGATCGCCAGGGGATCACCCAGAGCTACCTGAGGTTTACCGAACCCGTGGTGGGGATTGTCGGTTTTGCACGGCGGGAGGGGTGCGGTCGGGGTGGTCGCGCTACGGGGGTGCGCAGTCGGCGGGGTGCTTTCAGGGGGTGCCCCGAAAGGCGCGGCCGGGGTGTCCGGCGCTGTTTCAGCCGTTCAGGCCGGTCTCGGTGACGCCGCGCACGAGGTGGCGCTGGAGCAGCGCGAACACCAGGACGATCGGCAGGATCGACACGGCGGCGGCGGCGAACAGCAGCGTGGTCCTGGGGTTCTGCGCGGTGAGCAGGGCGGACAGCGCCACCTGCACGGTCCACGAGGACGAGTCCTGGGCGATGACCAGCGGCCACAGGAACTGGTTCCACGCGCCGATGAAGTCGATCACGGCGATGGCGGCGAAGAAGCCCAGCCGGTTCGGGACCACGATGCGTCGGAACACGCCCCAGCGCGACAGGCCGTCGAGCGTGCCCGCCTCCTCCAGCTCGGCGGGGAAGTCCAGGAAGCACTGCCGGAACAGGAAGGCGTTGAGGGCGCTGAACACGCCGGGCACCACCAGTCCGCGCAGGTCGGAGACCCAGCCGAGGCTGGAGACGACCACGAAGGTCGGCAGGAACGTGACGGCGGTGGGGACCATCAGGGTGGCGACGACGGCGGCGAGGACGCGGTTCGCGTGCCGGTAGGGGACGCGGGCCAGGCCGTAGCCCGCCAGCGAGCAGACGAGCAGCTGGCCCGCGGTCTGGAGCACGGCGACGGTGGTGGAGTTGAGCAGGCTGCGGGCGAACGGGACGTCGGTGGTGGTGAAGACCTGCCGGACGGTGGCCCAGCCGGCGCCGACGCCGTCGCGCAGCAGCAGGGCGAACGGGAGCAGGAACAGCGCCGAGGCCAGCAGCAGGACGGTCCAGCGGGCGAGCGCGCCGATCCGGCCCGACGCGGTGCGGCGGCGCCCGACCGGCCTCACCGGGCCCGCTCCCGCCGGACGCCCCGCAGCGCCCGCCCGGACAGCAGCGTCACCAGGGCGATCACCAGCGCGAGCACGACCGCGCCCGCGCTCCCCCGCCCCAGGTCCTGCCCACCCGAGCCGAGCGAGGTGTAGTACAGGTACACCAGCGGCGGGCGGGCGAACGGCGGGTAGCCGCGCGAGTCGCCGAGGATGTTGTAGAACTCGTCGAACGCCTGGTAGGCGTTGATCAGGTTCAGGGTGAGCACGGCCGCGAGCGCGCCGCGCAGGCCGGGCAGCGTGACGTGCCGGAAGCTCTGCCAGCGCGGGGACGCGCCGTCCACCCAGGCCGCCTCGTAGAGGTGCTCGGGGATGCGCTGGAGCGCGGCGATGAGCAGGATCGCGTAGAAGCCCAGTTGCAGCCACAGCCGGGCGCTGACCAGCACCGCCCAGTACAGCGGCGGGTCGACCGTCCCGATCCAGGCGAGCGGGTCGGCGCCGAACCAGCCGAGCGCGGTGTTGGCCGCGCCGTCGGCGGTGCCGGGGAACAGGGCGGAGCGCCAGATGAGCGCGGCGACCACGTAGGAGCAGGCGAACGGCAGGAAGAACACCGAGCGGAAGAACGCGCGGGCGACGGTGATCCCGTTGAGCAGCAGGGCCAGGCCCAGCGCGAGGACCGTGGTGGCGGGGACGACGAGGGCGGCGAAGGCGGTGAACGTGCCGACGCTGTCCAGGAACGCGCGGTCGGTGAGGATCGCGGCGTAGTTGTCCAGGCCGGTGAAGCGGGTGGGGGTGACCGTGCCCCTGGCGTCGAACAGGCTGAGGTAGCCGCTCCAGGCGATCGGCAGGCCGGTGAACAGCAGCAGCCCGGCCGCGAACGGGCCGACGAACAGCCAGAACGCGAGCGGGCGGCTGCGGGTCACCGGTCCAGCCTGGTGAGCTCGTCGCGGGCCGTGGCGACGGCGGCGCGCAGCTCCTCGGCGGGGTCGGCGCCCTCGCGGGCGACGCGGGAGACGGCGTCGGACAGGGCGGTGTTCGCGGCGGCGCTCCAGCGGGCCGGGTTGGCGACGCGGCCGACGTCGGCGACGAGCCGGGCGACGTCCGCGCCGAGCCCGCCGCTGAGCCGGTCGGCGGCGGCGCGCAGGCTGGCGCGGGCGGGCAGGTGCGCGCCGAAGGCGGTGGCGAACTCGGCCTGGTGGTCGGTCCGCTCGACCCACAGCCAGCGCACGTAGTCCTTGGCGCGGTCGACGTCGGCGGCGCGGGCGTTGACCACCGCGCTGTAGGCGCCCACGGGCACGGACTCGGCGCCGTCGGCGTCCAGGCGCGGGAAGGGCAGGACGCCGACGTCGTCGCCGTGCGCCTCGACGATCTTGGGCAGGTTCCACAGGCCGGTCCACTGCATGGCGGTCAGGCCCTCGGTGAACGCGCCGGGGTCGGCCCAGTCGGCGGGGGCGCCGAGCAGCAGGCCGCCGGTGGCGTGCAGCTCGCGGAGCTTGCCGACGGCGGTGGCGGCGCGCGGGTCGTCGAAGCCGGGCGACTTGCCGTCCCGGCTGAGCAGGTCCAGGCCTGCGGACCACAGCAGCGGCGCGGTGAGCACGGCGACGCCGCCGTCGTTGCCCGCGAACAGGCCGCGCGCGGTGTTGCCGGAGAGGCGGCGGGTGGCGTCGACCAGCTCGTCCACGGTGGTGGGCGGGGTGACGTCCGCCTCGCGCAGGAGGCTGGGGCGGTAGAACAGGACCTGGGTGTCGACGGCCTGGGGGATGCCGTAGAGGCGGCCGTCGACGGTCTGCGCGTCCAAGAGGGCCTTGACGAAGTCGGGCCGCTGGTCGCCGAGGAGGTCGTCGAGCGGGACGACCCGCTGCTGCCGGACCCAGTCGACCTTGACCTGCGCCTCGAACACGTCGGGCACCCGGCCGCCCTGGAGCGCGGTGGCGATCTTGGAGTCGTAGTCGCCGGGGTTCCACTGCACCTCGACGCGGGCGTCGGGGTAGTCGGCGGCGTAGCGGCGCACGGCGTCCTGCACGCCGTCCTCGCCGTAGGCGTGGTACCAGTGGCTGAGCGTGCCCGGCGCGGACCCGTCGCGCCCGGTGTTGGCCCCGCAGGCGGTCAGCGACGGCCCGCCCAGCCCGAGGCCGAGCAGCCCGGCTGCCGCGAGGAACGAGCGTCGGTCCAGTCCCCCGGCGCCCATGGCACCACCTCCCCGGCTCGGAACTGCGGGGAATCATGGGGTTGGGGGCGATCTTGTGTCGAGGTCGTCCGCGTGGTGGACGGGGGTTGCGCGGGGTGGGCGGGGTGCGGGTGGGCGGGTGTTGTGCCTGGTGCGCGCGGTGCGGCGGGGCGCTGGGGGCACGGCGGCGGTGGCGGGGAAACCACCCGTTGGAGGTCATCCGGTCGTGGGAACACGCGCGGCAGGTCGCCCCGAACCGGCGGGCAGCCGTCCCATCCGACCCCTGTTAACGGCTGCCGACCGAACGGCCGTCACCCGCAGGAGGCATTTACCGGGAGAGCGGGGCGTCGATAGCTTGTGAATTCCCCGCAATCGCCCGGCATTCCGGAGGGCGATTGGAAGACAGTTTGGGATGTGCATGAAGAAGAGCACCTGGCTGACCAGGGCGGCCATCGCCGCCCTGCTCCTCCCCGCCACGGCGGTGGCCGCGCCCGCCGCATCGGCCGAGAGCTCCGCGCCGGACCGGATCACCGCGTCGGGGCTGTCCGCGCGGTCCCCGGAGCTGTCCGCCTCGGCCACGAGCACCGTCACCAACGGCGCCTGGTCGTGCACGCTCACCGCGAGCAACCCGAACCGCTGGTTCGGCGGATCGGGCGGCGGTGAGCAGGGCATCGGCAGCGTGAGCTGCACCGGGGGCGCGGTCATGCCGGCGATCTACGTCGCGGTCGGCCTGTACCGGAACGGCTCGCTGATCGCGTCGGACCAGCTGGAGAAGGCCAACTCGATCATCGTCAACCGGGTGGCCTCCGCCTCGCCGCACGTCTCCGCGGCCTACGAGACCGGCGCCCTCGGCGCGGTCCTGTGGCCGGACAACACCATCACCGAGATCCCGCAGATCTACAGCATCGTCGTTCGCACCTGACCCGCGCGGGGCTGGCTTCGGGAATCACCGAAGCCCGCTCCGCCGGTTCACCGGAAAAGCGCTCGAAGAATGGCGGGAATTCCCCAGCCGCTAATTCCCCACCGCCAACCCCGCCATCATCGCCGACGGGTACCGGTCCCCCCGCGCCGAACCGGCGGGCACCGCCCGCTCGATCGCCGCCAGGTCCCCCTCGGTCAGCTCCAGCTCCGCCGCGGGCAGCGCCTCCGCCAGCCGCTCCCGCGTCCGCGCCCCCACCAGCGGCACGACGTCGTCGCCGCGCGACGCCACCCAGGCGATCGCCAGCTGCGCGACCGTGCACCCCTTCTCCCCCGCCACCGCGCGCAGCGCCTCCACCAGCCCGAGGTTGTGCTCCACGTTCCCGGCGCTGAACCGGGGCGAGCGCGCCCGGTGGTCCCCCGCCGCCACCCGCGACGCGTCCCAGTGCCCCGAGATCAGCCCGCGCCCCAGCACCCCGTACGCGGTCACCCCGATCCCCAGCTCGCGCAGCACCGGCAGCACCTCGTCCTCCACCGCCCTGGAGATCAGCGAGTACTCGATCTGCAGGTCGGCGACCGGGTGCACCGCGTGCGCCCGGCGGATCGTCTCCGCCCCCACCTCCGACAGCCCCAGGCTCCGCACGTGCCCGGCCTCGATCAGCTCCTTGACGGCCCCGACCGTGTCCTCGATCGGCACGTCCGGGTCCAGCCGCGCGGGCCGGTAGACGTCCACGTGGTCGACGCCCAGCCTGGTGAGCGAGTGCGCCAGGTAGTTCTTCACGGACGACGGCCGCGCGTCGGTCCCCAGGAACCGCACCCCCGGTCCGATCAGCTGCCCGAACTTCACGCTCAGCGCGTACTCCTCCCGCGCCCTCCCCCGCAGCGCCTCGGCCAGCAGCAGCTCGTTGTGCCCGGACCCGTAGAAGTCGCCGGTGTCGATCAGGGTCACGCCCGCGTCCAGCGCGGCGCGCACGGTCGCCAGGCTCTCCGCCCGGTCGGACTCGCCGTAGGCGCCGGACATCGCCATGGCGCCCAGGCCCAACCTGGACGCGGCGGGTCGGCCGGTGCTGCTCGTGCTCTGCATCTCATCGCTCCTCGTCACTGCGGTCACCTCTCCCACCCTGCGCGGCGGGGCGGTCCGGCGGGAGCGGAGCGCTGATCGTGGGAGAGCCGCTCCCTGGCTCGGCGGCGCGCGGGCGACGACCATGGGCGGCGTGCACCGGGACCAGCTCGCCGACTTCCTGCGCCGCCGCCGCGAGGCGATCCGCCCCGCCGAGGTCGGTCTCACCGAGGGCCCGCGCCGCCGCACCTCCGGCCTGCGCCGCGAGGAGGTGGCGATGCTCGCGGGCATGTCCACCGACTACGTCGTGCGCCTGGAGCAGGGCCGCAGCAGCCAGCCGTCGACCCAGCTGCTCGGCGCGCTGGCGCGGGCGCTGCGGCTGTCCGGCGACGAGCGCGACCACCTGTTCCGCCTCGCAGGTCACCAGCCGCCGCCCGCCTCGGGGTCGGCGCGGCAGGCGCGGGCCGGGCTGGTGCGGCTGCTCGACCTGATCGACGGCACCCCGGCGGTGGTGCTGTCGGACCTGGGCGAGACGCTGGCGCAGAACCGGGCGGCGGCGCTGCTCATGGGCGACCACAGCGGGTTCACCGGCGACGAGCGCTACCTGCTGCACCGCTGGTTCACCGACCCGGACGCGCCCGCCGCGCACGCCCCCGAGGAGCGCGAGCGGCACTCGCGGAGCCTGGTCGCGGACCTGCGGGCGGCGGTGGGGCGGCGGGCCGGGACGCCGGACGAGGCGGTGGCGAACCGGCTGGTCGGGCGGTTGTCCGCGCTGAGCGCCGACTTCCGGCGGCTCTGGGCCGGGCACGAGGTCGCGGTGCGCGCGATGGACCGCAAGACGCTGCTGCACCCGGCCGTGGGCAGGCTGGTGATGGACTGCGAGACGCTCGTGACGCCGGACCAGCGGCAGCTGCTGCTCGTGCTCACCCCGGCCGACGCGGAGAGCCGGGAGCGCCTGGAGCTGCTGCGCGTGCTGGGGGTGGAGGAGTTCCCCAGCGGGCAGGTGCACCTGGGCTGACCTGCGGAGCAGTGCGAACCCCCGACCGCACGCCGTGGCCTTGTGCTGCGGCTCAGCGGGTTTTCTCTCGCCTGGTCCGCGCGCCACCACCCGAACCGCCACCACCATCCAGGTGTGCGCCGACGCGCTCACCCGGACCAGCGCGTTGTTCGACGCGGGCAGCCCCGAGCAGGCCGTCGACCAGGCGCACACCGCGCTGGCCACGACGCTGCGCGAGGTCACCGTGGACGACGTGATCACCCGGCCCGCGCAGTGGCTGGAGCTCAAGGCCCAGCAGGTCGCCACGCTGACCAGCGCCTGCGCGGGCTGACCGGGCGGTTGGCCCGTGCGCGGCTCGACCGGGCCCGGCCTGACCGGGGCCTGCCTTCCCCGGTCCAGCCTCTGCCGGTCCCCGCCTCACCCCAGCAGCGCGCGCACGAACGCGCCCGCCGCGTCCGAGCGGTCGGGGCGGGTCAGGGCCACGGTCCGCCTGCCCCACACCAGCCCAGGGTCGTGGACCGGCACCCAGGTCACGCCGCGCGGCGCGGTGCCCGCGGCGAGGCCGGGCAGCACCGTGATGCCCAGCCCGGCCTTGACCAGGCCGAACCGGGTCGGCCAGCTGCGCGCCCCGTGCCCGACCACCGGGTCGGCGAGCGTGGGCCACGCGCCGAACTGCGGCTCGCCCTCCTTGCCGACGCCGACGATCCACACCTGGTCGGCGAGCTGCGCCACGTCCACCTCGGACTGCTGGGCGAACGGGTGGTCGTCGGCCACGGCGACGCCCATCCCCCGCTGCCCCGGCACCTGCTCGACCACCAGCCCGGTCAGGTCGTAGTCGGGCAGCCCGTCGCCGACCGCGATCACCGCGACCTCCAGCCGCCCGGCGCGGAGCCTGCGCAGCAGCGCGGGGCTGCCCGCCTCGCCCAGCGACACGGCGAGCGCGGGGTGCGCGGTCCGCAGCCGGGCGACGGCGCTCGGGACCAGCGCGGCGGCGGCCGTGGGGTAGGCGCCGACGACCAGCCGCCCGGCGAGGCGGTCGCGCAGCCCGGCGATCTCCAGCTCGGCCGCCTCGACGTGCGCGACGACCTGCCCGGCGTGCCCGAGCAGCGCCTCCCCCGCCGGGGTGGGCCGGACGCCGCGCGCGCCGCGCTCGAACAGCGGGCCGCCCGCGGCCGTCTCCATCGCCCCGACCTGGCGGGACACGGCGGACTGGGTGTAGCCGAGCGCCTCGGCGGCGGCGGTGAACGACCCGCGCCGCGCGACCTCGACCACCACGCGCAGCCCCAGCAGGGTCATCCCGGACATGGTGGTCAGTATGCGCGGGGCTGCTCGGCGTCGGCGGCGAACGCCGCGTCCCTGCGCGCCTCGAACGCCGCCAGCCGCTCCCGGACCGCCCCGGTGACCAGCTCGTGCGCGTCGGAGTTGAGCAGCAGCCGCAGCGGCGGGTCGTCGGACAGCGCGGCCTCGATCACCGCGTGCGCCACCCCGGACTGGCTGCCGGGCATCCGGTCCACCGGCAGCGGCTCCTGGTCGGCGACGCCGCCGCGGTAGGGCTCGCTGGCCGGGACCCTGGTGGCCGCGTCGTAGAACGAGGTCCGCACCATGCCCGGCTCGACCAGGACGGTCCTGATCCCGAACGGCTCGACCTCGCGCGCCAGCGCCTCGAAGTAGCCCTCCACGCCCCACTTGGTGGCGTGGTAGATCGCGAAGCCGGGGAACGTGAGGTGCCCGCCCATGCTGGACAGCTGCACCAGCGTCCCGCCGCCCTGCGCCCGCAGCAGCGGCACGGCGCGCCGGGCGAGCTGGATCGACGCGGTCAGGTTGGTGGCGATGGCGTCCCGCACCTGCTCATCGCTCAGGTCCTCGGCCGCGCCGAACACCCCGTGGCCCGCGTTGGACACGATCACGTCGAGCCGCCCGAGGTGCGCGACGGCCTCGGCGAGCGCGCGCTCGACCTCGGCGGTGTCGGTGACGTCCAGCCGACGCCGCCACAGCCGGTCTCCGTGGCGCTCGGCCAGGTCGTCCAACCGCTCCGGCGCGCGCAGCGTCGCGGCGACCCGGTCCCCGCGCGCCAGGACCCGCTCGACGATCTCCCGCCCGATCCCCCTGGACGACCCGGTGACGAACCACGTGGTGGACATGCGCGCACTTCCTCTCCGATCGGCTGCCCCACCGACGCTAGCGATCCGCACCCATGCCGACCAGCGATGATCAAGCACCGGAGCCATGCGAAATCCGCACACCTCCTGCTCGCGGAACCGGCGCGCCGCACGCCCGCCGCGAGTGTTCCACCTCTCCCCCACCGGGAATCCGCTCCGCCGCGCGCCCCGCGAGTGCGATACTCCCGCCCATGGTTCGCGCGGGGACGACGTCGGGTGTGCACTTCCTGCTGTCCACAGTGGACTCCGACCTCGCCTCGGCCGTGCGGCGGCGGATCGACCTGCCGCAGGACTCGCGGGAGCGCTACCAAGCGGACTGGTCCCCCTTCAGGTCCGCGATCCTGTGGCGGCTGGAGAACGACGACCCCGAGATCAACCGGGCGATCGCGCACTCCCTGCCGGACTGGTCTTTGCGCCGCCGGATCGCCACGGGCGTGCCGTTCGGCCCGGCGCCGGGCCCGCTGCCGGTGCTCGACTGCTACGCCCGGTGCGACCACGCCCCGCCACCGCTCCCGGACGGCGCGGACACCACCGAGGGCGTGATCGCGCTGCTGCGCTCGGTCACCACCCTGTCCGCGGGCAAGCGGGCCGCGGGCGCGGTCGCCTGGGACGACTGGGAGGCGGTCGTGGCCGCCGACCGCGCGGAGCCGCTGCCCGGTTACGCGAAGTGGGCGGTGGCGAACCGGGTGGACTGCCCGCACGAGGTCCGCCTCGCGCTGGCCACGCACCGCAAGCACCACGACCGCCTGTACGAAGCGGGGTTGGTGCGCGACGCGGCCGAGTACGCGCTGGAGTTCCCGAACACCTCCTCCGTCCTGCAGGTGCTGAACACCGGCCGGTGGGCGTTCCCGCACCGCGCGGCCGAGGCCGCCGCCGCGCTGGGCCCGCTGGTGCGCGAGGAGCTGGGCGAGGACCTGGAGGCCTGGTCGGTGCTGGCGCAGGTGCTGCCCACGTTCACCGGCACCGCGCCGGAGCTGCTGCGCACCTGCGGCGCGATCACGCGGGTCTGACGCGCGGTGGAGCGCTCGGCGCGGCGGCACGTGGTCGACCTGGCCGACCGGAAGGCGCTGCTGGCGTGGAACCCGGCGGCGCCCGAGGTGGTGGCGGAGGCGAGCGGGCTCAAGGAGGCGGCACTGCTGGACTTCGGCCTGTCCGGCTCGCCGGTCGCGTCGTGGCTGTTCGCCAAGTGCCGCCACCAGGTCCCGACCACGGCGGTGCCGACGGCGGCGGTCGTGGCGTCCGGGGACGGGTCCTGCTTGTTGTTGTACAACCCCGACTTCTTCGTGGCGCTGGGCCTGGACGGCGTGAAGTTCGTGCTGTTCCACGAGGCAAGGCACCTGGTGCACCGGCACCTGTTCGTCGAGCCGGAGCTGGCGGGCGACCCGCTGTTCACGCTCGCCGCCGAGGTCGCGATCAACCACGTGGCGCTGATCCGGTTGCGCCGCACCGGTCTGCCCGAGGTGGACGGGGAACCGGTCGGCGTCGACCCTGTGGCCGTGCACGAGCGCTACCGCGAGGACCTGGCCGGGCGCGGCCTGGAACCCCTGGCGTACCGGGCTTTCACCGCCACCGACCTCGGGATCTACCGCGAGCTCAAGCGGATGGCGACCCCGCCCGTGCCCACCGCCGTGTGCGTGCACCAGAGCGAGGGCGCGGCGCCGCTGGACCAGGGGTCCGCCGACGCGCTGGCCTCGTCGGCGCTGCTGGACGCGCTGCTGTCCGCCCGCCGGGGCAACCGGCACGCCGACTCGGAGGTGTCGGACCTGGTGCGCCGCACCGACGGCACCTCGGAGAGCGCGAGCAGGCGGTGGTCCGGGCTGGGCGCGGCCGGGCTGCTGCGCGGGCGGACCTCGAACCACGAGGTGACCGACTGGTGGCAGCGCTGGCTGGTGGGGGTGCTGGGCACGCTGCTCAGCCCCGGCGAGCGGCTGGTGTACCCGCGCAAGCGCGGCGCGGTGCTGGCCGCGCTCGGGCACGACCCGACCCTGGCGCGGGTGGGGCCGAGGCGCGAGGTGTCGCTGGTGGTCGCGCTCGACGTGTCGGGCTCGCTGGTGGACGGCGTGGTGGCGTGGATGGCGGAGCTGGTGGGGCGGATCGAGGGCGCGCGGGTGCGCTGGCTGGCGTTCGACACCGCCGTCGTGCCGTTCACGCCCGGCCAGGCGATCCGCGGCGGTGGCGGCACGGACTTCCGGGCGGTGGTGGACCACGTCGAAGGCCGGTCCGCTGTGGACGGTGAGGGGTTCGACGGGTCGGTGGACGCGGTCATCGTGCTCACCGACGGCTTCGCGCCCCCCGTCACCCCGGCCGAGCCGGACAAGTGGATCTGGCTCATCACCCCCGGCGGCGACGACTGGCCGGACGCGCACCGGCCGCAGATGGCGTGCCACCGGATCAGACCGGTTCTCCAGACGGGACAGCGGACGTGAGCAGCACCTGGCGCCCCAGCGCGACCTACCCGGAGCCGCCGCCGCGCGGCCGGGGGTCGCGGCTGGCGGACTTCATCGACGCCATGATCGCCACCGGTCAGACCGGGCAGGTCTTCGGCTCGCACGGCATCGGCAAGACGGCCACGTTCACCTCGCACCTGGCCGAGGCGCACCCGGACAAGACCCTGGTGGTCGTGCCCGCCGCGAACCTCACCCCGGACGACCTGCTGGTGAACGCGCCGGTGCGGGACGCGGCGACCGGGGAGCTGGTGCTGCGCCAGCTCGTCATGGGCCAGCTCAAGCCGGGAAGGCCGTTCGTGCTGCTGGTCGACGACTCGCTCCAGGCCGGGCCCGCGATCCAGTCCCAGCTGATGCAGGTGGCGTGCGACTGGACGCTCGGCGAGCACGACCTGCGCGAGCTGGGCTGCGTCGGGGTGTTCCTGACCGACAACGAGGACCTGGCCGAGACGGGCGCGCGCCGCGACGACCTGGCGGTGCTGGACCGCATGGTGACGGTGCGGGTCGGCGCGGACGACACGGCGTGGCGGGTGCGGCTGGCCGAGCGGTTCCGGGACTGGGACCTGCGCGGGGTGTTCGACGTGTGGTCCTCGCTGGGCCCCGCGCTGCGGGAGGCGCTGGCGCCGCGCACCGTGGAGCACGTGCTGGCCAACGCGCGCGAGGGGTTCCCGCTGGTGTGGGGGCTGCCGCTGGTGAACGGCGAGCGGATGGCGCTGGTGGAGCGGCTGCCGGACGGGCGGAGCGAGGACCGCACCACCGAGGTGCTGGACCGGATCGCGGACGCGCTGGGCGTGCCGAACCCGTCCACCGTGGACGACCCGGTGCGGCGGGTGCTGCGGGCGGCGCTGCGGAACCGGTGGGCGGTGCTGCTGCAGGGGCCGCCGGGGTGCGGGAAGACCGCGCTGGTGCGGCAGGTGGTGCGGGAGGAGCTGGGGCGCGACCCGGTGTACTTCTCCATGCCGGTGACCAGCGTGGAGGACCTGTGCGTGCCGGTGCCGACGCCGGACGGGTCGCTGGAGTCGCTGCTGGCCGCGCGGTTCGCCGGGAGCGGGCCGAAGGCGGTGGTGTGGGACGAGTACAACCGGCCCAAGGACCGGTCGGCGTTCGCGAAGCTGATGGAGATCACGCAGGAGTGGTCGCTGGCCGGGCGGCCGATCGCGGGGCTGCGCGCGCAGGTCGCGATCCAGAACCCGCCGTACCACCTGGGGCGCAAGCTGAACGTGTCGCGCAACAACATCGCGCAGGCGACCCGGTTCACCGCCTCGCTGGTGGTGGAGCCCGGCGACGTGCCCGCGAACGAGTGGCTGATCGCGCGGTACGGGGCGCCCGCGGAGACCGTGCTGGACTGGTGGAAGCACGACCTGGACGACGACGCGCGGGCGTGGGTGACCAAGCGGACCGCCGAGCGGCTGGTGAAGCTGCACCTGCACGGGCTGCCGCTGGAGTCGGCGCTGATCTACCTCGGTGACGGGGAGTACGCGCCGGTGCCGCTGGAGTCGCTGGTGGACCGGTTCGAGCGGCGGCGGCCGGTGGCCGGGCTCGGGGACCTGGCGCGGCGGGTGGAGGTGTGGGAGGCGCGGTTGCGGCGGGCGCTGAAGGCCTCGGACGAGGGCGACGACGACAGCGACGTGGTGCACCGGGTGCTGGCGAACGCGGAGGTGTCGCAGCTGCGCAAGCACCGGAAGGCGGTGAAGCGGCTGGTGGTGCTGCTGCCGCCGAAGCTGCGGGCCACCTACCTGGTGGGCGCGGCCCCCGACCGGCAGCGGTTCTGGGTGGACGCGTTCACCTCGTTGCCGCGCCAGGGGTGAGGCGCTGTCGCGGGGCTACCAGGCGGCTTCGCGGTAGTCCTTGAGGAACACGCCGGAGACCGGGTCGCCCGCCTCGCCCCGGACGATCGGGTCGTAGACGCGGGCGGCGCCGTCGACCACGTCCAGCGGGGTGCGGAAACCCTGCCGCGCCAGGTGGTCCTTCTTCGGCGCGGGGTTCTCGTCGGTGACCCAGCCGGTGTCGACGGCGCACATGTGCACGCCGCGGCGGGCGAGGTCGGGGCCGCTGGTGCGGGTGAGCATGTTCAGGGCGGCCTTGGCCATGTTGGTGTGCGGGTGGCCGGAGGTCTTGTTGCGGACCGCGAAGCGGCCCTCCACGGCGGTGACGTTGACGACGTAGCGGCGCGGGGCCGGTGCGGCGAGCAGCAGCGGCAGCAGGCGGTCGCACAGCAGGGCCGGGGCGAAGGCGTTGACCAGCTGGGTCTCCAGGACCTCGGCGGGGTCGAGCTCGCCGAGGCGCGCGGACCAGGAGTTGGTGGGCGCGGTGTCCGGGACCAGGCCCGCCTCGTCCAGCCGGGCGGGCACGGCGCCGGTGGGGAGGTCGGCGGCCCCGTCCGCGAGCACGAGTTCGAGGGCGGCGCGGCTCTGGTCGACCGGGAGCGCGGCGCGGTAGCCGGGGGCGAGCAGGGTGCCGGGCGGCAGCGGGCCGGTCTCGGCGGCGGTGAGCGGGGCGTAGGCCTCGGGCGGGCGGCGGACGGTCTGGGCGGCGTTGTTGATCAGGATGTCCAGCGGTCGGCCGTCCGCGCGCAGGTCGTCGCACAGGCCGAGCACCTGGCGCGGGTCGCGCAGGTCGACGCCGACCACGGTGAGCCGGTGCAGCCAGTCCGCGCTGCTCGGGTCGGCGCGGAAGCGGCGGGCGGCGTCGCGCGGGAAGCGGGTGGTGACGATCAGCTCGGCGCCGTCGCGCAGCAGCATCAGCGCGAGCTGGAAGCCGATCTTGACGCGCCCGCCGGTGAGCAGCGCGCGGCGGCCGGTGAGGTCGGTGGACGCGGTGCGGCGGCGGGTGTTGTCGCTCGCGCACTCGGGGCAGAGCAGGTGGTAGAAGGCGTCCACGAGGCGGTAGGGGCGCTTGCAGGCGTAGCAGAGGCGGGAGCGGTGCGCCGGGCTCGGTTCGGCGGGTGGGACGGGCGCGAGCGGGGCGTCGTCCCTGCGGTCGGTGGCGCCGGTGGCGGTGGCGGCGCGGGTGCGCGCGTCGGCGGCGGCCTGGTGGGCGTCGCGGGCCTTGCGGCGGCGGCGCTTGCCGTCGCGGACGAGCGACTCGGCGGCCCGCTCGGCGCGCAGGCGGGCCGGGTCGTCCTCGGGGAGCGCGCGCAGCCGGGCGAGGGCGGCGTGGAAGGCAGGCTCGTCGAACCCGTCGTGCACCACGCCTCCCCTTCGGGCCTGCCCCGGTGGCGGGATTCGAACCCGCGTGCCCTCGCCTGCGAGACGAGTGCGACTGCCTCTGCGCTACGACCGGGGCATTGCCGGGGATCGTAGCCGGTCGGGGGCCCTCCGGTGCGGACCGCGGCTGCCGGGGTGGCGGGAGTCGAACCCGCGTCCTCCGCCCCTGGAACGAGGAACGGCGCGTCTACCTCTGCGCTACGGCCCCGGCATTGCCGATGATCTTACCGGGAACGTCGGGGTGTCCGGGCGGCGGGATTCGAACCCGCGTGCTCCACCCTGGCAAGGTGGGACGACTGCCTCTGCGCTACGACCCGGACAGCTGAGCATCCTAGCGGCGGGAGCGCGGGTTCACAGCCGCACCGAGGAGTTGTGCTCCCGCACGATCCGCCACCCGTCGGCTCCGCGCCGCCACACCAGGGAGGTGGTGGTGCGCAACCGGGAGCGGGTCCCGTCGGCGGTCTCCAGGTCCACCTCGAACACCAGGGTGGAGGCGGCCAGGTCGCCGGACTCCAGCACGTGCGGGCCGGAGACGACGGTGTGGCGGGCCAGGCGCAGGTCCCGGAAGGCCGGTTCCCAGACGGCGCCGTACTCGCGGGCGGTGCGGGCGGTGCGGTGCTCGGGGTCGAAGTCGTCGTAGAGCAGGACCTCGCCCTCGGCGTAGTGGCGGCCCTGGGCGGCGGCGAAGTCGAACGGCGGGTCGTGCGGGGCGCGCTCCCAGCCGAAGACCCAGTCCCGGTGGAGCTGCTCGACGGTGGTCATGGGGGGTGACTCCCTTCGGTGGTGGACGGGATCGACGCTAGGCGCGGGTGATCACGCGGACCAGGGTGCGGCGCACCCACCCGGCGGAGCGGAGCGGCAGTGGTACGTTCGTACACATGCCGAGGGACTACTTCGCGGGCGACCCCAGGACCAACCGGGAGCGGATGCTCGCGGGCGAGCCGTACATCGCCGACGACCCGGAGAGCGAGCGCATCGCGCGGCGGGCGCTGGCGCTGCTGGAGGAGTACCGGGTGGCGTTCACCGCGAGCCGGGACGAGGAGGCGCGGCGGCTGCTCGCCGAGGTGCTGGGCGAGGTCGGCGAGGGCGTGGTGGTGAAGCCGCCGCTGTTCGTGGACTACGGCGAGAACATCCGGCTCGGGGCGCGGACGTTCGTCAACTACAACCTGACGGCGCTGGACGTCGCGCCCATCACGATCGGCGAGGACTGCCAGTTCGGGCCGGGGGTGCAGCTGCTGACCCCCACGCACCCCGTGGAGCCGGAGCCGAGGCGCGACAAGCTGGAGGCGGCGAAGCCGATCACGATCGGGGACAACGTGTGGTTGGGGGGCGGGGTGGTGGTGTGCCCAGGGGTGACGATCGGGGACAACAGCGTGATCGGCGCGGGGGCGGTCGTGACGCGCGACGTGCCCGCGAACGTGGTGGCGGTGGGGAACCCGGCCCGCGTGGTGCGGGAGATCGGCGGGGAGGGGTGAGCCGGGTTCCCCGGTCGACCGGCGGGTGGGGGCGGGCGGGGCTAGGCAGGTGAGCGGACCGGCGGTCGAACCGCGGGACCAGCCGCCCGTCCGCGCGCATCGCGCGACAGGCCTCCGACCTCGCCGGGCTCACCGACCGCACCCCGGAAAGCGGCGCCGCAGGTGAGCACGTCGACCGGACCGCGGTGGCCCGTGGGCATCACCCCCTGCGCGCCGCGGTGGTGACCGCCTCGGCGAACAGCTCCGCCAGGCCGATCCCCGCCGCGGCGGCCATCGTCGTGATCACGCTCGTCGGCGCGA
The DNA here is from genome assembly GCF_002354875.1 of Actinosynnema pretiosum. GTDB lineage: Bacteria > Actinomycetota > Actinomycetes > Mycobacteriales > Pseudonocardiaceae > Actinosynnema > Actinosynnema auranticum. Next base: position 5,014,434 of record NZ_CP023445.1, read on the forward strand.
ACGAGCAGTACAGCCCCGCCTCCAGGAACCACGGCCGCCCCTCCGGGTCGACCCGGAAGTCGAACAGGCTGTAGTCGCGGCAGCCGAGCGCCTCGTGGCAGCGCAGCGCCTGCTCCTGCACGGCCGCCGTGACCGGGTCGTCGTGGTCGACGATCCACGAGCGGCCGTCCGCCTTGGCGACCAGGGACAGGGAGCCGTCGCCGTCGTCGGCCAGCTTGTCGGCGCGGGGGCGGACGCCGGACGGGAGCGGGTACTCCTCCAGGGGGAGCGGCGTCGGGACGCCGGACCTGACGAGCACGCCGCAGCGGACCTCGCGGCCCGGTGGCACGTAGCGCTCCACCAGGGCCCTGCGGCGCGGCGAGCAGGCGAACGCCGCGTCCAGGGCCGCGCGGTAGTCGGCGCGGTCGCGCACCAGGGCCAGACCGTCGGAGTTGTCGGCGTCCACCGGCTTGACCACGAACGGCGGCGGGAGCGGGCAGGGGTCGGCCCCGGTGACCACCCGGCCCTCCGGGACGGGGACGCCCGCCGCCGCGACGACCGCGCGGGTCATCGCCTTGTCCGCGCCCAGCGCCATCACGTCCGGCGGGTTGCCGGGGTACGGCACGCCCAGGGCGTCCAGCAGCGCGCGGAACGTGGTCATGCCGGGCAGGCAGAACAGCTGCGGCACGGCCACGTCCACCGACAGCGACTCGACCACGCCCAGCGCCTCGGGCAGCCCCACCGGCCGGGCAGCCGCCAGCGCCCGCGGCGTCAGGTCCGCCGGGAAGCGCCAGCGGCCGTCCGGGGTCACGTGCGCCACCAGGAACTCGTAGCGCGCCGGGTCCGCCGCCGCGCCGAGGCAACCCCGACCGTACACAGTGGACAGTTCGGCGAAGAACGGGCTCACCGGCGAACCGGTCAGGTGCAGAACGCGAAGCACAGGTCAGTCCCCCGAGGGCGCCACCAGCTTGCCGATGTTGAAGTCCACCCGCACCCAGTCCTGCCCGCGCGCCAGCGCCCGCAGCAGCAACAGCGGCACGTGCACGTGGTGCAGCAGCAGGAACGGCAGCGGGTCGGACCAGTCGAACACCGCCTCCTTGCCGCGCGCCACCACCCGCAGCCGCTCCCGCGCGGTCCCCGGTTCGGACAGGGCCCGCCACAGCTCGTGGAACAGCCAGTACGTCGGCCTGCTCGACGGCAGCGGCCGGATCTGCGGCGCGTCCGGGTCGAGGTAGGCGCGGGCCAGGTCCGGGTGGTCGTGGAACATGGTGATGGCGCTGTGGGTGCGCGGGTTGCACTCAATGGCGAGCGCGCGCCCGTCCGCCGACTCGATGAAGTCGAACGACACCTGCCCGGTCACCCCGGTGGCCTCGGCGAAGGCCCGCACCCAGCGCTCGATCCCCGGCTTGTCCACCATCTCGTAGTTCACCTGGAACGCCGAGGACTCGCAGCACCCGTAGACCACCACGCGCCCGTTCCGGACGGTGCTGTGCGTGCAGTACTCCTTGCCCGCCACGAACTCCTGCAGCACCCACGGGTGCCCGTCCCGGACGTCCTTGCCGCGCAGGAACTCCAGCGTCGCCTCGGGCGTCGGTCGCGGCAGCGGGGTCAGGTCCAGCCGGTTCACCGGGTCGTACGGGATGCTCTTGAGCACGTGCGGCCCGTCCAGCCCCAGCTCGAGAACCTGCTCCGGCGCGGTGATCCGGTACGAGCGGGGGACCGGGAGGCCCAGCTCGGCGGACAGCTCGGCGAAGCGGTGCTTGTCGTCCAGCAGCTCCACCACCTCCAGCCCGGCGTGCAGCACCTCGCACCGGGTCGCCAGCAGCGGCGCGGCGGCGGCGTCGTGGACGCTGGACGCCGGGCTGCACACCGGCACGAACACGTCCACGCCCTCCCGCTCCACGATCTCCAGGAGCGCCCGCGGGTAGCGGGGATCGGCCGAGTCCGGCACGACGTGGAACGCGTCGACCGCGCGGGAGAACCGGTGCGCGGTCAGCCGGTAGCGGGCCGTCTCCACCAGCACGACCCGGTGCCCGGCCCGGTGGAACGCGCGGGCGAGGTGCAGCGCCTTGGTCATCTTGCCGCCGGTCAGCAGCACCGTCCTCGGCAGCCTCGGCGTCGCCCGCGCGGGCGCGGGCCGGACCGCCGCGCGCAGCGCCGCCACCGCGACGAGGGCGGCGCTGAACGGCAGGGCCGCGAGCAGCAGCGCGAGCGCGCCCAGGGTCCGGGAGACCCGCCCGGCCCCCGAACGCCCCGGCTCCCGGCCCGGAACCCGGTGCGGGGCGGCAGCACCGCTCACGGCTCCCCCGTTCCGGGCGTCACCCTGCGGATCAGGGTGAGCCCGTCGCGCACCGGCACGAGCACCTGCGCCACGTCCGGCCGCTGCGCCACGTGCCGGTTGAACCGGTCCACGGCCGCGCCCACCGCGTCACGGGCGCCGGGCAGGTAGGTCTTGCCCTGCATGAGCGTGTTGTCCACGCACACCAGCCCGTGCGGCGCGAGCAGCCCGCCGTCCAGCACGGCCGCGAGGTACCCGGTGTACCCGGCCTTGTCGGCGTCCACGAACACCAGGTCGAACGGCTCGCCGCCCACCAGCCCGGCGAGGGTGTCGAGCGCGGGCCCGACCCGCACGTCGACCTTCCCGCCGTGCGGCGAGGCGGAGAACCGGTCCCGCGCGAAGGCCGCCACGTCCGGGTCCAGCTCGCAGGCGACGACGACCCCGTCGTCCGGCAGCTCCTCGGCCATGGCGAGCGCCGAGTAGCCGGTGAACATGCCGATCTCCAGCACCCGCCGCGCCCGCAGCGCCCGCAGCAGGGTCTTGAGCAGCTGCCCCTCCACGTGGCCGGACAGCATCTCCTGCTCCAGCGCGACCCCGCCGCCCCTGCCCCGCCAGTCGTGCTCGGCGGTCCTGGCGGCCAGCTCGCGCAGGGCGGGCGACTCCGGCGTGGTGCACCGACCGGCGTAACCGTCCACACCGGACGCCAGTTCCGCGGCGGCGGTCAGCTCGGCGGCCACGTCGGGCGGCAGGTCGGGCCGCCGCGCCAACCGGGTCAGGGTGTCGGCGAGCAGCGCCACCGGCGTCACGGGGCGGGGCGCGCCCGGCGCGGACACGGCGCCGGGCGCGGACCCCTTGGTGGGCAACGGGTTCACGCGGCACCGCTCCTGGTGACCCGCACGTCCTCGCCCGCGCCGCCCCTGGGGTAGCGGGCGACCAGCTCGCGGTGCGCGGCGAGCCCGTCCAGCAGCTCGGCCTCGGTGAGGTCGTTGACGAAGCAGCACGTCCCGATCGGCCGGGGCATCGCGGCGCGCTGGAGCCCGTCGCGGGTCTGCACGATCGACTCGGTGGCCGCGCGCAGCAGCTCCGGCGTCAGGTGCGGGCTGTCCAGCGACAGGCCGACCTTGCTCAGCAGCCAGAAGATCCGGTCGCGCTCGCTGGTCGCCAGGTAGCCGCGCCGCTCGGCGATCGTGCAGGACAGCGCCATGTCGACGCTGATCGCGTGCCCGTGCAGGTAAGGGGTTTCCGGGGCCAGCTCCAGCGCGGGGCTCCAGGTGTGGCCGAACGCGATCGCCCGGTCCAGGTCCAGCTCCCGCAGGTTCGGCGCCTCCAGCGCCAGCATGGTGCCGATGGCCTCGTGGGTGACCCTGCGGGCGGTCTCGCGCAGCTGCGGGGTGCCGTCGACGGTGCCGAACGAGGTGTGCAGCAGGTCCTCGCCGTACTTCTCCAGCAGCCGGAACACCTCCGCGTTCGCCACCACGGCGATCTTGACCAGCTCGGCCATGCCGTTGCGGACCTGCTCGGTCGGCAGCGTCTCCAGGAACGAGAAGTCGAGCACGACCTCCTTGGACGCGTGGAACGCCCCGAGCCGGTTCTTGGTGCGGCCGTGGTTCACCGCGACCTTGATCGCGACGCTGGCGTCGATGAGCCCGATCAGCGAGGTGGGCACCCGCACGTAGTCGGTGGAGCGGCGGAACACCGCGCACGCGAACCCGGCCACGTCGGTCAGCAGGCCGCCGCCGACCACCAGCACGGGTTCTTTTCGGATGAGCCCGAACTCCCCGAAGGCGTCCACGATCCGCTCGACGGTGCGCAGCGACTTCTGCGTCTCGTCGATGGCCAGCGGGAGCGCGGTGAGCGCGATGCCGTGGTGCTCGAAGTAGGCCCGGATGCGGTCGCCGTGCAGGCGGTGGACGTTGGCGTCGACGATCATCAGGCACCGGCCGTGCGCGCGGTGGTGGTCGGCGATCCGGCTGCTCTCCGGGGAGAACGCCCCGTCCACGTAGGTCAGCAGGTAGTCGCGCTCCTCGACGGCGCGCACCCGGAAGTCGTGCTCCGTGGCGGTGACCGTCGCGGTGAGGTTCGTCGTCATGGCTCTTCCCGTCGGCAGGAGGGCAGCGCCGATCGCGGCGCGGTCCCGCCGTGCGGGAACGCCGGAGCGCTGCGAGGAGCGGTGGGGGGCGGAGCGCCGACCCGCGCGCGGTTGCCGACACCTGCGCGGGGAGTGCTCGGGAGAGGGCCGTGTGCGGGCACGACCTGAGGGAGCGCCGCGTGCGCGCCACCCGTTTTCTCGAGCGGGGCGCTGCGGCCGGTTCGTGTTGTCGGCGAACGCTGAGGACGCTACCGTCACGCTCCGCTGTGGAGCAACACGCACAGCGCGCACGCCCGGCGCGCCACTCGATCGGCGGCAAGCGCTGTCGGGCGGCAGGGTGGTGCGCGTCCGGTCGTCGTGCGGAACCGCCGCAGAAGTGGTCTGATCCGCCCGCCGCCCGGCCGAGCGGGGTCCGCGGGGCGGCGGGCGCGGCCGTCAGCGCGCGGCGAGGCCGTTCTGGTAGGCCCAGACCACGGTCTGCAACCGGTCCCGCGCGCCGATCTTGGTCATGGCCCGCCCCAGGTGCGACTTGACCGTGCTGGGCTCGATGAACAGCGCCTCGGCGATCTCCACGTTCGACCTGCCCTCGGCCAGCAGCACCACGACCTCCCTCTCCCGCGCGGTCAGCAGCTCCTCGACCGCCGGGTCGACGGCGGGCGCCGGGGCGCGGCGGGCGAACTCGCCGATCACCCGGCGGGTCACCGCCTGGTCCAGCAGGCCGTGGCCCGCGGCGAGCTTGCGGATCGCGGAGACCAGGTCCTCGGGGTCGCAGTCCTTGAGGACGAATCCGCTGGCGCCCGCCTCCAGCGCGCCGAACACGTACTCGTCCAGGTCGAACGTGGTGACCACGAGCACCGGCGGCGGGTCGGCCAGGGTGGTGGTGATGCGGCGGGTGGCGGTGAGGCCGTCGCCGCCGGGCATCCGCACGTCCATGCAGACCACGTCCGGCTTGAGCCTGGCCACCAGGTCGACGGCGCCGGCCCCGTCGGCGGCCTCGCCGACCACGCGCAGGTCGTCCTCGCTGTCGAGGATGACGCGGAAACCGGCGCGCACGACCGCCTGGTCGTCGACGAGCACCACGGAGATCACGGGGAGGGCCTCCACCTTCGGGGTCAGGTCGGGAGGCCCACCATGACACACCAGCCGCCCGCCGCCGTCGGCGCGGCGGTGAACGCGGCCCCGATCAGCTGCGCGCGCTCGCGCATCCCGATCAGCCCGACCCCGCTGCCCGGTCCGCCGCCCGGCTGCCGGGGCCGGTCGTTGACCACCTCCAGCTCGACCTTCCTGGGCAGGTAGCGCAGGCTGATCCGGACGGGCGCGCCGGGCGCGTGCTGGCGGGCGTTGGACAGCGACTCCTGCACCACCCGGTACAGCGCGATGTCCGCGATCGGCGGCACCGGCCGCTCCGGCCCCTCCCGCACCAGCTCGACCCGCGCGCCCAGGTCGGTGGCGGTGCGCACCAGCCCGTCCAGCGCCTCCAGGCCCGGCACGGGCGCGTCCTCGCCGTCCGCGCCGCCGCGCAGCACGCCCACGACCGCCCGCAGGTTGTCCAGCGTCTCCCTGCCCTGCCCGCGCAGCCACACCACGCCCTCCTTGGCGGCGGCCGGGTCGCGGTCGATCAGCCGCTCCACGGCCGAGGCCTGCACGACCATGCCGGACAGGTGGTGCGCGGCCACGTCGTGCAGCTCGCGGGCCATGCGGGCGCGCTCCTCGCCGATGGCCGAGGCGATCCTGGCCCGCTGCTCGCGCTCGGCCTCGTCGGCGCGCAGCCGCAGCAGGAGGGCGTAGCGGCGCTGGGTGGCGAAGTAGTTGCCGACGAACACGCCGCCGACGAACGTGAGCAGGCTGGCGGTGGCGTGCCCGAGCAGCGCGGTGAGGGGCGTGCTGGGCAGCTCGGGCTCCAGCGCGAAGCCCACGACCATGCCGGGCAGGGACGACACCCGGCCGAGGGCCAGGGCGCCGACCGTGATGACCAGCTCCAGGGCCGACGCCGCCGCCGCGACGGCGACCGCCCGGCGCACCGGCAGCAGCGAGCCGAGCGTGATGGCCGCGACGAACGGGGCGAGCCCGCGCACCGAGGCCGCGTCGGGCGTGGCGATCGTGACGGCCGCCTGGGTGACCGCCATGGCCGCCATCAGGGGCAGGGGGGCGACCCGGCGCAGGCACAGCAGCAGCGCCTGCGCCAGGACCAGCGCGCTGATCGCGATCTTGCGGGTGGCGCTGAACAGAATGGGCGACGAGGGCAGGTCGACCTCGAACAGGACCAGGAGCATCCCGGCGCTGAGCGCGGCGACGACCACCGCCAGCAGGCAGTCCCTGGCGAAGGGGCCGGTCACGCCGATCCGGGTGAGCAGTCGGTCGAGCCTGCCGGAGGGCTGGGCGCCGCTGGGGTGGTCGTCCATGTGCGTGAGCGTCCTCGGTGCGGCCGGGCGCGCGCCGGGCGGGGTGGCCCGGCGCGCGCCCAGGGGGTCAGTAGGAGATGTCCGGCGCCAGGAAGTTGAACTCCACGGCGAACCAGCCGAGGCCGATCAGCGCCAGCAGCACCAGCGCGCTGCCGACCACCCTGGTCCACCCGGTGCGGCGGCGGACGTCGTCGTGGAGGCGCACGCCCGCCGGGATGACCGCGAGCAGCGCGAGCAGCTGGAAGAGCTGGAGGACGCGGATCTGCGCGGCGGGGATCTCCTGGAGCTGCATCAGGCCCGTCACCGAGACGGCCCAGCCCGCCAGGGCGAGCACGCCGGACAGGGTGCCTGCCTTGGCCAGGACGCGGGCGGGGCGACCGGCGCGGTCACGGGGTGCGACGCCCGTGCTGCGGCGGGCGACGGCCGCGATCGGCCAGGAGACCACGGCCAGCACGAGGATCACGAGCGAGCCGAGCAGCACCGGCAGCACCAGGCCCGCCGAGCGCTGCGCCGGGGTGGGCAGCAGGGTGAACGCGTCCTCGTACACGATGCCGGTGACGCGGCCGTCCTCGGTCCGGGTGGCCAGCACGCGCTGGCCGCCGACCTCGCGCCAGGTGTGCTCGCCGATGGCCTCGTAGACGGCCGGGCCCTCGGAGGCGGGGCCGGGCTGGAACAGCAGGGTGCCGTCCTCGCGGGCGGTCGCGGTGGTGCGGCCGGTCAGGTCGATCGCGGAGAGCAGGGTGGAGTCCATGCGGCGGGACGAGTCGTACTCGCCCTGGACGCGCGCGGCGAGCTTCACGGCCTCGTCGCGGGCGAGCGGGGCGGCGTCGTGGTCGTACTCCATCGCGGGGGCGCCCCCGGTGCTGGTCCCCCCGGCGCCGGTCCCCTCGGCGCCGGTCCCCTTCGGGAAGTAGCGGTCGGCGAAGCCGTTCAGGACGGCGTTGCGCACGCCCTGCACGCCGCGGTCGACGCCGGTGCTGTTGAACGAGACGAACAGGCCGGTGCCCTTGCCCGCGCCGCCGCCGGGGTAGAGCTGGAGGTGCGAGTGGAAGAAGTTGGTGTCGCCGCCGTGGCCGATGATCCGGTGGCCGTTGCGGCTCTCGTCGAAGAAGCCCAGGGTCATGCGCGGGCCGTCGGCCAGGCCGCCGAGCTGCTCGGCGCCGAGCGCGCCCTGGTGCATGAGCTTCGTGGTGGCCTCGTCCAGCAGCGGCGTGCCGCCGGTCTGCGCGCCGAGGTGGGCCAGCATGAAGCGGGCCATGTCGGTGGCGGAGGAGGTCAGCCCGCCCGCGGGCGAGGTGGTGACGGTCTCGACCGGCTGGGCGGTGGGGTTGGCGGAGTCGTTGTAGCCGCCGGACATGCGGTCGGCCAGGCGCTCGGGCAGCGGCTGCTCGAACGAGGAGGAGGTCATGCCGATCCGGTCGAAGACCTCGCGCTGGACGTAGTCCTCGAACCGGGTGCCGGTGACCCGCTCGACCAGGTAGCCGGCGAGGGAGTTGCCGTAGTTCGAGTAGGCGGGGGTGGTGCCCGGCGCGTAGACCTGCGTGGGCGGGTCGGTCACCAGCTCCTCGCGCAGGTTCGCGCGGACGCCGTCGAGGCGGATGAGGTTGGTGACGCGCTCCTCGAAGCCCGCGGTGTGGGTGAGCAGGTGGCGGGTGGTGATGGGGGTGTCGAACTCGGTGGGGAGGTCGAAGTCGAGGTACTGCTTGATGTCGGCGTCCAGGTCGATCTTGCCCGCCTGGACCTGCTGCATCACGGCGGTGGCGGTGACCAGCTTGGACACCGAACCGGGCCGGAACAGGTGCTTCTCCGGGTCGACCGGGGTGGGGGCGTCGCCGGTCCCGGCCAGGCCGTAGCCGCGCGCGGTGAGGATTTCGCCGTCGTGGACGACGGAGACCGTGGCGCCGACGACCCCGCCGGTCTCCATGCCGGAGGGGATGACCCCGTCGAGCCAGGCGTTGACGTCGGCCTCGGTGAGCCGGGCGGTCTCGGGCGCGGCGGGGGTGGTGACGTGCGGGGCGGGCCCCTGACCGGGCGCCGCGCCGCAACCGGCGAGCAGCGCGGCGGCGGCGACCGCGACCAGCGCGCCCGCCCTGCGCGAACGGGCGGCGCGCGACGGCGCCGAGGGCCTCGGGGGTGCGTCGTGGGGGCTCACGTGCTCGGTGCTGCCTTCCGGGATCGGGTGTGCCGGACCTCGGTGTGCGCGGTCCGGCTTCGGTTGTCCTAGAAGCTATTGCGGGCAGCGGGGGCGGGTCTTCTGGCGCAGGGCGGGGATCGGGTTGCGACTTGAGTAGGAGGTCGCCTCCTGCGCGGGGACGACAACCCGGTGGGGGGAGGTGGGTGGGCGGTTCGCGGGGCGGGGCGGTTGAGGCCACAGTGGACGGTGGTGGGGCACGGGTGAGCGCCCGGTCCGCCGGGGTGCGGGCCGGGCGCTGCGCGTCACGCGGGGGTGTGGTCAGGCGGTGACCGGTCGACTGCCTGCGCGGTGCCACTGGAGGATCAGGGCGGTGACCTGGAGCGCGGTGCAGAGCAGCACGGACAGCCAGGTGCTGAGGAACGAGCCCACCGCGCCGTAGGGGTCGTCGACCAGGTCGGAGAAGCTGTACCACGCGCCCTGGGCCAGGGAGCCGACGAAGTAGCCGGAGACCAGCACGGCGGGCGCGACGACGAACAGCAGGCGGGCCGCGACGGACCAGCGCGGCGAGGTGACGACCAGGACGACGCCGATCAGGTACCCGACGGGCGGGAGCAGCGCGGGCCCGATGAGCAGCAGCACCAGACCGGCGATGTCGATCTTGGTGAGCGGGAGTCGTGCAGGCTGTTCGACTGCCGGGGCCCCACCGCAGCAACGCCGCCGCCACCACCCTCACCGCTGTTGCTGTTGCTGTTGCTGTGCGCACTGGCGCTGCTACTGCCGCTGTTTTCTGCGCGGGGCAGAGGATTCTCGGTGATCTCGGCGTCGACGATCTCCTGCGGGCTGCCCAACCGGTCGAGCACTCGGACGGATCTGCGCCTCGGTGTACTCGTTCACGCGCGTTCCCCCTCACCCTCGATGACCAGGTCGACCGAGTCGCGCAGCACGGCCCAGTCGCGAGCGAACCGCTCGACGGCCGCGACCCCTTCGGCACTGGCGCGGTAGTACCGCCGAGGCGGCCCGCTGCCGCCCTCCCGCCACTCGGTCTCGACCAGTCCCTGCTTCCGCAACCGGGAGAGCAGGGGGTAGACCGTCCCCTCGCCCGCGATGAGCCCACGCTCCCGGAGCACCTCGACCAGCTCGACCGCGTAGCGCTCGCGCTCGCGGAGCAGGGCGAGCACGCAGTGCTCCACGACTCCTCGGCGCATCTGCGCCAGCGGACTGCGCTCAGCACCCCCGGCTTCCATGCGACACACGTTACCTTGCACCGCAAGGTAACGGCGACGCCTGCCAAACCCGCAGCTCAAGGCACTACCGCCCGCCAGGCAGCAGATCCGGACGGCGTGCTCCCCACAAGCCTGGGCGGCGAGGGGCCGACACGACCTCCTCGGCGGTGCACCCCGCCCCAACCGCCCCAGGCCGCCCTCGGTCACGCGTCCGCCCACCCCGCCCAGGTCGCGCCCCTGCCTCAGCCGTCTCGGACGCGTCTCCGGCAGTGCCCCTCTCCCTTCCGCCTCCCCCTTCCCGCCTACCTCTCCCGCGCCTTCCTGCCCCCTCCCGCGCGGTCAGCGCTGTGCGGTCACTCCCGCTCGGCCACCTCCGCTCGGCCACCTCCGCGCAGTCAGCTCCGCGCAGTCAGCTCCGCGCAGTCAGCTCCGCGCAGTCAGCTCTGCGCAGTCAGCTCCCGTGGTCACCTCTGCAGTGCCGTCGCCAGTGCTGCCAGCGCCTCGGAGAGCTGGACCGGGTTCTGGTCGGCGAACAGCGGGGGGTGGTCGGGGGCTTTCGGGTTGTCCTCGGTTCGCCCGTGGAGCAGGCGGACCGGGCCCACCTGGATGTCCGGGAGGCTGTCGAAGGAGCTGTGCGGCAGGTCGCGGGACAGGGTCAGCTGCATGACCACGTCGTCCGACGGGTACGACGCGAGCGACTGGCCGTAGTTCCTGCGCTCCCAGCCCTGGCGCAGCAGGCCGAGGAGTCTGCCCGGCTTCGCGGGGACGCCGTCGAAGCGGGTCACGGTCGAGCCCGCGCGTTCCTCGTCGGTCAGCGTGAACACGCGTCTGCCGAGCTGCTGGAACGGCTGCACGATCTCGTAGTCGGCGAACAGCTCCGACCACGCCGCGACGTCCGGGCCCAGGTGCACCGGGTGGGTGATGCGCAGGAGCGCGTCGTCGGGCAGGGGGACGGTCGTCTCGGACAGGTCCGCCGCCGTGCCGTCCTCGGACAGGCGGAAGTGCGTCACCCGGTCGCCGTCGAGCAGGGACAGCACCAGGCGCTCCACCGGGTCGCGCAGCAGCGGGTGGCCGAGGATCACCTCGCGGAACTCCCGGACCGTCCACGTCCGCCCCGACACCATCGCCCGCTCCATCCGGGCCAGCTGGTCGCGGGCGACCGTGCGGATTCCCCTGCACAGCGCCTTGAACCGGTCCTGCGCGGCCTGCGCGAGCTCCGGGTCGTCGGTCGCGGCGAGCTTCGGGGCGCTCTTGCGGCGCTTGCCGTCCGCGGTGACCAGCAGCGGGGTGAGCAGCTCGTCGAACGCGAGCGTGAACCGGCGCGGGCCGTAGTCGAAGACCTCACCGGCGGTGAGGCCGAAGTCCGGGACCACCAGGTCGGCGAACTGCTCGCCGGTGAGCCCGAGCTTGGCCGAGACCTCCTGGACCCGCGCCCGCGCCGCGCGCTCGACGCTCGTGAACTTGGCCTTGCGCGCGATGGTGTCGAGCTGGTGCATCGCGACCTTGGTGCCGATCCCGACCAGCGCGTCCAGCCCCACCACGGCCCGCTGGTGCGCGCCCTGACCCGGCCAGGCTCCGGCCAGCTCGCCCAGGTCGACGGCGGTCCGGTCGTCGCCGAGGAGCCCCTGGGCCTGCAGCACCCAGAAGTGCTTGGGCTCGGCGCCCTCGCGCAGCCACAGCCGCAGCAGGGCGAACCCGAACCGGGCCAGCGGCTCGGGCGCGCACACCCGCTTCACCGGCTCCAGCCCCGCCGCGCGGGCGGCGGGGGCTGCGGCGAGCACGCGCAGCAGGTTCCGGACCGCTGACTCGGGCAGCGCCCGGCCGTCCGCGAGCAGCACCGGCGGCAGCGCGGGCACGGCGGCGTCCAACCAGTCGGGCAGGTCGGGGGCGTGCGAGAGGAGGACGTCGAGCGGGTCGCTGTCCAGCAGCACCCGCACCGCCGCCTCGGCCTCCGGGCCGTACTCGGCGGCCACCGCCAGCACCTCGGCGACGCGCTCGGGCGTGGCGACCACCCGCAGCGCGGCCTCGGCGTCCCGGCCCGCGGGGGTGGGGCGGTTCGGGTTCGGGCGGTTCAGCAGGGCCGGGATCAGCGGGCGCAGGGCTTGCGCGCCGTGCCGGGTGAAGTGCTCGGTGGCCTGCTCGACGGGACCGCCCCGGCTGGTGAGCCAGCGGGCGAACCGGGGCGCGCTGCGGGCGTCGGTGAGCGGGAGGAGCGCGGACGCCACGACGTGGTCCTGCGAGGCGGGCGCCCGCCACAGCAGCGTGGCGGCGGCGTGGCCGCGGGTGGCGACCAGGCGAGGGCCCCAGTCGGGCAGGTCCCAGAACGACGCGGGCTCCCAGCGCTCCAGCAGTTCGGGGAGCAGGTCGGGCGGCGCGTTGAGCAGCACCGCGTGCTGCCGCTTGGCCCCGTACTCCCCCGCGATCGTCGCCCGCACCGCCTCCGGCCAGTCGATCGACGGGGTGGGAGCGGGATCGGGCGCGGTGGCACCGGACGCCGGGGGCGCGGCATCGGCCCCCGGCGAGGCGGCGCCGGACCTCAACGAGGCGGGAGCGAGATCGGGCGCGGTGGCGGCATCGGCCCCCGGCGAGGCGGCACCAGACGTCAACGAGGCAGGAGCGGGATCGAGCGCGGTGGCGGCACCTGACACCGGGAGTGCGGCGGCGGCCCCCGGTGAGGCGGCACCGGACACCGGCGAGGCGGCACCGGACGTCGGCGAGGCGGCACCGGACGTCGGCGACGCGGCGGCTCCGGGGTCCGGAGTTCCGGACGGCCCGGCGGGGCGCGCCGAGGCCGCCGAGGCGGGCGTGGCGAGTTCCGGCAGGCCCGTCGTCCCCACCAGGTGCGCGGGCAGCGGGCGGGACGCCCACTCCTCGCGCTCCCCCGGCAGCCACGACTCGCCCGGCCGGTCGATCACCCGCAGGCCCTTGACCCTCGGGAACTCCACCCGGCGCGCCTCCCACGGCGGGTCGGCCAGCGGGCGGGGCAGGTCGGTCGGGGGCGCCTCCGGCAGGCCGTGCCCCTTCGGGGCGGGTGCGGCGGGGCGGAGGCGGGACGCGCGCTCCGGGAACAGCTTCCTGGCCGCCCGCAGCGGGGCCGGGTGGGCGTCGGCGTGCTCGACCACGACGGCGAACGCCGCGTCCGACGGGAACTCGGCGACCAGGTCGAGCACCTTGCCGCGCAACGCCTTCGTCAACCTCGGCAGCAGCGACACCAGCCTCGGCAGCGCCGCCTCCGGGCCGATCGCGTCGACCAGGGTCGGGAGCGCCCAGCCGCGCGAGTCCAGGCCCTCCAGGTCGCTCAGGTGCAGGAACCGGTCCAGGTCGTCGGGGGTGCGCGCGCTCGCGGCGAGCATGGCGAAGTCGTTGCCGGAGCGGTGCGGCGCCGGAGCGCCGACGCGGGCGAACAGGTCGTCGGCCCACGCGCCCTCGTCGGGCGCCAGGAACGACGCGAGGACGCGCGCGGCCATGTTCACGTCGCGGTGCGGCTGCATCGCGGCCAGCGCCGCGGCCCGGACCTCGTCGGGCGCGGTGGCGAGCGCGTGGCGCAGCACCACCCCGCCCCGGTCGAACAGGAGGAGCGAGGAGTAGGGCGCGTCCGGGTCCGCCCTCTCGTGGCGCCAGGCGGTGCGGCCGTCCACGAGCACCGGGCCGCCGTCCATCCGGATGCCCGTGGCGGCGAGGACGGCCTCGGCGGCGAACGGGAGCCCGTGCCTGTCGATCCAGTCGACCACCAGCAGCGCCAGCGCCTTGCCCAGGCTCGACGAGTGCACCCTGGCGAACAGCGCGTGGTAGAGCAGCGCCGCCCCCATGGGCTCGGGATGACCGGCGAACAGGGCGTTGAGCGCCGCGTAGTGCTCGCCCGACGGGTGCACCGCGTCGCGCGCCCTGCCGACGAGCGCGTTGACCACGGCCCGGTCCTGCCCCGTGGCCACGACCGGCGCGCCCGGCCCCCGACCGTCACCGCGCCGGGGCAGCACCTGCCGCGCCCGCGCGGCCCCCATGACGTACCCGTCCACCGTGGACACCCGCCCCCTCGCTCGGAATCGCTGGTCAGGACGCTAGCGAGAGGGTCTGACAATTTCCGGGGACCGGGGAAGCCGGTCCTGCGGTGTTCGCCCGATCGGGTCGTCAGCCGGTCGCGGCGGCGGCGACGTGCGCCAGCTCCTCGGACAGCCGGACCGGGTCCTGGTCGCCGAACAGGGGCTCCGGGCCGGGAGAGCCCTGCTCGACCAGGTCGAGCGCGCCGAGCCGGATGCGCGGGAGCCCGGCGAAGGAGCCGAACGGCACGCCCCGGTCCAGGTGCAGGACGAGTTCGACGTTGCCGCGCAGGGGTTTGGTCAGCCACGGCTCGGACTGGCCGCCGCCGAGGTCCTCGCGCCGCCAGCCGCGCCGCACCAGGGCGAGCAGCGCCCCCGGTGCGGCCTGCGCGCCGTCGAACCTGGTCAGGGTGCTGGTGGCGCGCTCGGCGGCGGTCAGGGCGACCACCGGGCGGCCCAGTTGCGGGAAGGGCTGGACGACCTCGTGGTCGGCGAGCAGCTCGGCCCACGCGGGCAGGTCGGCGCCCAGGCCCAGCGGGTGGACGACGTGGAGCCGGGTGTCGTCGGGCAGCGGGACCGGGGTGTCCGCGAGGTCGGCCGCGGTGCCGTCCTCGGCGACGCGGAAGCGGGTTCCGCCCGCCGTGGACCAGAGCAGGCGGTCGACCAGGTCGCGCAGCAGCGGGTTCGCGCGCAGGACGCCGTGGAACTCGGCCGCGCTCCACGTCCGGCCCTCGACCATGGCGCGCTCCAGGCGCTTGGTCTGGTCGCGGACCACCGCGGCGGCGGGGCGGCCGTGCGGGACGAGGCGGTCGGCGAGCTGCTCGGCGTCCAGGCCGACCGCGCGGGCGGCCTCGGTGATCCGGCGGGTCGCGTCCGCCCTGAGCACGGGGAACTTGGCGGTGCGGGCGATGCGGTCCAGGCCGCGCAGCGCCTCCTCGGTGCCGGTGCCCGCCAGGACCTCCAGCCCGGTCGTGGCGCGCTGGTGGTTGCCCTCGCCCGGCCAGCGCGCGACCAGCGCGGCGAGCTCGGCAGTGGCGCGGTCGTCGGCGAGGTCGGACTGGGCCTGGAGGACCCAGGTGGACGCGGGGTCGGCGCCCTCGGCGAGCCAGCGGTGCAGGAGGGCGGAGCCGAAGCGCGCCAACGAGTCCGCCGCGCAGACCCGCTTGACCGGGGCCAGGCCCGCGCGGCGGGCGTCGGGGTGGGCGGCGAGGACGTGCAGCAGGTTGCGCACGGCGGGCTCCGGCAGGGCGCGGCCCGCCACGAGCACCGGGGGCAGGGCGGGGATCGCGCGGTTCAGCCAGCCCGGTGGGGCGGTGGGGGTGAGCGAGTCCAGCGGTCCCGCGTCGAGGAGGGCGCGCAGGGCGTCGGCGCGACCGAGTTCGGCGGCCATCTCCAGGAGCGGCTCGCGGTGCTCGGGGCCTGCGAGCAGGCGCAGCGCCGCCTCGGCCGCGCGGCGGGACGGCCCCGGTCTGCCGAGCAGGGCGGGCAGGAGGGGGCGGAGGGCGTGCGCGCCGTGGCGGGTGAAGTAGGCGGTGATCTCGGCGAGCGGGGGCGTGCGGCGCAGCAGCTGGGCGGCCAGGAGCTTGGAGGTGTCGGCGTCGGCCAGCGGGACCAGGGCCGAGGCCGCGACGCGCGGGACGTGCTTGACGGCGTCCCTGAGGAAGGCGGACGCGGCGTGGCCGTGCGTGGCGGCCAGGCGGTGCGCCCAGTCGGCGAGGTGCACGGGGTAGTCGGGGCGCCACGTGGCGAGCACGGGGGTGACGACGTCCTCGGGGGCGTTCAGGAGGAGGGTGAACTGCTGGTGCCAGGCGAGCGCGCCCGCGTGGAGCGCGGCGACGGCCTCGGGCCAGTCGGGGAGCCCGGCGGGGTCGGCGAAGTCCTCGGGCAGGGGGCGGGCGGCCCACTCCTCGCGCTCCCCCGGCAGCCAGCGCTCGTGCGGGCGGTCGGTGACGCGCAGGCGTGCGGCCGGGGGTTCCGGGGTTTCCCACGGCGGGTTCACGAGCGGGCTGGGCAGGTCGGCCGGGTCGGCCTCGGTGATCCGGCGGGTCGCGGGGGCGGGCTCGGGTTCCGGGGCGAGGCGGGCGGCGCGGACGGGGAAGCGGTCGCGGGCCTTGCGCTGGACGGCTGGGGCTCCGGTGGTCAGCACGAGGGTGAGGGCCTCGTCGGACGGGAACTCGGCGACGACGTCCAGGACCTTCGCGCGCTGGGGCGCGGTGAGGGCGGGGAGCAGGCGGGTGAGGCCGGGCAGGGCGTCGTCCGGGCCGAGGGTGGCGACCAGGGTCGGCAGGGCCCACGGGCGGGAGGTGAGGCACTCCGGGTCGGCGCGGTCGACGACGGTCTCGAACTGGGCGCGGTCGGCGACGGTGGCGACGAGGAGGGCCAGGTCGTGGCCGGGGGTGTCCGGGTCGGCGGCGGCGATCTCGGCGCACAGCTCGGCGGTCCAGGCGGGCTCGTCGGGCAGCAGGAACGCGGCGATGGCGCGGGCGGCCGGGGTGGTGCGGTGGCGGGCGATCGCGTCGCGGGCGGCGGCGCGGACCTCGTCGGGGGCGTGCGCGAGGTCGTGCCGGAGGGGGACGGCGCCGCGGTCGAGCGTCCAGAACGGGTGGTAGGTCTGGTCCTCGGGTGCGGGGTGGGGTTCGTGCTGGTGGGAGAGGGTGAGGGCGGTGGCGGCGGTGACCGCCTCGGCGGCGAGCGGCAGGCCGTGGTCGGCGGCCCAGCGGCGGGTGAGCAGGCGCTGGGCCCTGGCCTTGCCGTGGGAGGTGACCAGGCTGTCGAGCGCGCGGTAGAGCACGGCCGCGCCGAACGGGTCGGGGACGCCGCGCAGGAAGGCGTCGAGCCGGGGGTTCGCGGGGACGCGGGAGCGGACGCGCAGGCAGAGGTCGGCGGCCAGGGCCTGGTCGGCGGGACCTGGTGTTTTCCGCGGCTCGGGGGCGCTGCCGTCGCCGCGCCGGGGCAGCACGTGGCGCGCCAGGGCCGGACCCATGGTGTAGGTGCTCTCGGTGGCGTCCATCGCTCCCCTTTTCCGTCAGGGGGGACGGTAGCGGCGGGGTACGACAAAACCGGTTCCCGGCGTCGGGAGGATCGGGGGGTGGTCGATCGGGTGCGGGAGTTCTGGGACGGTCAGGCGTCCTGACGCCGGACGAGGCTGCCGAGGTGGCGGACGCGCTGGTGGCCGACCCGTTCGGCGAGCACTCCTACGAGCGGATCCACGCGCTCGGGCGGTCGTGCTCCACGCGGTACGAGGGGCTGATCGCGGGTTACCTGACGCACCAGGGCGACGACGTGCTGGTGCGGATCGCGTTGCAGACGCTATGCGGCTTCTGGGGCATGTGCGAGCGGTACCTGGACGACCTGCGGCGGTACCTGGACGGGGCCGACAACGACCCGATGGGGTTCGTGCGCGTGGTCGACGCCCTCTCGCGCGCTCGGCGCCCCCTGCTACGCGGCTCCGATCAAGGCGGCCAGGGCGGCCTGGGAGGACGAGGTGCTGCGGCGGGCGCGGGAGCGGTTGGCCGCGGAGCTGGGCTGACCGCTCCCCCCGCGCCGCCGGTCAGTCCAGGACCGCCACGGCCTCCACCTCCACCAGGTGCTCGGGCACGTCCAGCGCGGCGACGCCGATCAGGCTCGCGGGTGGGACCGGCACGCCGCCCAGGTCGGCCGCCGCCCTGGCCACGCCCTCCAGGAACAGCGGCATCTTGTCCGGGGTCCAGTCCACGACGTAGACGGTCAGCTTGGCCAGGTCCGCGAGCGTGGCCCCGGCGCCCGCCAGGCCCTTCGCGACGTTGCGGTAGCACTGGGCCACCTGCTCCGCGAGGTCGCCCTCGCCGACCGTCGCCCCGGTGGCGTCCCAGGACACCTGTCCGGCCAGGAACAGCAGCTTCGAGCCGGTGGCCACCGCCAGCTGGCGGTAGGGCGGCACCTCGGGCAGGCCCTCGGGGTTGATCAGGGTGATGGCCATGGTCTGCTCCAGACGTCGGCGGTGGGCGGTCCGGTGTGGACCGCCCACGTCCCACAAACATAGCAAAGCAATGCTATGGAATGTCGGTGGGTGACGAGCGCGACGATCCGGGCGCCCTGGGACCCGGCCGATCACCGCGCGGCGCGCCACCGGACCCGGGACGATTCCGATCATGCGGAGTTCACTGTTCAACCACGCCGAGCGGCAAGTCGAGCCGGGCAGCTTCCAGCTCCAGAACGAGCGGATGCTCAAGGTCGACCTCACCGGCAGCGGCGGGTTCTTCTTCGCCAAGCAGGGGTCCATGGTCGCCTACCAGGGCGACGTCGACTTCGCCTACGAGGGCGCGGGCGGGATCGGGAAGCTGTTCAAGAAGGCGTTCACCGGCGAGGGCATGTCGCTGATGAAGGTCTCCGGCAGCGGCGACGTCTTCCTCGCGCAGGACGCCGACGAGATCTTCGTGCTGCACCTGGAGAACGAGTCCGTCACCGTCAACGGCGGCAACGTGCTCGCGTTCGAGAGCGGCCTCAAGTGGGACATCAACCGCGTCGAGGGCGCGTCGATGCTCAGCGGCGGGCTGTTCAACACCACGTTCACCGGCACCGGCGCGCTCGCCGTGACCGCGTTCGGGACGCCCGTCGTGCTCAACGTGGACGTGCCCACCTACGTGGACATGCAGTCCGCCGTGCTGTGGTCGACCTCGCTCCAGTCCTCGATCAAGAAGACCGCCAAGCTGGGCGCGATGATCGGGCGCGGGTCCGGTGAGGCGTACCAGCTGGCGCTCAGCGGCCAGGGCATCGTGGTCGTGCAGGCCTCCGAGGGGCACCCGCCGCCCCAGGCCGCGGGCTGAGCGGATCCGCTCGGGGCGCACCGCGATCCGGTGCGCCCCGAGCGGTTCAGCCGCGCGGCGCGCTAGAACCAGTAGGTCCGGAGCAGCTCGCCGGACAGCGTGCCGTCCGCCTTCCTGCTCCAGAAGCTCATGCGGAAGTACGAGCTGGTCGGGACGAGGTCGAACACGGCCGTCCCCTCGGGTCCGACCGGCACGACCGTGCCGGGATCGGAGTCGCGGTCCCGCCACAGCACCTCGGTCGACCCCGCCAGCGCGGGCGTCACGACGAACCGGATCGGCTCCCCCACGCGCGCGGTCGGCGTGCCGCCCTCGGGGAACTGCGGGCTGGTCACGGTCGGGGGCAGCTTCCTCACCCGGAACGAGTGCGACCTCGAGTCGGTGACCACCCCGCTCGCGGTGACGCCCACGACCGAGAGGGAGTGGTGGTCGGGCTTCGGAGGCGCCCACCGGATCACCGCCGTGCCGTCGGGCCCCGCCGGGACAGTCCGCTCCTGCCCGCCGTTGAAGCTGTACCGGTAGGACACGACCGGGAGCTGCGGCGAGGAGAGGGTGAACACCCCTTCCACGCCGGGGCCGCCGTTGTCGTCACCGCCGGGGTACTCCGCGCTGGTCACGGTCGGCGCGGGGGCCTCGGCCCGCAGTCGGCTGTTGGCCACCCCGGAGCGGTAGCCCGCCGAGTTGATGCTCACCGCCCGGATGGCGAAGGTGCCCTTCGCGGTCGGCGTGTGCTCGACGGTCGCCGTGCCGTCGGCGACCGCGGGCACGAACTGCTCGGGCCCGTCGCCGATCCGGTAGGCGTAGGAGACCACGTCGTCCCTGGACCAGGGCTCGAACGTGATGACCCGCTTCTCACCGACCAACCCCGACCACGGCCGCGGGTAGATGGAGGGGACGACCTGGTTGACGGTGAAGGTCCTCCGGAGCACGCCCGAGCGCTCGCCCCGCGCGTTCGTGGTCCACACCTCCAAGGTGTGCCCCGAGTAGTCCGGCGTGGGTTCGGGGAACGCCAGGGTGATCACGCCCTTGCGGTCGGGGCCGACCGGCAGCGCCTTCTCCTCGCCGCCGTCGAGCCGGTAGCCGAACGCCACCGCGTCGTCCAGGCGCGCGGTCAGCTCGACGTCGGTGGGCGCCCCGATCTCGAAGTACGGGTCCGTCGCGTAGGGCTCGGTGGCGCGCACCCAGTACCGGTAGAGGGCGCCCGGCGAGCGCCAGCCCGCGCGGTCGACCCCCACGACCTGGATGTCGTTCAGCGCGTCCCTGGTGGGCGTGATCATGACCGTGGCGCGGCCACCCGGCCGGTCGGCGGCGACCCGACCGCCGTCGATCCCGGTGCCGCTGTACTCGAAGGCGACGATCTGCTCGTCGCCGAGCGCGTCGAACGTGAAGTCGCCGGGGCTGCCCTGCGCGCCGTCACCGGGCGGCCCGCTGTTCTCCGGGAACGTGGTGGAGCTGATCTTCGGGGTCTGGCTGGGGCGCACCAGGTCGGCGGTGAACTCGCACGGCTCGGACCAGGCGGACTTGGCGAGCCCGTCGTCGCTGCGCGCGGCGAACGCGTAGGTCCCGCCGTCCTGGACCATGCCCTCGGGGAAGTGCCCCCACAACCTGCTCGAGTAGTCGTCCATGGTGACCTCGACGCGCCGCCCCGGCTCGGCCACCGGCCAGAACGCGAGCTGACCGGTCCGGGCGCCCCCGTTGACGTCGCGCGTGGTCGCCGAGACGACCGGGCGGCCGGTGGTGATGTACGGGACGGCGCCGCACTCGTAGTGCTCCACGAACAGGTTCGTCGGGGTGTCCGGCGGGTGGTTGTAGGCGCCCCGCAAGGGCGAGCCTGCCAGCCCGTGCACGCGCGACCTGCTCGGGTCCGCCTGGTGCTCCTCGGCGACGCGGACCACCACGGTCAGGGAGGAGCGGCCCTCGGCGACGGCCCGCGCGACGGCGTCGTGCGCGCTCCAGGCGGGGTAGCCGGGGCACTCCCCCGCCTGGGGCGCGGGTTCGAGCCTGGTCAGCTCGGGAGGCTGGTTCGCCCAGGTGATCGGGCCGGTCGGCTCGACCACCCACACCTCGGTGGCGCGCGGCGCGGAGCAGTCGGCGACCGAGCGCTCGACGAGCTCGATGTTCGCGCTGAGGACGTCGGCGCGCAGGTACGAGGTGAGGTCGTAGGTGAGGTAGGACTTGCCGGTGTGGCTGGTCCCGGCCTCGTCCACCCAGGTCCCGGTCCTGGCGTCGGCGGACGCGTCCGAGGTGTCGGGGCTGGCGGAGTCGACGGTCACCCTGGTCGACGGGTGCCGGTAGTAGCTGGACGGGGCGGCCGAGGCCGTTCCCGCCGCGGTGACGAGGCTGCCGAGCAGCGCGGTGACGAGCAGGCCGGTGCGCAGCGCGCGCCGGGGTCTTCCGGACGGTCCCATGCGTGTTCCCCCTGGGTTCGTGGCAGTGCCGGGCACACCGTGAACGGCGGGGGCGCGCGGCGTGGCGGTTCGACGGGGACGGCAGCGGTGAACCGCAGGGCGGCGGGGTTCCGGGCTGCGGCAAGGCGAACCTGCGGGGTCCCGGCGGTCGAGGCCCGTCAGCCGCCCAGGAGGGCGGCGAGCAGCGCCTCCGGCGTCTCGACCTGCGGCAGGTGGCCGGATTCGGGCAGGACGGTGAAGCGGGCGCCGGGGATCGCGGCGGCGTAGGCCTTCCCGTACCCGACGTCGACGACGCCGTCGCTCTCGCCCCACACGACGTGGACGGGGATCTGCGTCGCGGCGAGCCTGCCCAGCAGGGTCGGGTCGGACATGGTGGGGCCCGCGTAGGCGAGCAGGGCGCGCACGTCCGGGCTCGGGCCGGGGGTGCCGGGGGTCTGCGGGCGGGGCGCCTTGGCCGGGTCGTGGAAGGACAGCGCGCGCAGCTCCTCCGGGGCCAGGCCGCGCACGTCGGTGAGCGGGTGGCCGTCGACCTCGACGCCGATGCCGTCGACGACCACCGCCTCGGCGACGCGGGGGCCGCCCAGCAGGGCGAGCTCGGCGGCCACCCAGCCGCCGAAGGAGTTGCCCACGACGGTGACGCCGGTCAGGTCGAGGCGGTCGAGCAGGTCGGCGTACGCGGCGGCCAGGTCGCGCGCGGTGGCGAGGGCGTCCGGGCGGTCGGCGCCGTCGAAACCGGGGTGCGTGGGGACCAGGACCCTCGCGCCCGCCCGTTCGGCGAGCAGGGCCGCGAAGGGGCGCGCGGTGGGGACGCCCGCGCCGCCGTGCAGGAGCAGGAACGCGCGGGTGCGGTCGTGCTGCTCGACGGTGATGCCTGCGATCCGGGTGGTGCTCACGGGTGCCTCCTCGGGGTGGGCCTGTTAGCTAAGGAACCTTAGGTCAGGTTCCTTAGCTAAGCAACCTTGCAGCTGTCGTCGGGGTTGCCTACGCTCTCGGCGTGCCTTCGAAGCAGCGGGTGGGACTGGCGGTCAAGCGGTTGCAGTGGCAGCACCACCGGGAGGCCACCCGGCGGCTGCTGGCGGGCGCGGGGCTGTCGCTGGTGCAGTGGGACGTGCTGCGGCACCTGCGCGAGGACCCGGACGCCTCGCTGCGCGCGCTCGCCGCGCTGACCTTCCAGACCGACCAGTCGATGGGCGAGCTGGCCAGGCGCATGGTCGAGCGCGGCCTGCTCAGGCGGGTCGACGGCGGCGGGCGGGCGGTGCGGCACGCGCTGACCGACGAGGGCATCGCCGCGCACGAGGCCGGGTCCGGGATCGTCGACGAGGTGCTGGAGGAGACCGTGGGCGTGCTGACCGACCGCGAGCGGGCGGAGCTGCTCGCGCTGCTGGAGAAGGCGTTGGGCGGCCGGGGGCAGGCGCCGGGCGGAAGTGCCTAGGCAACGTCGCGCGCGGGATCTGGGCAACTCCGACCGACGCGCGGGCGCCGCTGCGGCGACCACCATCGGGGCTCGTCACAGCGCGACCGAACCCGGACGCGCCCGAGCATCGGAGCCCCGCGCATGTCCTCCGCAGCCCCGTCCCCGACCGCCCGCCGCCGCCGGTGGTGGGCCTCCTGGGTCCTGGTGACCGCGCTCGCGATCGCCATCACGGCCATCTCGGTCCCGCCCTACCTGACCGGTGGCGCGAACTTCCCCCTCGACCGGACCATCGTCGGCTACTACACGAGCCTGGTCCTGCACTCGGTGCCCGCCGGGCTCACGCTGCTGATCGGGCCGCTGCAGTTCGTGCCCCGGCTGCGGGCCCGCTTCCCGCGCGCGCACCGGATCTCCGGGCGGGTCTACCTGCTCTCGGTCGTCGCGGCCTCGGCGACGTCGGCCTACGCGACGGTCGTGACGCCCAGCGGGTTCCCGCTGCAGGTGGTGTTCACCATGCTGATCGCGGCGTGGCTGTACACGGCGTTCGAGGCGTACCGGACGATCCGGCGCGGCGACGTGCGGATGCACCGGGTGTGGACGGTCCGCAACTACACGCTGACGTTCGCCGCCGTGACGCTGCGGGTCTACCAGCTGACCGGCATGGCGCTGCTGCCGTGGGTGGACTACCGGGACATGTACACCACGAGCGCGTGGGCCGGGCTGCTCGGGAACGTGCTGATCGCCGAGTACTTCATCGTGCACCGGATGCTGGCGCCCAAGACCCGCGAGTCCGCGCCCGCGCCCGCGCCGAGGCAGACCGCGGCGATCGGCTGAGCTCCTACCGGCTGGGCCGCGACTGGCTTGGCCACGGCCAACCGGGCTGCGGCAGGACCGGCCCGCTCACGGCAGCCGGTCCAGCGCGACCAGGTCGGGGTGGTCCTTGAGCTGCCTGCGCGAGGTGATGCCGAGCTTGCGGAAGATGTTGCGCAGGTGGGCGTCCACGGTGCGCTTGCTGACGAACAGCTGCACCGCGACCTCCTGCGAGGTGGCCCCGCCGACCACGAGCCCGGCCACCGCGACCTCCTGCGCGGTGAGCTTCTCGCGGTCCGCGCCCGCCCGCCGGTCGACCCGCTCCCCCGCCGCGCGCAGCTCGTTCTCGGCCCGGCGCGCGAAGCCCTCGGCCCCGGAGGCGGACAGCAGCCCGCGGGCGGACCCCAGGTGCGCCACCGCGTCCCGGCGACGGCCCTTGCGGCGCAACCACTCCCCGTACAGCAGGTGGGCGCGGGCCCGGTACGGCACGAGGGGGCTGCGCGCGAGGAGGTCGACGGCGTCCCGGTAGTGCTCCTCCTCGCCGGTGACGAGCCCGCGCGCGCAGGCGGCCACGCCGAGGCTGGACGGGGTGGGGCTGGCCTCGGCGCGCTCGGTGAGCGCGTCGAGGGCCTCGGCGGCGACCGCGTCCTCGCCGCAGCGGACGGCGGCCTCCACCAGCTCCGGCAGGACCGCGCCGACCAGGAACAGCCTGCTGGGCGCGGTGGCCTCGCGCGCGGCGGCGAGGGCGGCCGGGTGGTCGCCGAGGCCGTTGGCCAGCAGGGCGGTGGTCCAGTGCAGGTTGGTGACGCCCCCGCCGCCGGGGCCGCGGTGCTCGGACCCGGCGAGTTCGAGCGCGTCGGCGCGCCTGCCGCGCAGGGCGGCCAGGTGCAGGCGGGGGTGGACCAGCGGGGGTTCGCCCAGCGCGTCGGCCACGGCCTCCTCCTCGGCGGTGGCGGCGAGCGCGACCGCGACGTCGCCCGCGAGGGTGGCGCAGGTGGCGCGCTGGGCCAGGCCGAGACGGAGGGCGACCGGGGAGCCGAGGGCGCGGCCGGTGGTCACCAGGTGCTCGGCGATGGCGGCGAGCGCGTCCAGGTCCCACAGCTCGGCGGCGACCATGACGGAGATCGCGGGCCAGCGCGTCCACAGTGGACTGCCGGTGCCGTGCAGGGCGGCTTTGAGCGCGGGCGCGGCGGCGCGGTAACCGCTGCGGGACAGGGTGATCAGCGCGTCCAGGACGTCGGGCTCGGCGGACGGCGGCGCGGTGCGGGCGGCACGGCTCACGACGTCGTCGACGACTCCCCCGCCGCGTCCGACGAGCAGGCTGGTCTCGACGGCCTCGACCAGGCAGTCGCGGGCCCGTTCGGCGTCCACCGGGGACAGCCGTTCGGCGGCGCGGGCCATCAGGTCCGGTCCGCTGCCGTCGTCGGGGCGGGTGAAGGCGACGCGGCCCCTGAGCAGGTCGACCGAGGCGCGGCGGGGTTCGTCCAGCGGGGCCGGGTCGACGGTGCCGAGGAGGGCGGAGGCGGCGTCGCCGTTGCCCGCGTCGAGGTGGGCGCGCACGGCGGCCAGGGTGCGGGCCAGGCGCGGTCCGGCGTCCGGGGACAGCGCGGCGGAGCGCTCCAGGAACGCCGCAGCCGCCGCGACGCCGCCGCGCGCCTGGGCGCGGGAGGCGCAGCGCTCCAGGTCGGCGGCGACCTCGGCGTCCGGGCTGGTGGCGGCCTGGGCGCGGTGCCAGGCGCGGCGGTCGGGCGCGAGGAGCGGGTCGGTGACCTCGGCGAGCGCGCCGTGCGCCCGGCGGCGCTCGTCCGGGGAGGCGGCGCGGTAGGCGGCCGAGCGGGCGAGCGGGTGGCAGAAGCGGATGCGGGCGCCGAACTCGGCGAGTTCGGCGGCGGCGGCGTCCGCGCCCGCCTGCCGGACGTCGACGCCGAGCAGGCGGGCGGCGGGCCACAGCAGGTCGGGGTCGCCGGTGGGGTCGGCGCTCGCGGTGGTGAGCAGCAGGCGCGCGGGGGCGGGCAGGGCGTCGAGCCTGCGCCGGAAGCCGAGTTCGACGCGGGTGGGCGCGGACGCCGGTCCGGGAGGGGCGAACCCGCCCGCGCGGGGCAGTTCGAGCAGGGCGAGGGGGTTGCCGCGCGCCTCGGCGACCAGGCGCTCGCGGACCCGCTCGTCCAGCGGGGAGGCGGCGAGGAGGGCGCGGGCGGCGTCGTCGCCCAGGCCCTCCAGGACGAGGCCGGGCAGGCGGTCCAGGTCGGTGGCGGGCGGGCGGGTGGCGAACAGGACCGCGACGGGGTCGGCGGCGATGCGGCGGGCGAGGAAGGTCAGGACCGTGGTGGAGGCGGGGTCGAGCCAGTGGGCGTCGTCGACCAGGCACAGCAGCGGGCGGGCGCGGGCGGTGGAGGTGAGCAGTTCGAGGGTCGCGAGGCCCACGCGGAACGGGTCGGGCGCGCCCTCGGCCAGCCCGAACGCGACGCCGAGCGCCTCGCGGTGGTGCGGGGAGATCCGGTCGAGGTGCGGCAGGAGGGGGACGCAGAGCTGGGCGAGCCCGGCGTAGGGGAAGTCGCGCTCGAACTCGGCCCCCGTGGCCCGCACCACCGCGAAGCCGGTCGAGTCGGCGAGCGCCCGGTCGAGCAGGGCGGATTTTCCGGCGCCGGGCTCCCCGGTCAGGACGAGGGCCCCGCCCCGGCCCTCGCGGGCGGCGTCGAGCACCGCCGCGATGGCGGCCAGCTCGCGGGCCCTGCCGACCAGCGGGGTGGACGCGGGGGCCGGGGTGGTCATGGGGGAAACGGTAGTTGATCACGGGTGAGGGGGCGGGCAGGGCTGGGACCCCCGCGTGCGCGGGGAAGATCCATTGCCGGTGCCCCTCGGAGGCGCGCCCCCGCATGCGCGGGGAAGACACCTTTTGACCAGCGACTTCACCCACTTGACGGGTCGTTTTGATTCGGTTCAGCGCAGTCCCGGACCTATCCCGCACAAGTCCCGCCCTCAGCACGCCCCGCGCCGAACAGCCGCACCGCGAACTCCGCGCAGGGCAAGGACTTGAGCGAGCGGGTCAGGTCGGGGTCGCCGGCGGCGCACTCCCGGTTGCGGGCGGCGTCGGCTTCCGCCAGCGCCCTCGCCTTGTCCTTCGTGGACGACGCCGGATCGGGTTGCGCCTCCGGTGGCGCGCACTCGATCGCCGCGCTGTGACCGATCCCGCGCGGGTCGAAGCCGATCAGGTCGTGCCGGGGCGCCGTCACGCCCTGAGGACCGGGAGCAGGGCCGGTGCCGTGGTCACGGCGCGGACCCCGGTGGTCCGCGAGCACGTCGAGCGTGCCGCGCGGGCACCGGGGGGCGGATCAACCGCGAGGGGGTCCACGGCCCCGGAAGCTCCCCCGCGCGGTGGAGGAACCGGGGCCGCTTCGGTGCTACCCCAGCGTGAACAGCGCCGACGGGTCGAACGGGGCGACCTCGTCAGCCCGGCCCGCGCGGACCTTGCGCGGCCACTCCGGGTCGGCCAGCAGCGCGCGACCGACCGCGACCAGGTCGAACTCGTCGCGCTCCAGCCGCCGCAGCAGCGGCTCGATCCCGGTGTTGGACACCTTGTTCTCCCCGAACTCCCCCGGCCGGGACAGGCTGCTGACCATGTCCAAATCGAGCCCCACCGAGCCGACCGTGACGACCGGGCGGCCGGTGAGGCGCTTGATCCACCCGGCGAGGTTGAGGTCGGAGCCGGGGAACTCGGGTTCCCAGTAGCGCCTGGTGGAGGCGTGGAAGACGTCCACCCCGGCGGCGACCAGCGGGGCGAGGACGCGGCCGAGGGCGGCCGGGTCGTCGGCGAGCTTCGCGTCGTAGGCGTTGCCCTTCCACTGGGAGATCCGCAGGAACACCGGGAAGTCCGGGGACACCGCGGCCCGGACGGCGGCGATCACCTCGGCGGCGAAGCGGGTCCGCGCGACCGCGTCGCCGCCGTAGGCGTCGGTGCGGCGGTTGGTGACCGACCACAGGAACTGGTCGATCAGGTACCCGTGGGCGGCGTGCAGCTCGACCCCGTCGAAGCCCGCCCCCTCGGCGGCTGCGGCGGCGCGGGCGTACGAGGCGGTGATCGTGTCGATGCCGCGCTGGTCGAGCACGGTGTGCGGCTCGGTCAGCGGCTGCCCGTCCGGGCCGACGCCGGACGGGGTGACCGGGCGGAAGTCCGCGACGGGCCAGTGGCTGGCGTCGGGGGCGGCGCCGACGTGCCACAGCTGGGCCACGATCGGCACGCCCTCGGCGTGCACGGCGCCGGTGACCCGCCGCCACCCGGCGAGCGCGGCGTCGCCGTGCATCCGGGGGGTGCGGCTGCTGGGGCCGGACGCCGGGTCGTCCAGGTAGACGCCCTCGGTGATGATCAGGCCGACGCCGCCCGCCGCGTGCCGGGCGTAGTAGCGCGCCACGTCCTCGCCCGGCACGCCGTCCGGCGAGTGCTCGCGGGTCATGGGCGCCATCACGACGCGGTTAGGCAGCCGGAGCGGGCCGAGGCGGTAGGGGCGGAACAGGGCTTCCGCGCCGCGCGCCGGGGTGTCGGTCGGGTCGGTGTCGGTCGGGTGGGTGCCGGTCATGTCGTGGAACTCCTCGTGAGCGGTCCCGGAGGGTCGGCGCGCCGGGTGCGCGCCATATCCGGAGCAACTGCTCCGCTAAGTTAGCACAAAGCGGAGCGCTTGCTCCGGAACGGGTTGGTAGGGTCGCCCGGTGACCGCCGACCGGCCCGCCGAGGCCCCCCGCAGCCGCAAGCCCCGCGCGGACGCCGCGCGCAACCAGGAGGCGATCGTCGAGGCGGCGACCCGCGTGCTGGCCGAGCAGGGCGCGGCCGTCGACGTGCGCGAGATCGCCCGGCTGAGCGGGGTCGGCATGGGCACCCTGTACCGGCACTTCCCCACCAAGGAGGACCTGGTCCGCACGATCCTGCGGCGGGAGTTCCTGACCTGGGCGGCGTCGGCGCGCGAGGCGGCGGAGCGCGCGGAGGACCCGTGGGCGGCGCTGGCGGACTTCTTCCGGCAGGCGCTGAGCGGCTACGCCAGGCACCGCGCGATCTCGGAGTGCTTCGCGCTGGCCTGGGCGGAGCCGGACGTGGAGGGGCTGGGCGAGCTGCGGGCGGTGATCGAGGGGCTGACGGCGCGCGCCCACGAGGCCGGGTCGCTGCGCCCGGACGCGAGCGCGGACGACCTGCTGCTGCTCCTGGTGTCCCTGGGGCACGCCGCCCGGCTGACCGGGGACAGCCGCCCGGAGCAGGTCGAGCGGCTGCTGCGGGTGTCGCTGGACGGGCTGCGGCCGGAGCGCGCGGAGGGGTAGCGCTCTTGGGCGCGAACGCGCAGATCCGGGTGTACGTTGCTCCGCGCGACGAATGCGAGAGCGCTCTCACGAGCCGGGGCGCTCGCCACGACCCACCCGGAGCGGCAGTGGAGAGCACCACCGAGAACCGGCGGTCCAAGACCGCCCTCCCCGGCGCCACCACGCGGCGCGCGCGGATCACCGAGGTCGTGGGGCCCCTCGGCCGCGCCCGCTGATGCGCGTGCGCGAGTCCGCCGAGGCGCTCGGCGCCGCCCCGGTCGGGCGGTTGCTGTGGCGCGCCTGCGCGCAGACGACGCTGTCGGTCGGCGTGCACGGGATCTACGCGCTGACCAACGCGTGGTTCGTGGCGCGGGGCGTCGGGGCCGGGGCGATGGCGGCGGTGAACCTGGCCGCGCCGGTGCTGCTGGTGCTGGGCGCGGTGTCCACGACGGTGGGCGCGGGTGGCGCGTCGCTGGTGTCCAGGGCGCTGGGCGCGGGGGACGCGGCGGCGGCCGGTCGGGCCGCGGGGAACGCGTTCACCGTGTTCTGGGGCGCGGCGGTCGTGGTCACCGCGCTCGGCCTGCTCGGGATCGAGCCGCTGCTGACGGCGCTGGGCGCGCGGGACGAGGCCCGCGAGGTGGCGCGCGAGTACGCGGTGGTGATCCTGGCCGGTTCGGTGCTGTCCACGGGGTTCTCCAGCCTGGTGCGGGCCGAGGGCCGGTTGCGGTTCTCCACGCTGCTGTGGCTGGTCCCGGTGCTGGTGCAGATCACCCTGGACCCAGTGCTGATCTTCGGGTTCGACCTGGGGGTGCGCGGCGCGGCGCTGGGCACGGTCGGCGGGCAGGCGGTGTCGGCGCTGCTGAGCCTGTGGTTCTTCTTCGTGCAGCGCGAGCGGCCGTACCGGGTGCGCGCGGCCGACCTGCTGCCGCACGGGCCGACGGTGCGGGCGCTGCTGGGCATCGGGGCGCCGTCGTTCCTGGCCGGGTTCGGGGCGACGCTGCTGGCGGTGCTGGTGAACACGGCGCTGGCGGGCATCGGGGCGGCGGCGTTGGCGGCGTACGCGGTGGCGGCGCGGGTGCAGGCGTTCGTGACGATGCCGCAGGTCGGGATCGCGCAGGGCGTGCAGCCGCTGGTCGGGTACAACGCGGGGCGCGGGCTGCACGACCGGGTGGCGCGCACCAGGGACCTCGCGCTGCGCGCCACGGTCGGGTACGGGCTGGTGGTGGCGGCGCTGGTGGTGGTGTTCGCCGGGCCGCTGGTGGCGGTGTTCCTGGACGACCCGGCCGTCGCGGGCCGGGCGGAGGGGGCGCTGCGGGTGCTGGCGGTCGGCTTCACGGCGGCCGGGGTGACGCCGCTGGTCGCCGCGCACGCCCAGTCGCTCGGCCTGCCCCGGCCCGCGTGGGCGCTGGCGGTGGGCACGTTGGCGCTGGTCAAGGTGCCGCTGGTGGTGGTGCTGGGCCGGGCCGGGGCGGACGGGGTGTGGGTGGCGCTGGCGGCCGGTGAGGTGGTGTCGGCGGGGTGCGCGCTGGTGGTGCTGCGGCGGTTGGGCGCGCCGGTCACAGCCGGGCGAGGAAGTCCCGGTAGTCGGGGATGACGGTGGGGGCGAGCAGGGCGCGCGGCCAGAGCACGCCCACGGCCAGCCCGACCGCCTCCCAGTCCTCCACGACCGGGCGGGCCATCGAGTGCGCGGCGTCGTGGTGGGACGTGGTCAGGTCGGCCCCGAACGCCTCCCGGTAGGCGCGCTCGGTCTCGGCCACGTCGACGTTGCGGTCGTGGTCGGCGAGCAGCAGGCGCACCGGCACGTGCCGCTCGGCCGCCGCGCGCAGGTCGGCGGTCGCGTCGGCCCGGAAGTTCCGCGACACGAAACCCCAGCGCTCCGAGGACATCGGGTCCGGAGCGGCGGCCCGGTACTCGTCGTACGACGCGCCCCGCTCCAGCAGCGCGCGCACCCGGTCGCTGTCCGCCACGGCCGCCGCGCGCTCGGCGGGTGAGGCGCCCGCCAGCCCGGACAGCAGGTGGTGCCTGCCCTGGCGCAGCCAGTTCACCGCCGGGGACACCGCGACGACCGCGTCCACGTCGGCGCGGGCGGCCACGACCTTCGGCAGCACCCAGCCCGCCTGGCTCGCGCCCCACAGCACGACCCGGCCGGTGGGCACGTCGGGCTGGGCGCGGTCCCAGTCGAGCGCGGCCCCGACCTCGACGGCCCGGTCCGCCATCGTCTGGGCCAGCCAGTCCCCCGTCGAGCCGCCCACCCCCGGCTTGCTCCACGACAGGGTGGCGTACCCGGCGTCCGCCGCGCCCTCGAACCACGGCGCGTAGAGCCCGTCGTGGGTGGCGTCGACCGCCGCGTCCCCGTGCACCACCAGGACGACGCCGACCGCGTCCCCCGGCGGCAGGGCCAGGACGCCGGACAGGTGGCCGTCGCCGAACGGGATGGAGACCGCGCGCTGGGTGAACCGGTAGTCGTTGCCCAGCACCACGATCAGGCCGATGACCAGCGCGAGCGCGAGCGCCGCCAGCAGGGCCCGCCGCAGAACTATCGTTGCTCTCACGTTCGTAGCATATGCGATATATTTGACGGCGTGGACGAGCGGATCACCCCGAGGACCGTCGTCGAGGCGCTGCTGCCGGACGAGGGCGAGGTCGCGCTCGCCCTGGTGTACGACACGGCGAACGCGGTCGGCGTGGCAGATCAACCGCTGCGGCTGGCGTTGCGGCGGCTGGTGTCGGCGGGCGAGCTGACCCAGGTCGGGCGCGGGCGGGCGGGCCGCGTCGGGCTCACCGACCTGGGCCGGGAGCGGCTGCGGCGGGACCGGGTCGGGCTCGCGCTGGCGTTCGCGCAGGACGCCGGGGAGGCGCCGTGGGACGGGCGGTGGTGGCTCGCGGCCATCAGCACGCCCGAGCGGGAGCGGGCGGTGCGGGACGCGCTGCGCCGCGACCTGCTCGTCGCCGGGGCCGCGCCGATCTCCACCGGCCTGTACGCGAGTCCGCACGACCTGACCGACGTGGTCGACGCGGACGCCCGCGCGCACCTGGTCACCGCGTCCGCGACCGCGCTGGACCTGCGCGGCGTCCACGACGCGGCGGAGATCGCCGAGGCGCTGTGGCCCGCCGAACCGGTCGACCGGGCCTACGACGCCGTGGAGGAGGCGCTCGCCGAGGACGGGGGAACGCCGCTGGTGCGACGGCTGCGGCTCGCGGCGGCGCTGGAGGCCGCGATGCGCGAGGACCCGCTGATCCCCCCGGAGCTGCGCGCGCCGGGATGGCGACCGAGCAGGCTCCGGGGCGAGTGGCTGGAGCGCTGGCGCGGGATCGCCGACGCGCCGGTCCACCGGGGCTGGCTGTGAGCGGTCAGCCCGCGTCCTGATCGTCGCCCGCCGGGCGGTCGACCAGGCCCAGCCGCAGGTGCTCGCTGTGGTAGACGGCCTGGTCGAGCAGGTGCGCGACGTGGTCGTCGTGCAGGCTGTAGATGATGCTGCGCCCGTTGCGGGTGCCCACGACCAGGCGCAGGGTGCGCAGCAGCCGCAACTGGTGGGAGACCGCCGACTGCTCCATGCCGACCGCCTCGGCGAGCGCGGTGACCGGCAGCGGGCCGTGCCGCAGCTCGGCCAGGATCAGCAGCCTGCTCGGGGTCGCCAGCGCCTGGAGGGTGTTCGCCACGTGCGCGGCCGACTCGGCGTCGAGCCGCGCGGCGGGCGTCCCCCGTCCACTCGCGATGTGCCCCATGAGGTGAATGGTAGTTCACCACCTATACATGAAAGACTGTTCATCTGTACGTATATTCTTCCTTCGGCGAGCGAGCACCCGACCCCGGAGGACCCCCATGACCACCGTCGCGCCAGAACGCCCCACGACCCGCGCCCCCGCGCGCCGCACCCGGTGGACCGCGCTGCCCGAGGCCAGGTGGGCGGCGCTCTCGCTGGCGCTGTTCCTGACCGCGCTGGCCGTGCAGCTCGCGGACGGCCCGGAACCGGTGCGCTGGGCGCTCTCCCTGGCCTGCTGCGCGGCGGGCGGCTGGGAGCCCGGCCTGTCCGGGCTGCGCGCGCTGCGCGAGCGGACCCTGGACGTGGACCTGCTGATGGTGGTCGCCGCGATCGGCGCGGTGTCCATCGGGCAGGTGCTCGACGGCGCGCTGCTGATCGTCATCTTCGCCACCTCCGGCGCGCTGGAGGCGCTGGCCACCGCCCGCACCGAGGACTCGGTGCGCGGCCTGCTCGACCTGGCCCCGGACACCGCGACCCGCGTCGGCGACGGCGCGGAGGAGGTCGTGCGGGTGGCGGACCTGGAGGTCGGGGACGTGGTGCTGGTGCGCCCCGGCGAGCTGGTCCCGGCCGACGGGGTGGTGGTCGCGGGCGCGGGCGAGGTCGACCAGGCCACCATCACCGGCGAGCCGCTGCCGGTGGACAAGGCCGAGGGCGACGAGGTGTTCGCGGGCACGCTCAACGGCACCGGGGCGCTGCGCGTGCGGGTCGGCAAGCGCGCGGCGGACTCGGTGGTGGCACGGATCGCGGCGGCCGTGGAGGAGGCGAGCCGGACCAAGGCGCGCACGCAGCTGTTCATCGAGAAGGTCGAGCAGCGCTACTCGATCGGCATGGTGGTCGCCACGCTGGTGATCTTCACCGCGCCGCTGCTGTGGGGCGAGCCGGTGCGCGAGGCGCTGCTGCGGGCGATGACGTTCATGATCGTCGCCTCGCCCTGCGCGCTCGTGCTCGCGACCATGCCGCCGCTGCTGGCCGCGATCGCCAACGCCGGGCGGCACGGGGTGCTGGTGAAGTCGGCGGTGGTCGTGGAGCGGCTGGCGAGCGCGGACCGGGTGGCGTTCGACAAGACCGGGACGCTGACCAGGGGCGAGCCGGAGGTGGCCGGGCTGCGCGCGCTGCCCGGCGCGGGGCTGGACGAGGACGCGCTGCTGCGGCTGGCGGCCTCGGCGGAGCACCCGAGCGAGCACCCGCTGGGGCGGGCGGTGGTGCGGGCGGCCCGCGAGCGCGGGCTGGACGTGCCGCAGGCGCGGGAGTTCAGCGCGCGACCGGGCCGGGGCGTGACGGCGCGGGTCGGGGACCGGGTCGTGGAGATCGGCTCACCGGAGGCGCTCGGCGGCGCGGGGATCGAGGCGGTGGACGGGTTCCTGGCGCGGGGGCACACCGCCGTGCTGGTGCTGGTGGACGGCGAACCGGCGGGCGTGCTGGCCATCGCGGACCGGGTGCGCCCCGAGGCGGAGGCCGCGGTGGCCGCGCTGACCGCCGCGACCGGGGCCGCGCCGGTGCTGCTGACCGGCGACAACCGCAGGACCGCCGACCGGCTGGCCGGTCTGGTCGGCATCAGCGACGTGCGCGCGGGCCTGCTGCCGGAGGACAAGGCCGAGGCGGTGCGCGCGTTGCAGGCCGAGGGGCGCCGGGTCGTGGTGGTCGGCGACGGGGTGAACGACGCGCCCGCGCTGGCCGTGGCGCACGCGGGCGTGGCGATGGGCGTGTCGGGCGCGGACCTGGCGCTGCGCACCGCCGACGCGGTCGTGGTGCGCGACGACCTGTCCACCATCCCGGCGGCGATCGCGCTGGCCAGGCGGGCGAAGCGGGTGGTGGTGGCGAACCTGGTGATCGCGGGGTCGTTCGTCGTGGTGCTGGTGGCGTGGGACCTGCTCGGCGACCTGCCGCTACCGCTGGGGGTGGCGGGGCACGAGGGGTCGACCGTGATCGTCGGGCTGAACGGGCTGCGGTTGCTGCGCGAGGCGGCCTGGCGCAAGGCGAAGGGGTGATCCCCAGGGGTGCGCCGGGCGGTCTTCGGGCCGCCCGGCGCGGTCCCCCGAATTGACCGTCGTCGTGTGCGTACCTGAGCACCTATAGTGGCGGAGCAGCCCGAACGCCCCCGGAGGTGCACCACGATGTTCACCGCGCCCGCCAACCGCGCCTACCGCAGGCTGTTCGCCGCCCAGGTGGTCGCCCTCGTCGGCACCGGCCTGACCACCGTCGCGCTCGGCCTGCTCGCCCACGACCTCGCGGGCCCGGACGCGGGCGCGGTGCTCGGCGCGGCCTTCGCGATCAAGATGCTCGCCTACGTCGGCATCGGCCCGCTGGCGGGCGCGCTGGCCGCCCGGTTCCCCCGCAAGGGCCTGCTGGTCGGGCTGGACGCGGTGCGCGTCGCGGTGGTGGCGGCGCTGCCGTGGGTGGACGCGATCTGGCAGGTCCACCTGCTGATCCTCGTGCTCCAGGCGGCGTCGGCGGCGTTCACCCCGACGTTCCAGGCGACCATCCCGGACCTGCTGCCCGACGAGCGCGAGTACACCCGCGCGCTGAGCCTGTCCCGCCTGGCCTACGACCTGGAGAGCCTGCTCAGCCCGCTGCTCGCGGCGGCGGCGCTGCTGGTGGTCGGCTACGGGGACCTGTTCCTGGGCACGGCGGTCGGGTTCGCCGCCTCGGCGCTGCTGGTCGCGGGCGCCCCGCTGCCCGACGCCCGCACCGCCCCCGCCGACCGCTCCCCCGCCACCGTCACCAGGGGGATCAGGGCGTACCTGCGCACCCCGCGCCTGCGCGGGCTGGTCGCGGCGCACCTGGCGGTGGCGGCGGCCGGGTCGGTGGTGCTGGTCAACACGGTCGGGTACGTGCGGGGGCCGCTCGGGCGGGACGAGACGTCGGTGGCGGTCGCGCTGGCCGCGCACGGGCTGGGTTCGGCGGTCGCGGCGCTGGCGCTGCCCCGCGTGCTGGAGCGCCACCCGGACCGGCCGGTGGTGCTGCGCGCGGCGACGGCGCTGGGCGCGCTGCTGGCGGTGGCCGCGCTCGCCGCGGCCGTCCTGGACGACCTGCGCTGGCCCGCGCTGCTGGTGCTGTGGGCGGCGATCGGGGCGGCGGGCGCGCTGGTGCTCACGCCCGGCGGGCGGCTGCTGCGCCGGTCGGCGGACCGGGCGGACCTGCCCGCCGTGTTCGCCGCGGACTTCTCGCTCTCGCACGCCTGCTGGCTGCTGTGCTACCCGCTGGCGGGCGCGCTGGCCACGGGGGCGGGGATGGTGGCCGCGCTGCTGGCGCTGTCGGTGGTCGCGCTGGTCGCGGCGCTCGTGGCGACCCGGTTGTGGCCGGGGCACGACCCGGAGTGGGTCGAGCACGAGCACCGGGGGCTGGAGGACGACCACGACCACCTGCGCGACGCGGCCCTGGTGGGCGGCTGCCGCAGGCACGCGCACGCGTACCGGATCGACGACCTGCACACCCGCTGGCCGGGCTAGTCCCCGGCACTAGTCGTGATCCGGCCGCCCGGTCACGTGGTGGTCGGCCGCCTCGACGGCCTCGGCCAGCAGCCGCCGCACGTGCCCGCCGCGCGCCCGGTAGACCGCCCGTCGCCCGTCTCGCCGCACCGACACCAGTCCGGCGAGCTTGAGCTTGGCCAGGTGCTGCGACACGGCGGGCCGCGCGATGCCGACCGCGCCCGCGAGGGTGGTCACGTCGTACTCGTCGCCGCACAGCAGCCACATCATCCGCAGCCGCGTCCCGTCGGCCAGCATCCGGAACCCGTCGACGGCCGCGTCGACGTGCGCGTCCGGCGGCACCTGTTGCCAGTCCTGCGTTGTTGCCACCTGTTCGCGCGCGCCCATGCCCGCAATGCTCGCACCAGCGCGGCCCCGCGCCCCCGCTGGCCCGCGCGCCCGCCTCCCGCACACCGGGAGCGGTGGCCTCCGCCGCCGATTCGTTACCGTCCGATTCGCCCCGATTTGGTCGCACATCGCTGTAGATTTACGACATAGCGGACACGAACCCGCAGGTCAGACGCTTGCAGCCGCTGGACAAACAAGGCAAGGCTTACCTATGTTCACCCGGCGGCAGCGGGAGGTGGACCGGGTGGAGCACGTGTTCGGCAGCGCGGTGTTCGGCAGCGCGCTGATCGGCCTCAGGGAGGGCCTGGAAGCGGCGCTGGTGGTGAGCGTCCTGGTGGCGTACCTCGTCAAGACCGACCGGCGGCGCGAGCTGCGGTGGGTCTGGCTGGGCGTCGGGATCGCGGTGGCGCTGTCGGTGGGCGCGGGCGCGCTGATCACGTTCACGAGCGCCTCGCTGGACTTCCGGGCGCAGGAGGCGTTCGGCGGGACCATGTCGCTGATCGCGGTGGTGTTCGTGACCGGCATGGTGTTCTGGATGCGCGGCGCGGCCCGCCGGATCGGCGGGGAGCTGCGCGGCAGGCTCGACGAGGCCGCCGGGATCGGACCGGTCGCCGTCGTGGCGCTGGCGTTCCTGGCGGTCGGCCGCGAGGGCCTGGAGACGGCGGTCTTCTTCTACGCCGCCGCCCAGTCCGCCGGGCAGAACGGCGGCCCGCTCACCGGGTTCCTGATCGGGCTCGCGATCGCGGTCGCGCTGGCCTGGGCCATCTACCGGGGCGCGCTGAGCATCGACCTGTCCCGGTTCTTCACGGTCACCGGCGTGCTGCTGGTGTTCGTGGCCGCGGGCGTCCTCGCCTACGGCCTGCACGACCTCCAGGAAGCCGCGCTGATCCCCGGACTGGACGTGCTCGCGTTCGACCTGTCCGGGCCGGTCCCCGAGGACTCCTGGTACGGCGCGCTGCTCAAGGGCGTCTTCAACTACTCGGCGCGCACGACCGTCGTCCAAGCCATCGCCTGGTCGGTGTACGTGGTGGTCACGCTGCCGCTGTTCCTGCGTCCCGCGCGCACGCGGGTCGCCCCGACACAGGGAGAAGTGAAGTGAAGCGAGTCGCAGCCCTCGTCCTGGGCGCGCTGGCGCTGTCGGCGTGCTCGTCCGCGACACCGGAGGCCGCCTCGCCGGGCGGGCCGATCGCGGTGGAGGCGAGCGACAGCGCGTGCGGCGTGGCGCGGACCGAGGCCGACGCGGGCACGATCACGTTCGAGGTGACCAACAGGGGCGCGCGGATCACCGAGTTCTACCTGTACGCCGAGGGCGACCGGATCATGGGCGAGGTCGAGAACATCGCGCCGGGGCTGACCCGCAGGCTGCTGGTGGAGGTGCCGGACGGCGGCGCGTACCAGACCTCGTGCAGGCCGGGCATGGCCGGTGACGGCATCCGGGCCGCGTTCACGGTCAAGGGCGCGGCGGCGCGGCAGGCGGACGCGGACACCCGGCTCGGCGAGGCGACCGCCGGGTACCAGCGGTACGTGAACTCGCAGGCGGACTCGCTGCTGGCCAAGACGACCGAGTTCGCCACCGCCGTGAAGGACGGGAAGGCGGAGGAGGCCAAGGCGCTGTACCCGGTGGCGCGCACCTACTGGGAGCGGATCGAGCCGGTCGCGGAGAGCTTCGGCGACCTGGACCCGAGGATCGACGCTCGGGAGGCGGACCTGGAGGAGGGGCAGGAGTTCACCGGGTTCCACCGGCTGGAGAAGGATTTGTGGACCGGTGGCCTGCGGGGTGACAGCGCGGCGATCGCGGACCGGCTGCTCGCGGACGTGACCGAGATCGTCGGGAAGGCCAAGACCGTCGAGCTGACCCCGCTGCAGCTGGCCAACGGGGCCAAGGAGCTGCTGGACGAGGTGGCCACCGGGAAGATCACCGGCGAGGAGGACGTCTTCTCGCACACGGACCTGTGGGACTTCGCGGCCAACGTGGAGGGCTCGCGGGCGGCGGTCGCGGCGCTGCGGCCGGTGGTGCGGGAGCGGGACGCGGAGCTGGCGTCCACTGTGGACGCGAAGTTCGCCGCGGTGGAGGCGTTGCTGGAGGCCCAGCGCAGCGGTGACGGGTACAGGCTGTACACGGACCTGTCGCAGGAGCAGGTCAAGGCGTTCGCGGCGGCCGTCGACGCGCTGGGCGAGCCGGTCAGCAAGGTCGCCGAGGTGGTGGCGCAGAAGTGAACCCGGAAGTGAGCCCGGAAGTGGGCACCGACGGCGCGGGCGCGCGCGGGGTGTCCCGGCGACGGGTGTTCGGCCTGGCGGGCGCGGGTGTCGCGACCGCCGGGCTGGGCGCGGCGGCGGGCGCGCTGGCCGTGCGCGTGGTGGAGGCGCTCCCGACCGGCGCGGCCCCGTCCGCAGCCGACCCGACGGCCGCCGTGCCGTTCCGGGGCGAGCACCAGGCCGGGATCACCACCCCGGCGCAGGACCGGATGCACTTCGTGGCGTTCGACGTCACCACCACCGACCGGGAGGCGCTGGTCGGCCTGCTGCGGGACTGGACCGCCGCCGCCGAGCGGATGACCTCCGGGTTGGAGGCGGCCGAGGGCGGCGCGGTCGGCGGGTCGCCGCAGGCGCCGCCCGCCGACACCGGCGAGGCGCTGGACCTGCCCGCGTCGGCGCTCACCCTGACGATCGGCTTCGGCCCGTCCCTGTTCGACGGCCGGTTCGGGCTGGCGGACCGGCGGCCGGAGGCGCTGGTGGACCTGCCGAGGTTCAAGGGCGACGCGCTGGACCCGGCCAGGTCCGGCGGCGACCTGTGCGTGCAGGCGTGCGCGAACGACCCGCAGGTCGCGGTGCACGCGGTGCGGAACCTGGCGCGGATCGGGTTCGGCCGGGCGGCGGTGCGCTGGTCGCAACTGGGGTTCGGGCGCACCTCGTCCACGTCGACCGCGCAGGCGACCCCGCGCAACCTGTTCGGCTTCAAGGACGGCACGAACAACCTGAAGGCCGAGGACCCGGCGGCGCTGGAGCGGCACGTGTGGGTCGGGGAGGGCGACGGTCCGGCGTGGATGACCGGCGGCACCTACCTGGTGGCGCGGCGGATCCGGATGCACGTGGAGACCTGGGACCGCGCCCCGCTGGCCGAGCAGGAGGCGATCACCGGGCGGCACAAGGGAAGTGGCGCGCCGCTGGGGCAGCGCGACGAGTTCGACCCGGTGGACACCTCGGTGCTCGGGGCGGGCGGGGCTCCGGTGGTGCCGGTGAACTCGCACGTGCGGTTGGCGTCGGAGAACCTGGGCGGGGCGCGCATCCTGCGGCGGGGGTACAACTTCACCGACGGCAGCGACGGCTTCGGGCACCTGGACGCCGGGTTGTTCTTCGTGTGCTTCAACCGGGACAGCCGGAGCCAGTTCATCCCGGTGCAGCGGGTGCTGGCGGGCGCCGATCCGATGGTGGAGTACCTGGAGCACAACGGTTCCGCGCACTTCGCGGTGCCGCCGGGGGTGCGGGAGGGCGAGTTCTGGGGCCAGGCGCTGTTCGACTGACCCGAGGTGTCCCCCGCGCGGGTTCCCTCGCACGGCAGCCACGGATGGTCCGGTGCAACCGCTCCGAGTACCATCCGCACCGTGACCGAGGCCACGCGCGGGGACACCACCGGTGGGCAGGCCCGCCGCCGACCGGGCGCGCTGGCGGCGGAGGTCCTGCACGCCCTCGTGGAGGCGGGGAAAGCGCTCACCCCCGCCGAGGTCCTGGAGCGGCTGGCCCCGACGGGCGCGCGCTCGTACAGCGCGGTGGTGACGACGTTGACGCGGCTGCACGGGAAGAGCGCGGTGACGCGGGTCAAGGACGGCCGCGCCTACCGCTACTCGGCGACCGCCGACCCGTCCGCGCTGGTGGCCTGGCGCATGGCCCGCCTGCTGGAGGCGGAGGCGGACCACGCGCCGGTGCTGACCCGGTTCGTGCGCGGGCTCAGCGAGGATGACGAGGCGGTGCTGCGCAGGCTGCTGGCGGACGGTGGGGCCTGACCGCTTGAGGCGGGTGAAGCAGCGCTCGACCACGCTGTGCGGCTTGCAGAGGTCGGGGTCGAAGGCCGGTGGCCTGCCGCCGACCGAGCCCTGGGCCCTGCGGCGGGCGATCCGGTCGACACGTTCCGGGATGGCGGCCTTGATCCGCCGCCACCGTAACGCGGTGCGGGCGCTCGGATGGGCGTGGGCCTTGTCGGCGATCACCCGTCCCACCCGCACCCGCCGCCCGTCCACGGCGATGTCGTGGATGTCGTCGAGCAGCGGCGGCGGTTGCGGGTTGTCGCCGACCTGACCTGGGTGAGGATCGCCGTCGGTGGCAGACCCGCCGAGTCGACGGCCGGGTGCAGCTCGTCCGTCAGCTCACCACGTCCGACCACCCACCACCACCACGATCACGAGAAAGATCCGCAGGACACGCCTAGTCCCCCGAACCCGCGCGGCGGCGGCGAAACCCTTGCGGCGCCCGGACCCTCACCCCGTCCGCCGCTGCCGGTACGCCTTCGTCTTGGTCCGGTTGCCGCACACCGCCATCGAGCACCACCGCCCGCCGCCGTTGCGGGAGGTGTCGTAGAACGCCCACCGGCAGTCCGGGGCCGCGCACAGCCGCACCCGCCGCCACCGTCCGTCGCCGACGGCCGCCACCACGAGGTCCAGCAGCGCGTCCACGCCCGGCGCCACCGGTTCCGCCGCGACGCGCAGGTTCCCCTCGCCGTCCGGGACGAGCCGGAGCGGGAACGCGAGCGGCGTGGTGGCAGGCTCCGCCAGCGAGCGGCGCAGCGCGGCGCGCAGCTCCCGCGCCGCCGCCAGGTGCGCGGCGCTAGGGCGGGTCCCCTCGGGCACGAGGCCGTGGCGCGCCAACCAGTGCGCGAGCGCCGCCTCGTCGGTCAGCTCGTCCGTCGGCGCGTGCGCCTCCCCGTGCCTGCTGAACGTCCGCTCGTCGAGCGTGTTGAGGAACGCCTCGACCACGTGCACCCGATCTTCCACGACACCATCGTAGCTCCCCACTGGTGTCCCAGCGACACCGGTGTTACGTTTTACCGGTGTCGAATCACCCGGTTCTCTCCGTGTCCGACGACGACCTGGCAGACCTGCGCGACCGGCTCCGCCGCACCCGCTGGGCCGCGCGCTGGCCCACCCCCGCCTGGGAGGCGGGCACCGACCCCGACGAGCTGGAGCGGTTGGCCCGCCACTGGGCGGACGGCTACGACTGGCGCGCCCGCGAGGCCGAGATCAACGCCCTCCCGTCGCACTTCGCCGAGGTCGACGGCGTCCGGCTGCACTACCTGCGCTACGACGGCGCGGGCGACGCGCTGCCCCTCGTGCTCACCAACGGCTGGCCGAGCACCTTCTACGAGCTGGTCGGACTCGCGGAGCGCTTGGCCGCCAGGGGTTTCACCACGATCGTCCCCTCACTGCCCGGCTACCCGCTCTCCGCGCCCCGGCCGTCGCTCACCTCCACCCCCACCCACGAGCTGTGGCACCGGCTGATGCGCGAGGAGCTGGGCTTCGCCCGCTACGGCGCGCACGGCGGCGACCTCGGCGCGGGCGTGTCGACGCTGCTCGCCAAGGCGCACCCCGAGTCCGTGGCCGGGCTGCACCTGATGGCCGTCGCCCCGCCCGCCCGGCACGACGCCGGATCGCTGACCGACGCCGAGCGCGCGCACGCCGGGCGGGCGCGGACGTGGTGGGACGAGGAGGGCGCGTACGAGCACCAGCACCGGACCCGCCCGCTCACGCTCGCGCCCGCGCTGTCCGACTCGCCGGTCGGCCTGCTGTCGTGGGTCCTGGAGAAGTACCGCGCGTGGAGCCACACCGGGCTGCGCGCGCACAGCGACGACTTCCTGCTCACCCAGGCGTCCCTGTACTGGTTCACGAACTCGATCGGGACGTCGCTGCGGCCGTACTACGAGCACGGTCGCGCGCCGGAGCCCGAGGCCGACCGGGTGGAGGCGCCGACCGCCGTGGCGCTGTTCCCCGGCGACCTGGCGACCCCGCCGAGGGAGTGGGCGGAGCGGACCCACCGGGTCGTGCGGTGGACCGAGCTGCCGCGCGGGGGCCACTTCGCGCCGGTCGAGGAGCCGGAGCTGCTGGCCGACGACCTCGCGGGGTTCTTCGGCGACCTGCGCTGATCCCCGAAAGCGCTGTGCCGCGCCGAAGTGGTCGGGCGCGGCCCCCGAGAGGACCGCGCCCGCCCACCGGCTCTGCGCGCCCTACTCGCCGTCCGCCACCGCGCCGTCCGCCACCGAGTGGTGCCGACCGATCGGCAGCATGAGCGGCTTGCCGGAGAC
This sequence comes from Actinosynnema pretiosum, assembly GCF_002354875.1. Classification (GTDB taxonomy): domain Bacteria; phylum Actinomycetota; class Actinomycetes; order Mycobacteriales; family Pseudonocardiaceae; genus Actinosynnema; species Actinosynnema auranticum. The sequence goes on from NZ_CP023445.1 coordinate 5,057,158, forward strand.
CGGGTCGGTGATCACGCGGCAGTCCAGGCCGAACGTCGCGCGCACGCCCTCCTCAGTCAGCACCTCCGCCGCCGGACCAGCCGAGTGCAGCGCGCCGTCGGCCAGGGCGATCAGGTGGTCCGCGTAGCGGGCGGCGAGGTTGAGGTCGTGCAGGACCATCACGATCGTCGTGCCGCGCGAGCGGTTCAGGTCGGTCAGCAGGTCCAGGACCTCCACCTGGTGGCTCACGTCCAGGAACGTCGTGGGCTCGTCCAGCAGCAGCAGATCGGTCTGCTGGGCCAGGACCATCGCGATCCACACCCGCTGCCGCTGCCCGCCGGACAGCTCGTCGACCGAGCGCTCGGCCAGGTCGGCGGTGGAGGTGGCGTCGAGGGCCGCGGCCACCGCGACGTCGTCCTCCTTGCTCCAGCGGGACATGATGCCCTGGTGCGGGTGCCTGCCCCGGCCGACCAGGTCGGTCACGGTGATGCCCTCGGGGGCGATCGGCGCCTGCGGCAGCAGGCCCATGACCCGCGCCAACTCCTTCGCGGGCGTCTTGTGCACGAGCTTGCCGTCGAGCAGGACCCGGCCGCCCTTGGGGGCGAGCAGCCGGGACATCGACCGCAGGAGCGTGGACTTGCCGCACGCGTTGGCCCCGACGATCACGGTGATCCTGCCGGGCGGGATCTCCAGGTCGAGCCCGCTGATGACCGTCCGGTCCCCGTAGCCGATGGTCAGGTCCTCGACCGCGAGGGTGTGGGTGGTGGTCACAGCGAGCCTCCGGCTCGGTTGGTGCGGATGATGAGGTAGATCAGGTACGGGGCGCCGAGGACGCCGGTGACGACGCCGACCGGGTAGCGGGCGGGCAGCAGGTACTGGCCGCTGTAGTCGGCCACCAGCACCAGCAGCGAGCCGACGAGCATCGCGGGCACCAGGAGCGACCCGCCGGGGCCGACCAGCCTGGCCGCGATGGGTCCGGCCAGGAACGCGACGAACGCGATCGGGCCGCAGGCGGCGGTGGCGAAGGCGATCAGGCCGACCGAGGCGATGACGACGGTGAGCCGGACCAGCTCCACGCGCACGCCCAGCGCGCACGCCGCGTCCTCGCCCAGCTGCATCGCGCCCAGCCGCCGGGTCTGCGCCAGCAGCAGCGGCACGAGCACGACCGAGGCGAGCAGCACGGGCAGGACGTCGGTCCACGACGAGCCGTTGAGGCTGCCGGTCAACCAGACCAGGGCTTCCTGCAGGTCCCACTCGCCCGCGCTGGTGAGGATCCAGTCGATGGCGCTGTGCAGCATGGCGGCGGTGCCGATGCCGATCAGGACCAGCCGGGTGCCCGCGCCGCCGGACTTGAACGCCAGCAGGTACACCAGCAGCGCGATGAGCAGGCCGGCGACGATCGCGAACGCGGCGACGGTGGCGCCGGACAGGCCCAGCACGACGATCGCGAACGCGGCGGCGGCCGAGGCGCCCGCGCTGATCCCGATGATGTCGGGGCTGGCCAGGGGGTTGCGCAGCATGGTCTGGAAGGACACGCCGCCGAGCCCGAAGCACAGGCCCGCCAGGGTGGCCAGGGCGGTGCGGGGCAGGCGGAGCCTGCCGACGGTGAACGAGGCGCCGGGCACCTGCTCGCCGAGGACGACCGCGAGGACGTCGGACGGCGGGTAGTACCGCTGGCCGAACATCAGCGACACGGCGATCATCACCAGGATGAGCGCGGTGAGCACGGCGATGACGATCCGCCTGCGGCGGGCGTTGCGGCGGCGGGTGCGGGTGACCGCGTCCAGTGTGGACGGTGCGGCGGCGGCGACGGCGCCGAGCGCGGCGTCGCGGTGGGCGGCGCGGGTGGCGGTGTCGGTCACAGCGATCGGACCTTCTGTCGGCGGACTACCCAGATGAAGAACGGCGCGCCGATCAGCGCGGTGATGATGCCGACGTCGATCTCCTCGGGCCGGGTGACCACGCGGCCGACGACGTCGGCGGTGGTGAGCAGCGCGGCCCCGCCGAGCGCGGAGAGCGGCAGCAGCCAGCGGTGGTCCGGGCCGACGAGGAGCCTGCACAAATGCGGCAGGACCAGGCCGACGAACCCGATCGGTCCCGCGGCGGCGGTGGCCGCGCCGCACAGCACGACCGCGCCGACGGAGGCGAGGGTGCGGGTGAGCAGCACGCGCTCGCCGAGCCCGGCGGCGACGTCGTCGCCCAGCGCCAGGGAGTTCAGGCCGCGCGCGGTGGCCAGGCACAGCAGCAGGCCGACGACCAGGAACGGCAGCACCGTGGCGATGCCCTCGTAGGAGCCGCCGCCGACGCCGCCGATCTGCCAGGAGCGGAACGTGGCGGAGATGTCGTTGCGGGAGAGCACGACCGCGCTGATCAGCGAGGTGAGCGCGGCCGACGACACGGCGCCCGCGAGCGCGAGCTTGAGCGGCGTGGGGCCGCCCCGGCCCAGCGAGCCGATGGTGTGGACGAGCACGGCGGTGACGGCCGCGCCGAGGATGGCCACCCAGATGTGGGCGGAGGCCTTGACCAGGCCGAAGGAGGTCATGCCGACCGCGATGGCCAGCGAGGCCCCGGAGTTCACGCCGAGGATTCCGGGGTCCGCCAACGGGTTGCGGGTCACGCCCTGCATGACCGCGCCGGAGATGCCGAGCGCGGCGCCGACGACGACGGCGAGCAGGGTGCGGGGCACGCGCTTGGCGACGGCGGCCTGCGCCAGGTTGTCCTGGGAGCCGCCCAGGCCCGCGACGACGTCGTCGAAGCCGATGTCGCGGGCGCCGAGCACGACCGAGGCGAGCGCGGCGGCGGCCAGGACGACGATCAGCGCGACCAGCCAGGTGAGCCGGACACGACCAGGGTGCCGCCTCTCGGCGGCACCCTGGTCGGACCGGTGGGTCGCGGTGGTCACTTCACCTTGTCGGCGGCAGCGGCGATCTTGCCCGCGTACTCGTCGAGCACCCACGACACGGACATCGGCGTGGGGTTGGCGGCGGTGCCCGCGGGGCCGCTGCCGGAGAGCATCACGACGGCGCCGTTGGCGACGGCCGGGAGCTTGGACATCAGCGGGTCGGCCTGGAGCGCGGCCAGGACGGTGTCGTCGCCGTAGCCGATGATGATGTCGACGTCGTTGAACACGTCGATCTGCTCGGTGCTCTGCTTGAGCGAGAACTTGTCGGTGGTGGCCGACAGGTCCGCGATGGACTTCGGGTGGGTCATGCCCAGGTCCTCGAAGAACATGGCGCGGGTGTCGTGCGTGGTGTAGAAGCCGATCTGGCTCAGGTTGGTGGTGTCGAAGTGCGTCATGAACATCGCCGACTTGCCGACCAGCCGCGGGTGCTTGGCCTTGGCGTCGGTGATCTGCTTCTCGATGTCCGAGATCAGCTTCTTGCCGTCGTCGGCGCGGCCCATGGCCTTGCTGCTGAGCTCGATGCTCTCGCGCCACGGGGTGGCCCACGCGGTCTTCGGGTAGGCGACGACCGGCGCGATGTCGCTGAGGGTCTTGTAGTCCTCGGCGGTCAGGCCCGAGTACGGGGCCAGGATGACGTCGGGCTTGGTGTTGGCCACGCCCTCGAAGTCGATGCCGTCGGTCTCGTCGAACAGGACCGGGGCCTCGCCGCCGAGCTCCTTGAGCTTCTCGGACACCCAGGGCAGGACGCCGTCGCCGTCGTCGTCGCCGAAGTTGGCCTTGGCCATGCCCACGGGCACGACGCCCAGCGCGAGCGGCACCTCCTGGTTGGCCCAGTTGACCGTGGCGATGCGCTCGGGCTTGGCCTCGATCGTGGTCTTGCCGAGGGCGTGCTCGATGGTGATCGGGAACGCGCCGGTGTCCCCGGCCGGCTGCGAGCCGGAAGCGGCGGTGTCGGACCCACCACCGAAGGAGCAGGCGGTGAGGACGATCGCTGCGGCGGCGGCGATGGCGCCGGCTCGCAGGCGGTGTGTGCGCACGGGGGGACCCTTCTCGAAAGCAGCGTGAGCGGCGCCCCGGCCGGTTCGCGGGCGTGGCGCCACCGGGCGGTCACGACGCTGCGCGCCCCCCCGAAAGTATGCTTAGCCTAACCTCATGAACTACCCCGAGATCAAGCCGAGAGGGCGCTTCGGCCGTGTGATCTGAGTCGGACATCGCCGACCAGCGTGATGAAACGGGCGCCAGGGGTCACGGCGCGGAGGTGCGCCGACGTCACTCGCCGCGGTGGCCGACCGGAGCATAGACGTTCGGGCGGCGAACGGTCCGCACGGGCGGGGCGGGCGGCGTCGCGGCGGCTTTCCAGGGGGCTCGTGAGGGGTCTCCCCGACCCCGGACACGCCGGTTCCCCGGCGCGGACTGGCCGCGCCGGGGAACCGGAGGGGTGGTTCAGCTCGCCGGGTCAGCCCCGGACGATGGTCAGCCCGTAGGCCGACAGGATCTCGCCGAGCGGGTTGTAGTAGCAGGTCGCGGTGTTGCCACCGGAGACCACGCCCTGGCCCTGGCCGGCGCTGGTGATGAAGCCGCCGCCGGAGTCACCGGCCTGGCAGAGCACGTTCGAGGCGGTCAGGCCGGTCACCGTGCCCTCGGCGTAGCGGACGGTCTGGTTGGCCGCGCCGCGGGTGCCGCAGGTCCAGCCGGTGGTGGAGCCGGACTTGCAGATGGCCGCGCCCTGGGCCGCGACGGTGGTGCCGACGACGCGGACGCTGCCGACCAGGCCCTGCGGGGTCCAGTTGGAGTTGGTGCGCACGTAGGCGTAGTCGTTGCCGGGGAACGAGGAGCCGCCCCAGGTGCCGAGCGAGGTGCCGTTGCGCGAGAGCGCGCCGCCGCCGGTCAGCGCCTGGCAGTGGCCCGCCGTGACGAAGCCGGTGGTCACCGACAGGCCCGCCGAGCAGCGGGACGAGCCGATGTTGTAGGCGTCGCCGCCCTTGATGTTCGCGAACGTGGTCGGGGCGTCGGCCTCGACGACGCGCACGTCCGAGCCCGCGAACGCGGCGGCCTCGGCGGTCTTGCCGGGCAGCGCGGTGACGACCACGGAATTGGTCTTGCTGTCGGCGTACCAGCCGGTGACCGAGGCCGGGGCGGACTTCTCGACCGCGTTGAGCTGCGCGACCTTGGCGTCGAGCTGGGCGGCGCTGCGGGCGACCACGGTGGCCTCCGCGCCCGCGGCCTCGACCTCGGCGGCGTCGGCCGCGTCGGTCACGGCGACGGTGAGCTTGGCCGTGGAGATGTCGAACCAGGCGCCCGCGAAGGACGAGCCGAGGCTGGTGCGCAGCGAGTCCTCGGTGGCGGTGGCCGCGTCCTGCTTGACCATGAGGGTCCGCGCCTCGGCCGCGTCCAGGCCGAGGTCGCGCTGCATCGCGCTGACCAGGCCGGGGTGGGCGGCCTCGAACGCGGGGGCGGAGTCGGTGGAGGCGGGCTGCGCCGAGCCGGGCATCCCGTTCAGGATCGCCAGCGCGGCGGCGGCGAGGACGACGCCCGAGGTGCGGGCGACTTTCCGTGCGGTCATGTTGTCTTCTCCTCGGATGCAGGGACCGGGCGGCCGGGTGCAGGACCGGCTGTCCGGGCATTCCAGGACCGGGGCGGCGAATGATCGACTTACCCGTTCGGGTGTCGCTCTTCCGGACCACCCTCCGAGGGCGAGACTAGGAATGGGCGAAGCTGTTACACAATGGTCCGATTAGGGTTAAAACGTGTCACAGCCGGATGTTCGACGCACGTTCCGTAATCGCCGCAGGAAGCACCCGGAACACCGATTTCAAAACCCTACTAACCACCCGCCGCTGAACGGAGCACCGCGTGCCGACCTGCGGGGGCAGGGGGGCGCGGAGGAGATCGGCGCAGGTGGACGGGGTGAGGGTGGGTGGCCGACCTGGGCGGGAGGTGGGCGCGGGCGGCGAACGGGGGCGTCCGAGGGTCTCGCGGTCCGGGCGGGCGGCGGCCGGCCGGGGAATTCCCCGTGCGTTGTGCTCGTGATTTATCCGACGTCGGACGAAAAAGCCCGAGCGGGGTCTAGGGATTGCGCCTGGGGGTGGCGGGCGGCGGGAACAGGGGCATCCTCGGCGCGCCGTCCTCGGCAGCCCGCGGTTCCCGGCGGGGCTCTGGCCTGCGGGGTTCGGTGTGCCTCGGCTCGGCCTGGCGGTGCGGGTCGGCTGGGCGGTGGTGGCCGCCGGGGCGGGCGGGCTCGACCGGCAGGGGCTGCTCGACGGGACGCAGGTGGCCGCCCGTGCGGGGCGGGTCGGCCGGGCGGAGGTGGCCCGCGGGGCGCGGGTGGTCGCCGTCGCGGAACGGGTCGGCCGGCGGCTCGGGCGCGGGGGCGGGCGCCCGCCCGCGCACCGGTTCGACCGCCGGGCCACGCGCTGGCTCGACCGCGGGTTCGGCGGCGGGCTCCAGCACCTGCCCGGAGAACCGCTCCGCCTCCGCCCTGGCCTGCGCGGACGGCTTCGCGCGCTCCGGCACGACGTCGCTCGTGGCCCGCACCGCCTGGAGCAGCCGCAGCACCTCCGCCGCCACCGCAGCGCCGTCGTGGTGGCGCAGCGACTCGCCCAGCTTCAGGTCGACCAGGTGCCCCGAGTCGTCCACGGTCACCGCGATCTGGCCGTCCGCGCTGCTCACCACGACCCGGAAGGTCGCGACCGGCTCGCCGTCCGCGCCCTCGGCGCGCTGCCCCCTGGCGAACTGCTCCCCGTACCTGCTGAAGAACTGGCCCGGATCGGCCATCGCCCCTCCTCCGCCCGCGCGCGCCGGACAGCCCGACCGGACGACGGTAGACGCCGCGCGCCGCCCGCGGCAGCGGTTTGCGGGATTGGTCTCCCGCCTGGTCAGCGCGGGTGCGCGGGGCGAGCGCGGACGGTCACCGGCGGGTCACCCCCGGTCGAGCTGGTCGCGCCGGTCCGCGAGGGTCCTGGCCAGGTCGACCAGCTTCACGTTCAGGTCCTGCGAGGTGCGCCGCAGCAGCGCGAACGCCTCGTCGGCGCTGATCCCGCGCCGGGTCATCAGGATGCCCTTGGCCTGCCCGATGACGTCCCGGCTGTCCACGGCCCGCCGCAGCTGGGCCTGCTGGAGGTCGGCGGCCTCGGCGGCGTGGGCGTGCGCGAGGGCGAGCGAGGCGTGCGTGGCGAGCAGGAGCGCGGCGTGCCGGTCGTCGGCGGTGAGCGCGTCGGGCTCGCGCGAGTACACGTTGAGCGCGCCGGACACCGCGCCCTCGGACGGCAGCAGCTCGGTGGCGAGCACGCAGTGGTAGCCGAGCCGCACGGCCTCGGCGGCGAAGCCGGGCCACCTGGGCTCGGCGCGCAGGTCGCCGCTCTCGGCGTAACCGGGGCCGTCCGGCCGCGCGGTGTCCACGCACGGCCCCCGCCCGTCCCGGTACTGGGCCTCGTCCAGCGCGGTCGCGACCGGGTCGGTCTCGACGGGGCTGGAGAGGGAGCCGTCCGGGGCGCGCAGGGTGATGCTGGCCAGGTCCGCGCCGGGGATGACCTGCGTCGCCGCGTCCACGATCTTGCCCAGCGCCTCGGCGGCGGTGCGCACGTCCAGCAGGGTCCTGGTGACCCCGTCGAGCTGCTTGAGCAGCAGCTCGGTCCCCTCGTCGGGCAGCAGGCCAGCGCCGTCCCGGTGCATCGGTCCTCCTCGGCCACAGTGGCCGGGCACCGCGCCACCGGCCGTCGCACCGACCCTACCCCGGTGGCAGGCCCCCCGGAACCGAGCGCGCCACCGGCCACCCGGCTCGACCACCCGGCCAGATCGGGGGCGTGGCTCGGGGCTGCGGTTCGGGACTGCCGTTCGGGATTGCGGTTCAGGACTGCGGCTCCGGACTGCGGCTCAGGGCCGGGCCACGACCCGCACGGTCTCCAGGTCCGAGTCGGTCGGGTCCGGCAGGTACATGCCCGCCTCCCGGCCGCTGCGCAGGTAGTCCACCACCGGCTGGGTGATCACCTCACCGGGCAGCGCGGCGGGCACGCCCGGCGGGTACGGGCTGATCGTCTCGGCGCACACCCGGCCGACCGCGCGCTCCAGCGGCACGTGCTCGGCGTCGGCGAAGAACGCCTCGCGCGGCAGCACCGCCTGCTCCAGCTCCAGCTCTCCGGGGTCGGGGACGTCGACGCGGGCCGCGCGGGGCAGGTCGGGGGCGTGCGCGGCGAGGTCGGTGACGGCGGCGACGAGGCGGTCGACCGTGTCCCGGTCGTCGGCGACGGTGATCTGCGCGGCGATCCTGCGGTGGTCGGACAGGCCGACGTCGACGCGGTGGTGCTCGCGCAGCCACTCGTTGGCGGTGTAGCCGGAGATGCCGAGCCCGGCGAGGTCGAGCACGATCTTGAGCGGGTCGTGGTCGTCGGCCCTGCCCGGTCCGACGACGTCGTCGCGGCCGACGACGGTGACCGCGTCCGCCAGGCGCTCGCGGACGTCGGCGCCGAGCTCGAGGGCGCGGTCGAGCAGCTCGCGGCCGTGCTCGACCATCTGCCGCCGCCAGCCGTCGAGCCCGGCGTGGACCAACGCGGACGGGCTGGTGGTGTCGAGCAGGTCGGCGCGCATCCGCAGCACGTCGGGGTCCACCCGGTCGCCCCTGAGGTGGTAGACGGAGCCCTGCTCCAGGCCGGCGCCCATCTTGTGCACGCTGGTCACGCACAGGTCGGCGCCCGCGTCCATGGCCCAGGCGGGCAGGTCGGGGTGGAACGGCAGGTGCGCGCCCCACGCCTCGTCCACGACCAGCGTCTTCCCCCGGTCGTGGCACAGGTCGGCCACCGATCGGATGTCGGCGCACGTCCCGTAGTCGGTGGGGGTGATCAGCAGCATCCCGGCGGCGTCGGGGGCGCGGTCGAGGGCCTCGGCGACGGCGTCCGCGCCGGGCGGGTAGGCCCACTCCCAGCGGGCGTCCCAGCGCGGGTGCACCCACACCGGGTCGACGCCGCTGATGATCAGCCCGGCGATGACGGACTTGTGCGCGTTGCGCGAGACGAGCATCCGCTGCCCCGGTCGGGCGACGGTGATCAGGCAGGTCTTCACGGACAGCGAGCTGCCGCAGGTGGAGAAGAACGCGTGGTCGGCGTCGACGGCGTCGGCCATGAGCCGCTGGGCGTCGGCGAGCACGCCCTGTGACATCAGGCGGTCGTCGATGCCGTTCATCAGGATGATGTCGGAGCGGAAGACGTCCGCGCCGAGCACGTCGAGCACGCGCGGGTCCACGCCCCGCCCCTGCTTGTGCCCTGGTGGGATGAACGGGAGGTGCCCCCGCTCGTGGTACCGCTCGATCGCCTCCAGCACCGGTGCCCGTCCGTGATCCATGACCCGACGTGTGCCCCGAGAGGAGGCGTCGAAACACGACCGGGCGGGTGAACCCCGCCCGCCCGCGCCCCGCTCAGTCCTCGCCGGGCAGCAGCCCCGCGGACTTGGCCAGCTCGACGACCTCTTCGCGGTCCTCGGTCTCGGTGCCGAGCTTGCGCGAGACGTGCCGCAGCCGCCGGTGCACGGTGCGCGGCGAGATGGCGAGCCGGTCGGCGATGGTGTCGTCGGTCAGGCCCTGCGCCACGCCCTCCAGCACCGTCGCCTCGCGGCGGGTGAGCCGGTAGCCCGCGCGGTCGGGCGGCAGCTCGAAGATCCGGGCGAGCCGCTCGGTCGCGTCCGGGTTGCGGGTCTTGGCCAGCAGCGCGGCCAGCCGGGGGCTGCCGTTGAGCGGGTCGTGGCCGAGCACCAGCAGGACGCGCGCGGCGCTGTCCGCCAGGTACTCCAGGAGCCCTATGGTGCGCGCGTCGGCGTGGTGCACGTCGTCGAGCGCCAGCACCACGCCGGTTTCGCCGCCGACGATGACCAGCGCCGCGCGGACCACGCGCTGCACGTCCTCCTCGGTCAACCCGAGCATGATCCGCGCCCAGCCGCGCTCGTCGAGCTTGCGGAACAGCTTGCGCAGCATCTCACCGTGCTCGCCGGAGGCCGGGTTGATGGCCTCCATGAACCCGCCGTAGGGGACCTCGGGGTTGTCCACGCGGGCGCGCAGCACCGGCATCCCGAGCCCGACGCCGAGCGTCTCCCACTCCTTCATGCTGAGGTCGCGGGCCTCGCGCGAGGCCGCCCCGACGCCGACGACCCGGAGACCCACCAGCTGTTCCCACCCGTCGAAGCGCCCTTCAGCGGCCACTTCCCGCATAGGTCCCTCCCCCTGACGTCTCTCCCCCTGCGGTAAGACAAGGAACAGTCCGAAAGCGTGCGAATACATTTTGTGACAAAAAACCCGGCAGCCGGGTGAACCGCCAAGCCGTGCGCGCCACCCAGGCTAGCCGAATCCCCGCCCCGATATCCGCCGGGCAGGTCACCGCCGACCTGCGATCACGCATCGAAATCGGCAACGGGCGTCCGACCTCGGCAGACGTTCCACAGGGGACGCTGGGTGACGATCACCGGCATTCCCGGAGGGGGTTCGCCGGGGGCGTCGACGCGGGATTGGGGGGCGGGTGGGGGTGGGGCGCGGGGCGGGTCATGCGAATGACGCGCGGGGGTCGTTCCGGTGTGGACGCGCTCCCCCGCTCGGCGCGGCCGGTTCCGGCGGATCTGGGTGCGTTCCCGGTCCGAGCGGGTTCCGAGCGGGCGGGGTCCGCGCGGACCGACGACGGGACGGGGACGTGGTGGTGGGCGTGACGGGGCGCGGCGGTCCGGTCCGGGTGGCGGGCGCAGCCGGATTCCCCTGGCCGGGCGAACGTTCGGCGGGCGACCGGAAAGCCGGGGGGCTCGGGTGATCCGCGCGCGCTGGGCGGCGTGGCGGGCCGGGCGGGAGGCGCGGGTCGAGCGCGAGCGGGAGGCGCGGCGGCGGTGGGCGGAGCGGTTGGCGCGGGAGCGGGGCGCGGAGATCGAGGCCGTGGTGGCGGCGTGGCGGGCCGAGGTGTCCGGGTTGGACCCCCGGTTGCGCGATCTGGTGATCACCGTCACGGCGGGTGACATGCTGCACGTGGAGTTCGAGCTCGGCGAGGAGTGGTTCGACGCGCACGCCGAGGGCGGCCTGGACTCGTACGCGTTCGCGGACGGCACGGGCCACTTCGAGGACTCGGTGCTGCGGGAGGACGTGCCCGCGCACGTGGTCGGGCTGTTCGCGGCGGTGCTGCCGTGAGACGGCGCGGGCGCGCGGTTCGACCGGCTCGTGGCAGCGCTGCCCCGATCGGTGCTCGCCGCTCGCGCCCAGCCCGCGTCAGGCCAGCTCGATCGCCTGCGCGCGCGGGTACTTCCGCCCCGGCCCCGGCGCGGGTGAGCCGGTGAAGGACACCTGCGTGCCCACCGGCAGCATCGGCGCGCCGCCCGGCAGGTCGTCGCGCGAGGCGTACCAGGAGCCGCCTCGGGTGTCGGTGATGAAGCCGTGGGGCTGGTCGTCGCGCCAGCCGGTGATCCGCCCGTAGCGACGGCCGCGCGGCGCCCCGCCCGACGGGGCGACGGGGGTGGTCGTGCGGGTGAACGGTGAGCGCAGCGGGTAGTCGCCCTGGTCGGCGGGGGCGAACAGGGCGTCGAAGCCGGGGGTGTCGGTGGCGTTGGCGCGCAGCGGGGAGGCGGTGCGCGGGCCGTTCTCCGGCCACTTCTGCGGGGCGCGCCGGGGGTCGGCGACGGGCACGAGCACCCGGACGCCGCGCTTGACCAGGCGGGCGACGAGCGGGGTGAAGTCGGCGTCGCCGGTGACCAGGACGACCCAGCGCAGCCCGGCGGTGACGGCGCGGTCCCAGGTCTCCAGGGCGAGGTGGACGTCGACGCCCTTCTCCTTGCCGCCGTGCAGCGGAAGGTCGTGGCGGGTGATGCCCGCGAGGGCGAGCGCCTCGTCGAACCCGGTGGCGGGCGTCTCGATGCGGCCCCGCACGTAGTGGGCCTCGCGGATCACGCAGTCGTGCAGCGGCACGCCCTCGGCGAGGTGGACGTGCCAGCGCAGCGCGTCGTGGAAGCCGTCGAGGGAGATGCGGGCGCGGCGGGGGTGGGTGGTGGCGTAGAAGTCGCTGAGGTAGGCGAACCACGTCCCGTCGTAGAACACCCCGATGCGCACGCTCTCACCCACGGCGCGATTTTATCCGACCGGTCGACTGGAATCAGCGGGATGCGGGTGAGGGCTGGGCGCCATCGCAGGATCGCCGAGGTGGCCCCCTGGGCAGCGCGCCGGCGCTTCCAACAGCGATCAGACCAACCACGTCATCGACGGGCCCGCCAGGGTGGCCAGCCGCCCCCGTGCGGCGGCGTCCTCTCCCCGTGCTCCGAACGCCGGGTCGGCGAGCGGCAGGAGCGGCTCACCCCGTTCGAACGAGCCAAACAACAGAGGCGCAACGACACGATTTGTGTCCGCACGATTGCGGAACGACACCACAAGTCACTCTTTCGTGCATTTTACTCATGTATCACGATGAAGTTCCCCCAGTCACCGGATACCGTTAACCTCATGACGGCACCAAAATTTGACAATTGGTTGGAACACGGCTCAGGCGTAGAAGCCAAAAGCGCACGGCATCTGTTCAGCATCATTAGCAACATCGCCCTGCTCGCACCGAACCGAATCTACGCGTGGCGCGGTCAGAACAACGCAAATTGGCCCTTGAGGTCTTCCCTCTACAGGAAAGCAGCCAAAGAGAGCAAGGAAGTCACCGAGAAGAGCCTGCGCGCCGAAGAAAGGAAGATCATCAAAGAGGCGCGCGACTGGGGCCTGGGAAGAGACCTCGGCTCATCGGCGACCGACCTGCACATGCTCGCCGTTCTGCAGCACCACAGCGTGCCGACTCGACTGATCGACGTCACGGCCAACCCGATGACCGCACTGTGGTTCGCCACAGCGGAACACGGGCAGTGCGAGGACAGACCCGACTCCGGAGTGCTGTTCGCCATCGAAGTCACCGACACCAGGTGGCACGAGACGTTCAAGCACGGCTCTCAGACGCGAAAAAGCAGACGGAACCCCATCACTGCCCTGTACGAAAAAGCTCTGCTCAGATCCGCAAAAGACAACACGATGTTCCGCGCGTTCCCCGCACTGCCCGACGACCGCATGAGGGCGCAGGAAGGTTACTTCATCGGCAGCGCGGTTCCGGAAAAGCACACGACACCAGGGGTGTTCGGGTTCAACCCGATCGGCCCGGAATCCGGCAGGGAAAATCTGGCGAATTTGCTTGAATTTGACAAGCCTGCAGAAGCGCCGTTCGCCCTCCCTTTTTGCGCGATCGTCATCCCCTACCACGTCAAGCTCACGCTCAGGGATCCGCTCAAGAGGACCTACAACCGTCGGCGGCGCGTGCTGTTCCCCGACGTGGACGGGTTCAAGGAAGCGTGGTCCAGCGGGCGACTCGACTGAGCGCCACGACCGCCGGGCGACCCTCGAAGTCGTTGCGGCACAACCAAGCACCCGGTCCCCGCCACCACAGCACGACCGGACCGGGCGGAGTTTCCCATCGGTACCCATAAGAATTTCCTTGCGGTGCCCGATGCCTTGGCGCGCTTAGCATCCGGGGCGTGACGGTCATCATCTCCGCAACCGAGCTGCACCAGCGGTTCCCCGAGTTCCGGGTGTTCGACGTCCGGTGGGCGCTCGGCGCTCCGGACGGGCGGCCCGCCTACCTCAGCGCCCACCTGCCGGGCGCCGTGCACGTCGACCTGGAGGCGCACCTCGCCGGACCGCGCGGGCCCGGTGACGGGCGGCATCCGCTGCCCGGCGAGGAGGCGCTGCAGACCGCCTTGCGCGGGTGGGGCGTGAACGGCGGCGACCGGGTCGTCGTCTACGACGACTCCGGCAACCTCGCCGCCGCCCGCGCCTGGTGGGTGCTGCGCGACGCCGGGGTTGACGTGCGGCTGCTCGACGGCGGGCTCGGCGCGTGGGTCGCGGGCGGGTTCCCGGTGGAGAGCGGGGACGTCGTCCCGGCTCCGGGGGACGTGGTGGTCTCCGGGAACCGGTTGGCGCGCGTCACCACCGACGAGGCGGCCACCTGGCCCGCGCGCGGGGTGCTGCTGGACGCCCGCGCCGGTGAGCGGTACCGGGGCGAGGTCGAGCCGGTCGATCCCAGGGCCGGGCACGTTCCCGGCGCGGTCAGCGCGCCCACCGGGGAGAACCTCGCGCCGGACGGGACCTTCCTGCCCGCCTCGGAGCTGGGACGGCGGTTCGCGGCGCTCGGCGTGACGTCGGGGACGCCGGTCGCGGTGTACTGCGGGTCCGGCGTCACCGCCGCGCACACCGTCGCCGCCCTGGCCATCGCCGGGATCGACGCCGCCCTGTACCCCGGCTCGTGGTCCCAGTGGTCCTCGGACCCCGACCGGCCGGTCGAGGTGGGGGCGTGAGCCTGGACGGGTTGACCGGCGGGCTCTCCTCCTGGTCGACCGACCCCGCCGAGCTGGCGCGCGCGTCCACCGACCGCTCGGGGAGCGCCCCGATCGGGACGCCCCGGCTGGTCGTGTTCGCCCAGTCCGTCGCGGAGGTCCAGCGGACCGTCGCGCACGCCGCCGCGCACGGCGTCCCGGTCGTGCCCAGGGGCGCGGGGTCCGGGGTCGCGGGTGGCGCGCTCGCGGGCGACGGGAGCATCGTGCTCGACCTGTCCGGCCTTGACCGGATCACCGAGCTGCGGCCGGACGAGGCGCTGGCGGTCGTGGAACCCGGTGTCGTCACCGCCGACCTGGACGCCGCCGCCGCCGCGCACGGGCTGCGGTACGCGCCCGACCCGGCGAGCGCCGCGTTCTCCACGATCGGCGGCAACATCGCCACCAACGCGGGCGGGCTGCGGTGCGTCAAGCACGGGGTGACCCGCGACGCGGTGCTCGGGCTCGACGTGGTGCTCGGCGACGGGTCGCTGGTCAGCACCGGGCGGCGCACGGTCAAGGGGGTCACCGGGTACGACCTGACCGGGCTGGTCGTCGGGTCCGAGGGCACGCTCGGGGTGGTGGTCGGGGCGACGCTGCGGCTCTCGCCGCTGCCGGTGCGCACGGCCACCGCCAGCGCGTTCTTCGCGACCGCCGAGGACGCCGTCGCGGCGGTGACCGCGCTGCAGCGCGCGGGCGTCCGGCCGTCCACCGCCGAGCTGCTGGACGGGCCGACGCTGCGCGCCATCGACCAGGCGCAGGGCGGTGACCTGCACCGCAGGGGCGAGGTGTTCCTGCTGCTCCAGACCGACGGCTTCGGCGCGGAGCAGGAGCTGGCGGAGGCGGCGCGGGTGGTCCGGCCGCTCGCCACCGCGCTGGAGACCACCACCGACCCCGAGGTCGCCGCCCGCCTGGTGGCCACCCGGCGGGCCGCGCTGCCCGCGATCGAGCGGCACGGGCGGGTGCTGATCGAGGACGTCGCGGTGCCCAGGAGCCGGATCGCCGAGACGATCCGGGCGATCGGGGGCATCGCCGAGGCGACCGGGGTGCGGATCTTCGTGTTCGCGCACGTCGGCGACGGCAACCTGCACCCGATCGTGCTGGCCGACAGCGCGCCGCCGGAGCGGGTGGGGCGCGCGGTCGCGGCGATCTTCGAGCAGGCGCTGGCGGTGGGCGGCACGCTCACCGGCGAGCACGGCGTCGGCGCCCTCAAGCGGCCCTGGTTGGCGGCGGAGCTGGGCGAGCCGGTGCTGGAGCTGCACCGGCGGATCAAAGCGGTGTTCGACCCGGCGGGCGTCCTGAACCCCGGCAAGGCCATCGGCTGATGACGCACCACGACCTGGGGAGCAGAGCATGACCACCTCGTACGACAACCCCGCCCACCTGGGCCCGCGCGGCACCGTCGTGGTGCTGCCGGGACGGGGTGAGGGCGCCGCCGTGTACGAGCGGCTGGGCGCGCGCCTGGCCGCGGACGCCTACCGCGTGCGGATCACCGCCGACCCGGCGCTCGACCCGGCCGGGGTCGCGGCGGAGGTGAAGGCGGTGCTGGGCGACGAGGAGGACGCGCCGAGGCCGCACGTGCTGCTCGGCTCGGACGCGGGCGCGCTGTTCGCGGCGCTGCTGCTGGCCGAGGGCGCGGTCGCGGCGGACGGCGCGGTGCTGGCCGGGCTGCCGGTCGGGGACCGGGGCGAGGGCCATGGCGGGGAGCGGGGTGGGGACCGGGTCGGGGAACCGGTAGACGGGCGGACCGCCGACTGGGAGTCCGAGCTGGACGCCCGCACCGCCTGCCCCGCCCACCGCGCCCGCCTCTCCGACGGGACCGCGCTGCACCGGGGCAGCCTGCGGACCGCGCCTCCCCCGGACTGGGCGGAGCGGGCCGCGCCCGAGGACGTGGTGGTCCCGGTCCTGGGCCTGCGCGGCGCGGACGACCCCCTGACCGGCGCGGACGCCTCCCGCGACTGGTTCTCCCGGCTCCCGGACGGCGAGCTGGTGGGCATCGCGGGCACCGCGCACGACGTGCTGAACGACCGGACCCACCGCACCGCCGCCGCCCTGGTGGTCCGCTTCCTGGAGCGCCTGCGCCTCGGCCCCGGCCTCCCGGAGGCCGAGACCACCGAGGTGCCCCGAGGGGCCAGGTAGGCCCGGCGTCCGCCCGGTCACCCTCCGCAACGGCCGGGACCTGCGAAAACCCCGAAATCGTCGGTGCCCGCCGCTATCGTCCCGGTATCGGGTCGCAGGGGGTCTGGCATGGGTGGGCGGGTGTCCTCGGAGGACGTCTACGTGATGGGCGGGGCGCAGGCGCGGCAGGTCCTGCCGCGCCGGGGTGACGGGCGCGCGGGGCGCGCCCTGACGCCCGACGCCGCCGAGCGGGTGCGCGGGCTGATCGCCGCCGCGCGCGAGTCGCTCGCCGAGGACGGGCGCGGCGTCGCGCTCGCGGGCGCCCTGGAGGAGCACCTCGCCGACCCCGGCCCGGTCGGCGCCGGGATCGCCCACCGGGTCGTGGAGCACGCCTCGGGGACGTGGCAGGCCGAGGAGACCGCCTGCTTCGTGGACGCCTGGGTCGCCGAGCACGGGGTGGTGTTCGCCGCCGAGGCGGCGCTGTGCTCCGCGCTGCACCGGGTCGACCGCGACGGGGCGCTGACCGACCGGTTCGACACCGAGGCCGTCGAGTGGAGCTGGGCGGGGCACCGGCCGCTGGCCCGCGTGCGGCACGCGCTGGCCGCCGCCTCGGACGCCGAGCACGCGGCGGTGGTCGAGCGGGTGGCCGCGCACCGGGGCACGCTCAGGGGCCGCACCCTGGCCGCGTTCCTGCTGCCCACCGAGACCGGCTGGGTCGGGCCGCTGTTCGAGGAGCTGTCGGGCCTCAGGTCCGCGTTCATCACGCCCTGGTTGTTCCTGGGCTCGGTCGGCGACCGGGAGTGGTTGGAGGCGCTGGTGGACCGCTGCCCCGTCGAGGGGGTGGTGGCGCCGTCCTGGGTGCTGCCGACCCTGGTCGACGCGGTGGGGCCCGAGGGCGTGCTGCCCACGCTCGTGCGGTGGCTGCCCCGGCTGCCCGCGGCGGCCCGCAAGCGGGTGCTCGGGCTGGTCGCGGAGTTCCCGCTGGACGAGGCGTTCACCGTCCTGGCCGGGCAGGGGCCGCTGGGCGTGAAACCGCTGCGGGACGCGGTGAGGCGCTTCCCCGAGCGCGCCGCGCGGTTGGCCCCGGCGGAGCTGCCGCCCGCGCCCGCCGACCCGCTGCCGCAGGCGCGCGCCGAGGAGCCTGCGCGGTTGCCGCGCCCGCTGGTCGACCCGCCGCGGGAGGTCGCCCCGGTGGTCGAGCAGGTCGTGGTGCCGGGGTTGGCGCCGATCGACCGGCCCGGCGTGGTGTGGCGGCCGGGTGAGCGCGAGGAGTGGCTGGAGCAGGAGCTGTTCTCCCTGCCCACCGACCCGGTCGAGCCCGCCGACTGGTCGCGGGCGCTGGACGGGGTGGCGCGCGCGAACGACGGTCAGGCCGGGCACCCGGTGCTGCTGCTCGCGCCCGAGGAGCTGGCCCGGCCGGTGGTCGCGGCGTGGCGGCCGGAGAACGCGGACGGCTTCTGGGTCTGGGGCTTGCGGCTGGTCGCCCGGTTCGGGGTGGACGCGGCGGGCGTGGTCGCGCACGTCGGGGCGACCCGGCGCGATCGCGCGCACGAGGTGGCGGTCCCGCTGGTGAGCGCGGCGATCGCGACGCTGTTCGCCGAGTGGGGCGACCGGCTCAGGTCCATGCGCGGCCCGGCGGCGGCCTACTTCGCCCGGCACGGCGTGGAGGCGGCGCGCCCGCTGGTCCCGGCCGCGCTGGGGGCGCGGGAGGCGCCGCGCCGGGCCGCCGAGCGGGCGTTGCGGCTGGTCGCGGACGACCTCGGCGAGGAGGCGGTGCTGGCCGCGGCGGCCGAGTACGGGCCGGAGGCGGAGGCCGGGGTGCGCGCGCTGTTCGACCGCGACCCGCTGGCGCTGCTGCCGCGCACCCGGCCGTCGACGCCGGAGTGGGCGGACCCGCTCGCCCTGCCGCCCGTGCTGCGGCGCGACGGCGGTCCCGCGCTGCCGACCGCGGCGGTGGCGAACCTGCTGGCGGTGCTGGCCGTTCCCGACGAGCGCGCCCGGCGCGCCGGGCTGGTCCCGGTGCGCGAGGTGTGCGACCCGGCGTCGCTGGCGGCGTTCGGCCGGGCGGTGCTGCGCGCCTGGCTGGCCGAGGGCGCGCTGCCCGCGGGTGGCTGGGCGCTGACCGCGCAGGGCGCGATCGGCGACGACGAGACCGCGCGCGAACTGGCCGGGCTGATCGACCGCTGGCCGGGCGAGGGCGCGTCCCAGCGGGCGGCGACCGGGCTGGACGCGCTCGGCGCGATCGGCACGGACACCGCGCTGCGGGCCGTGGACCTGTTGGCGCGCAAGGGTTCCACCAAGGGGCTGCGGGAGCGGGCCGCGGAGGCGGTCGCCCGCGCCGCCGCAGGCGCGGGGCTGGACCCGGAGCAGCTGGCCGACCGGCTGGTCCCCGACTGCGGGATCGGCGCGGGGGTGGTCCTGGACTACGGGCCGCGCTCCTTCCCGGTCGAGTTCGACCGCACCCTGACGCCGCTGGTGGTCCTCCCGGACGGCGGGCGCCGCAAGAGCGCGCCGCCCCCGGCCGCGACCGACGACCCGGAGCTGGCCGCCGCCGCGCGCTCCCGGTTCTCGTCGCTGCGCAAGGAGATCACGAAGGTCGCCGGCGAGCAGGCCAAGCGGCTGGAGCGGGCGATGGTGGAGGGGAGGCGGTGGCGCGGGGCCGAGTTCCGCGCGCTGTTCACCACCCACCCGCTGCTGTCGCACCTGGCGCTGCGGCTGGTGTGGGCGGTGTTCGCCGAGGACGGGCCGAGGCCGTTCCGCCTGGCGGAGGACCGCACGGCGGCCGACGTGTCGGACGCGCTGGTGGAGCTCGCCGACGACGCCGTGATCGGCCTCGCGCACCCGCTGCACCTGGGTGGGGCGATCCCGGCGTGGTCGGAGCTGTTCGCCGACTACGAGGTGGTGCAGCCGTTCCCGCAGCTGGGCAGGCCGTGGGCGGCGCTCACCGAGGGCGAGCGGGCGGGGTCGGCGCTGTCGCGCTTCGCCGGGGAGAAGGCCGCTCCGGGCAGGCTGCTGGGGCTGATCGGCAAGGGCTGGAGCCGGGACGGCTCCGCCGCGCCGTCCGCGCCGCCGTGGCTGCGCAGGCGCCTGGACGAGGAGCGCTGGGTGCTGCTGGACCTGGACCGGGGGTTGCCGTTCTCGTCCTTCGAGCACCTGCCGCACCTGCTGCTGGGCGAGCTGCGCCTGTCGGCGACCGGTGGTCCGGGCCGCGATCCGGGCGACCCGCCGTTCGGCGGGCTGGACCCGGTGCTGGTGTCGGAGCTGCTGTCGGACGTGGGCGGGACCCTGGCGCGCTGACCGGCCGGGCGCGCGGGTCAGGCGGGCGGCTCGGGCAGCCGCTCCCGCCGGTGCTCCTCGGCGAGCCGGAAGAACACGTCGAGCGGCTCCTCGTCGCCCGCGTGCTCCTCGATGGCGCGCGCCCAACCGCGTTCCAGGGCCCAGCCGAACCGCTCCCGCAGCCAGTCGGAGAACGCGCGGCTGCCGCCGAAGGGGTGCGGTTCGGCGATGCCGTGCACCTGCAGGGCCACGCCGTACCCCCACAGCGCGGTTTCCAGCTCGCGCAGCGACCGGACCCACGTGCTGGGTCTGGCCTGCACGTCCCGCAGCACGTCGTAGACGTCGTCGCACTCGCTCAGCGGGCGGAGCGGCGGTCGGGCGCCGGGGGTTGTGGACGTGCCCGGATCCTGCGGAGCGGCGAAGCCGCGCTCCCCGGCGCGCAGGCCGAAACCGCTGCGGTGGAACACCAGCGGGGTTCCGGGGGTGTGCGCGGCGGAGTGCAGGCGCAGCAGGACGATCGTGTGGTCGCCCGCCTCCACCCCGCGCTCCGGGGACGCCTCGAACCACGCCACCCCGTCGGGCAGGGTGACCGCGCCGCCCTCCCCCACCACCGCGTCCAGCCCGGTGAAGCGGCCCTCGGCGGGACCGGCGAGCTGCCGGGCCACCGGGCCGTGGTGGTCGGCCAGCACGGTCACGCCGATCCGGGCGGCCCCGCGCAGCGACGGCCACGTGCGGGAACCCGTGGCGATCGAGAACGACACCAGCGGCGGGTCGAGGGAGACCGACGTGAACGAGCTCGCGCACAGGCCCACGAGCCCGCCGTCGACCTCGGCCGCCACCGCCACCACACCGCTCGGGAACGCGCCGAACGCCGCCCGCAACCGCGCCGGGTCCAGGCCCGCCCCGCGCACCGCGCCCGGCAGCGCCGTCCGGTCCGAACCCGCTCCGCGCACCGCCTCCAGCACCGCCGCCCGTTCACGTGCGACCTCGTGCCCCATGGCGCTCCCCTCCCCGGTTCCGACCCGCGGTCCACCCCACCCTCGCCCTCGCCGGCGCGCCGCGTCCAAGAGCGTTCCTCGATCGCTTCCCATGCGGGAGTGCGATGGATCGATCCCGGTCAAGGGGTGGCGCGGACGAGTCCCACATGCCGGCAGCGGCGCCCCGCGGCCACCGGGGTCGGCTCTAATCGGGGGCATGGCGAACTCACTCGACCTCGAACACCTGCGGACACTGGTCGCGATCGCCGAGTGCGGTGGGTTCGGCAAGGCGGCTGCGGTCAGGCACATCAGCCAGCCCGCGCTCAGCCAGCACGTGCGGCTGCTGGAGCGCGGCCTCAAGCGCAAGCTGTTCGAGCGGGACGGCCGGAACATGCGGTTCACGCACGAGGGCGAGCGCGTGCTGGCCGAGGCGAGGCGGATCATCGAGGTGCACGACGCGTCGCTGCGCAGGCTGGAGGCGCGGCCGGAGCGGACCATCGTGGTCGGGTCGACCGAGCACAGCGCGGGCCAGGTGCTGCCGGAGATGATCAGGGCGTTGCGGGAGGCGTTCCCGGACTGCTCGACGCGGTTCGAGATCGGGCGGTCCACGCAGCTGGCCGAGTCGGTGCACAGGGGCGCGGTGGACTTCGCGTTCGTGCTCGACCCCGGCGGCCAGGGGCCCGGTCACCTGGTGGGGCGGCTGCCGCTGGTGTGGTACGCGGCGCGCGGGTGGCAGCCGGACGGCGCGAGCGGGACGTGGCCGCTGGTCGCGTTCGAGGAGCCGTGCGGGTTGCGGGAGCGGGCGCTGTCCGTGCTGACCGGCGAGGGGCACCAGGTGCGGGTGACCGCGCAGTCCACGACGCTGGAGGGGGTGCTGGCCGGGGTCAGGGCCGGGTTGGGGGTGGCGCTGCTGCCCAACGCCGGGTCGCGCCCGCAGGGGCTCGTGGTGTGCTCGGACCTGCCGGAGGCGGGCACGACGCACCTGCGCATGGTGTCGCGGCGCGGGCTGGACGCGGACGTGGAGCGGGCGGCGCTGAGCGCGGGCGTGGACTTCTTCGCGCAGCGGCCCCACTTGCAGCTCGTGCCCGGCGCGGGCGCGCACGGCACGGCGGCGGCGCAGGGCGCGTGATCTTCTTGCCGGGGGCCATAACGCGGCACTATCGGAACCCATCGCGCTCTTGTCTTGGACGCCCGCCGAGACCGGCCCATACGTTCGGGGACGTGACCAGCGCACCCGTCTTCACCCAGCAGATCCCCGACACCGCGGCGCGGGGGGTCGAGTTCATCAGCCTCTCGCACCTGAACCCGTCCACCGAGCTGAACCCGGTTCCCACCAGGGGGATCGACCTCGGCTACTTCCGGAAGTACGTGCGGGCGCTGGAGGACGGCGGCTACGACTACACGCTGCTGCCCTACGGCTCGAACAGCGCCGACTCGTTCGTCGTGGCCTCGGCGGTCGGCCAGCTCACCGAGCGGATCAAGCCGATCGTGGCGCTGCGCCCGAACACCACGTTCCCCCTGGTGGCGGCGCAGAAGCTGGCGACGCTGGACCAGCTCACCGAGGGCAGGGCGGTGGTGCACCTGATCTCCGGCGGCAGCGACGCCGAGCAGGCCAGGCAGGGCGACTACCTGCCGAAGGACCGCCGCTACGCGCGCACCGCCGAGTACATCGACCTGCTGCGGCGGGCGTGGGGCGAGCGGGCGCCGTTCAGCCACGAGGGCGAGTTCTACCGGTTCGACGACTTCGGCCCCGGTTTCGCCCCGCACGGCGAGACGATCCCGATCTCCATCGGCGGCCAGTCCGACCAGGCGTTCCAGGTGGGCGGCGAGCAGGCGGACGTGTTCAGCTTCTGGGGCGAGCCGCTGGACGACCTGCGCGGCGAGATCGAGCGAGTGCACGCGATCGCGCGCGCCGCCGGGCGCACGACGTTGCCGAGGATCTGGGTGACGTTCCGGCCGATCGTCGCCGAGACGGACGAACTGGCGTGGCGCAAGGCGCACGAGTACGTGGCGAGGATCGGCGAGACGTTCGCGAAGTCCGCGTACGGCAAGCAGAGTCACCACCGGGACGCGCCGCAGAACGTGGGGTCGCAGCGGGCGCTGTCGTTCGCCGAGCGGTCCGAGCTGTACGACCGGGCGCTGTGGACCAGGACGGCGGCGGTGACGAACGCGGCGGGGGCGTCGACGGCGCTGGTCGGCTCGCCCGAGACGGTGGCGGCGGCGATCCTGGACTACGTGGACCGGGGCGCGGACCTGGTGAGCATCCGGGGGTACGACACGCTCGCGGACGCGGTGGACTACGGCGAGCACGTGCTTCCCCTGGTGCGCCAGGAACTCGCGCACCGCGAGGCGACCGGCACGCGCGGGAAGCTCCAGGCCGAGCACCTGGGCAACTACGGCGAGGACTACCGGCGGTTCGCGGAGGCGGGGCGGTGACGGGGTTCCCGGCGCCCGACCTGTCGGAGGGCGCGCTCGCGGCGGTGACGGCGGAGGTCGCGGCGACCGCCGAGGAGTACGACCGCAGCGGCGCGATCCCGGTGCGGGGCTTGGAGGTCGCGCACCGGGCGGGGTTGCTGACCGCGTCGGTGGCGCGGCGGCACGGCGGTCCGGAGCTGGGGCACCGGGACGTGGCGCGGGTGCTGACCGCGCTGGGCGAGGGTGATCCTTCGGTGGCGCTGATCGCGGCGAACACCCTGGTGGCGCACGCCTCCGAGGCCGCGCGCCCGCACTGGCCGCAGAAGCTGTACGCGGACGTGCTGGAGCGGTCGGCGCGCGGGCCCGCGCCGGTGAACGCGGTGCGGGCCGAGCCGGAGCTGGGCGCGCCCGCGCGCGGCGGGCTGCCCGCGACGACGCTGCGGCGCACCACGTCGGGGTGGGTGCTGAACGGCCGGAAGGCTTACGCCACCGGGGGTTCTGCGCTGGTGTGCCACGTGGTGTGGGTGGTCGCGCAGGAGCCGGGGGTCGAGCCGCCGAGGGTCGGGCACGCGCTGGTCGCGGCGGACCTGCCGGGCATCGAGTGGGTCGAGACGTGGGACCACCTGGGGTTGCGGGCCTCCAACACGCACGACGTGGTGTACCGGGACGTCGAGCTGCCGGAGGAGGCGTTCGTGGAGATCCCGCGCGGCGCGGACGGCCGCTACCGCGATCCGGCCGCGACCACCGGGCCGGGCGGGTTCGCGCACTCGGCGCTGTACGTGGGGGTGGCGCGGGCGGCGCGCGCGGCGTTCGTGGACTTCGCCCGCGCGCGGGTCCCTGCGGGGCTGGGGAGGCCGATCGCGACGACCGAGCGCATCCAGGTGGTGGCCGGGGAGGTCGAGGCGCAGGTCGCGGTGGCGGAGACGCTGCTGCACGGCGCGTTGCTGCGGATCGAGGCCGGGGACGAGTCGGTGCTGCCGCAGCTGCCGGTGATCAAGGCGTCGATCGCGCGGGCCGTGGTCGCGGCGGTGCAGACGGCGGTGGCCGCGCTGGGGAACCCGGCGCTGTCCCGGCGGAACCCGCTGGAGCGGCACCTGCGGGACGTGCTGTGCGTGCGCGTGCACCCGCCGCAGGAGGACGCGGCGCTGCTGGCGGCCGGACGGCGGGTGCTGGGCCACGGGGCTCCGGGCTAGCGGCGCGGCATTTCTGTCGGGGGTGCCGGTTACCGCGGCCCGGAACCCGGCCTTCCCGGCGGGTTCCCTGGCGCGCAGGGGGAATCCGCACGTGTTCGAGGGTGTGGACGAGATCGGCCGGGCGGCGGTGGAGCACGCCTGCGGTCCCGCGATCGAGGTGCCGGACCTGCTGCGGGGTCTGGTGGACGCGGACCCGGCGGTGCGGGAGACCGCGCTGGACGGGATGTGCGGGGCGGTGCACCACCGGGGCGACGTGCACGAGTGCACGGTCGCGACGATCCCGTTCCTGCTGGAGGCCGTGGCCGCCGGGGCTCCGGGCCGGGGTCGTGGCGTGGCTGGCCGGCCTGACCGGTGGGGCCGTACCGGTCCAGGCCGCCTCGGCGCTGGCCCAGCTCGCCCGCCGACCTCGCGTCGCCGCTGCTGGCGCTCTACGACGCCGACGCGCGCCCCGAGCCACCCGCAGGGTTCTCCACCGGCACGCTGGTCGGCGCGCTGCGCGAGGGCGGGTTCCCGCACCGGGCGGATCTGGTCAGGGACCTGAGCGCGGCGCTGGACGACCGGGTGGCCGAGCGGACCGGGCTGCTGACCTCGTTGCTGCGGTCCCCGCGCCGGGGGCGCGTGCGGACGCGCTGGGGCCCGCGTCGGTGCTGGTGTCCGGTTGGCGCGGTGACTACCGCGAGCTGGTCGCGCTGGTCGGGGACCGGCTGGATGACCCCGCGACGGCCGCACGGGCGGCGAAGGTCGTGGAAGCACTGGGGCGAGCTGGTCGCGCCCGCAGCGGACGCGCTGGCCCGCGCGCTGGAGGCCGAGCCGCTCGGTGAGCCGTCCCTGGGTCCGGTGCTGCGGGCTCTCGGGGGGCTGCGGGACGAGCGCGCGCTCCCGGCGCTGCGGCGGGCGCTGGAGCGGCCCGAGCCGCCAGGGGGCATCGGTGGTCTGATCGGCGCTTGCGGATCGGTCGCGGCGGACCTCGTCCCGCTGCTCCGCGCGCGCCTGCGGGACCCGCGCCCGCTCTGGGCGGCGGGCGCGCTGTGGCGCGTGACGGCGGACGCCGGGCCGGTGCTGCCGGTGCTGCTGCGCCACCTGACCGGGGCCGACCAGCACCGCGTGCGCGAGGCGGCGGAGGCGCTGGCCGAGCTCGGGCCCGTGGCGCGGTCCGCGCGCCCGGCGCTGCGGGAGGTGCTGCGCGGCAAGGGGACCGCGTGGGTGGAGCTGCACGCGGCGCGGGCGCTGTGGCGGGTGGCGGGTGAGGCGCACGTCGACGTGCTCTGCCGGGTGTGGGCGGGGAACCGGCACGCGCGGACGGACGTGGCCCGCTGCTTCGCGGAACTGGGACCCCGCGCGGCGTCCGCCGGACCGCTGCTGCGCGAGGAGTCGGGGCAGGCGCGCAGGCACACGGCGATGCCGAACGCGTGGAGCAGCGACCAGGTCCCCCGCGACCTGGCGCTGCTGCGGGCCTGCGACGCGGCCCTGACGGCGATGGGGTGACGAGCGGGCGGCCCGGCGCGGGCCGCCCGACCCGGACCCCGCTCAGGCGCCCGAGCGCGCGGCGGCCAGCGCCGCCACGGCGTCCTCCATCTTCCCGTTCTCCCCGACGAAGGCCCCGCGCACCTGGGCCACCAGCTCGGGACCGGCCTTCTCCGGGCTGCCGCAGTCGAACGGCGGGGCCGGGTCGTACTCCAGGCCGAGCTGGGTGAACCGCGCCCGCTCCTCCCCCAGCAGCTCGGCCAGGACGGTGAGCCCGAAGTCGATGCCCGCCGTGACCCCGCCGCCGGTGATCCGGTTGCGGTCGGTCACCACGCGCTCGGCCACGGCCTCGGCGCCGAGCGGGGCCAGCAGCTCGCGGAACGCCCAGTGCGTGCCCGCGCGGTAGCCGTCGAGCAGACCCGCGCCGCCGAGCACCAGCGAGCCGGTGCACACCGAGGTGACGTAGCGGGCGGTCGCGCCCAGCTCGGCGGTGAGCGCCAGGGCCTCCCGGTCGAGCAGCGCGGTGGTGGTGCCCGTGCCGCCGGGGACGAACAGGACGTCCACGTCGCGCGGGCAGTCGGCGAACGTGGTGGTGGGCAGCACCTGGAGCCCGCTGTCCGTGGCGACCGGGTCGAGCGTCCGCCACACCAGGTGGATCTCCGCCCACGGGCTCCACACCGCGTGCGGGCCGATCAGGTCGAGGTGGGTGAAACCGGGGTAGAGCAGCATCGCGACGACGGGCCGTTCGGCGGACATCGGGTGACCTCCTGGTTGATCGGGACCTCCTCAGCGTGCCCGCGACCGCCCGCTCGGGTGAGCGGCGTGAACGCCAATGAGTTCTAAGATCGCGCCATGCACCGGGTGGCGGTACTCGCGCAGGACGACGTGGTCGGGATCGAGCTGGCCACGGCCGTGCAGGTCTTCGAGATCGCGAACTTCAAGCGGGGAGCCCCGGCCTACCGGGTGGGCGTGGTGGGGAGCCGGGAGTGGGCGCCGAGCGCGGCGCTGACCGGGCCGCCGTCGTTCTCGGTGCGCGCCGAGCACGACTGGTCGTGGGCCGACGGCGCGGACACCGTGGTGGTCCCGGCGACGGGCGGCTCGCTCGACCCTCCCCCGGCGCGGGTGCGGGACCTGCTGCTCGCCGCCCACGAGCGCGGCGCGCGGGTGGCCTCGCTGTGCGTCGGCGCGTTCACGGTCGCGGCCACCGGGCTGATGGACGGGCGCCCGGCGACCACGCACTGGCACTTCGCCGACGAGTTCGCCCGCCGCTTCCCGGCCGTGCGGTTGGAGACCGACCGGTTGTTCACCGGGCAGGACGGCGTGTACAGCGCGGCCGGGGTGACCGCCGCGCTGGACCTGTGCCTGCACCTGGTGGAGCTGGACCTGGGCGCCGGGGTCGCGGCGGCCACCGCCCGCTACCTGGTCGCGCCGATGCGCCGGGAGGGCGGGCAGTCGCAGTTCATCGACTACACCCCGCCCGCGCGCCCCGACGAGCTGGCCGCGACGCTGCGCTGGGCCGAGGAGCACCTGGCGGAGGACCTGACGCTGGCGGACCTGGCCAGGCACGCGGCGATGAGCCCGCGCACGTTCAGCCGCCGGTTCGCCGCGGGCGTGGGCACGACCCCGGTGCACTGGTTGCTGCGCACCCGCGTGCGCCGGGCGAAGGAGCTGCTGGAGGTGACCGACCTGCCGGTGGACCGGATCGCGCGCGAGGTGGGGTTCCGCTCGCCGAGCACGTTCCGCCACCACTTCGGGCGGTTCACCCGCACCACGCCGCGCGAGTACCGGCGCTCGTTCAGCGGTGGGCGCGGGTGAGCGGACCGGTGCGGAGAGCGCTTGCCCACCCGGTCCGTCTCACCCGTTCGTGGGGAGACGGCATCCGCAAGGGGCACCCCGGTTTTGGCATCCTCTCCAGTGCGGTCCCGGCGCGGGCCGGGCGACGCGGAGAGGAGGTTGGCGCAGGTGGAGGCGGGGCACGGGCGGGCGGAGGGCTCGCGGGAGGACGGGGGTGACGGGGGTCAGGTGGTGTTCGACAGCACCGACCTGGAGACCACCGAGGAGTTCCTGATCAAGCACTACGCGCCGCTGCGGATCGGCAGCTCGACGGGGCGGTCGGGGGCGCGCATCACCAGGGTGGCCGGTGGCGCCGTGAGCGCGGACGAGGTGGCGCTCACGTTCGACATGAACTACAGCGTGGAACCGCTGGGCAAGATCTGCCTGTGCGACATCCGGACCGGCGTGATCGACCGGCACCGGGCGGAGGACTGGCGGGAGGCCGGGACGTTCGGGCCGGGCGACCTGTTCTCGTTCGCCCAGCCGGACCGGCCGTACCAGGGGCGCGCCCGCCAGGCGGGGTACAGCATCACCATGCTGGACCCGGCGCTGCTGAACCAGGTCGTCGGCGGCGAGGAGCAGGTTCGGCTGCTGGACCACCGCCCGGTCGACGCGGTGGCCGCGGCGACCCTGCGGAAGGTTATCGACCACGTGCGGGACGACGTGCTGGCCGCGCCGGGGGCGACCGCGAGCCCGCTGCTGGTGGGGGCCGCGACCCGGTACCTGGCGGCGGCGGTGCTGGACGCCTTCCCGACCACCGCGCCGATCGGGCCGAGCGCGGCGGACCGCCGCGACGCGCACCCGCGCACGGTGCGCAGGGCGGTGGCGTTCATCGAGGCCAACGCGGAGCGGGACCTGAGCGCGGCGGAGATCGCGGCGGCGGCGCACGTGACGCCGCGCGCGATCCAGCTGGCGTTCCGCAAGCACCTGGGGACCACGCCGACCGCCTACCTGCGGCGGGTGCGGCTGGACGGGGCGCGGGCGCAGCTGGCGGCGGCGGAGCCGGGGAGCACGACGGTGACCGAGGTGGCGCTGCGGTGGGGGTACAGCAGGCCGGGGGTGTTCAGCACGCACTACCGGGAGGCGCACGGGGAACCGCCGTCGCGGACGCTGCGGGGGCGGTGACGGGGCGCCCGCCCGGCCCGGTCCGGTCGAGCGCCGCGGACCGGGCCGGGCGGGGGGGGCGGGTCAGGCCCAGGTGCTGGCGCTCGCCGTCGTGGTGCGGTCCTGGCGGTAGGCGGCTTCCAGCCTGGGCCGGTCGACGGACGTGGTGGCGGGCGTGAGCGGGGTCGTGGTCTGCCCGTCGGCGGCCCGCTCGAACCCGCCCCTGGGCGGGGTCGCCCCGGTCGGGCCGCGGCGGCCACGCCGGTCAGGCTCTCGCCCGAGGCCGGCTTCTCCCTGAGCTCCTCGGCGGTGAGGCCAGCGGGCTCGCGCCGATGCCGTTGACCGTCATGCCTTTCACGGGAAGCCGCCGGGCTTCAGCGCACCGTCACGGTCGTCGTCACGGGCAGCAGCTCGACCAGCGCCGCCGCGAAGAGCAGCAGCACGAACCCGCCCACCACGCACGCCACGAGGTGCCGCACCTTCGGCTCGCCCTTGACCCGCATCCCGAGCACCCCGCTGACCAGCGCGGCGAGCGCGGGAACGGGGGCCAGCGGGTAGAGCAGGACCAGGGCGGCCAGGGTCAGCGCGGTCAGCGCCAGCGACAGGCTCCCCCAGCTCGCGGACCGCCGAGGGGTCTTCTCGGAGGCGCGTTCGGCGTCGCTCACGTGGCCCCCTCTCCGGTCGACCCACGGTAGCAAAGCCACCCCACCGGGCGTCGGTCACCCGAGCGACCGTCACCCGAGCGACGGCGGGGGTTCGTGCGCCCGCACCGGGGGGCGGCTCACCGTCGTGCCGGGTGATCGCGACCAGCACGTGCGCCCCGCCGGTGGCCAGGGTGAGCGTGGAGGTGGGCACGGGCAGCAGCCCGTCGTCCAGCGCGACCCCGGCGGGCAGGCTGCCCCGCGGACTGCGCACGAGCGCGACGTCACCCGCGCGAGTCGAGCCCCTCGGTGAACGCCTCACCCGCGCCGAGCCGCTCCGCGAGCCGCGCGTGGATCCAGAACTCCTCGCGGGCCTGCTCGACCGGTTCCAGCACCCGCCGCACCGCCCGCAGCCGCCGGTCCCCCGCGCCCACCGCGAGGTCGTCGCGCTCCAGGCTGCTCGCCGCCGGGAGCACCACGTCGGCGTGGTTGAGCAGCAGGTCGCTGATCCTGGCGCACGGGCTGAAGTCCGGCACCGGGTTGCTCCCCTGCGGGAAGGTCGGCAGCGGCGGTCCCGTGACGCCGACGCCGTAGTCGCCCATCGAGCCGAACCCGTGCGCGAACCCGCCGCCGGGCAACCCGATCTGCCCTCCGCCCGCGTGCCATCCGCCGAGCCAGGTCCCGGATGACCGGCGCGGGCACCCGGTTGATCCGCTCAGCCCACTCCCAGGTCTTGGCCGTCCCGTCGTCCCGCCCGAGCACGTGCGCGCGCACCACGTCGGCCGCGACCGCGCAGCGGGCCAGGAACCCGTCGTCCGCCAGGCCTTCCACCACCAGCACGTGGATCAGCGCCAGGACGACGGCGGTGTCCGTGCCGGGCACGACGCCGACCCGCTCGGCGGCCGGCTCGTCCCCCGCGTCGTCGCGCCACGCCGACAGGCTCACCACCGCCGTGGTCCGGGCGGCGGCGCGGGCGAGGTCGGAGCCGAGGTGCCCGCCGGGCACCACCTGGGTGTTGGAGCGGCGCAGTCCCGCGCTGCGCAGCAGTGCGAGACCATGGGCCACCAGCACCTCGACGTCCCGGTGCCGCTCAGTCGGTTGGCCCTTCTCCCGTCAGGCGAATCGCCTTCTCCCCACCCGTAGGAGCCGCCGAACACCGCGCTGGGCCCGTGCTCGTCGCCGGGGGCGCCACGTCGCTCGTCCGGTCCGGGCCCGTTCTCCAGCCAGGCGCCGCCGCACGGCGGGCCGGGTGACCCGCGAGCGGTGCCGGTAGGCGTCGACGTTGCCGATCGCGGGCGAGGCGTCCGGGTCGTCGGGGTGCGGGCGCGCGACCAGCCCGTCCCCCACGAGCTCGACCAGGTGGGAACCCCGGTGCGCGCTGGTCTCCCGGCTCTGCCCCATCAACCGCTCCCACCCGTTGGACACCGCCCCCACCACCCCGCCGACAGTACCGACGCACGCCCGTGACCAGCGGTTACCGCCCATCGGCATCCTCGATGGGTACCCATCCCCTTTTCATCTTGGACCGTGCTCGCGACCCGCTCCTACGTTCGTGCCGTGCCCGAGCACCCACCGCACGACCACTAGAGGAGCACCGCCGTGACCACGTCCCGTCCGTCCCCCCGCCGCCGATCCCCCCGCCGCGCGCTGCGACTCGTCGCGGGCCTCGTGACCGCCGCCACCCTGGCCGCCTGCGGTTCCGGCGTCGCGGCGCGGCAGGGCGGTTCGGGTGAGCCGAGGCAGGGCGGGGACCTGACGTTCCTGATCGACTCGCTCGGCGACACCTGGATCCCCAACAACAGCGCCATCTCCAGCTTCCAGGGCCACATCTGGGGGCACGTCACCGACAAGCTCGTCTACGTGGACGAGAACGGGAAGACCAGCCCGTGGGTCGCCCGCGAGTGGGAGCAGAACGGGACCGCGACCGAGTTCACGCTCCGGCTGCGCGAGGGCGTCACGTTCTCCGACGGCACGCCGGTGGACGCGAGCGCCGTGGTGGCGAACCTGGACACCTGGTCGAAGGGCGTGCCGGACAAGGGGATCAACCCGATCGGCCTGTTCCCGAAGACCTACCAGCGTTCCGAGGCGGTGGACCCGACCACGGTGAAGGTGTTCTTCTCCGCGCCCGCGCTGGGCTTCATCCCGACCCTGGGCTACCACGGGTCGATCCTGATCTCGCCGAAGACGCTGGCGCTTCCCGCGGAGGAGCAGGCCGACCTGTCCAACGACATCGGCAGCGGGCCGTTCACCGTGCAGTCGTGGAAGCAGGGCGACAGCGTCGTGCTCAAGAAGCGCCCCGACTACGACTGGGCGCCGGAAGCCTTGTCCCACAGCGGTCCGGCGCGCCTGGACACGATCACGTACAAGATCGTGGCCGAGCCGTCGCTGCGCACCGCCGCCGTGCGGTCGAACCAGGCGGACGTGGCCTACAACCCGTCGCCGCAGGAGCTGGCCTCGTTCAAGGCGCAGGGCTTCACCACCGCCGCGCCGCGCTACCTGGGGTTCGTGAGCGGCTTCGCGATCAACACGAAGGTCGCGCCGTACGACGACCCGAGGGTCCGGCAGGCGCTCCAGCACGGCATCGACCGGCAGGAGATCATCTCGACGGTCTACACCGAGGACTGGCTGCCCGCGAAGTCGTTCTTCCAGTCCAACGTGCCCGGCGCGACCGACCGCAGCGCGGACTTCGCGTTCGACGCGGCCAAGTCCGCGAGGCTGCTCGACGAGGCGGGATGGGCGAGGGGCGCGGACGGGCTGCGGTCCAAGGACGGCAAGGCCCTTGAGCTGACGCTGCACCCGAACCCGTACCTGGCCACCTCGAAGTCGGTGGACGAGCTGGTCGCCCAGCAGCTGCGCGAGCTGGGCTTCACGGTGAACATCCAGGCGTTCGACGTGGTGACCTACGGCGAGCGGGTCAAGTTCAACAGCCCGAGCGTGGCCGCCTACGAGGTCACCCGCAGCATCATCGACGCGGGCACGGTCGCGGGCGTGCTGACCGACGCCAACCGGGGCGAGAACTGGTTCGGGCTCGGGCAGTCCGACCCGGAGCTGGTGCGGCTGAGTGCGGCGGTCGCCGGGTCGTCCAGCGCCGAGGAGCGCGCGCCGCTGCTCGACGAGCTGCAGGGGCACGTGCTCCGGCAGGGCTACTACGTGCCGCTGACCCAGATCGTGCAGCGGCTCTACGTGCAGAACCCGAAGCTGCAGGGCGTCACCTACAACGGGGTCGCGTACGCGAACTACTACACCGCTTGGCTCGGCGAGTGAGCGGCGGTTACGGCAGGTACGCGGCGGGGCGCGTCGCGCAGGCGGCCGTGGTGGTGCTGCTGGCCTACGCGTTCACGTTCGTCGTGATCAGCGTGCTGCCCGGCGACCCGGTCACCTCCACCCTGCGCGACCCGCAGAACGGCTTCACGGAAGAGGAGATCGCCGCGATCGTCGCCTACTACGGGCTGGACCGGCCGGTGCACGAGCAGCTGTGGGAGTCGCTGACCCGGTTCCTGGTCGGGGACTTCGGGGTCTCGCTGCGCTCGGGCCTCCCGGTGGCGGACCTGGTCGGCGAGGTGCTGTGGTCGACGGTCGTGCTGGCGCTGTCGGCGCTGGCGGTGGCCCTGGTGCTGGCGTTCGCGGTGGCGGCCGGGGTCCGCTACCTGCCGCCGAACCGGGGGCAGGGCGTGCTGCGGGCGTTCCCGTCGCTGTTCCTGTCGGTGCCGAACTTCGTGATCGGGCTGCTGCTGATCAACGTCTTCGCGTTCCAGCTCGGCCTGTTCCGGGTGATCGACTCGGAGGGCCCGCTGGCGACGCTGTTCGCCGCGATCGCGCTGGGCATCCCGGTGTCGGCGCAGGTGGCGGAGGTGCTGATCGCGAACCTGGACCACGAGGCAGGTCAGGAGTACGCGTCGGTGGCGCGCTCGCGGGGCCTGGGGCGCACCGGGTTGTTGTTCCGGCACCTGCTCAAACCGTCGGCGCTGCCGGTGGTGACGGTGGTCGCGCTGACCGTCGGGGAGCTGCTGGGCGGCGCGGTGATCACGGAGAAGATCTTCGGGCGGACGGGGGTCGGGTCGCTGGTGGAGCGGTCGGTGACGACGCAGGACCTGCCGGTGCTGCAAGCGGTCGTGGCGCTGGCGGCGGTGGTGTTCGTGGTGGTGAACCTGGCGGCCGACCTGGTCTACCCGCTGCTGGACCCGCGGGTGCGGAGCGGCGTGGCGGCGGCGCGGGAGCGGGCGGGGGTGGCGGCGTGAGCGTCTCCGCGGTCACGGCCACCCGGCCGAAGGCGTTGCGCCGCAAGGCTTCCCGGCTTCCGGTGACGGTGCTGCTGTCGTTCGCGGTGGTGGCGCTGGTGCTGGCCTGGTCGGTGCTGCCGGGGGTGTTCACCTCGGCGAGCCCGGTGGACGGGGTGCCCGCCGACAAGTTCCTGCCGCCGGGCTGGGCGCACTGGTTCGGCACCGACCACCTCGGGCGCGACCTGTTCACCCGCGTCGTGCACGGCACGGCGTCGTCGGTGTCCAGCGCGCTGATCGCGGTCGGCATCGGCGTGCTGGCCGGTGGCCTGGTGGGGCTGGTGGCCGGGTTCCTCGGCGGCTGGGTGGACGCGGTGCTGGCCAGGCTGGTCGACGTGCTGCTGGCGATCCCGTCGTTCCTGCTGGCGGTGGTCGTGGTCAGCGCGCTCGGCTTCCAGACCGTGAACGCGGCGATCGCGACCGGGGTGTCGGCGGTCGGGGTGTTCGCCAGGGTGATGCGCGCCGAGGTGATCAAGACCCGGCGGGCGGTGTTCATCGAGTCCTCGTACTTGCAGGGCGGGTCGCGCAGGCACGTGCTGCTGCGGCACGTGCTGCCCAACGCGTCGCGCTCGGTGCTGACCCTGGCGGTGCTCCAGTTCGGGCTGTCCGTGCTGGTGATCGCGGGTCTGGCGTTCCTGGGCTACGGCGACCCGCCGCCCGCGTCCGACTGGGGCCTGCTGGTCTCGGTCGGCAAGGACTTCCCGCTGGCCCCGTGGCTGGTCACCGCGCCCGCGCTGGTGATCATCACGACCGTCCTCTCCGTGAACAGGATCAGCCGATGGCTCCGCAGGACAGACTGACCCTGGACCGCCCCGAGTCCCACCGGGGGACCGGGCGACTGCTCCGGGTCGAAGGGCTCTCCGTGTCGTACGGAGGCGATCAGGTGGTGTCCGATGTGGACTTCGACCTGGCGCGCGGGCGCTCGCTCGCGCTGATCGGCGAGTCCGGCTCGGGCAAGTCGACGATCGCCCGCGCGGTGCTGCGGCTGGGTTCCGGGCGGGCCACCGGGCGGGTCGAGTTCGAGGGCCGGGACGTGCTGTCGTTGCCGGAGCGGGATTTCCGACCGCTGCGCGGCAGGCGGATCGGGTTCGTGCCGCAGGACCCGGCCAGCTCGCTCAACCCGGTGCGCACGATCGGCGCGCAGGCGCTGGAGGCTGCGGCCCTGCTGGACGGGGACGTGGACCGGCGCGCGGCGGTGCTGGAGGTGTTCGCGCAGGTCGGTCTGGACGAGCCGCGCCGGGTGTTCGACTCCTACCCTCACCAGCTGTCCGGCGGGATGCTCCAGCGGGTGCTGATCGGGCTGACCGTGCTGCCCCGGC
This sequence comes from Actinosynnema pretiosum, assembly GCF_002354875.1. Taxonomy (GTDB): domain Bacteria; phylum Actinomycetota; class Actinomycetes; order Mycobacteriales; family Pseudonocardiaceae; genus Actinosynnema; species Actinosynnema auranticum. The sequence goes on from NZ_CP023445.1 coordinate 5,091,996, forward strand.
CCGCGCTGGTCGTGGCGGACGAGCCGACGTCGGCGCTGGACGTGACGATCCAGAAGCGCGTGCTGGACCTGCTCGGGCGGCTCGGGCGGGAGCTGGACATCGGGCTGCTGCTGATCACCCACGACCTGGCGGTGGCGGCCGAGCGGGCGGACTCGCTGGTGGTGCTCAAGGACGGGCGGGTGCGCGAGTCCGGTCCGACTGCGGAGGTGTTCGCCTCGCCGTCGCAGGAGTACACGCGGCGGTTGCGCGCGGACGTGCCCGCGCTGAACCCGGACCGGCACGCGGACGCGCGCGCGAAGGCCGCCGCGTCGGCCGGGCCGCCGAGGATCGAGGTGTCCGGGGTGGTGAAGTCGTTCGGCTCGCTGCGCGCGGTGGACGGCGTGTCGTTCACCGTCCCGGCCGGGACCACGCACGCGCTGGTGGGCGAGTCCGGGTCGGGCAAGACGACCACGATCCGGCTGCTGCTGGGGTTGGAGGAGCCGGAGGAGGGCTCGATCCGGGTGGCGGGCGAGGAGGTGTCGGGGCGCTCGCACGCGTCGCTGCGGGCGCTGCGGCGGCACCTGCAACTGGTGTACCAGAACCCGTTCACCTCGCTGGACCCGACGTGGACCGTGCAGCGGCTGGTGGGCGAGTCGCTGGGGCGGTTCAAGGTCGGGACGCGGCGCGAGCGGGAGCGGCGGGTGCTGGAGGCGCTGCGGGCGGTCGGGTTGGACGAGGGGCTGCGCACCCGCAGGCCGGGCGCCCTGTCGGGCGGGCAGCGGCAGCGGGTGGCGCTGGCCAGGTCGCTGGTGCTGCGGCCGGACGTGGTGGTGCTGGACGAGCCGACGTCGGCGCTGGACGTGAGCGTGCAGGCGGGGATCGTGGAGGTGCTGCTGGAGCTCCAGGCGGAGCTGGGGCTGACGTACGTGTTCGTGTCGCACGACCTGGCGCTGGTGCGGCAGCTGGCGCACACGGTGTCGGTGCTGCACCGGGGGCGGGTGGTGGAGGACGGGCCGGTGGAGGCGGTGCTGGGGGCGCCGGGGCACGAGTACACGCGGGCGCTGGTGGAGTCGATCCCTGCGGGAGCGGGGTGAGCCGGGCGGGGCTGGGTGAGCCGGGCGGGGCCGGGTGAGCCGGGCGGGGCCGGGTGAGCCGGGCGGGGCCGGGTGAGCCGGGCGGGGCCGGGTGACGCTTCAGGGTGTCACCTGGTCCGGTTCACTCGGGGTTCCCGGCGCGCGCGGGCGGGTACGGGGGCGGAGCGTGGCCAGGGTGTTCGCCAGGGTCCTCCTCGCCGTGCTCGTCGCCCTCGCCGTGCTGCTCCCGGCCGGGCCGGTCGCCCTCGCCCAGGCGGGCAGCGTGGGCGGCGCCGCGTTCTTCGACACCAACAGCGACGGGTTGATCAGCGACGGGTCGACCAGCCCGCTCGAACCGGTGCGGCTGGCCGGGGTGGCGGTGTCGCTGGTCAGGTCGGACGGGGCGTCGGTCGGGTCGACGACCACCGGTGCCGACGGCACCTACTCGTTCACCGGCCTCACCCCTGGGGATTACATCGTGCGGGCCGTGCTGGCGCCCGGTTATGGCGCGTCGTCACCGACCTCGGTCCCGTTCACCATCTCGGGGACCACCGGCCAGGTGGTGGACTTCGCGATGACCAAGGGCGCGTTCGGGAACTTCGTGTGGGACGACCTCAACCGCGACGGCGTCCAGGGCAGCGGCGAGCCGGGGATCGCGGGGATCACCGTGCGGCTGCTGGCCGAGCAGGGCGCGGTGGTGCAGGAGCAGGCCACGAACTCGGCGGGCGAGTACTACTTCGTCGGCGTCGAGGAGGGGACGTACCGGGTCCGGGTGGTGCCGCCCTCGTACAAGGTGTTCACGAGGCCGAACGCGGGCACGCGCGGCGTGGACTCGGTGTTCGACCCGGTCACCGGGTTGAGCGAGCCGATGGTGGTGGAGATCGTGGACAGCGGGATCACCCAGGACCTGACCGTGGACGCCGGGCTGTTCCAGCGGGTCGAGGACCTGGCCGTCGCGCTGACCGTCGACCGGTCGGAGCCGGTGGTCGGTGACCAGGTGGTGCTGACCGCGGTGGTGGGCAACGCGGGGAGCGTGCCGGTGCCGGGCGCGCAGGTGACCGTGACGGTGCCCGAGGGGCTGGTGATCGGTCCGGTGGCGGGCGGGTGGACGTGCCCGGTGGTCGGGCGGGACGTGGTGTGCGGGACGCAGGAGCCGGTGGCGGCGGGCGCGGCGCTCCCGCCGGTGCGGATCACCGCGACGGCGGAGCGGGCCGGACCGGTGAGCCCGAGCGCGCGGGTGCGCCGGTACAACGGGAACGTGGACGACAACGCGGCCAACGACACCGCCACGACGACGGTCACGGCGCTCGCCCCGGCGGTGACGAGAACGACGACCACACCCGCGCCGACGACCACTGCGGCTCCCCCGCCGGTCCCCCCGGCGATGGCCGACGGCGACGGGCTGGCCTGGACGGGGCGGTCGGTGGGGGCGCTGGTCGCGGGCGGGTTCGGGCTGCTCCTGCTGGGGGTCGGCGCGCACGCGCTGTCCCGGCGGCGCGAGGGCGCCTGATCGGGTGGTGCGGCGGGGACCGGAGGCTCTCGGGCCCGGTGCGGCCGGTCAGAAGTCGAAGATCGAGCGCGTGGTCTTGTGCAGCACGCACTCGTCGCGGAACGCCTTGCTCCACTCGACGTAGGTCTCGTCGTACAGCCCGGTGATCGTCGCGACCAGCCGCCCGTACGTCGGCCTGCACAGCTCGCTGACGCGCTTGAGCTTGTTCATGTCGCCCCGGACCGAGTCGAGGTCGGCGCACGCGGACGCGCCCATCGGGTGGTAGGAGTTCGTCTCGTCGGCCGGGCAGCGCAGCCGGATCGCGCGGGACCAGGTCTGGTCCGCGCCGGACAGGGTCAGGGTGAACTCGCCGCTGCTGCGCGGTCTCGCGGTGCCCGGCGCGGCGGTGGCCTGGGGGACCGCGGTCATGGCGAGCACGAGGGCGCCGAGCACAGCGGCGCTGGTCGATCTGGGGAACACGAGGGGCCTCCCGTGCCTGGTCCTGGGGTGGACGGGCTGGTTGAGCGGATGTCTGAAGCATCCCCGTCCCCCTCAGCGCCGGGCACGCCGGCGGAACCCGCTTCCACCCGTGCGGGTGCGAATACCCGATGCGGTGACCCCGGTGAGCGTGTCCGTGCCCCCGGCCGGGTGAGCGGCCGGGAGCGCGGTGGAACACGAGACGAGGTCACGAAACCGCTGGTGGCGGGCCCGGTCGCGGCGCGGGGGCGCGTCGCGGCCGGGCCGCCGGGGTCAGGCTCCGGTCACCAGCCGAAGATCTTGTTGATGGCCGTGCCCGCCGGGTCGGAGGCGACGTCCTGGGCCGCGCCCCACGCCTCCTGGCCGTTCTGCGCGTACTCGCCGGCCTGCGCGGTGGCGTCGGCGGCGTAACCGGAGGCGTACTCGCCCGCCTGGCCGGTCGCGGCCTCGCCCCACTGGGCGGCCTGGTCGCCGAACTGGCCCGCCTGCTCGGTGAACTGCCCGGCCTGCTCGCCGAACTGGCCGACCTGCTCGCCGCCCCACTGGGTGGCCTGCTCGCCGAACTGCCCCGCCTGCTCGGTGAACTGGCCCGCCTGGTCGGCGACGCCGCCCACGGCCTCGTTCGCCTGGCCGAACACGCCCTGGGTGAACTCGGACGCCTGCTCGTTGAACATGTCGAAGATGCCCACGTCGGGTCTTCCTCTCTGGGGTCGACGCCTGCGCGCGTGCACCGCGGCAGCGCCCTCGGCGAGGGCGTGACCGGGCCGCGCGGGCGTCGGGTTCGAACCGCACGGGGACGCCGTGCGGAAGTTCTGGGGGATCACCGGGGGACTCCCGGTCGGGCTCGGGCGCTACGCGGGCAGCGGAGGGCCCCGGCGGGCGGCGCACGAGCGCAGCAGCACCTCGCGGACCACGTCGCGGGCCTCGGGCGCGCCGAGGCGCACCACCACCGCGGCGACGCGGCAGCGCACCGCCCGGACGAGGACGGCCAGCCAGGTCCGCAGCCGGTCGGCGAGCGCGCGCCAGGCCCGAAGACCGCCGGTGACCAGCGAGTCCTCGAAGGAGGCGAGCAGCGCGACCACCCCGACGGCGGCCACGAGGTCGAGCATCGGCACGGTCCACGGCAGCGGGTCGGCGACCATCGCGGGCGCGTGGTTGGTCGACGCGACGTGCGTGCCCGCGAACCCGCCGAGGATCACGGCGAGCTGGACGAACAGCCACGTCGAGCGGACCCGGCCCAGCGCGCCGTGCCACAGCGCGGACTGCAGGACGAGCGCGGCGGACATGACCGACAGGTGCACGTCGGGCAGCGGGTCGCCGACCGCGACGACGGACGCGGCGAACGGGGCGACGAGCGACATCGGCGCCACCTCGCGGGCGCGCGGCGTCGCGGTGCGACCGCGTTCTGCGCGCGCGTGGCCCACGGACGACCTCTCCCCGACGAACGGCACCGACCACGTCGAGTGTAGCCAAAACGGGCGAAAGGGCTCCGGGCGACGAAGGGGCGGGGACGGCCCGCCTGCCGGGGTGCGACGAACCGGCGAGGCGGCGGCCCAGCGGCCCAGCGGAATGAGCGGCGAGCGAGGGGCGAACGGCGAGCCTGCGGCGTGGGCAGCGAACCTGCGGGGCGAACGGCGAACCAGCGGCATGAACAGCAAGCGAGCGACGTGAGCGGCGAACGGGCAGCGTGAACAACGAACCAGCGGGGTGGGCGGCGCCCCCGCGGCGCCACCCACCCCGCCCCAGCTCACCCCTCCGGGTGCTCGTGCAACCACCGGGCCAGAGCCAGCAGCGTCGTCTCCGCGCTGGCGGCCATGGTGGCGCGCAGGGCGGCCACGTCGCGGCGGGTCGGGCCGAACGCGGGGTGGGGGCGCAGCAGCCGCCACTCCTGCCGCGCGATCGTGCCGCCGCCGTCGGCGCGGAACGTCCAGCGCCAGCGCACCGCCCCCTCCGCCACCCCGCCCACGACGAACGAGAACTCCTCCGGCGGCGAGGCGGCGAGCACCTGGGAGCGGCTGGCCCACTCGCGCTCGCCGCGCCGGTTGTGGCCGCCGAACCACGCGCCGGGTTCGGGGCCCGCGCCGTCGTCGTAGCGCACGCCGGACGCGGTCGGGCTCCAGCGGTCGATCAGCGAGACGTCGCTGACCAGCGCGTACACCCGCTCGACGGGCGCGGGCAGCCAGGCGGCGCGGGTGAAGGCGAAGTCGGCGAGGTCGAGCTCCCCGGTCGGGTCGTCGTCGGCGCGGACTCGGGTGGTGGTCATGGTCCTCCTCGGGTCGGGTCGTCGCCCCCAGGCTGGTTCGGGTCGCCGCGCCCCGGCCAGCCCGCGCGCTTCCTACCACTCGCGCCGGCAGGCTGGCGCGCCCCGCCGTGGCGCACACTGGTCCCGTGGACGGACCGGGTCAGCTCGCGGAGTACCTCCAGGCGTGCCGGGCGCGGTTGCGCCCCGCCGACGTCGGGCTCGACACCTACGGCGAGCGCCGCCGGGTGCCGGGGTTGCGGCGGGAGGAGGTCGCCGGGCTCGCCGGGGTGAGCGCGTCCTACTACGTGCGCCTCGAACAGGGGCTGTCGGTGAACGCCTCGACCGAGGTGGTCGACGGCATCGCCCGCGCGCTGCGGCTGGACCGGGACGAGCACGAGCACCTGCGCGCGCTCGCCAGGCCCCGCCGCAGGGGCGCGGTGAAGCGACCGCCGGTGGAGCGGGTGAGCGCGTCCGCGACCGAGCTGCTCGCCGCGCTGGGCGCCGTGCCCGCCGTGCTGCTGGGCAGGCGCACGGACGTGCTGGCGTGGAACCCGCTGGGGCACGCCCTGTTCGCCGGGCACCTGGACCGCGACTCGGTGGACCGCCCGGCGGAGCGGCCGAACATGGCGCGCCTGGTGTTCCTGGACGCGCACACCCGCGAGCTGTACCCGAGGTGGGAGGCCAAGGCCAGGGCGGTGGTGGGGAACCTGCGCGCGACGGCGGGCAGGCACCCGGACGACCGGCTGCTCAGCGCGCTGGTCGGCGAGCTGGTGACCGGCAGCGCGGAGTTCGCGGCGCTGTGGGCGGGGCACCGGGTGAAGGCCTGCGGGAGCGACGAGCACGAGATGCGGCACCCGCTGGTGGGCGCGATGTCCGTGCGGCAGCAGGCTCTGCGGCCCGCGGACGCGCCGGAGCAGGCGCTGACGCTGGTGACGGCGGAGCCCGGTTCACCGTCGCAGGCGGCGCTGACCCTGCTGGCGCAGGCCGTCCTGGAGGGCTGACCCCGGTGGAGCGCGAGCTCATCGCACGACGCTCACCGGTTCCGCACAACCGACCGGTAGAACTCCCACCCATGGTCAAGCGATCACTGCTGGTGGCCGCCGCGCTGCTCGCGGTCACCCTCACCCCCGCCACCGCGCTGGCGCACCCGGTCACGGTGCGCACCGCCGACTACGACCTCGGCGACGCCGCGTTCCACGTGCCCGGCTTCCACGCCTCGCCCGTGGAGGGCGAGCCCGCGCGGCTGGCCGACCTGGAACTGGTCGGCCGGGTGCACTACCCCGCCGACCTCGCCAGGCGCGGGAAGCTGCCGCTGGTGCTGATCCAGCACGGCCTCTGGCACAGCTGCGCGGACCGGGACGCCGAGGCGGCCTGGAAGTCCTCCTACACCGCGCTCTACGGCCCGGACCCGGTGACCGACCCGGCGGAGGTCGAGCGGCTGGAGGGGCGGTTGCAGGACGCGTCGGTGGCGCTGAGCCGGTGGCCGTGCGCGGCGGGCACCCCCGCGCTGCCCAACCACCGGGGCTACGACTACCTCGGGCGGGCGCTGGCGGAGCGCGGGTTCGTGGTGGTGTCGATCGGCGTGAGCGGGGTGAACGCCGGGGAGCTGGGGCAGATCGCGGACCTGGCGCGCGCCGAGGTGGGCTACGAGCACCTGCGGATGTGGCGGCGGCTGGCCGAGGACGGCACCGGGCCGCTCGCGGAACCGTTGGGGCGCTTGGGCTTCACCGGTCACGTCGACCTGGGCTCGGTGGGCGTGGTCGGGCACTCGCGCGGCGGGCGGGCCGTGATGTGGCAGGCGGCGCGGGCGAACCGGGACCGGATGCCGGAGGGCGTGGCGATCCGCGCGGTGGTGCCGCTGGCGTCGGTGACCTACTACGCGCCGGACGAGGACGCGCCGGAGAACCTGGACTACCGGGTCACCGACATCCCGTTCGGCGCGCTGGCCGGGTCCTGCGACTACGCGACCGGCGGTCCGCAGCACTTCGCCAACGCGCGCGGGCACAACAGCGCGCAGATCGCGCTGTGGGAGGTGCGGGGGGCGAACCACAACGCGTACAACACCGAGTGGTCGCCGTCGAGCGGGCAGGTGATGGCCACCGACGACGCGGCCGAGGCCTGGGCAGGCGGCCCGAGCACCCGGCCGGGACCGGGCCAGTGCGCGCAGGTCGCGGACGAGCGGCCGGTCCGGCAGCTGACCGAGCCGGAGCAGCGCCAGGTCGCGGTCACCTACCTGTCGGCGTTCTTCGCCAAGCACCTCAAGGGCGACCGCCGGTTCGACCGGGTCGTGGACGGCACGTCGTCCCCGCTGGCGCACCTGACGCCGATCACCGTGAGCACCGATCCGGGGCGGTGACGCGCCGAGGCGCCCGGCCCCGCGGACGGGGACCGGGCGCCTCGGTGGTCCGGGCTGGTCGACGCGGTCCGGGCTAGTCGATCCGGAACGGGTCGCCGTAGACCTTCCACGCCAGCGGCGTGTTCAGGTCGAGGTTGCCGTTGTTGAGGAACACCCGCTGCGCGGTGTCCACGCGCGAGGTGTCCTCGTGCGCCTCCTCCAGCTTCATCGCCGCGACCCGCTCGTCCAGGAACGCGTGCAGGTACGCCGTCTCGTCGCCGCCCTGCGCCGGGGTCTTGGCGCGGGCCATGGCCTTGCGGCGGATCGTGCCGAAGCTGGCCTGGTCGTTGCCGCCGCCGTGCATGACGATCGCGTCGTAGTAGGCGAACTGGCCGAGCGCGCGCAGGCCGTCGGACTTGGCCTGGTTGACGGACGGGTTGAAGTACACCCGGTCCCGCTCGCTCTCCTGCGCCTGCTGGAACACCGGGTCCTGCGCGGCGGTGCGCCACGCCTGCTGGAAGCCGGGGTCGAGGCCCTCGTGGGACGGCGTGCCGTTGACCCGGCGCAGCGCCGGGAGGTAGCCGGCGAGGGCGTTGTTCGGCTTCACCGAGGTGTAGTGCTCGACCAGCTCCAGCATGTCGCCGGTGCCGGAGCAGAAGCCGATGATGCCCGCCGTGTAGCCGCGACCGTCGCCGATGTCCTCGATGTAGGCGAACTGGGCGCGCCAGTCCAGCGAGGAGTTCTCGGCGCTGGACACCAGCCGCATGGCGATGTCCTTCTTCGCCGGGGTGGCCAGGTCCGAGCGGCCGGGGACCTGGGAGGTGGTGGTCGTGGTCGGGTTCGTGCCGCCGCCGCCGGGCGTGGTCCACCGCTGGTACGGGCTCCACGCGTCGCAGGTCCAGACCTGCAGGCGGGTGCCGTCGGCGGTGTTGCCCGCGGGCACGTCGACGCACTTGCCGCTGCCCTGGCCGACGATGCGGCCGGTCTGGTCGACGGTCCACCGCTGCTCGGGGACGTTGGCGCAGTCCCAGATCTGCAGGAGCGCGCCGTCGTGCCTGCCGTCGTCGACCACGTCGAGGCACTTGCCCAGCGCCTTGATCGTCTTGGCGCCGGTGTCCACGGTCCAGGACTGGGCGCTCGTGCCGTTGCAGGTGTGGAGCTGCACGGCCGTGCCGTTGGCGCTGCTCGCCCCGGCCACGTCCAGGCACTTGCCGCCGAGACCGACCACCGGGCCGGTGAAGCCGTCGGCGGTGGCGGGCTGGACGACGAGGAAGGCGGCGCCGACGACGGCCGCGGCCGACAGGCCCGCGCCTGCGGCGAGCCTGGGTTTCACTCTGCTCACAACGGGTTCCACTCTGTGCAGGGGCACCTCGCGCGCACCGGGGTGCTTCAGGACCGCCGCAGGGGTAGGCGGGTGGTGCTCAGGGTGGTTTCCGGGCGCGCTGGTGCGTGTGGGCAGTTTGCCCGGCCGAGTCTGCGCGCGAGGGCGGACCGGGGGCAACCCCTGTCATGCGAATCGCGCGGCGCCCGGTGGCCGGAGGGGCCGGGATCCGTTCATCACGTGCGCGCCGCGCCCAGCCGGTACGGTCGAGCGGTGAGCAGACTGTACGACTTCACGGCGGCGTTCTGGGCGTCCGTGGAGGGTGCGCCCCGGCCCCGGATCGACGTCCTGCTGGTGGAGGACGACCCCGGCGACGCGCTGCTGGTGGCGGAGGCGCTGGCGGACCGCCCGGTGGAGCTGCACGTGGTGCGCGACGGCGGTGAGGCGCTGGGGTTCCTGCTGCGCAGCGGTCGGTACAGCCGGGCCCCGAAGCCGAACCTGGTGCTGCTGGACCTGAACCTGCCGGGCCTGTCCGGGCACGAGGTGCTGGAGCAGATCAAGGCCGACCCCGGTCTGCGGTCGCTGCCGGTGGTGGTGTTCACCTCGTCCGCCGCCGAGGCGGACCTGGTGGCCAGCTACCGGCTGCGCGCGAACGCCTACGTGCGCAAGCCGCTGACGGCGGACAGCTTCACCGAGGTCGTGCACCGGATCGACGAGTTCTTCGGCTCGGTGGCCCGCCTGCCCAGCTGAGCCGGTTCGCCCGCGCGGCTTTTGCGGGGCGCGCACAACACCTCCGGGCACTTTTAGCACCTCGGCCACTATCACCGGTCGGAGCGCTGCTGGTTCGCTGTGGTGATCGGCCACCGGGCCGCCCGCCCCCTCGGCGGACGCCCCGGTGCGCACCCAGCGCCAGGGAGGACTTGCGACGATGCGTCCGGACCCGAGCAGCTTGACCAGGCGGGCACTGCTGGCGGCCGGTGGCGGGGCCGCCGCCGGATCAGCGTTGGGAGCACTGGGTTTCGCGGAAGCCGCCGCCGCTCCCTCGGCGAGCGCGGACGCCGACGCGATCGTCGTCGGCGGCGGGCTCGCCGGTCTCGTGGCGACCTCGGAGCTCGCGGCGGCGGGCCGGAAGGTGCTGCTGCTGGACCAGGAGCCGGAGGCGAGCCTGGGCGGCCAGGCGTTCTGGTCGCTGGGCGGGCTGTTCTTCGTCGACTCGACCGAGCAGCGCCTGGCGGGCATCAAGGACTCGCTGGACCTGGCCCGCGCGGACTGGTTCAACACCGCCGGGTTCGACCGGGGGGTGAACGACCCGCTGGGCGAGGACCACTGGGCGGCCAAGTGGGCGAACGCGTACCTGGAGTTCGCGTCCGGGGAGAAGCGGTCGTGGCTGGCGGGGCTGGGCGTGTCGTGGGTGCCGATCGTCGGCTGGGCCGAGCGCGGCGGGCAGCTCGCGGACGGGCCGGGCAACTCGGTGCCGCGCTTCCACATCACCCTCGGCACCGGCCCCGGCGTGATGGAGCCGTTCGAGAAGCTGGTGCGCCAGCACGCGGAGCGCGGGCGGGTGTCGTTCCGGTTCCGGCACCGGGTGGACGCGCTGGTCACCACGAACGGCGCGGTCACCGGCGTGCGCGGGGCCGTGCTGGAGGCGAGCGGCGCCGCGCGCGGGACGCCCAGCTCCCGCAAGCAGGTCGGGGACTTCGAGCTGCGCGCGCCGGTCGTGGTCGTCACCTCCGGCGGCATCGGCGGCAACCTGGACCTGGTGCGCGCCAACTGGCCCGCGCGGCTGGGGACGCCGCCCGCGCGGATGGTCACCGGCGTGCCCGCGCACGTGGACGGGCGGATGCTGGCGATCAGCCAGTCGGCCGGGGCGCGGCTGGTCAACCGGGACCGGATGTGGCACTACACCGAGGGTCTGGCCAACCACTCCCCCATCTGGCCGGGGCACGGAATCCGGGTGCTGGCCGCGCCGTCGTCGCTGTGGCTGGACGGCAACGGCCGCCGGTTCCCGCTGCCGGGGGTGCCCAGCTACGACACGCTCGGCACGCTGGAGCTGATCGCGCGCTCCGGGCACGACCACTCGTGGTTCGTGCTGAACAAGCGGATCATCGACAAGGAGTTCGTGCTGTCCGGGTCGGAGCAGAACCCGGAGCTGACCCGCAAGGACCTGCTCGGGTACCTGGCGAGCAGGCTGCTCAACAGCACGCCCCCGCCGGTCAAGGCGTTCATGGACCGGGGCGCGGACTTCGTCGTCGCGAGCTCGCTGCCGGACCTGGTGGCCGGGATGAACCGGCTGACCGGGTCGAACCGGGTGCGGCTGGAGGACCTGCGGGCGCAGATCGAGGTGCGGGACCGGCAGGTGGACAACCCGTTCACCAAGGACAACCAGGTGATGGGCATCCGGAACTCGCTGGCGTACGTGGGCGACAGCCTGGCCAGGACCGCGCCGCTGCACAAGATCCTGGACCCGGCGGCCGGGCCGCTCATCGCGATCCGGATGAACGTCCTCACGCGCAAGACGCTGGGCGGGTTGCAGACGGACCTGTCCGGGCGGGTGCTCGGCGCGAACGGGCAGCCGGTGCGGGGGCTGTACGCGGCGGGCGAGGTCGCCGGGTTCGGCGGCGGCGGGGTGCACGGGTACCGCGCGCTGGAGGGCACCTTCCTGGGCGGGTGCCTGTTCTCCGGGCGGCAGGCCGGTCGGGCCGCCGCGGCGGAGACCGCCTGAGGCTCGGGGCCGGTCCGGGGCGCGCACCCCGGACCGGTCCCGAGCGCGTTCGGCGGCCGGTCCCGGCGTCACGCGGCGGCGAGCAGCTCCCGCACCACCCGCCGGGTCTCGTGCAGCGGGGTCGTGCCGGAAGCCGTTGCCGCGTCGAGGATCCGCCCGAGGCGGGCCCCGATGCCGCGCACCCGCTCCTCGGCCTCCCGCGCCGACGCGCCCTCGCGCTCGCGGGCCACCGACGCGATGACCCCGCCCCCGCTGACCACCGGGTCCGGCGCCCACAGCACGCCGCGCGCGTGCAGCAGGTCGGCGGTCGCGTCGTGGTCGAGCTGGTTGTTGGCGGCCCCGACGACGGCCGCGCAGCGCAGGTCCCCGACGATCCCGGCGGTGAGGACGCCGCCGACCGCGCACGGGACCAGCACGTCCACGTCCGCGACCAGCGCCTCCTCCGGGGAGACCCAGGCGGCGCCGAGGGATTCGGCCAGCGCGCGGCGCGAGGTGTCCACATCGGACACCACGAGCCGGGCCCCGGCCGCCGCGAGGCGCCGGGCCACGAGCGCGCCCACGTGCCCGAGCCCGTGCACCGCGAAGCTCAGCGCGGACAGGTCCCGCCCCGGCCACAGGTGCGCGCGCACCGCGTCGAGCGCCGCGCCGACCCCGAGCGCGGTGGGCACGGACGAGTCGCCGCTGCCGCCCTCCGCCTCGGGCCTGCACAGCACGTGCCGGGTGCGCCGCCCGATGCCGACCATGTCGGCGGGTCCGGTCCCGACGTCCGGGCCGGTCACGTAGTCGCCGCCGAAGCCCTCCACCAGGTCGCCCACGTCGGCGAGCAGGTCGGCGCGCGGCCCGGCGAACCCCGGTTCCAGCGCCACGACGGTCTTGCCGCCGCCGTGCCGCAGTCCGGCGAGCGCGGCCTTCTCCGTCATCGCCGCCGACAGCCGCACGGCGTCGACGACCCCGTCCCGCCAGGTCGGGTACGCCCTGACGCGGCAGCCGCCCAGCGCGGGGCCGAGCCGGGTGGAGTCGACGCTGATCGCGATCACCTGGCCGCTGCGGCGACCGCGCTCGACCACCAGCCGCTCGGGCGCGGCGCTGCCGGTTCCGTCCATCGGGTCCACCTCTCGTCGGTTCGGTCCAACGCCGAGAGGCAAGCAGGAAGGTCGGCGACACGACGCGCGAGCCGAACGATGTTCGGCAGCGGCCGGTCCAGCGCCCGGTGGCCGAACTCCGTTCGGCGGGGTCAGCGGGTTCCGGCCTCGCCGTTCGGCTCGACCTCCCAGCGCCGGGTGTGGTCGTAGACGATGGAGGTGCGGAAGCCGACGACCTCCTTGCGCTTGCTGAACCGGTCCATCATCAGCGCGTGCATGTCCTCCACGGAGGCCACCGCGACGTGCACCAGGAAGTCGTCGCCGCCGCCGAGCACGAACACCGAGAGCACCTCGGGCTGCTGGAGGGCGAACGCCTCGAACGCGCGGATCACCTCGCGGCTGAGCGGCCGGACCTGGAACGCGATCAGGGCCTGCACGCCTCGCCCGATCCGGGTCAGGTCGACCTCGGCGTGGTAGCCGGCGATCGTGCCGCTCTGCTCCAGCGCCCTGGTGCGCACCAGCGTGCTCGACGGCGCGAGCCCGATCCGCGCGGCGAGCTGCCGGTTGGTCAGCCGCGCGTCGGCCTGCAGCTCCCGGATGATCGACCTGTCCCGCTCGTCCACGCTCACCCCGTTCCCGCCGAGGCCGCCACGGGCCACGACCAGCCACCGCACTGGCGGCCGATCCTCGCGCACCGGCGTCGGGGGCGGTGACCGGGGGTGCGCGTGGTCAGGCGGGGGACAGCTCCACGACCAGCAGCAGGGCGGTGAAGGCGAACTGCGCGACGCCGAGGGAGCAGCCCGCGACGGCGGTCCAGTCCAGTCGGTAGGCGCGGTCGGTGGCCATGGACAGCACGGCCAGCGCGAGCGCGACGCCCGCGGTCCACAGGGCGCCGAGGGGGAACAGCCAGCTGATCAGGGCCAGTCCCAGCGCGAGCGGGCCGAACCAGGCTGCGGCCCCTGGCCGGTCCTTCGCCGGGCGGCTGCGCGGCAGTTCCACGTTCCCACTCCCCTGCGGGCACCGGGCGGACAGTGATCAACCTAGCGGCGCGGGCGGGCGCGGCGCGCGGCGGGCGCGGAGAACGGCCGCCCCACCGGGGTGGGACGGCCGTTCAGCGCGTCACGCCCTGCCCGTGGGCTCCCCGGAGGACTTGCCGGGATCGGTCTCGACCTCGGTCCTCGCCGGGGCGGTGGCCGTGGCGGTCGCGCCGGGCGCGGCGATCGCGCCCTCGCCCGCAGCGCCCTCACCCGCAGCGCCCTCGCCCGCCGTCGAGCCCTGCTGGCCCTTCACGTAGGTCGGGTGCAGCTGGACGGGCTTCTTCTCCCGCTTGCTGCGCGCCTTCAGGTTCAGGAACTCCACCAGGACGGAGAACGCGATCGGGCCGTACACGTAGCCCTTGGCGATGTGCTGGTCCAGGCCCTCGGCGATCAGGCTGCCGCCGATGAGCAGCAGGAACGACAGGGCCAGCATCTTGACCGTGGGGTGGCGGTTGACGAAGTCGCTGATCGCGCCCGCCGACAGCAGCATGATGGCCATGGCGACCACGACGGCGGCGATCATGATGCCGAGCTCGTCGACCATGCCGACGGCGGTGATCACCGAGTCGAGCGAGAACACCACGTCCAGCACGAGGATCTGCGCGATCACCGAGGCGAACGAGACGGTCTTGCTGGACTTGGCGTGGTCGCTGCCCTCCAGCTGCTCGTGGATCTCGTAGGTGGCCTTGCCCAGCAGGAACAGGCCGCCGATGAGCAGGATCAGGTCGCGCCCGGAGATCTCCTGGCCGAGCACGGTGAACAGCGGCGCGGTCAGGCCGATCACCCAGGACAGCGACGCGAGCAGGATCAGCCGGGTGACCAACGCGAGCGAGAGGCCGATGGTCCTGGCCTTCTTCTGCTGGTCGGCGGGCAGCCGCCCGGCGAGGATGGAGATGAACACGATGTTGTCGATGCCGAGCACGATCTCCAGCAGCAGCAGGGTGCTGAAGGCGATCCACAGCTCGGGGCTGAGCATCCATTCCATGCGGGGTCCGGTCCGTCCTCACGTTGTGCTCGGGGTTGGGTTGGCACCGCGCCGGGTGGGTCCGGCGCGGTGGTGCTCGGGGGTCGCCCTCGGCGGGGCGTGGTGGTGCCGCGCGCCGGGACGCGGGCTCGCGCGGGGAGCGCGGTCCGCCCGTCGTCCAGGGTCGCCGACTAGGGGCGCCTCGGCGCGGGCGAGCGGGGCGGCGCGGTCCGGCGCGGGACGCGGACGGGCGAGAGCCGGGGACGCGCGTTCCCCCGGAAGCGGGTTACGCGCGGTGACGTGCCACCGCCGGGCGTGGGCGGTCTCGGGCACGGGAAGCGCACCGTCGAGCGGGCGCGGCCTCCGGCGCGCAGGGCGCGGGCAGCCGGGCGCGGCGGCGCGGCCGACGGCCGGGCGCCGCCGGGTTCATGCAGGTCAGGCCGGGCCGAACCCGGCCCGGTACTGCACTCGTCAGCGTCGGCGCTCCGGTCGGCACTGCTGGGCATGGCGGGGACCATAACACGGGAACCTGTACGGTTGCTGAAGGCGTGCGGCCTTTGTCCGATTCCCCCGGCTGGTGCGGGGGTGACCGTTCCGTCCCCCGAAATTCGGTGACGGACGGTCAGCGGTTCCCCGGTCGGTGGATCTTCAGCCGGTGACTCGTCAGCCGGCGGCTCGTCAACCGGTGGTGGCCGGGAGGCCGACGAGCGCCCGCGCGGCGGCCTGCTCCCCGGCGATGACCCGCGTTCCCGCGTCGGCGGCGGACCGGACCTGCTCCTCGGTGGCGCGCTCGGGGCCGAGCAGCGCGGTCACGGCGGCGGGCAGCACGGCGGTCGGGTCGAGGTCGTTCGGGGCCGGGCACAGCAGGAAGCCGGTGAGCAGGGCCTGGAGCGCGAACGCCTGGTCGGGCAGCGGCCAGTCGTCGCGGGCCAGGTCGTGGGCGCGCCAGATCGGCAGGACGCGCCGCATCACCCCGTCGGGGCCGAGCAGGTCGAGCAGCTCGGCCGCGCGCGGGTCGGCCGCGAGCGGCCCCAGCAGCTCGCCGCCGCCGGCCTTGACCGCGTTGACGAACGGGTGCGCCGGGGCGGCGGCGACGATGTGCGCGCACAGCCGGGAGGGGCGGACCAGGCCGGGGTCGGTGGCTAGCCGCGCGGTGACCTCGCCGGAGAGGGCGAGGAAGTCGCGGCAGACCAGGTCGAGGACCAGGTCCTCCTTGGTCTTCCAGTACAGGTAGGCGGTGCCCTTGCCGACGTGGGCGCGCTGGGCGACCTCGGCGATCGTGACGCCCCGGACACCGCGGGCGAGCAGCAGCTCGCCCGCGGCGGCCAGGATGCGGGCCGCCTTGGGCGAGGGGGTCTCAGGCAGGTCGGACAAGTGTGTTCTTCTCCCGCGTTCCGGTTCGGGCCGAGCGGCTCAGCGCCTCGCCCACGATATCGGCGTTCTTGGTGCGGGCGATCTCGTCGAAGCCCATGACGCGCTCGGCCAGCCGCTTGCCCGGCCGGGTGCGGGTGATCAGCGGGAGGGCGCGGCGCAGGGCGACCTGCACCCGGTTGTCCAGCACGAACACCCGGCGCTGGTCGGGGGCGGCGTCCTGGTGGGCGGTGATGTGCGGGCGCAGGCCGCGCTCCCACTCGGCGAGCGCGCCGGGCACGTCGTCGGGGGTGGCCTCCAGGGCCGCGCCGAGCAGCTCGGCGCCCGCGAAGCCCGCGGAGACGCCCATGCCGGAGTAGAGGGTGGCGCACCAGGCGGAGTCGCCGACCAGGACGACGCGGCCCCGGCGCCAGGTGTCCATGCGGACCTGCTCGACCGAGTCGAACAGGGCGGTGTCGGCCTTCTCCAGCGAGTCGAGCGCGGCGCCGAGGACGCGGCCGGTGGGCTGCGGGCCGAACGCCTCCCTGACCCGCTGCGCGAGGGCGCCGGTGAACTGGGCGTCGACGTCGTCGGCGCGGTAGCTGAACAGGACCGTCGGGTTGTGGTCGGCGAAGGCGAAGACCCACATCGAGCGGTGGGGTTCGAGCAGCATCGCGCCCCGGCCCGGTTCGAGGCCGTCGAGCGGGCCGTCGTGCTCGAACGCGGCGATCATGTAGCCGAGCCGCTTGAGGTAGCGCTCGTGCGGGCCGAACACGAGCGAGCGGACCGCGGAGCGGAGCCCGTCGGCGCCGACGACCAGGTCGAACCGCTCGGTGGTGGACGTGCCCGTCGCGGTGTCGAGCAGGGTGACGTCGACGCCGTCCGCGTCCTGGGCGATGGCGGCGGGGACGGTGGAGAAGCGGATCTCGACGTCGCCGGGGAGCGCGGCGAACGCAGCCCGCTCGGCGTCGCCGCGCAGCATCATCCAGGGCTTGCCGGGCAGGTCGGTCATGCCGAAGCCGGGGCGCGAGCCGCCCGCGCGGTCGATCTCCAGCGGGGGTCGGGGGGCGGTGCGGTCGTGCAGGTGGTCGAGGATGCCGAGCCTGCGGGCGGCGGCGTGACCGGCGCCGAACAGGGCGATGAAGTAGCCGCCGGAGCGGCGCTGGGCGGAGCGCTCGACGAGGACGGGGGTCCACCCGGCCCTGCGCAGGCGTCCGGCGGTGGCGAGTCCGGTGATCCCGGCGCCGACTACGAGTGCTCGTCGCTGCTTCGTGGTGATCATGGTGTTGAAGATACTGACCGGATCGGTCATTTGGTCAGTTCGTGAGGCGCGCCACAGCCGCAGGGGTTCGCGAGTGGGGTTCAGCTCTGCGCGGTGCGGCGGTCGGGCACCCGGCCCGCGCGCAGGGCCACCACGATCTGGACCACCGCCAGCGCCGCGACCAGCCACAACGAGGCCCGCCACGACCCGGTGCGCTCGGCGAGGTGACCGGCCGCGACCGGGCCCGCCGCGGCCAGCAGGTAACCGAGGGACTGGGCCATGCCGGAGAGCGCGGTGGTCTCGGCGTGCGTGCGACCGCGCAGGCCGATCAGGGACAGCGCCACCACCAGGGACGACCCGGTGCCCAGGCCGATCACGACGGTCCACAGCGCGCTCAGCCCCGGTGCGGCCAGCAGGCCGAGGACGCCCAGCAGCATCGGGGTGCTCGCGGTGACCGCCGCCGCGACCTGGGTGGCCGGGTCCCGCATCAGGCGCGGGATCACCAGCCCCGCGGCGATCCCGGTGACCTGGTAGGCGAACAGGTGCAGACCGGCCTGCTCGGGGCTGACGCCCGCCGTGGTCTCGATCGTGGGCAGCCAGGTGACCACGACGTAGAAGGTGGTCGACTGCAGGCCCATGAACGCGGTCAGCACCCAGGCGGTCGGTTGCCGCCACACGCTGGTGGTGGCCGCTTCCGGGAGCGGGTCGCTGCGGGTCGGCGCGGGCAGGGCCCTGGGCAGCCACAGCAGCGCGATCAGCAGCGCCGGGACCGCCCACACCGCGAGCGAGCCGCGCCAGCCCAGCGGCGCGGACAGCGGGACGGCCACGGCCGACGCGGTGGCGGCGGCGGTGGTCATGAACGCCGAGTAGACCCCGGTCGCCGCGGAGACGGCGCCGCTGTAGTCGCGCTTGACCACCGAGGGCGCGAGCACGTTGCCCACGCCGATCGCGGCGCCCAGCAGGGCGGTTCCGACCCACAGCCCAGGGTGGCCGGTGAACGAGCGGGTCAGCAGGCCCGCCGCGAGCGCCAGGAGCGCGACCAGGAGGGTGCGCTCGGCGCCGATCCGGGTGGAGATCCGGTGCACGAACGGCGAGGCGAGGCCGAACGCGATCAGCGGCAGCGCGCCGAGGAGTCCTTGCCCGGCCTCGCTGAGCCCCTCGTCGGCGGCGATGTCCGGGAGCAGCGGGCCGACCGAGGTGATCGCGGGGCGCAGGTTGAGGGCCACCGGGAAGATCAGGGCGGTGAGCAGCGGAGCCCAGCGCTTCGCCCCGGCGCCTGCCTCGTCCACCCGACCGCCCCGTGTGCTCGTCCCTGCGCGACGACCCTACGCCTGGAGCCCCGCGCGCAACCGCTCCACGTCCGCGCCCTGGCGCGCCAGCAGCTTCACGACCTCGCCGCCCTCGTCGTCGAGCAGTTCCCGCACGAGCAGGCGCGTGCCGAACCGCGCCCCGTCCGAGACCCGCTGCCGCACCGCCCCCATGACCCGCTCGGCGGCCGGGCTCAGCCGCGTGGCGTTCTCCTCCTCACCACCCACCTTCGGGGCGACCAGGAACGGCCTGCCCGTGAAGACCCGGCCGGTGGGGACGAGGTCGCGCAGGGCGTCGGCGTCCGCGCAGCAGGAGCGCAGGACGGAGCCCGCGTCGTTGGCGGGCAGCAGTTCCGGCTTGAGCGCCTCGCCGTGCGCGTGGAGCAGCTCGTCCAGCGCGAGGACGGCGAGCAGCAGGTCGGACGCGGTGGTGGCGTCCCGCCCGCCCCGGACGGCCCGCGAGCCTGCGAAGGCGTGGAGGTGGGGCGCCAGCGGGCCCGATGCGCACCTGCTCGGCGGTGAACCCGTTGCGCGCCAGCAGTTCCGCGACCCGCGTGCCGGACAACCGCAGCAGCGCCCGCCCGAGGTGCTCGACGGTGACGAGCACCGGCCCGTCGCCCGCGTCCCCCTGCGCCGGTGCCGGTTCCGGTCGCGCGCAAGCGGGTCACGGGCGCGGTCGGGCGGATCAACCGGGTGGCCACCGGACGCGGTGGCGGCGAGGCCGGGTCTCGTCCGCCGCTGGTCCTGGCCGGGCGCCCCACCAGCCAGCACGGGCGCGAACGCACCGCGTCGGGCCGTCAGCCCCGCTCGTCGTCCCTGGGGGAGATGTCCACGTCCGCCCCGCCGAACGAGTTGCTGGTGTTGATCCCCCCTCGGATGTAACCGGTCTGGACGACGACGCCGTGGTCGGGGGGCATTTCCAGCGCGGCCAGCGCGGGCGGTTCGGTGGTGTTGAGCGCGGGCCGGAAGCAGGGGTGCACGCAGAAGTCGGACTCGTACGGCTGCACGGTCCGCTCTTCGGCGCCTCCGTAGACGTAGCGGCCACTTCGGCGGACGCCGAGGAAGCCCACGGAGAACAGCAGCTCGATCACCACGTCAGCGTTGAGCAGGTCCTCGTACCGGCTGTGGCGCTGCATGAGCGAGTCCTGGTGGACCAGGAGCAGTTCGGCGATCCCGTCCCTGGTCAGCAGGTGGGACGCGTCCCGGAACACCACCAGCAGCTCGGTGAGGAACGGGAACCGGGTGCCGTACTCCTTCGGCAGGTCGCGCGTCTTCCAGCGGGAGAACACCAGGGTCGCCTCGCGCACGTCGTCCTCGGTGATCCGGTGGCGCCCGGCGGCGAGCGCCGTGTCGCGGCACTGGTTGAGGAACTGGATCACGTCGCGCGGGCGGGGGAGGCTGCGGGTGAACAGGTAGTCGGCAGTCGGCTCGCCGTCCACCTCGGCGGGGAAGACCTCGCCCCACAGCTCGTCCGGGGTGAGGTCGCGCCCCAGGGAGGCGCGGGCCCGCGCCAGCGCCAGGTCGTGCAACTGCTTGGTGTTCCAGCTGATCCGGATCTCGTCGCTGTGGAACTTGTCGGCGTCGCTGAAGCTCAGCGAGTCGTAGATGTCCGAGCGCAGGAAGAAGGCGCAGCGGATCGACCCGCCGTAGGTCAGCGCGGCGTGCTTGCCAGCCAGCAGCAGCCCGATGACGAACGCCTCGCTGTCCTGCTCCCCCAACCAGACCTGCTCCAACTGGTCGACCAGGAACAGCAGGGCCCCGTGCCCCTTCCGCTCGCACCCCAGATCCGCGAACGCCCGCCGAACTCCGGATTCGAGGACGTCCGCCTGCCGGGACGCCCGCACGCCCTGCGCCTCGCCACCGCCCTCCGCGCCCAGCTTGATCAGACCGAACGCCTCCAGCGAGAACGACGAGCGCAGGCCGCGCCCGGCGGCGACGATCCGGTGGTAGAGGCTCATGTCGTCGAGTTCGCCGTTGTCGCGCAGGAACCGCTCCAGCGCCTTCACCGACGCCGGTCGGCGCTTCCCGTGACGACCGCCGCTCGCGTGCCGCACGAGGAAGCGGGCGGCGTGGACGGCGAGCACGTACCGCCAGAGCAGCGCCTTCGCCGCGGCGTTGGTGAGCCCGCCCAGCACGAAGTGGCGCAGCTCCTCGCCGACCGCGTCGTCCGGGGTGATCAGGCAGGTCTCCCCCGGCACGGCGCCGTTCATCGACAGGCGCACGCAGATCGCGCTCTTCCCGGTGCCCTTGCGGCCGATGATCAGGTTCTTCCGGCCGTTGAGCACCTCCGCGTACACCGTGGTGGGCAGGAAGCCGTCGCGCAGCAGGCCGTCCGCCAGGTCGCGCTCGGCGTCGTCACGGCCGAAGAAGAGCGGGCCGACCACGTCCACGTCGTCGGCGACCACCCCGCCGAACCGGACGACCGGGAACCCGGCCGGTTCGAGCGGCGCGGAGGTGGCCGTGCCCACCGCCTCCGCCAAGTGGCGGCCGAAGCGGGGATCGCGTTCGGCCGCCTCCTCCAGCGCCAGCGCGACCCGCAGCCTGCTCCGCCCAGTCACCGCCCCGCTCGTCGTCTCGTCCAGCCAGGTCCGGAACGCCGGGTCGTGCGCCAGCGCGTCGCTGACCAGCAGGCCGAGAGCAGCGACCGGGCTCCCCTGCCGTTCCCTGCCCTCGACCCAGCTCGCCAGCAGGTCGATCACGTCGAGCATCCCGCTCATCGGCACTCACCCCGGTGCGGTTGATCGGCTTCCACGAGCCCCAGTGGCGCAGTCTGGCCCACACCGCCGCCGGTACGACCGCACTTCAGCGGAGAACGCGCAGACCCTCCCTAGCCGAACAGCTCCACCACCCGCTCCACCAGCCCCGCCACCGCCGCCGCGCCGACCAGTCCCGCCGTCACCCGCCGCGACAACCGCCGGGCCTGCTTCACCACCGCGCCCCGGTCCGGCTCCGCCTCCGCGAGCTCCTCGTCCAGGTCCTCCAACGCCGCCAGCGCCGCCTCGCGCCCCGGTGCGCCCTCCGGCGCGGACTCCACCTCGGCGCGCGCCTCGGCGAGCAGCCCGCGCACGTCCCGCACCCGCTCGGGCGCGGGCGCGGAGTTCGCGTGGACGTCGCCGATCGTGTTGTTGTCCCCCTGGAACACCGCCCCGGTCGCGTTGCCGCCGATCTCGATCCTGCCGCCGCCGCCCACGTCGCCCCTCACTTCCGGTCGTCCTCCTCCGCGTTCCCGCCGACGGTGTTCCGGTCGCCGATGAACACGTTCCCGCTGACCGAGCCCTTGATGTGGATGTGCCGGTCCGCGACCTGGGTGGCCTGGCGCATGAACTCGGTGGTGGTCACGCCCTTGCGCTCCAGGTAGCGGCCCAGGGTCCGCAGCAGCTGCCGGTCCATCAGCTTCGCGTAGCGCTCCAGGTCCGCGCGCTGGAAGTAGTCCAGCACCACGTCCCCCGCGCCCAGCTCCCGCAGGCTGCGCTCCGCCCCGTACCGCTCGGACGGCGAGAGGGAGCGCGACGGGCCCGCCAGGCGGGTGACCAGCGCCTTGGCCCGGCCGAGGGCGCTCAGCGGCAGCGCCAACGCGCGGGAGAGCGCCTCGCGGACCGGCTTGAGCACCGTGGGGCGGGTGGCGTCGATGTCCTTGTACGCGGCGCGGACCGGCATCAGCACGGTCGGCGTCCACTCCACGTACAGCCTGCCGTCGTCGCAGCCCAGGTGCAGGTACCAGGTGACCACCAGCTGCCGGTCCCAGCTCTCCACCTGGAAGCAGCGGAAGTACCGCAGCCACTCCTGCGGCTCCCGCGCGATCCCGGCGGCGCGCTCGGCGGTGAGCGTCAGCGGCGGCCTGCCGTGCGAGCCGGGCAGCAGGCCCGCGGCGCGCGGGTCGTCGGCCCGGTTGGCCAGCTCGGCGGCCGAGGCCACCACCTGCTCGCTGGCGCGCAACCCGGTCAGCCGCCCGCTCGGGGACAGCGACGACGGCGCCACCAGCTCGGTCAGCCCGTGCGCGAGCGCCTCGTACAGCTCGCCCAGGTCCACGTCCACCGGGCGCCCGCCGACCCGCTCGGGTTCCTCCGCCGGGTCCAGGGTGAGCGCGAGCGACCAGGGGTCGTAGACGAGCCCGGTGCCCACGAACGGGCGCTCGCCCCGGTAGACGACGGTCCTGGGCCGGTCGTCGGGGACGGCCGCGCGGCGCAGTTCCTCAAGGCCTTTCTCGTGCGCGCGCACGGTGTCCGCCGAGAAGCGCCATTCCCCGAACCAGCTGCGCGACCGCTTGGCCCCGGTGAAGTTCCCGCGCTGGAAACTGGTGTACACGAGGTTGTGCACGGCCAGCCGGTCCGCGAGGAGCAGCAGCAGCGCCAGCAGGAAGAAGATCGCGGCGAACACGAAGAACTGGCTGTCGATTCCGGGGATCAGCTCCGCTTCGCGGTCGTAGCGGCTGCGCGGCGAGGAGTTGTACTCCTCCAACGAGATCAGCACGTACACCAGGACCAGGCCCATGACGCCGAGCGCGATGAGCGCCCCCTGGTTCTGCCGCGGCTTCCCGCCGCGCCTCGGGTCGGGCTTGCGGAACGCGAACGGCAGCCCCACCAGCAGCCACAGCACGAGCACCAGCGGTTCGGTCAGCAGGGCCACCACCAGCAGGAGCAGCAGCGCGGCGTCCCGCAGGACCCGCCTGCCGCGGGCGGCGAGCGCCTCCCGCAGCACCGCGTCGCTGTCGACGCCGGGCGAGGGCGGGATGGCCCGGTTCGGGGAGCCCAGGAACTCGCGGACGGCGCTGTCGGCGAACTCCGGGTCCAGGTGCGCGGCGGCGCAGAGGTGGCGGGTGACCTCGTCCCGCGCGGGCGTTAATCGGTCAGCAGGTTCCACGACGACCCCCTGGGTGGTTGATCCGCGAGCCCCCCGGCGAAGCGCCCGGCACCGGCACGCGGAAGTCCCGGAAATCGTTTCCGGGCAGTGGTTCCGCGCGTTCGGCGACGGCGCTGCGGACGATACTCCGAACCACCTCCCGCTGTCCGGGAAATCGTTTCGGGTGGAATTCGGGACGTGGTTCAGGCGGTGCGGCGGACCACGAGCAGCGCCAGCGCGCCGACCGAGCAGACCACCATCGTCGCGCCCATCGACACCGCCGTCGCCTGACCGCCCCAGCTCATCGCGGAGGCCGCGATCCCGGCGACCAGGAACTGGAGCAGCCCCTGCAGCGAGGACGCCGCGCCCGCCGCCGACCCGTGCTCGGCCAGGGCGAGCGAGGTCGCGTTGGCCAGCACCACGCCCATCATCGCCACGACCAGGAACAGGCACACCAGCAGCCACGGCAGCGGCCACCCGGCGAGCGCGCCGGCCAGCGCGCCGAGCGCGGCGACGGCGGTCACGGCGGTCCCGGCGAGCAGCAGGGTCCGCTCGGAGGCCAGCTTGCCGACGACGAACCCATTGCCCGCGCCCAGGAGCACGGTGCCGACCCCGTTGAGGCCGAAGACGAGGCTGTACTGCTGCGCGCTGAGCCCGTAGCCGTCCTGGAGCACGAACGAGGAGCCGGAGATGTAGGCGAACACCGCGGCGAACACCAGCGCCGCGGCGAGGACGTGGCGCAGGTAGCCCCGGTCGGCGAGCAGCGCGCCGAGGCTGCGCAGGGTGTCGCGCGGGCGGGCGTTGCGGCGCTCGGCGGGCAGGGACTCGGGCAGGGCCAGCAGGACGGCCACGAGGAGGAGGACGCCGAGGCCGGTCAGGACGTGGAAGACCGCCTGCCAGCTCGCGACGACCAGGAGTTGCCCGCCGATCACCGGGGCGATGATCGGGGCGACGCCGTTGACCAGCATGAGGGTGGAGAAGAAGCGGGTCATCACGACGCCGTCGAACAGGTCGCGCACGATCGCCCGCGACAGCACCACGCCCGCCGCGGCGCCGAGGGACTGCACGACGCGGCCGGTCAGCAGCCAGGTGATGTCCGGGGCGAGGGCGCAGAGCAGGGAGCCGGTCGCGTAGAGGGCGAGGCCGGCGAGCAGGGGACGGCGGCGGCCCCACGCGTCGGAGACCGGGCCGACGAGCACCTGGCCGACGGCGAGGCCGATGACGAAGACGGTGAGGGTGAGCTGGACGGCGGAGGCGCTGGTGTTCAGCTCGCGGGCCATGTCGGGCATGGCGGGGAGGTACATGTCGATCGTAAGCGGGCCGAAGGCGCTGAGCGAGCCGAGCACGAGGGCGAGCCAGGTGCGGCGGCTTCGGCTGAGGGCGGGGGTCGGGGTGGCCGTGCGGTTGGCGGAGGTTATGGACACATAATTATGATGACATAACCCGCTAGGCTGACCACCATGCCCCACCGCCCAGGCAGCGCGGACGACCCGCTCGCCGAACTGGCCGACCTGGTGTTGAACGTCGGCAGGCTGGTGCGCGCCCGGACGCCGACCGGGCCGGATGTGGTGGCGTTGACCGAGACTGAGCGGTTCGTGATGCGGGTGGTGGATCTGTTCCCTGGGGCGTCACCCAGCCTGATCGCGCGGCACACGCGGTTGCAGCGGACCAACGTGAGCGCGGCGCTGCGGGGGTTGGAGGAGAAGGGGATGGTGTCGCGGGTCGCCTCGGACGGGCGGAGCGTGGCGGTGCACCCGACCGAGCGGGCGGCGAGCAACCTGGGGGTGTTGCGGGCGGCGTGGTCGAGTGAGCTGGCGGGGGTGTTGGGGGAGGATTTGGACGAGGTGCGGCGGTGCGCGGAGCTGCTGGCGCGGATCGAGCGGCACCTGACGGCGGCAGGTCCAGGGGAGCAGGGCTGAGGTCCACCGGAGGGGTCACGACGCCCGAGACGGGAAAACCCCCGGTCAGCGCCCCTCCTCCGCGATCGTCTCGATCAACGCCCTGATCCGGAACGGCATCTCCTCGCTCAACGAGATCGCCGTGTTGGTCCGCACCACCCCCGGCACGGTCAGAAAGCTGCTGGTGATCCGGTGCAGATCGGCCGTGTCCCGCGCCACCACCTTCACCAGCAGGTCCGCCTCCCCCGTCGTGGAGTGCATCTCCACCACCTCCGGGAACCCCCGCAGCGCGTCGTTCACCCGCCGCGCCGTGCTCTGGCTCAGCGCGATCGACACGAACGCCACCAGCGGACGCCCCAGTGCCGCCGGGTCGACGCGGCGGCTGAACTCCCTGATCACCCCGGACCGCTGCATCCGCTGCAACCGGGCGTGCAGGGTGTTCCGCGCGATGCCCAGCCGTTGGGCCAGCGCGAGGCTGGTCGCGTCGGGCTGCTCGTCCAGGGCGAGCAGGATCCGGGCGTCGAGGCTGTCCACGCTGCGCATTGTGGCACCTGAATCGAGTCAGACGAGTCAAGTTGCGCAGTGCGCGGGGGCGGTGTTGTGCGAATGCCAGGTCACTAGTCATTCTTTGCCCCGTGACAACGATCGAATCGGCTCCCCTCGCACCACAAGTGCAGCAGGCGCCGCCGAAGCACAGCACCGCGGAGAACGTCGCGGGCATCGTGATCGGGGCTTTCGTGGCCTCGCTGGGTCTGTTCCTGCTCAAGTCCGCCGGGGTGGTGACGGGCGGCACGGCCGGGCTGGTGCTGCTGGTCGGGCACCTCGTCGACTGGCCGTTCGCGGTGGTGTTCACCCTGCTGAACGCCCCGTTCGTGGCACTGGCGTGGCGCAGGCGCGGTCCTCGCTTCGTGGTGGCCTCGGCGGTGGCGGTGGCGCTGCTGTCGGCGTCCTCGCTGGCCCACGCGTCCTACCTGCGGGTGGACGCGATCAACCCGCTGTACGCCGCGCTGCTGGGGAACCTGGCGGCGGGCATCGGCATCCTGTTCGTCTTCCGCCACCACGCCAGCCTCGGCGGCTTCACGATCGTGGCCCTGGTCTGCCAGGACCGGTTCGGCTGGCGGGCCGGGTACGTGCTGCTGGCGCTGGACGCGGTCGTGGTGGCCGTGTCGGCGCTGTTCATGCCGCTGGAGGCCGTGGCCCTGTCGGCGGCGGGCGCCGTGGTGGTGAACCTCGTGGTGTCCGCGAACCACCGACCGGGGCGTTATCCGGTCGCGCTCTGATCCACCCCGGTGCGAGCAGCGTGGCTCGCACCACCGACAACCCCGGCACGGTGCTCCGACCGCCCCCTCGCACGCGGGCGCGACACCGGTGCGGCTCCCCGAACGACCGGGTCGAGCAGGGGTTCCGCGAACGTTGACGCACCCCCCTGACGTGGGACTCTGTTCTGCGTGCACGGCACCACGGGAACGCAGCCGAACGGCCGGTTCCGGTTGCTCCTGGTCGAGGACGACCGCGAGCTGGCGGAACTGCTGGCCGAGTCGTTGCGCGCCGAGGGGTACGCGGTGGACGTCGCCGCCGACGGGCAGCGCGGGCTGCACCTCGGGCTGACCCGACCCTACGACGTCGTCGTGATCGACCGGGGGCTGCCCGCGCTCGACGGGCTGGACCTGCTGGTGCGGCTGCGGTCCCGGTCGGTTCGGGCGCGGGCGCTGCTGCTGACCGCGCAGGGCACCGTGCACGACCGGATCGACGGGTTGGACGCGGGCGCCGACGACTACCTGGTCAAGCCGTTCGACCTGGACGAGCTGAGCGCGCGCCTGCGGGCGCTGTGCCGCCGGGCGCTGGAGCTGACCGACGTGCTGCGGATCGGCGCGGGACACCTGGACGTCGGGCAGCGCGAGGTGGTGCTGCCGGGCGGCGGGCGGTTGGGGTTGACGGCGCGGGAGTTCGGGCTGCTGCGGGTGCTGGCCACCCACCCGGACACCGTGCACACGCGGGCCTCGTTGCGGCGCGCGGTGTTCCACGACACGACCTCTCCGTCCATAGTGGACACCTACGTGTACTACCTGCGCGCCAAGGCTGGTCGTTCGGTGGTGCACACCGTGCCGGGTGTGGGCTACCGCCTGGGCGCGCTGTGAGCGCGGCCGACCGCTCGTGGGCCGAGGCGGAGCGGGCGGTCGTGCTGCGCGCCCGGTTGCGGGTGAGCGCGCTGGTGGCGCTGGCGATCACCGCGCTGGTGGTGCTGATCGGCGGGACGGCGTACGCGGTGCTGGAGCGGGCGCAGGTCGAGCAGGTGCGGCGCGAGCTGCGGGCCGGGGTCGAGCACGGCCCGCCGTCGGGCGGCACGTGGGTGTTCACCGAGGGCGGGGGCGCGGTGGCCGGGGCGCCGCGGGGGTTCCCGCTGCGGGAGGACCTGGCGCGGGTGCGCGCGGACGGCGGCGAGGTGGAGCGGTCGGTGACCGGGGGCGGCGCCGAGTACCTGGTGCTGACCGGCGCGCGGGCGGACGGCGAGGTGGCGCAGGCGGTGTTCGACGTCCGCTACCAGCTCGCCGACCGGCGGTACCTGCTGGCGGCGCTGGCGGTGGGCGAGGCGTGCGCGCTGGTCGTGGCGGCGGCGATCGGGGTGCTGGTGGGGCGCGAGGCGGTGGCGCCGCTGGCGGAGGCGCTGACCAGGCAGCGGCGGTTCGTCGCGGACGTCGGGCACGAGCTGCGCACGCCGATCGCGCGCGCCCGGCTGCGGGCGCAGCTGCTGGCGCGGCGGGCCGAGGCGGAGGGGATGCCGCCCGAGCACCGGGCCGGGCTGGACCGGCTGGTGGGCACGATCGGCGGGCTCGGGGACGTGGTGGACGACCTGCTGCGGTCGGCGCTGCTGACCGAGCAGTCCGGGCGGGCGGTGGACCTGGTGGCGCTCGCGCGGGACGCGGTGGCGGCCGAGGCGGAGCGGGCGGCCGAGCGGCGGATCGCGCTGGCGGCGCGGCTGCCGTCGGGGGCGGTGGTGGTGACCGGGGTGGAGACGGCGCTGCGGCGGGCGGTGGCGGAGCTGCTGGCGAACGCGGTCAGGCACACCCCGCCCGGCGGGAGCGTGGACGTGGGGCTGGCGCGGGTGGGCGGGGTCACGGAGCTGACCGTGGTGGACACCGGCGAGGGCTTCGACCCCGTTGCGGCCGAGCGGCTCTTCGACCGGCACCACCGGGGGGCGGGTGGTGGGGAGCAGGGGTTCGGGCTGGGGTTGGCGCTGGTGCGGGAGGTCGTGGTCGGGCACGGCGGTGCGGTGGGCGCGGTGGGCGCACCGGGCCGGGGCGCCCGGTTCACGGTGCGGCTGCCGCTGGCGGAGAGCGCTCCCACGGGTGGAGGGGCGGCGGTGCGGGAGGCCGGGAAGGCTGGCGGGACGGGGTTGTGGCGAGAGCGGGGGGATCGGCGGTGAACGCGGCGGGCACGGTGGACGCGGCGGAGGGCGCGGAGCAGGCGGGCGGGGGCGGTAGGCGCGGCGGGTGCGGTCGGGCGGTCCACGGGCGCGGGCGCCCGCCCCGCAGGCGCGGGGCCCAGGCTGGGGCGGCGCGATCCGGTGGCGCGACTCCCCCGGCGCCGGCGACCACCCCGGCTGGCCCGGCGCCCCGCGTGGTCCGAGGAGGTGCCGGGCCCGCGGTCCCCGCAGCGGGCGCCCGAAGCCGTGGTGTGCGCCCGAAGGCGCGCCACCGACGTCCCGCTCAGCTCCAGCGCGTGGTCACCAGCTCCGCCGCCAGGCGCACGTCCGCGTCCAGCGGCCGGTCCGGGTCCACCGGGGCGATCGCGTCCGCCAGCAGGTCCAGCAGCTCCGCGCAGCGCGGCGCGGTGGGCCGCCTGCCGCCGACGTGCACGGCCTGCCGCAGGCCCAGCGCGAGCGAGCCGCACAGCAGCCGCAGCAGCTCGGCCAGGTCGTAGGAGCGCAGCGCCGCCTGGGTGCCGAACGGCACGACGTCCTGGTTGTGCAGGTTCGTCGGCAGGCTCTGGGTGCTCGCGGGCACGGCGCCACGCCGGATCTCGGCGATGAACGCGGTCGTCGCCAGCTGCACGCCCTGCAGCCCGTGCTGCTGCCCCGGCCCGGCCGCGAGCATCGGCGGCAGGCCGGTGTTGCGGGCCGGGTCGACCAGCAGGTCCAGCTGCCGCTCCACGAGGTTGCCGACCGACGCGGTGACCATCGCGATCGCGTCGGCGGCGAACGCGGCGGGCTGGCCGAAGAAGTTGCCGCCGTGCGCGACCACGTCGTCCTCGGGGAAGAACAGCGGGTTGTCGCTGATGCTCCTCAGGTCGGCGGCCACGACGCCATCGGCGTAGCGCAGCGCGTCCTCGGCGGCCCCGAGCAGCTGCGGTGAGCAGCGGATGCTGTACGGCTCCTGGAGCGGCCGGTCGCCGCTGGGCGCGACGCCGTCGAGCGCGCCGCGCATCCGCTCGGCCACGGCGATCGCGCCGGGGTGCCCGTAGGCGCCGATCAGGCTCGGGTGCAGGAAACCGGGGTCGCAGCCGAGGACGTCGGCGAGCAGGCACGTGAGGTCCTGCGCGGCGCGGTGGCTGGCGCGCACCGAGTCCAGGGCCAGCGCGGTCGCGGCGGTGGTCAGGGAGGTGCCGTTGACCAGGGCGAGCGCGTCGCGGCCGTCCAGCGCCAGCGGGGCGAGGCCTGCGCGGCGCAGCGCCTCGTCGGCGGGCAGCCGCTCGCCGTCCACGTGCGCGCTCCCCCTGCCCCGCAACGCCTGCGTGGCGTAGGCGAGCGGGATCAGGTCGCCGCTGGCGCCGACCGAGCCGTAGCGGGGAACGGCCGGGGTGAACGTGGTGGCGAACATCGCGGCCAGGGTGTCCACGACCTCGGTCGACACCCCGGAGAAGCCCTGGCCGAGCGACCACACGCGCAGCAGCAGCGCGGCGCGCACCACGTCGTGCGGCAGGTCCGGTCCTTGACCGGCGCCCAGGTGCGCGAGGGTGTTGTCGCACTGGTCGGCCTCCTCGGCCCGCCCGGCGTAGCCGATGAGCGCCCCGAAGCCGGTCTTGACCCCGTACACCGGCCGGTCGTCGTCGGCGCGCACCACGCGCAGGAACTCGCGGGCCCGCTCGACGCGCCCGCGCACGTCCGGCCCGACGAGCAGCGGCACCGGTTCGGCCGCCCGGCGCAGGTCGGCGGTGCTCAGCGGCGCGCCCAGGTCGATCGGGGCGCCGGGGTCGGCGGGGGCGGCGGGGACGCCTGCACTGGTCGTGGTCACCCGGCCGACCGTAGGAAAGCGATCTCAGAGTTCTCTGAGATCGCCGGGCTAGCTTCCGGACGCATGGCGCACGAGTACCTGATCATCGGCGCGGGCCCGGCGGGCCTGCAGCTGGCGGCACTGCTGGAGCGGGACGGCCGCGACTACGCGGTGCTGGAGCGCGGCGACGCGCCGGGGGCGTTCTTCTCCCGCTACCCCAGGCACCGCACCCTGATCTCCATCAACAAGGTGCGCAGCGGGTACCGGGACCCGGAGCAGCGGCTGCGGATGGACTGGAACTCGCTGCTGTCCGACGACCCGGAGCTGCTGTTCGGCCGGTACACCGGGAAGTACTTCCCGCACGCCGACGACATGGTGCGCTACCTGGCCGACTTCGCCGCCGCCACGGGGGTTCGGGCGCACTACGGGGTGGAGGTCGTGCGGATCTCCCGCGACGACACCGGTTTCACCGCGGTCGACGGCGCGGGGAAGGAGTGGCGGGCGGCGCGCGTGGTGGTGGCGACCGGGGTGTCGAAGCCGAACGTGCCGAAGATCCCCGGCATCGAGCACGCCGAGCGCTACGACACCTTCGACCCGTCACCGGAGTCGTTCACCGACCAGCGGGTGCTGATCATCGGCAAGGGCAACTCGGCGTTCGAGACGGCCGACTCGCTGATCGAGCACGCGGCGGTGATCCACGTCGCCGGACCGCACTCGGTGAAGCTGGCGTGGCAGACGCACTTCGTCGGGCACCTGCGGGCGGTGAACAACAACTTCCTGGACACCTACCAGCTCAAGTCGGAGAACGCGGTGCTGGACGGCACGATCGAGCTGATCGAGCCCCGGCCGGGCGGCGGGTTCCGGGTGCTGTTCCGGTACGCGCGCACCGAGGAGAAGCTGCGGGAGCTGGAGTACGACCGGATCGTCTCGTGCGCCGGCTTCCGGTTCGACGCCTCGGTGTTCGACGAGTCCTGCCGCCCCGCGCTGGTGATCGACGACCGGTTCCCGGAGCAGACCTCGGCCTACGAGTCGGTGAACGTGCCCGGCCTGCACTTCGCCGGGACGCTCACGCAGCAGCGCGACTTCAAGCGGTCCACCAGCGGGTTCATCCACGGGTTCCGGTACGGGGCGCGGGCGCTGCACCGGATCCTGACCGCGCGGCACCACGACCGGCCGTGGCCGTCGGCGGAGCTGGCGGCGACGCCGGAGGCGATCAGCGACGCGCTGGTGGCGCGGGTGAACCGCTCCTCCGCGCTGTGGCAGCAGTTCGGGGTGCTGGGCGACGTGGTGACGGTGTCCGGCGACCAGGCCCGGTACGAGGAGGAGGTGCCGACCGCGCACGTCGCCGACGGCGGCCTCGGGCCCGCGCCGCACCGGTTCGTGATCACCCTGGAGTACGGGCCGAACCACGACACCGTGGACCCGTTCGACATCACCGTGCCGCGCGTGCTGGAGAACGACGTGGAGCACGCGCAGGACGCCAGCTACCTGCACCCGGTGGTGCGGCACTACCGGGACGGCGAGCCCGCCGGGGTGCACCACCTGGCGGAGAACCTGGAGAACCAGTGGAACCTGCCGCAGGTGCACCAGCAGCCGCTGGCGGTGTTCGTGAAGGAGTGCCTGGCCGATGGGTGAGCCGTTCCCCGGCGCGGTGCTGGACGTGCTGGGGCGGGCGGGCGACCGGGTCGTGCTGGAGCACGGCTCGCGCTCGGTGGGCGCGGCGGAGCTGCTGGACCTCGTCGCGCGGGTGGCGGCCGGGTTGCGGCGGCGCGGGATCGGGCCCGGCGACGGGGTGGCGCTGCTGCTGGGCGTGACCCCCGAGGCGTTCGCCGCGATCCTGGCCGCGCACGTGGTGGGCGCGCGGGTGGTCGGGGTGCGGCCGGGCCTGCCGGAGGCGCACGTGCGGCGGCTGCTGGACCTGGACGTCGCGGCCGTGGTGGTGGACTCGCCCGCGCGCCGAGGGGTTCAGCTCGCGGAGCTGTGCGCGGCGGAGCCGGAGGCGGGGCCGCCGCGGCTGGGCGGGCGGGCGGACGACGTGGCCAGGTTGATCCACACCAGCGGTAGCACCGGGGCGCCGAAGGCGGTGGCGCAGTCGTACCGGGCGATGGCGGCGGCGTGGACGGCGGTCCCGTCGCGGTGGCCGCCCGCGATCGCGGAGCTGGCGGCCCGGCTGGAGCGGTACCTGGTGTTCGGGACGCTGGCCAGCCAGGTGATGTTCGAGTACGCGGTCCTGTCGATCACGGCGGGCGGGGTCGTGGTGGTCGCGGAGGACCCGTCGCTGCCCGGCGCGATCACCCGGCACCGGGCGAGCGCGAGCGTGATCACCGTGCCGCGCCTGGCGAAGCTCGTCGCCGCGCACCGCGCCTCGCCCGCCGACCTGTCGGCGTTGCGGGCGCTGCTGGTGTCCGGGTCGCCGCTGAGCGCGTCCCGGCACCGGGAGGCGCTGGAGGTGCTGGGACCGGTGGTGTTCCACGGTTACGGGCAGACCGAGACCAGCACGATCGCCATGGCGACCCCGGACGACCCGCCGGGGTCGGTGGGCAGGCCGCTGGTGCCGCTGGAGGTCCGGGACGAGCGCGGCCGGGTCGTGCCGCGCGGGGCGAGCGGTGAGCTGTTCGTGCGCTCCCCCGCGCAGGCGGGCGGTTACTGGGGTGACGCGTCGGAGTCGGCGGAGGTGTTCGTGGACGGGTGGGTGCGCACCCGCGACCTCGGGCACCTGGACCAGGACGGCGTGCTGTGGCTGACCGGGCGCAGCCGCGACGTGGTGATCGTGAACGCGAACCTGCACCACGTGGGCCCGATCGAGCGGGTGATCGCCGAGCACCCGGACGTCGCCGAGGCGTACGTGGTGGCCGTGCCGGACGAGGAGACCGGGGAGGCGGTGCACGCGTTCGTGGTGCCGTCCGGGGAGCACGAGCCCGATCCGGCGCAGCTGCGGGAGCTGGTGATCGGCAGGCTCGGGCCCGCGTGCGCGCCGACGCGGGTGACGCTGATCCGGGAGCCGCCGCTGGCCCCGAGCGGGAAGCCGGACAAGCGGTTGTTGTCGCCGCCGTGACGGGTCACTCCCGCACGAGGCAGAACGGGTGCCCGGCGGGATCAGCGTAGACGCGCCAGCCCCGCTCCGGTTCACCCCGGTCGAGCAGGACCGCGCCGTGGCGGAGCACCTCGGCCTCCTCGGCGTCCAGGTCGGTGACGGCGAGGTCGAGGTGCGCCTGCTGCGGGTGGGCGCCGTCGGGCCAGGTCGGCGGCCGGTGGTCGGGGACGCGCTGGAAGCACAGCACGTCCCCGGACGGCAGGTGCGCGGTGGCCCAGTCGTCATCCAGGCTCCAGCGCGGATCGGGCCGGTCGACCTCGCCGTCGAGGACGGCCGCGTAGAAGCGCGCGAGCGCCTGGGCGTCCGGGCAGTCGATGACCAGGCACTGCAAGCGCGGCGTCATGCCGTTCCCCCTTCTCCCACCGGGACTCTAGTCGCGCGTGAGCTGCGGGACGGCGGTTCCGGGCTGGGCAGTGGTTCCGGGCTGGGCAGTGGTTCCGGGCTGGGCAGTGGTTCCGGACAGGGCGGCGAGCAGCTCCCTGATCCGGGTGGTGGCGGCGGCGCGGGGCGCGCTGTCCGGGGCCAGCCCGGCCAGTTCCGCCTCCAGGGCGGCGATCCGGCCCAGCAGGTCGGTGACGCGCGGCGGCCGGGGGCGGGGCGTGGTGCGGACGGCCAGCAGCACCGGCTCGTCCACGGCGTGCGCGGCGTCGAACAGCCGCACGCCCTGCTCCTCGGTCAGCGGGGCCACGTCGTCGCCGTCCAGGCGTTCCACGTGCGGCAGGCGCCCGCCCTCCCACGGTCCCCAGGCCAGCGAGCGGGCCGGGAGGCCCTGGGCGCGGCGGGTCCTGGCCAGGCCGTCGAGGAACGCGTCGGCCGCCGCGCGCACCGCCTGCCCGGCGCCGCCCAGCGACCCGGTCGCCGACGAGCACAGCGCGAACAGCGCGAGGTCGTGCCCGGCGGTGGCCCGGTGCAGCCACCAGGCGCCCGACACCGCGGCGCGGAACACCTCGTCCAGCGCGTCCGGGCGGGTCCCGGCGAGCGCGTCCTCGGCGGTGGCGCCCGCCGCGTGCACGACCCCACGCAGCGGGAAGGCGTCCGGCACGTGCTCCAGCAGCGCCTCCACCTGGGCGCGCTCGCCCACGTCGCAGGGCAGGACCCGCACGCGGGCGCCCGCGACCTCCAGCTCCGCCACCAGTTCCGCCGCTCCCGGCGCGTCCGGGCCGCGCCGCGAGGCCAGCAGCAGCGACCGCACGCCGCGCCGGGTCACCAGGAACCGCGCGAGGGCCGAGCCGAGCGCGCCGGTGCCGCCGGTGACCAGCACCGTGCCGCCGGAGAGGTCGACGGCGGACGACCCGACCGCGACCTCGGTCCACTGCGGACGGAGAACCGCGCCGCCCCGGACCGCGGCCTCCCGCTCCCCCGAGGCGATCACCCGCACCAGCCGCTCGGGCACGGCGGACCCGTCCACGTCCACGAGCGCGACCCGCTCCGGGTGCTCGACCCGCGCCGACCGGACCGCGCCCCACACCGGGGCGTCCACGAGCCCGGTGGTGGTGGCGTTCTCGGTGACCACCACCAGTCGCGCCCCGGCCCACCTCGGCTCGTCCAGCCACCACCGCAGCAGCGCCAGCACCTCGTGCGCGACCAGGCGCGCCCCCTGCACCGGATCACCCTGCCTGGCGGCGGAGACGCGCACCGCGACGTGGTCGGGCGCGCAGGCCGGGTCCCGCTCCAGCGCGGCCAGGTCCGGGTACCGCTCGCCGGGCAGGTCCCAGTCCAGCCCGACGAACGCCCACGTCCCCGGCTCGCCGCCGTCCGGCGCGGGAACCCACTCGGGGCGGCGCAGCTCCCCGCCCGGCTCCCCGGCGCGGCAGGGCACCCGCTGGAACGGGTAGGTGGGCAGGTCCACGCGCCGCGCTCCGCTGCCGTCGAACACCGCGGCCCAGTCCACCGCCACGCCCCGGTTGTGGGCGCGGGCGAGCGCGCCGGTGACCGCGCGCTCCACGTCCCGCCCGCTCCTGGCGAGCGGCACGAACGCGGCCCGCCCCGGCTCGGGCACGCACTCCGCGCCCAGCGCCGACAGCACGCTCCCGACCCCCAGCTCCAGGTACGTGCGCACCCCGCGCCCGTCCAGCCAGCGGACCGCGTCGTGGAACCGCACGGTGTCCCTGGCCTGCCGACGCCAGTGCGCGGGCGAGGCGAGCTCCGCCGCCCCGACCGGCCCGCCGCTCACCCCGGACACCAGCGCGATCCCCGGCTCCGCGGTGGAGAGCCCCGCCGCGACCCTGGCGAGGTCGTCCAGCACCGGGTCCACGTCGGCCGAGTGGAACGCCCACCCGGTGGCCAGCCTGCGGTGCCGCACGCCCAGCGCCGCGCACCGCTCGACCAGCTCGGCGACGTCGTCCAGCGCGCCCGCCACCACCACGGACTCCGGCCCGTTCACGGCGGCCAGCCCGAGGCGCTCGCCCAGCAGCGGTAGCACGTCCCGCGGGGTCAGGCGCAGCGCGACCATCGCCCCCTCGGGCATCCGCTCCTGCATGAGCCTGCCCCGCGCGGACACCAGCCGGGCCGCGTCGGCGAGCGCCAGCGCGCCGGACGCGTGCGCCGCCGCGATCTCGCCGACCGAGTGGCCGAACACGAAGTCCGGGACCACGCCCCAGGACGCGAGGAGCCGGAAGAGCCCGACCCCGACCGCGAACAGGGCGGTCTGCGCGAACACCGTGCTGGCCGCGAGGTCCTCCGCGTCGCCGGTGAGCACCGCGCGCAGCCCGTCCGCGAGGTCGGCGTCGACCGCGCCGACGACCTCGTCCACGGCGGCGGCGAACACCGGGAACGCGGCGCACAGCTCGCGCGCCACACCGGGGCGTTCCGCGCCCTGGCCGGGGAACAGGAACGCCACGCCGCCGTCGAGCGCGGTGTCGCGACGCAGCTCCGCCGCCGGTTCGCCGTGCGCGAGGGCGGTGAGCCCGCGCCGGAACCCGTCGAGGTCGTCGCCGAGCACGGCGGCCCGGTGGGCGAGCCCGGCGCGGGAGCGCGCCAGCGAGAACCCGACGTCGAGGACGTCCACTTCGGACTGCGCGCGGTCCAGCAGCCGGGCGGCCTGCTCCCGCAGGGCCTCCTGGTTCGCGGCGGACAGCAGCCAGGGCAGTGCGCGCGCGGTCCGCTCGGGCCGCGCGGGGGTGCTCTTCCGGGGCGCCTGCTCCAGCACGACGTGCGCGTTGGCGCCGTCCGCCCCGAACGCGGACACCCCGGCCCGGCGCGGCCTCGCCGTGCCCTGGCCCCTGGAGGTCGGCCACGGCTGGTCCTGGTCGAGCAGCCGGATTTGGCCGGCCTCCCAGTCCACCCGCGTGGTCGGCCGACCGGCGAGCAGGGTGCGGGGCAGCCGTCCCGAGCGCAGCGCCAGCACGGTCTTGATCACCCCGGCGATGCCGGCGGCGGCCTGGGCGTGCCCGAGGGCGGACTTGAGCGAGCCGACCCACAGCGGGCGCTCGCGCTCCCGGTACGCCTCCTGCAGCGCCCGCAGCTCGACCTCGTCCGCGCGCGGCGCGCCGGTCCCGTGCGCCTCGACGGCGTCGACGTCGCCGGGTCGCAGTCCGGCGTCGGCCAGCGCCGCGCGGATCACCTCGCGCTGCGCGACCGCGCTGCCGGACGCGCCGTCCGAGTTCACGGCCGCGCCGCGCAGCACCGCCAGCACCGGGTGGCCCTCGCGCTCGGCGTCCGACAGCCGCTCCAGCAGCAGCACGCCGACGCCCTCGGACCGCACGACGCCGTCCGCGTCGTCGGCGAAGGGCTTGCACCGCCCGTCCGGGGCGAGGCCGCGCGCGCCCGCGGGCGGCGGTGCGGCCTGGACGGCGGCGGCGCCGACGAGCGCGAGCGAGCACTCGCCGCGCCGCAGCGCCTCGCCCGCCAGGTGCAGCGCGACGAGGGCCGACGAGCAGGCGGTGTCGACGGTGATCGCCGGTCCGGTGAGGCCGAAGGCGCGGGCGAGGCGGCCGGAGAGCGCGCCGCCGAACGGGGCTTCGGAATCCGGGTCGTCGGCTTCCGGGTCGTCGGCGTCCGGGGCGGGCGGGGTCTGCGGGCCGCTCCCGCCGGTCGCGCCGACGAACACGGCGGTGGTGGCGCGCGGCGCGGTGGGGTCCAGCCCGGCGCGCTCGAACGCCTCCCAGGTGGTTTCCAGGAGCAGCCGGTGCCTCGGGTCGGCGGCGTGGGCCTCGCGCTCGCCGAGGCCGAACAGCTCCCGGTCGAACCGGCCGACGTCGGGCAGGAACCCGCCCGCGCGGGCGGTCTCCGGCTGTCCGGCCAGGTCCCAGCCCCGGTCGCGCGGGAGCGGCCCGATGGCGTCGTCGCCGGAGACGAGGAGGTCCCACAGCTGCTCGGGGGTGGTGACGCCGCCGGGGAAGCGGCAGGCCATCGACACGATGACCAGGGGGTCGTCGGCGACCGGGACGGGCTTGGCCGGTGGCCTGCGGTCGACGACGGGCGGGGTGGTGGGCCTGGGGTCGCCGGGCCGGGGGTCGCCGGGCCGGGGGTGGCTCGGCGTGGGGGTCGCGGGCCTGGGCCTGAAGGGCACGCGGGTGGCGGACTTCACCGGGAGGGCCGCTTCGGGCTGGGGCGCGCCGAACAGGGAGCGGCGCAGGTGCCCGGCGAGGGAGGCCGGGGTCGGGTGGTCGAACACCAGGGTGGTGGCCAGGCGCAGCCCGGTGGCGGCGCTGAGCCGGTCGCGCAGCTCCACGGCGCGCGGCGAGTCCACGCCGAGGTCGCGGAACGGGCGGGTGGGCGTGATCTGCGCGGGCCCGTCGTGGCCGAGCACCTGGGCCGCGACGGACCGCACCAGCTCCACGAGCGCGCCGCGCTGGTCGGCGGCGGGCAGGGCGGCGAGGTCGGCGGCGAACTCGGACGCCGAGACGGCGGGCTGGACCCGTTGGGGCGTCGCGGTGTCCGGCTCGGCGGGCGGGGCGGGTGGTTGCGCGGCAGTCGGTTGCGCGGCGGGGGTGCGGGTGGCAACCGGGTGCGCGGCGGGGGTTTCCGGGGCGGGCGGTTCCGGCGCGGGGCCGCAGGGCCACGGTTCCCAGCAGGTCGTCGTGGTCGTGGACGGGAGCAGGGCGAACGCGTCGACCGGTTCGCCGTGGAGCAGCCCGTCCAGGACCTCCGCGCCGCGCACCGCCACCGCCCAGGCGTGGGCGAGGTCCTCGGCGGTGGCCTCGGCGAGCGGGGTCGTGGGCTCCTCGCCCACGACGTGCACGACGACGCCGGGGCGTCGACCGCCCGCGCGGAGGCGCTCCAGGAGCGCGGCCACGCCGTCGCGGTAGGCCGCCGCGTCCACCAGGATCACGTGCGCGGCGCTGGTCCCGGCGAGCAGGCGGGCGATCCGCGCGCCCCGCGCCTCGGTGTCCCCGACGACCAGCGCGGTCCCCCACTCCCGCGCCGGGCCGCTGCCCGCCGGGACCGCCCGGCGCGCCAGCAGTTCCGAGCCGCGCACCGCGACCCGGTCCGCCCCGCAGGCCACCGCCGCGCCGAGCAGCCGGGCGGCGGCGGGGTCGGGCAGGTCGACCAGCCCGCCCCAGCGCTCCGGGTGCTCCAGCGCGACCACCCCGCCCAGGCCCCACACGGCCGCCCGCGCGGGGGCGGGGGCGGTCCCGCCCGCCGCGACCGCGCCGGAGGTGACGCACCACAGCGGGGCCGTGACGCCCGCGTCGCCGAGCGCCTGGACGAGCGCGGCGGTGGCCAGGACCGCCCGGCTCGCCCCGGACTCGCCGTGCGGCTGGTCGTCCAGCGCGAGCAGCGACACCACACCGGCCCACTCGCCGCCGACCCGCGCGGCCAGCGCCTCCCGCCGCACCCCGCCGGGCCCGACGACCAGGGCGCGCACCCCGTCCGCCACGGCCCGGACCTGCCGCACCCACTCGTCGAACCCCGGCCCCGGCGGGCGCACCACCAGCCACTCCCCCGCCAACCGGGCCGCGCCACCGCTCCCGACCGGAACCCACTCGACGCGGTGCGGCGGGGCGAAGGGCGACGGGGGCGCGGGGTCATCCGGCTGGGCGCAGGCGGGCGAGGGCGCGGCGGCGGTCGGCGAAACGCGGGCGGACAGGGACTCGGCGTGGTTCGCGGACGCGGGCTCGTCCGACGAGGCGCGGTCCAACGGAGCGCAGGCGGGCAGGGGCTCGGAGCCACCCGGCGAAACGCGGGCGGACAAGGGCTCGGCGTGGTTCGCGGGCGCGTCAGACGCGGCGGGCCCGCGGTGCTGGAACGCGTACGTGGGCAGCGGAACCGCGCGGCCGTCCGGGAGGGCCCGCGTCCAGTCGACCGCGACGCCGCTCACCCAGGCCCGCGCGACAGAGCGCAGGAACCGCTCGGCCCCGTCCTCGTCCCGGCGCAGCGAGCCGACCGCGGCGGCGCGCGCCCCGACCTCCTCGGCGCTCTCCCGCACCGGCCGCACCAGCACCGGGTGCGGGCTGATCTCGACGAACGCGTCGAACCCGTCGGCGAGCAGCGCCCGCGTGGCGTCGGCGAACCGCACCGGCGAGCTCAGGTTCCGGTACCAGTGCGCGGCGTCCAGGGGTTCCGCGCCGATCCGGCGGGCCTCGGTCGCGCAGTACAGCGGGATGGCCGGTTCGCGGGGCGCGAGGCCGCCCAGGAGCCGTTCCAGCTCGTCCCGCACGGGGGTGACGCGCGCGCAGTGCACCGCGTGGTCGACGGGCAGGCGGCGGGTGCGCACGCCCTCGGCGGTCAGCTCCGCGCACAACCGGTCGACGGCGTCGGCGTCCCCGGCGACGGTGGTGGAGCGCGGCCCGTCCACGGCGGTGACCACGATCCCGTCGTGCCCGAGCAGCTCGGCGGGCGGCAGCGCGATCGACGCCATGGCCCCGGCGCCCGCGAGCGGCAGCAGCGCCCGGCCCAGCAGCGCGCTGACCGCCGCCGCGTCCTCCAGCGAGAGCGCTCCCGCGACGCAGGCCGCCGCGATCTCGCCGAACGAGTGCCCCACCACCGCGAGGGGTTCGACGCCGTGCGCGCGCCACAGCTCGGCCAGCGACACCAGCACCGCGAACAGCACCGGCAGCCCGACGTCGACCCGCTCCGGCGGCGGCGCGGACGCGTCGCCGAGCAGCACGGAGGTCAGCGACCAGTCGACGTGCGGGGCCAGCGCCCACTCGCAGTCGTCGATCCTGGCGGCGAACACCGGGAAGTCCCGCAGCAGCCCGCGCGCCATCCCGGTCCAGGTCCCGTCCAGGCCGGGGAACACGAACACCACGCGCCCGCTGGTCGGCTCGCCGCCGCGCACGGCGTTCGCGGGCCGCCCGCCACCGGCGAGCGCGTCGAGCGCGCGGGTGAACTCGGCGCGCTCCCGCGCGATCACCACGGCCCGCCGCGCCAGCCCGGTCCTGCGGGTCGCCAGCGACCAGCCGAGGTCGGCCACCCCGAGCCCTGGGTGCGCCGCCAGGTGCTCGCGCAACCGGCGTGCCTGTGCGGCGAGGGCTTCGTCGTCGTGCGCGGAGAGCACCCACGGGTGGGCGCGCGGCTTCCCGGCGCGCTGGGCGGGCAGCAGCACGGCGGGCGGGACGTGCTCGACGACGAGGTGCGCGTCGGCCCCGTCCGGCCCGTGGGCGGACACGGCGGCCCGGCGCGGCCGGTCGGCGCGGTCCGGCCACGGGACCGCGTCGGCGGCCGGGCGCACGGGCCCGGCGCCGGGGGTGGCGCGCGGGGTCGCGGGCACGGCGCCGTGCCGCATCGCCAGGACCACCTTCAGCAGCCCGGCGATCCCGGCGGCGGCCCCGGCGTGGCCGAGGTTGGCGGTGAGCGAGCCGACGAGCAGCGGGCGCTCCCGGTCCGGGGCGCAGGCCGCGATCAGCTCGGCCTCGCCGCCGCGCCCCTCCACGACGTCGACGTCGGCGAGGGTCAGCCCGGCGCGTCCGAGCGCGGGCTCCAGGGCGCCGCGCCGGGAGGCGCCGTCCGCGTTGACCGCGCTGCCCAGCACCACGGCCAGCACCTCGTGCCCGTTGCGCCGCGCGTCCGACAGCCGTTCCAGCAGCACCAGCGCGACGCCCTCGGCGGGGTGGTCGCCCCGCCGCGGGTCGGTGCGGGGCTCCGCGCCGGTGAGGACGGTGGCGCCGCCCGCGAACGCGAGCGCGCACTCGTCCTGCCGCAGCGACTGGCAGGCCAGGTGCAGCGCGGTGAGCGACGCGGAGCAGGGGGTGTCGACGGCGAGCGCGGGGCCTTCGAGCCCGTAGGCGTGGGAGATCCGGCCGGGCAGGGCGCCCGCGCGGTCGCCGCCCGCGCCGAGGAACACGCCGGTGCGGCTGCCGCGCAAGGCGTCCGGGGTGACGCCTGCGTTCTCCAGGACCTCCCAGGAGGTCTCCAGCAGGAGCCTGCCCCTGGGGTCCAGGCGGGCGGATTCCTCCGTGGTGAAGCCGAAGAAGGCGCCGTCGAAACCGTCCACATCGGACAGCAGACCCGCGGTGGCCCCGGCGGGCAGGGCTGCGGCGCGGTCGGCGGGCACGGGCGCGGTGGCGTCGCGCCCCTGGGTGAGGAGTCGCCACAGGTCGTCGGGGGAGGCGACGTCGCCGGGGAGGCGGCAGGCCATGCCGACGACGGCGATCGGCTCGTCGGCGGGGGTGGCCGGTCCCGGCTCGGGGTCGTCGGCGGCGAAGGGGTGGTGCGCGCGCTGGAACGGGTAGGTGGGCAGGTCGACGTGCCGCGTCCCGGTGAGCGCGGGCCAGGTCACCTCGACGCCGGACACGTGCGCCCGCGCCAGCGAGCGCAGGAACCGGCGCGTCCCGCCGTCGTCGCGGCGCAGGGTTCCCAGGACGGCGGAGCGGTCCCCGGCGAGCTCGGCCATCGTGGTGGTCAGGACCGGGTGCGGGCTGATCTCGATCAGCGCCGCGTGGTCGGGCAGGTCGCGGACGGCGTCCTCGAACGCGTCGGCGGTGGCGGTCGGGCGGAACGGGGTGGTGGTGGGCGCGGGGTGGACGTCGACGGGTTCGCTGCGGACCCGGCTCAGGTCGGCGACGAGCGCCGCCGCGTCGGCCAGGGTCAGCGCCCCGGCGACGTGGGCCGCCGCGATCGCGCCCTCGGCGTGGCCGAGCACCGCGGCCGGTTCGACGCCGTGCGCGCGCCACAGCGCGGCCAGCGACACCAGGACGGTGAACAGCGCGGGGCGCGCCACGTCGACCCGGTCCGGGGGTGGCGCGCCGTCCGCGCCGCGCAGCACGTCGAGCACGGGGAAGTCCACGTGCGGTTCGAGCGCGGCGGCGCACTCGGCGGCGGCGGTGGCGAAGGCGGGCGCGGTGTCCAGGAGCTCTTGGGCCATGCCCGGCCACTCGCAGCCGTGACCGGGGAGCACGAACACCGCCCGGCGGCCGGGAACCGCGACACCCCGGATCACGTCACCACCAGGCGCGTCACCGCTGTTCGTGGCGCTGCTGTTCGTGGCGCTGCTGTCCGGGCCGCCGTTGTCCGGGGCGCTGCTGTCCGCGTCACCGCCAGCCGCGTCGACACCAGCCAGGGCGCGCAGGAGTTCGGCGTTGTCCCGGCCCACCACCACGGCCCGGTGCGCGAACGCGGTCCGGCGCGCGAGGGCGGCGGCGACCTCGGCGGGGCTGTGGGAGGTGTCGGCGAGGTGGGCGCGCAGTCGCCCGGTCGCCTGGCGCAGCGCTTCGGCGGTCCTGGCCGAGAGCGGCCAGGCCACGGGACCGACCTCGGTCACCACCGGCTCGGGCGTGGGCTCGGGCGCTTCGAGGACCACGTGGGCGTTGCCGCCGCCGAACGCGGACACCCCGACCCGGCGCGGCAGCTCCCCGCTCCGCACCGCCAGCAGCGCCTCGATCACCCCGGCGCCGCCCGGAGCGGTCCGGACCTGGTCGGCGGACAGCCCGGCGTCGTGCAGCGCGGCGCGGACGACGTGCTGCCGCGCGGTCCCGCCGGACCCGCCGTCCGAGTTGACCGCGCTGCCCCGCACGACACCGCGCACCGGGTGGCCGTGCCGCCGGGCGTCGGAGAGCCGTTCCAGGAGCAGCACACCCTCCGCGCCGCCCACCAGCGCGAGCGGGCACTCGCCGCGCCGCAGCGCCCGCACCGCGAGGTGCAGGGCCACCAGCGGCGCGGAGCACCCGGTGTCCACGGTCAGCGCGGGACCGCCGAGGCCGAGCACGCGGGCGACCAGGCCGGACAGGGCGGTGGGGTCCGGGGACGAAGCCCCCGTGCTCGCGCCGACGAACACGCCGGTGTCACCGCCCGCGAGCGAGCCCGGCCTGATCCCGGCGTGCT
This sequence comes from Actinosynnema pretiosum, assembly GCF_002354875.1. Classification (GTDB taxonomy): domain Bacteria; phylum Actinomycetota; class Actinomycetes; order Mycobacteriales; family Pseudonocardiaceae; genus Actinosynnema; species Actinosynnema auranticum. Next base: position 5,135,879 of record NZ_CP023445.1, read on the forward strand.
CGAAGGCCTCCCAGGAGGTCTCCAGCAGCAGGCGTCGCGCCGGGTCCACCCGGTGCGCCGGGACGTCGAAGAAGTCGGCGTCGAACAAGTCGGCGTCGAAGAAGTCCACTTCGGACTGCGGGTCGCTGGGGAGGCGGTGGCCGAAGCCGACGACCGCGACGGGTTCGCGGTCGCGCCCCTCCGCCCGGTCCAGGCGGGCGCGCAGCTCGCGGGCGTCGGAGGTGACGCGCCTGAGGTAGGCGCGCAGCCGGTCCTCGTTGCCCATGCGGGTTGGCCCTTTCAGCTGATCAGCGGACGGTGGTGGTGCGGGGTCGGTCAGCGGAGGCCGAAGCCCCGGTCGATCAGGGCGAACAGCTGCTCGTCGTCCAGGTCCTCGAGGTCTGGGTCGGGTGGCGGGCAACCAGCTTCGGCGGTCCGGCCTGCCGGGACGAGCCGGTGCGCCCACAGGCCGGACCGCCTGGCCGCGACCCGGTCCTCGTCGTGGTCGAGCGCGGCGGCCAGGGCGGTGATCGGGTCGACGTCCGCCGAGACGTCGAGCAGACCTCCCCACCGCTCGGGGTGCTCGGCGGCGACGGCCGCGCCCAGCGCCCACAGCCGCGCCTGCGCCGGGGTGGCCCGCTCGCCGTCGACGGGGGCCGCGCCCGAGGTCACGCACCACAGCGGGGCCGGGTTGCCCGCGAGGGCGTGGACCAGCTCGGTGGTCGCGGCGAGGCCGCGCGGGACGTCCGGCAGGTCGGGGTGCGGGCGCTCGTCCAGGCCCAGCAGGGAGAGCACGCCGGTGAGGGGGCCGAGGTCGAGCGCGGCGGCGAGGTCGTCGGCGGTGACCGTCGTGGGGTCCACGGCCAGCCGCGCGAAACCGGGCGCCTCGGGCAGCTCGCGCGCGACCCCGCCCTCGGGGGTGATCACCAGCCAGTGGCCGGACGGGCGCGCGGCGGCGAGGTCGCCGATCCGGCGCCAGGTCGACGGGTCCCCCACGGCGGGATCGGTTGCCCGCTCGGGGATCGCGGGCGGGTGGGGCCGCCGCTGGAACGGGTAGGTGGGCAGGTCCACGATCCGCGCGCGGCGGCCTGCGAGGGCGCGGGTCCAGTCGACGTCGATCCCGGCGGTGTGCGCCTGGGCCAGCGCGGTGAGCAGGTCGCCGTCCCGGAGCGGGGTTCCGACGGTGACGCGGTCGGGGCCGGTGACGAGCGCAGGGCGCGGGGCCAGCTCCAGGAACCGGCTGCGACCGGCGTCGAGCAGCGCCCGCACCGAGCCCGCGAAGTCCGCCGTGGACTCGAACTCGGGCGACACCACCCACCGGGCCGCGTCCGCGAGGGGGAGGGAGCCGGAGGCGAACGCCGCCGCGATCTCGCCGCGGGCGTCCCCGACCGCGGCGACGGGCTCGACGCCGTGCGCCCGCCACACCGCCGCCAGCGACGTGGTGACCGCGAACAGCGCGGCGTGCCGCACGTCGGGCCGCTCCGCCGCCACCTCACCGCGCAGCACGTCCAGCAGGCGGACCCCGACGAGCGGGTCGAGCGCCGCCGCGCGGGCTTCCACGTGCTCGGTGAACACGTCGTCCACGTCGAGCAGCCCGCGCGCCACCTCCGCCCACCACTCCCCCTCGCCGGGGAAGACGAGCACCGGCGCGTGCCCGGAACCCGTGCCCAGGAACAGGTTCTGCGCCGGGAGGTCGTCGGCGAGCGCGTCCAGCCCGGTCAGCAGCGCCTCCCGGTCGGCCCCGAGCACGACCGCGCGGTGCTCGAACGCGCCGCGCCCGCGCGCCAGGGTCCAGGCGACGTCGGCGGGGTCGTGGCCGCCCGCGCGCACGTGGGCCCGGAGCCGGTCGGCGCTCTCGCGCAGCGCGGCGGCGGTGGTCGCGGACAGCGCCCACGGCACGGTCCCGGCGCGCTCCCCGCCCGGCGCAGGCTCGTCGGGCGGCGGCTCGTCGGGGGGTGGTTCCTCCAGGACCAGGTGGGCGTTGGCGCCGCAGGCCTCGAAGGCGGACACCGCCGCGCGCCGCGCCCGCTCCCCCTGCGGCCAGGGCGTCGCGTCGGGCGGGACGACCCCGTGCCGCACTGCCCGCACCAGCTCGACCACCGCGCCGAGCCCGCCGGTGGCCCGCGCGGTGACGTCCACGTCCGCCGCCGTCAGGTCCGCGTCGGCGAGCGCGGCCAGGACGACCCGCTCCCGCGCGCCGGGGTCGGCCGTCCCGGTCGAGTTCACCGCGCACCCGCGCAGCACCGCCTGCGCCGGGTGGCCCTCGCGGGTGGCGTCGGAGAGGCGTTCCAGCAGCAGCACGACGACTTCGGCCGAGGACGAGGCGACGACCAGGGCCAGCGGGCACTCGCCCCGGCGCAGCGACTCGACGGCGAGGTGGAGCGGGGTCAGCGACGACGAGCAGGCCGTGTCGACGGTGAGCGCGGGACCGCCGAGCCCGAGCAGGTGCGCGAGGCGGCCGGACGTGCCGCGGGGCAGGTCGGCGCTCTCGGGCTCGGGGTCGCGGTCGGCGCTCCCGGCGAACACCCCGGTCCCGCTGCCGCGCGCGGTGACCGGGTTGACGCCCGCGTGCTCGAACACCTCCCACGCGCTCTCCAGCGCCGACCGCTGCCGGGGGTCGAGCGCGCGCGCCTGCCGCCGGGACAGGCCGAAGAAGTCCGCGTCGAGGTCCGCGCCACCGAGGGCGCCACCGGGGACCCGGCGGGCCAGGCCGATGACGGCGACCGGTTCGCGCCTGCGCTCCCGCACCAGGGCTTCCTTGGTGCGGTGGAGCTCGGCCACGACCCGCTTGAGGTAGTCGCGCAGCTGGTCGGTCATCGGCCCGCCCCGAGGAACGGGTGGGTGGCGCGCTCCTCGGCGGTGAACGGCGGCGCGGCCCCCGCTCCCCCCGGTGGGGTCCCGCGCAGCAGCGCGGACAGCACACCGGGGTGGGCGAGTCCGGCGGCGGAACCGGGCAGGTCCGCGCCGGGCGGGCGGGTCGCGGCCGTCAGCCGCCGGGACAGCGCGAGCCGCAGCCGGGTGAGGCCGCCGGGGTCCGCCGGGCCCGCGGCGAGGCGGTCCAGGGTGGTCGCGGTGGTCCACGCCGGGCGCGCGGCGCGGGTCAGCGCCCGTTGCGCGCCCGCGGTCAGGCCGTGCGCGCGCAGCTCGTCCCGCAGCGCGAGCGCGCTCCGGGCGGCGGTGGCCATGCCGTGCGCGTGCACCGGGTTGACCGCGCTCAGCGCGTCGCCCAGCACCAGGAACCCCTCCGGGGTCCGCTCGGGGCGCAGGCGGCGGTTGGCCGTGGCGCGGGACAGGTGGACGTCGCCGTCCGGTTCGGCCGCCGCCACCAGCTCGGCGACGAGCGGGCTGGGCAGCGCCCGCGCGAAGTCGGCGAACCCGGCCTCGTCGGACGGCGGTTCGACGCCCGCGGCGGCCACGAGGGTGATCAGCCAGCGGCCGTCCTCCACGGGCGTGAGCAGCGAGGCGCGGCCCCCGGAGCGGGGGTCGAGCGCGGTCGTCACGGCCGGGAACCCGGTGCGGGCCGAGGCGGGCGCGGTGAAGAGCAGCGACGCGCACACCACCCCCCGGTCCACGACCTCCGCGCCCGGCGCGGGAGCGCCGATCGCGGCGAGCCAGCCGGGGGTGCGGGCGTCCCGGCCGGTGGCGTCCACGACCAGGTCCGCGCGCAGGGCGCCCGCCCCGCCGCCGCGCCGGTCGCGCAGGCGCACCCCGGTGACCCGCCCGGCGCCGCCCAGCAGGCCGGTGGCCTCGGTCGCGTCGAGCAGCTCGACGTCCGGCTCCACGAAGACCCTGCGCCGCACCTGCCGGTCCACCAGGCCGCGGGTGCAGGTGAGCGCGAACCGCCTGCCGGGGAACCGGCGCTGCCAGCCTGCGGGGGTGAGCGCGAGCAGGTCGGTGGGCAGGGCGAGGCGGTGCGCGCCCGCGTGGACGAGCGCGTCGACCACACCCGGCAGCAGCGCCTCCAGCGCGTGGGCGCCGCTCGCGGGCAGGAGGTGCGCGTGCCGGTGCTGCGGCAGGCCGTCGCGGGCCAGCGGGTCGGCGGCGAGGTCGTCGCGCTCCACCACGGTGACCCGGTCCACGTGCTCGGCCAGGACCTTCGCGGCGAGCATCCCGGCGAGCCCGCCGCCCAGCACGACGGCGTGCGACGTCCGCTGCTTCACAGGCCCAGCTCCTTGTCGATGAACTCGAAGACCTCGGCGTCGCCGGCGTCGCGCAGCCGCAGCGCCACCGGGTCCTGCTCGGGGACGGCGACCGGGGTCAGCAGCGCGGACAGCTCGGCCAGCTCGGCGACGACCCGCGCCCTGGCCCGCTCGTCCGCGAGCACCTCGGGCAGCGCGGCCCGCACCCTCGCCAGGTCGGCCAGGGGTGACGCGGGGGCGCGGGCGGGGGTGGTGCGGGCGCGCAGGTGCTCGGCGAGGGCGCGGGGCGTGGGGTGGTCGTGGAGCAGGGTGGCGGGCAGGCGCAGCTCGGTGGTGCGCTCCAGGCGGTTGCGGATCTCCAGCGCGGCCGGGGAGTCCGCGCCCAGCTCGTGCAGGTCCAGGTCCTCGGGCACGCTCTCGCGGCCGAGGACGCGGGCGACGTGCTCGCGGACCTCGGCCAGCAGCAGCGCGCCGGGGTCGGCCTCGGCGAGGCGGCGGCGGAGGTCCTGGCGCGGGCTGGGCAGGGTCGGGGCGGCTGGTGGGGCGGCGGCGGGGGCGGATGCGGCGGGGGTTGAGGGGAGGACGGCTGGCGCGGTGAGGGCTGGCGCGGCAGCGGCTGGGGCAGCGGCGGTGATTGGGGCGGCGGCTGGGGCGGCGGGGGTCTGCGGGGTGAGGTCGCGCAGCAGGGGCGGGGCGGTGTGGTCGAGCGGGGCCAGGCGGGTGGGCAGCAGGACCGGGTCGGCCGCGGTGAGCGCGGCGTCGAGCAGGGCGGTCGCGTCCGACTCGGCCAGCGGGAGCAGGTTCCCGGTCGGGGCGTCCCACGGGCCCCAGGCCAGCGAGACCACCGGGTCGCCCGCGTCCGCGCGGCAGGCCGCGAAGGCGTCCAGGAACGCGCCCGCGACCGCCTGGTCCACCCGGCCGATGCCGCCGACCGTGCCGGAGGCGGACGAGCAGAGCACGAACGCCTCCAGGTCGAGGTGCCTGGTCAGCTCGTGCAGCAGCAGGGTTCCGGCGACGGCGGGGTCGGGGGTGGTGGGCTCGGCGCTGCGGGTGGTGGCGCTGCGGGTGGTGGCGCTGCGGGTGGTGGCGCTGCCGCCGGGGACCGCCGCCGCGTGGACGACGGCGGTGAGCGGCTGCTCGTCCGGGAGCTGCGCCAGCAGCGCGGCCACGGCGGGGCGGTCGGTGACGTCGCAGGCCACGACGGTCACGGCCGCGCCCTCGGCGGTCAGCTCGGCGACCAGCGCGGTGGTGTCGGGGTGGTTCGGGCCGGTGCGGCTGGCCAGGACCAGGTGCTCGGCGCCGGAGCGGGCCAGGTGGGCGGCGAGCGCGCGGCCGACCGCGCCGGTGCCGCCGGTGACCAGGACCGTGCCGCGCCACCGGGGTGCGGCGGCGGTGGCGGTGGCGGGGACTCGGGTGAGGCGGGCGGCGTGCGCCCGGCCGTCCCGCAGGAGCAGTTGGGGTTCGCCCGTGGCGACGGCGGCGGACACGGCGGTGAGGTCGGGGTCGTCCGCGTCGACCAGGACGAACCGGCCGGGGTGCTCGGACTGGGCGGCCCGCAGCAGCCCCCACAGGGCGGCGCCCGCGAGGTCGGCGGCTCCGGGACCGACCGCGCCGCTGGTCAGGACGACTAGGCGGGTGTCGGCGCGCTCGGGGTCGGCGACCCAGTCGCGGACCCGGCCCAGGGCCTGCGCCGTGAGGTCGCGGACGGCGTCCTCGGTGGTGGTCGCGGTGGTGCGCGGCGACCAGACCACCGGGTCGGTGACGGGAGCGGCGAGGGCGACGGGACGCCACTCCAGGCGGAGCAGGTCACCGGGCAGGCGGAGCAGGTCACCGGGCAGGCGGAGCAGGTCACCGGGCGGGCGGGGCGGTTCCCCGGTGGCGGGCGAGGGCTCGCTGGCGGGTGAGGGCTCGCTGGCGGGCGAGGACTCGCTGGCGGGCAGGGACTCGCCAGCGAGCGAGGGCTCGGCGGGCAGGGGCGCGGCGACGGGCAGGGTCTCAGCTGCGGGCAGGGCCTCAACGGGTGGCAGGGGCTGCTCGGTCTCGGTCCCACGGGTCGGGTGGTGGCGCTGGAACGGGTAGGTGGGCAGCTCCACGGGGCGCGGGTGCTGCCCGGCGAAGACCGCGTCCCAGTCGACGTGCGCGCCGTCGCCGTGCCGGTGGCCGAGCGCGGACATCAGCAGGTGCCGGTCGCCGTCGTCGGGGGGAGGTGCCGCGGGGTCCGGTTCCCCCGCGGTCGCGCGGGCGGCCGGGCCGGTGATCTCCGCGCGGCCCAGGGCGAGTTCTTCCAGCGCGGGCAGGAAGTCCTGCCGGTCGACGCCGGTCAGCACGACCCGGTGGTCGGCGCGGGTGCGGGTGAGCGCTCGGGCGACGTCGACCGGTTCCACCTCGGGGTGCGCGAGGAGGAACGCGTGCAGCCGCCCGGCCCGGTCGCGCAGCGCCTCGGGGGTGCGCGCGGACAGGACCCACGGCACCACGACGGGTTCACCGCGCTCGGGGTGCTCCACGACCGGGGCCGCTTCCAGGATCACGTGCGCGTTGCCGCCCGTCGCGAACGACGACACGCCCGCGCGCCTGGGCCCCTCGGACCACTCGACGGGTTCGGTGAGCGAGGACGCGCCGCCACCCGGTTCACCGGGCAGGTCGTCGCGCAGCGCCAGGACGACCTCGACGGCGTGCACGATCCCCGACGCGGTCGGCCGGTCCTCCCGCGCCCGGTCGGCCAGCACCCGGCGGACGACGTCCTGCCGGGCCCGGTCGTTGGAGCTGATCGCGCTGCCGCGCAGCAGGGCGAGCACCGGGCGTGCGTCGCGGAGCGCGTCGGGCAGGCGGGCCAGCAGCAGCGCGCCCACGCCCTCGACCCGGTCCGCGCCCGCCGCGAGCGCCAGGTCGCACTCGCCGCGCCGGAGCGACTGGGCGGCCAGGTGCAGCGCGACCAGGGACGAGGAGCCCTCGGTGTCGGCGGTGATCGCCGGGCCCACCAGGCCGAACCGGTGCGCGAGCTGCCCCGCCACGACGCCGCCCGGCGTCGGGCAGGCGCCCTGGGCGACGCCGAGGAACACGCCGATCCCCTGCCCCCGCACCGCCTCCGGGTCGAGCGCGGCGCGTTCGAACGCCTCCCACGCGGTCTCCAGGAGCAGCAGGTGCCGGGGGTCGGCGACCAGCGCCTCGGCGGGCGTGAGGCCGAAGAGGTCCGCGTCGAAGCCCTCGGGGGCGGCCACCTCGCCGGGCCTGCGGGTGGCCACCGCGACGACCGCGAGCGGGGCGCTCCCGTCGGGTTCCCCGCGCTCGGCGACGGGGTCCGCCGGTTCGGCGGGGGCCTCGGGGACCAGCTCGGTCAGGATCGCGCCCCTGGTGAGGCGCGCGCGCAGCGCCGCCCAGTCCACCTCGGCCGCGATCGTGACCGGCTCGCCTCGCGCGATCGCGCGGCCCAGCGCGGTGGTGACGGGCCCCGCGTCGTCCTCCCAGGTGATCGCGGTGGCGCTCAGGCCGAGCGACGCCCGGTGCCGGGCCAGCGCGTCCAGACCCGCGCCGACCGCCGCGCCCGCCGCCCGCCCCGGCGCGCCGACGGTCCCGTCGAGCGAGGAGACCAGGACGAACAGCGGCAGGTCGCCCACCAGCTCGTGCAGGGCCAGCGCCGCGCCGAACCCGGCGTCGACCGCCTCGGCGACCCGCGCCGGGTCGAGCGCGTCGACCGGCCCGTCACCGCTCACCGGGGCCGCGTGCACGACCCCGGTGAGCGGGGTGTGCTCGGGCGCCGACGCCAGCAGCGCGCGCAACGCCTCCCGGTCGGTGAGCTCGCAGTCTGCGGTGGTGACCCGCGCGCCCATCGCGGTCAGCTCGGTGACCAGCGCGGCGGCGTCCCCCCGGTACGGGTCGCCGACCAGCAGCAGGTGCTCGGCGCCGGAGCGGGCCAGCCAGCGCGCGACGTGCCCGCCGACGGGGTCGAACGCGCCGGTGACCAGGACCGCGCCCCGCTCGGGCCGGAAGTCCTGCGGCGCCAGGGGTTCCGCGGGCACGAGCCGGGGCACGAGCACGCGGCCGTCGCGGATCGCGCACCGGTCCTCGCCGGTCGCGCCGGTCAGCAGCCCGGCGAGCAGGTCGAACTCGCGGGTGCCCGCGACCGGCGGCAGGTCGACCAGGCCGCCCCAGCGCTCGCCGAGCTCCTGGGCGGCGACCTGGCCGAAGCCCCAGGTGGTGGCGCGGGCGGGGTCCTGCGGGCCCAGCGGCGCGGCGGTCCTGGTGCAGCACCACAGCGGCGCGGTGATCCCGGCCGCGCCGAGGCTCCGGAGCAGGGCGGGCGTCCAGGCGAGGTCGGCGGGCGGCACCGCGATCACACCCGCGAGGTCGCGCGGTGCGACGAGGTCGTGGGGCGCGTCCGGGTCGAACCGGACGACCTCGGCCCCGAGCGCGGTGAACCGGTCCCGCAGCGCCTCCGCCAGCACCGACTCCCCCGGCGCGGCGACGAGCCAGCGTCCGGACGGCCTCGCCGGGCCGGGTTCCCGCTCGCGCCAGTCGACCCGGTAGGTGGGCGCGCTGCGGGCCTGGCGGTCGGCGGGCCAGTGGCGGCGGCCCTGGAACGGGTAGGTGGGCAGGTCGGCGCGGCGCGGGTCGAGACCGGTGAACGCGCGCTCCCAGCGGACGTCCGCGCCGAGCGCGTGGGCCTCGCCGAGCGCGGCTAGCAGCCGCTCCCGGCCGTCGCCGTCGCGGCGGAGCGCGCCGACGACGTGCGCGGGCCTGCCGTGGTGGCTCGCGGTGAGCTGGAGCGGGTAGGACAGCACGGGGTGCGGGGCGACCTCGACGAACAGGTCGTGGCCCGCGTCCAGGAGCGCGCGGGTGGTGGCGTCGAAGCGGACGGGCAGGCGCAGCGAGTCGGCCCAGTGGTCGGGGCCGAGGGTCGTGGGGTCCAGCTCGCCGCCGGTGGACGGGGACCAGAGCGGGATGCGGCCGGGCAGCGGGCGGAGGCCGTGCAGCTCGGCGCGCAGCAGCTCGCGCAGCGGGTCGACGTGGGCGCTGTGCGGGGCGTGGTCGACGGGCAGCCACTTGGCCCGCCAGCCCCGGTCGGCGCAGCGGAGCAGGAACGCCTCCAGCGCGGCCGGGGCGCCGGACGCGGTGAGCGCGCCGGGGCCGTCGACGGAGGCGATCTCCAGCTCCCCCAGGGCTTCCGCGACGTCCTCGGGGTCGGCGGAGACCGCGACGACGCCGCCGGTGCCCGCCAGGTGCTCGTGCAGGAGGCGGCTGCGGACCGCGACCACGCGCGCGGCGTCGGCCAGGGACAGCGCGCCCGCGACGTGGGCGGCGGCGATCTCGCCGTGGCCGTGGCCGACGGCGGCGGCGGGTTCGACGCCGTGCGCCCGCCACACCTCGGCCAGCGCGACGGCGACCGCGAACTGGGCGGGTTGCGCGACGTCGGTCCGCTCCGGCGGCGGGGCGGCGGGGTCGCCGCGCAGCACGGCGGTGAGCGACCAGTCGACGTGCGGGGCGAGCGCGCGCTCGCAGTCGGCGATCCGGTCGCGGAAGACCGGGGAGTCGGCGAGCAGGTCGTCGACCGGGGTGAGGGGGCGCGCGGGGTGGCCGGGGAAGGTGAAGACGGGGCTGCGCGGGGTGGCGGGGGCGTCGGTGGCGCGGTCGGCGAGCGCGGACAGCTCGGCGCGGAACCGGTCCGGGGTGGCGGCGACGAGGACGGCGCGGTGCGGGAGGGTGGCGCGGCCGGTGGCGAGGGTGAAGCCGACGTCGACCGGGTCGACGTCCGGGGCCCGGTCGAGGAGGTCCAGCAGGTCGCGGGCCTGGGCGCGCAGCGCGGCGGGTTCGGCGGCCGACAGCGGCCACGGGACGACCGCGCCCGACCGGGACCTGGCGGGCAGCCACTCGGCGGCGGGCTGGGACAGGGCGGACTGGGACAGGACGGGCTGGGACAGGACGGACTTCAGCGCGTCGAGCAGGTCCGCGCCCGCAGGGTCGGCGGCGCCGCGCACCGGGTGGCCGTGGCGGCGGGCGGCGGAGAGGGGTTCGAGCAGGAGGACCACGACGTGCTCGGCGGGGGTGCGGTCCGCGGGCGGCGGCTCGGACAGCACGGTCGCGCCGCCGACGAGCGCCAGCTCGCACTCCCCGGAGCGCAGCGCGCGGATCGCCCGGTGCAGCGCGGGTTCGCCGGTGGCGGCGGTGGTCGTCGGACCCCGCAGGCCGAGGACCTCGCTGACGCGGGCGGCCTGGTCGGGGGTGTCGGTGAACACGCCGATCCGGCTGTCGCGCGACGGGGTCGGGGTGATCCCGGCGCGTTCCAGCGCCTCCCAGGCGGTTTCCAGGAGGAGGCGGTGGTCGGGGGGCGTCGCGAGCGCCTCGTCCGGGGTGAGGCCGAAGAAGTCCGCGTCGAACAGGGCGACGCGGTCCAGGTAGGCGCCGGGGACGCCGGTCCAGCCCCGGTCGGTGGGGGTGGTGATCGGGGGGTCGGCGCGGTCGATCGCCCGGCGGAGCTGCTCCGGGGTGCGGATCCCGCCGGGCAGGCGGCAGGCCGCCGCGATCACGGCGATCGGGTCGGCGGCGGGAAGTGCCCGCGCGGCAGGGGTTTCCGCGTTTTGCGGCGCGGGGAACAGGTCGCCGGTGCGGGTGGTGACGCGGGGCGCGGGGGCGTCCTCGGGGGCGGTGGGTTCCGGGGTGGGCTGGTGCTGGAAGGCGTAGGTGGGCAGGTCCACGAGCGGGCCCGCGCCGAACACCGGGGTCCAGTCGACGCGCGCGCCGAGGACGTGGGCCTCGGCGAGGCGGCGGACCAGACCTGCGGTGCCGCCGTGACCGCGCGGGAAGGCGGCGACGAGGTCCGCGCCGGTCCCGGTCAGGGCCTCGGTGACGGCTTCGGCCAGCACGGGGTGCGGGCTGATCTCGACGAACAGGTCGTGCCCGGTGGCCAGGAGCGCTCGGGTGGCCCGGTCGAGGCTCGTGGTGGGGTGGAACGGGATCGGCGCGGGCCTGGGGAGGGGCAGGTCGTCGGCCCGGTCGGCGCGCGCGGCGAGCTCGGCCGCCTCGGCGAGGGTGAGCGCGCCCGCGACGTGGGCAGCGGCGATCCGGCCACCGCCCTGCCCGACGACCGCGTCCGGTTCGACGCCGTGCGCGCGCCACAGCGCGGCGAGGCCGACCGCGACGGCGAACAGGGTGGGCACGGCGTCCCGGTGGTGCGGCGGCGCGTCCGGGTCGCCGAGGAGGACGGGGGTGAGCGACCAGCCGGTGTGCGGGCGCAGGGCCTCGTCGCACTCGGCGATCGCGGCGCGGAACACCTCGGAGTCGCGCAGCAGCTCCTCGGCCGCGCCGGTCCACCGGTCGTCCGGGTCGGGGAAGACGAGCGCGACGCGGCGCTCGCGGGCCCGGCCGGTGATCACGCGGTCCAGGGTGATGCCGTCCGCGAGCAGGTCGAGGCCGCGCACGAGGTCGTCGCCGCCGAGCACGACGGCCCGGTGCGGCAGCGCTTCCCGCGTCGTGGCGAGACTGCGACCGATGTCCACTGCGGACATGTCGTCGGTCGTGGAGGCGGCCAGGCGGCGGGCCTGGTCGCGCAGGGCCTCGGCGGTCGCGCCGGACAGCAGCCACGGCACCGGGTCCAGCTCGACCGGGGCGTGGTGGGCGGCGACGGGGGCGGGGGCGGGTTCCAGGACGACGTGGTCGTCCGCGCTCCCGGAGGGTGGCGCGGCGGGGCGTGGCGCGGCGGTGCGCAGGGCCAGCGCCAGCTCGATGACGTCGACCAGGTCCGGCTCGGCGAGCGGGTCCGGTTGGTCCACCGCAGGGCCGCGCACCAGAGCCAGCACGGGGTGGCCGTTGCGGCGGGCGTCCGCGAGGCGTTCCAGGAGCAGGGCGGCGACGCCTGGGGAGCCGCCGTCCCGCTCGGTCTCGCCCGCCGCCAGCGCGAGCGCGCAGTCGCCGTTCAGGAGCGTGCGGACGGCGAGGCGCAGGGCGGCGAGGGGGGTCGAGCTGGTGGGGTCGACGGTGGTCGACGGGCCGCCGTGCAGGCCGAACGTGGTGGTGACGAGGTCGGCGGTGGCGGGGAGCGCGGCGCGGGCGAACACGCCGATCCGCTGGCCGCCCTGGGACAGCGGGGGGAGTCCCGCGCGTTCGAGGGCCTCCCAGGTGGTTTCCAGGAGGTGGCGGTGGCGGGGGTCGAGCGACCCGGCCTCGTGCGGGGTGAGGCCGAAGGGGGCGGGGTCGAACGCCTCGGGGTCGAACGCCTCGGGGTCCGGCTCGGGCGTGGTCAGCGGGGCGCCGGGGTGGAGGCCGCCGGGGAACCTGCCCGCCACGGCGACCACGGCGACGGGGTCGTCCTCGGCGGTGCGCGGCGGGGGTGCGGTGGCGGCGATCAGGGCCGTCACCACGTCGGCCGGTGTGGGGTGGTCGAAGAGGAGCGTCGCGGGCAGGGGGACGCCGGTGGCGGCCGTGATCCGGTCGCGGAAGCGGATCGCCGCGCCGGAGTCCAGGCCCAGCTCCCAGAAGCTCGTGGTGTCGGCGGGGGGCGGTGATCCGGCGGGGAGCAGCGCGGTGAGGTGCGCCCGGACCAGGTCGCGCAGGTCGCGCTCGCCATCCCGGACCGGTGGGGGCGCGGGGGTTTCCGGTGCGTCGACCTGCGGAACCGGGCCGCTCGGGACGCCGGCCCGCAGCTCGTCTGCGCACAACTCGCCGGTCCGCAACTCGCCGGTCCGCCGCTCGTCGGTCTCCGGCCCGGCGCTCTCCCCGGTGGCGCCCCCGTCGGCGTCCGGTTCCGCGGCGTGCCTGCTCCTGGTGGGTTCCGGCAGGTGGACCGGGTGGTCCGAGGCGAAGACCGGGGTCCAGTCGACGTCCGCGCCCCGCACGTGCGCCTCCGCCAGCGCGGTGAGGAAGTCCTCCTCGCCGTCCCCGCCCCGGCGCAGCGTGGCGAGCGCCGCGACGTCCGGGACGCCCGCGTCGTGCGCGGTCTCCAGCACCGCCGGGCCGAGGACCGGGTGCGGGCCGACCTCCAGGAACACCCGGTGGCCGTCGTCCAGCAGGGCGCGGGTGGCGGCGGCGAAGCGGACCTCGCCGCGCAGGTTGGCGTACCAGTGGGCGGCGTCCAGGCCCCGGCCGTCGACCAGGGCCCCGGTGGACGACGCGTGCAGCGGGATCTCGGTCTCGCGCGGGCGGATCGGGGCCAGGTCGGTCAGCAGGCGCTCGCGCAGGGCGTCGACGTGCGCGGAGTGCGCGCCGAGGCCGACCGCGAGCCTGCGCGCGGGAACCCCGGACCCGCGGCAGTGCGCCAGGAAGTCCAGCGCGGCGGCCCGGTCGCCCGCGACGACGGTGGAGCGCGGGGAGTTCGTGGCGGCCAGGTCCAGCGCGCCCGCCCAGCGCGGCAGCAGGGCGCGGACCTCGTCGGCGGGCAGCGCGGCGGCGACCATCTCGCCGCGGCCGACCAGCTCGGTCTGGGCGCGGCTCCACAGCGCGAGCGCGCGCGCCGCCTCCGGCAGGGGCAGGGCGCCCGCGACGTGCGCGGCGGCGAACTCGCCCGCGGAGTGGCCGAGCACGGCGGACGGCTCGACGCCGCGCGAGCGCCACAGCGCGGCGAGGGCGACCATGACCGCGAACAGGGCCGGTTGCACCAGGTCCGGGGCCTCCAGCTCGGTCCGCTCGTCCAGGACGCTGGGCAGCGGGCGGCGCAGGAACGGCGCGAACGCCGCGCAGCAGTCCACGAGCGCGGCGCGGAACACCGGTTCGGCGTCGGCGAGCGCGGCCATGCCCGGCCACTGCGGGCCCTGGCCGGGGAAGACGAGCACCGGGCCGGGGCCGGTCGACGGGGCGGCGGTCACCACGCGCGCGGACGGCGTGCCGGAGGCCAGCTCGGTCAGCGCGGCCAGGAAGTCGGCGGGGTCCCGGCACAGCAGCACAGCGCGGTGCGCCTCGGCCGGGCGCGCGGCGAGGGAGCGGCCGACTCCGCCGGGCGTCCAGAACCGGTCGCCGACGAGGTGGGCCTGCAGGGCGACGGCGTTGGCGCGCAGGGTGAGCGGGGCGCTCCCGGACACCACCCACGGGACCAGCGCGGGTTCTGCTCGGTCAGCCACGTCGGTGCTCGCTCTCGGTGTCGGGACGCGGTCGGCGGGTCCACCACCGCGCCCACTCGGCGGCCCGTTCGCGACGATCACCCGGCCTCGGGGAAACCGCGTCGGCTTGCGGCGAATCGGGAGTCTCACAGAGGGGCGGGGAAAACGCACTTCGCGTTACCCGAAAGTGTGGGCGGGGTGCGCGGGCGCGTTTTCCGGAAAAGTGCTCCGCCCTGTCCGCTTGATGCGGAAATGCGCGCGGGAAACTCACCCGGCCTTCACGGGAAACCGTTTTCAGCGCCGGGCCGCCGTTCGACCGGGCCTCGCGCCGCGCGCCCACGGGACCACCCGTCCGGTGCGCTCGGCGACCAGGTCCTCGAGGCGGTGCACGGCGTCGTGCGGGGTCGGCTGGGCGAGGACGTCCGCGCGCAGGGCCTGGGCGCGGTCGGTGAACGCGGGTTCGTCGAGCAGGCGCAGGAGGTGCTCGGCGACGGCGTCCTCGGTGGGGCGGGTGTGGTCCAGGACGAGGGCGACGCCCCGGTCGGCGAGCAGGGCCGCGAGGTTCGGCTCGTCCCAGGCGCCGCCGGGGGCCACGAGCTGGGGCAGGCCCGCGGCGGTGGCGGCGGAGGTGGTGGCGGGGTCGCCGCGGTGGACGACGGCGGCGCAGGCGCGGAGGAGCTCCTGCGGGGGCTCGTGGTCGTGCGGGTGGGTGGTGGCGGGTGGTGGGAGCGGGGGTGATCCGGTGGGCAGCAGGGCGATCAGCTCGACGTCCAGCCGCGCGGCTCCCCGGACGAGGACCTCGGCGGTGGCGCGCTCGGCCGGGGTGAGGCCGCCTTCGCGGTCGGGGCGCGCGAGGGCGAGGCAGACGCGGGGGCGGGCCGGGGCGTCGTGCGGGGCGGGGTGGGGGCGCGGGCCTGCCAGCCGTTCGCGCAGGTTGTCCGGGAGCTCGGCCGGGCCGTCGTGCGGGGTGGGGCGGACGCGCGGGCCCGCGAGCCGTTCGCGCGGGTCATCCGGGGGTTCGAACGGGCCGTCGTGCGGGGCGGGGTGGGCGCGCGGGCCCGCGAGCCGTTCGCGCAGGTCGTCCGGGAGCTCGGCCGGGCCGTCGTGCGGGGTGGGGCGCAGTGGCAGGTGGTCCAGGTCGACGGGTGGGCGGGTGCCCGGTGGGAGCTGGTCGGCGGTGAGGTTGCCGACCGCGACGTCCTCGGTGAACACCGCGCCCCTGCGGGCCAGTGCCGCGCCGAGCCTGGTGGTCAGGCCGTCCGGCTGGTCGGGGGCCAGTCCCGCGCGGTGCAGGCCGACGACGTCGACGGCGTGCGGGACGCGCACGTGCGGGACGCCGAGGAGCTTGGCCACCACCGGCCCCGCGAGCACGGCCTGGTCCCACACCAGCAGGTCCGGCCGCCAGGTCCCGGCGAAGTCGAGCAGGTCGTCGAGCAGCGCGTCGTCCAGGTGCAGCAGGCGGTCTCCGCTGTCGGGCCCGCCGCCCTGCGCCGGGATCGGGGTGGGCGCGTCCCCCCGGTCGCCGACCGGGACGGCGGTGAGGCCCGCGCCGGTGACCACCCCCACGCCCGAGGGGCGGACCGCGACGCGCACCTGGTGGCCTGCGGCGCGCAGCGCCCAGGCCAGCGGGGCGAGGCCGCGCAGGCCGGGGTCCACCGGGAGCGGCGTGAACAGGACGCGCACGGTCGATCTCCTTCCGGGGAACGGGACCCGGTCGGCCGTCGCCCCCTCCCCCGGCATCCTCGCCCCGCCGCCTCGGGCCCGGTGGGAGCGCGCGCGGACACTTTTGGTGGATCAGCGGACCGGCGTGCGCGACGGGCGGGCGGGCCGCGCCGCCGGGGCGGACAGCGCCGCGCGCTCGGTGACCAGGGCTTCCAGCGCGGGCACCAGGTCGTGTGGGCTGGGGACGGCCAGGGTCTCCCGGTGCAGGACCGCCGCCGCCTCGGCGAACGCGGGCTCGCCGAGCAGTCGGGTCAGCGCGTCCGCGACGGCGCCCTCGGTGAGGCGGTCGCGGCGCACGACCAGCGCGGCGCCGCGCGCGGCCAGCAGGTCGGCGCGGCGCGGCTCGTCCCACAGCGGGGTGGGGACGACCAGCTGCGGCACGGCATTCGCGATCGCGGCGCCCTCGGCGGCGGCGTCGCCCCGGTGGACCAGGGCGTCGCAGGTGGGGAGGAGCTCGTGCAGCGGCAGGGGGTGGTGCAGGCGCACGTGGTCGGGCAGGTGGCCGATCCGGGCGGCCTCCCCGGCGGGCAGGTCGGTGACCACCTCGACGCCGAGCCTGGCCGCGCCGCGCAGCAGGGCGCGGGCGCGGTCCCGCTCGGCGGGGTCGGCGACCGGGCCGGGGAGGACGCAGACCCTCGGGCCCGCCCGCCCGGCGCGCAGCAGGCCGTGGACGATCGCGGGGGCGCTGTGCGGGACGTGCCGGACGGGCAGGTGGTCGTGGTCGACGGGCAGGCGCATCCACGGCGGGAGCTGGTCGACGGTGACCGAGCCGAGCGCGACCTCCTCGGTGAGCGCCGCGCCGTGCCGGGCGAGCGCGCCGCCGAGCAGGGCGGCGAGCGGGTCGGGGCGGTCGGGGGTGGCTCGGTGCCAGCCGACGAGGTCGAGCCCGAGCAGCACGCGGGCGCTGGGCGCGCCGAGCACCTGCGCGAGGACCGGGCCGGAGTAGTCGCGGGCGTCCCACACCACCAGGTCCGGGCGCCAGCGGCGGCCGAGCGCGACCAGGTCGTCCACGACGTCGTCCACCGGCGGCAGGCGTGCGGCGAGGGCGTCCACCGGGCCGTCCAGCAGCGCGAGGCCGGGCAGGTCGCCGGGGAGGTCGCCGTCCGGGGCGGGGGTCGTGGCGGGACTGGCAGTGGCGGGGCTGGCAGTGGCGGGGCTGGCAGTGGCGGGGCTGGCAGTGGCGGGTGCGGCCGGGGCGGGCGGGCCCACGACCACCGGGGTGAGCCCGGACCCGGTGACCGCGCCGGTCCCGCCGGGGCGGGTGGCGACGCGGAGCTCGTGGCCCGCCGCGCGCAGCGCCCAGGCGAGCGGGACGAGGTGCGGGAAGCGGGAGGGCGCCGGGAGCGCGGTGAGCAGGACTCGCACTGGCCGCTCCGATCGTGGTGGTGTGGCCGCGAATTCGGGCGAAGGATATCGACCGCCGGATTGCGCGACCGGGGGCGCGCCTTCGCGGGCACACCTTCGAGTGAGGTGATCACGCGCGTTCGACGGGGTCCGGAAAACCCCTGCTATAAAACCGGGATGACGGGCTTCCGCGCGCGGCGGGCACCTCGGGTGCCGGGTTCCGCGAGCGCTTTCCCGCGTGTCACCGGACTTCTCCCCCGGCGTCGGTCCGGCGGGTCCTCCTCCACCGGTGGCGGTTCCCTTCGGCGAGAGGAGTTTCGAGGTGACCGAGGCGCTTGACCGGGCGGTGCCCGCCGGGGTCGGGGAGCACGTGGAGATCTACGAGGTGGTGCACTCCGCGCGCGGGCGGGACTGGGTCGCGGAGGCGGACCTGGTCGCCAAGCTGGTGCTGGCGCGCAACCCGTGGGCCGGGTCGCTGCTGGACGTGGCCTGCGGGACGGGGGCGCACCTGCGGCGGTTCGGGTCGCGGTTCGCCAGGGTGGCCGGGGTGGAGCCCTCGCCCGCCATGCGCGGGATCGCCGAGGCCCGGCTGCCGGGGGTGCCGGTGCACGCCGGGGACGTGCGCGGGTTCGACCTCGGGGTGCGGTTCGACGCGGTGACGTGCCTGCGCTTCGCGATCGCCCACGCCCGGTCGCTCGCGGAGCTGGGGGCGATCGCGGAGTGCTTCGCCCGGCACCTGGTGCACGGCGGGGTGCTGGTGGTGGAGCCGTGGTGGTTCCCCGAGCGGTTCCCGGAGGGGTGCGTGAGCGGGTCGGTGGTCGAGCGGGACGGGGTGGTGGTGAGCCGGTTGTCGCACTCGGTGCGGCGGGGGCGGACGACCAGCACGACGGTGCGGTACACGGTGGCGGAGGCGAGCGGGATCCGGGACTTCACCGAGCGGGAGGAGCTGGGGCTGTTCGGGGAGGAGGAGTACCTGGCGGCGTTCGCGGCGGCGGGGATCAGCGCGGCGCACGTGCCGGGCGGGTTGAACGGGCGGGGGGTGTTCGTGGGGGTGCGGTGCTGAGGGCGCGCCGGGGGTGAGCCGCCTGGGCGCCGGGGTGCCCGGGCGGAGGGGTGCTCGGGCGCCGGGGTGCTCGGGGTTTGGCCGTCCGGGGTCGCGGCGGTCAGCGGGTGCGGTGGTGCTCGGCCAGGCGGGTGAGGTCGACGCGGTGGAAGCCGTCGCCGAGGGTTTCCTGGATGTCGTCGTCGACCCTGCCCTCGGCGTAGACGCGGCCCTCGGGGTCGACGAACAGGCCGACCTGGTCCAGGTGCGCGTTGACCGCGTCCCGGTAGGCGGCCTCGATGCCGGGCACGTCGTAGTCGCCGGGGTTGGGCCCCAGGTGGCTCAGGACCAGGTCGCGCAGCGTGGCGGCCCCGCCCATGTCGTGGAGGCCGGACAGGTGGCCCAGCAGTTCCGAGGTCACGCGCTCATGATCCGGATGAGGGGGATCATCCGTTCGAGAGGCCCCGTTGATCTTTTCGGGTGAAGGCCGCTCGGGTGGTCGTGACGGTTCGCGGTGGGGGCGCGGGCGGTCCGGCGCGCCGCCACGCGCCGGACCGGTTCCGGTCAGCCCCGGTGCAGCGCGCCTGCCAGGCGGCCTGCGATCAGGGCCTCCGCCTCGGTGACGATGCGGTCCACCAGCTCGCGGACGGTGGGCACGTCGTCGATCAGGCCCTGGGCCATGCCGGTGCTCCAGATGCCCGCCTCCAGGTCGCCGTCCTCGAAGACCTTGCGGCCCCGCGCGCCCGCGACCAGGTCGCGCACGTCCGGGAACTCGCCGCCCTGGGCCAGCACCTCGACCACCTTGCGGCTGACCGAGTTGCTGGCCACGCGGGCGGTGTTGCGCAGGGGGCGGAAGATCAGCTCGGTGTCCAGCTCGCTGCTCGCCACGATCCGGGCCTTGACCTTCTCGTGCACCGGCGCCTCCCGGGTGCACAGGAACCGGGTGCCCATGTTCACGCCCTCCGCGCCCAGGGCGAGCGCGGCGACCAGGCCGCGGGCGTCGGTGAACCCGCCGGACGCGATCACCGGGATGCTCAGGCGCGCGGTGGCCGCCGGGATCAGCACCAGGCCGGGGACGTCGTCCTCACCGGGGTGCCCGGCGCACTCGAAGCCGTCGATGCTGATCGCGTCCACGCCGATCCGCTCGGCCTTGAGCGCGTGCCGCACGCTGGTGCACTTGTGCAGCACCTTCACGCCGTGCTCGTGGAAGCCGGGCAGGTGCGCCTCGGGGTTGAACCCGGCCGTCTCCACGATCTTCACGCCGGACTCCACGATCGCCGCCCGGTACTCGTCGTACGGGGGCGGGTCGATCGACGGCAGGATCGTCAGGTTGACGCCGAACGGCTGGTCGGTCAGCTCGCGGCAGCGCGCGATCTCGGCGGTCAGCGCCTCCGGGGTCGGCTGGGTCAGCGCGGTCAGGAAGCCCAGCGCCCCGGCCTCCGCGACGGCCGCGACCAGCTCGGCCCGGCCGACCCACTGCATCCCGCCTTGCACGATCGGGTGCCGCACGCCGAACAGCTCGGTGAACCTCGTCCGCAGCAACGCTTCCCCCTCTACAGCCCGTAGGTCTTGCCGATGATGTCGCGCTGGATCTCGCTCGTCCCACCGTACACAGTGGA
This sequence comes from Actinosynnema pretiosum, assembly GCF_002354875.1. GTDB lineage: Bacteria > Actinomycetota > Actinomycetes > Mycobacteriales > Pseudonocardiaceae > Actinosynnema > Actinosynnema auranticum. Next base: position 5,155,746 of record NZ_CP023445.1, read on the forward strand.
CACGACGGCGGACCGCAGCAGCGACTCCATGCCGTACTCGGTGGCGTAGCCGTAGCCGCCGAGCATCTGCATCCCCTCCAGCGCGAAGTGCTTGGCCAGCTCGGTGCACTTGAGCTTGGCCATGGACGCCTCGCGCGCGAACACCTCGCCGGGGTTGGCGTCGATGGTCGCGGCGACGTCGTCGAGCAGCAGCCGCGCGCACTCCAGCTCCACGGCCATGTCCGCGATCCGGTGCTTCAGCGCCTGGAACGAGCCGACCGGCCTGCCGAACTGCTCGCGCTGGCGCACGTAGGCGAGGGTGTCGTCGAACGCCCGCCTGGCGACGCCGAGCATGAGCGCGGCCAGGATCATCCGCTCCAGGTTGAGCCCGGCCATCAGCTGCGCCCAGCCCTGGCCGGGCACGCCGACGACGGCCGAGTCGGGCAGGAAGCAGTCGGTGAAGTACAGGTCGTTGACCTCGCGCCCGCCCATGGTCTCGATGCCGCTGATCCGCAGGCCCTCGGCGTCGGCGGGCACCATGAACTGGGTCAGGCCGCCGTGCTTGCCCCGGTCCTTGGCGGTCCTGGCGATGAGCAGGACGTGGTCGGCGAAGTGGGCGTTGGAGCACCAGGTCTTCTGGCCGTTGACCAGGTACCCGCCGTCGACCTTGTCGGCCCGGCAGGTCAGCGCGCCCACGTCGGACCCGGCGCCCGGCTCGGACATCGACACCGCCTCGACCCGGCCGCGCACCACGCCGCCGAGGACGGCGCGCTTCTGCTCCTCGGTGCCGAACCTCTCGTAGGCGGCGGCGGTGATGATGGTGGTGCCGAAACCGCTGATGGGGGCGAGCCCGTAGGAGCTCTCCTCCAGGAACAGGCACAGGTCCACCATGCCCAGCCCGGCGCCGCCGTGCTCCTCGGGGATGGCGATGCCGAGCCAGCCGAGGTCGGCCATCTTCTCGTACAGCCGCTGGTTGTGCGGTTCCCTGCCGTTCTCGGTCAGCTTGTCCCGCTGCTCCTTGGTCCCGCACTCGCGGCGGCAGAAGTCGGCGACCGCGGCGACCAGGTCGCGGCGCTCGTCGGTCAGTGCTCGGGGCATGGCGTGCACTCCTGTTCAGGGCGGGGTTTCCTGCTACTCGTCCCGGACGGCCGGGAAGACCTCGTCCACCAGGTGCAGGACGGTCCTGGTCAGCAGCACGTGCAGGTCCGCGCGGCTGAGGGAGCCGCGCACGAGCCACTCCCTGGAGGCGGCCTTGAGCATCGCGCCGTGCGCGCGCACCAGCGCCCGCAGCTTCTCCCGGCCGTCCACCACGTCCGTCATGAGCGCGGCTTCCAGCACCCGGTCGGTGGCGATCTCGTCGGCCTCCAGCATGATCCGGTCGATCTCCGGGTCGCCGCCGATGGCCTCCAGGTTGATGGCGGACAGCCACATCTCCCGGTTGCGCTCGACGACCTCCAGCCACCGGTCGACGCAGATCGACACGCGCTCCTCGGGGGTGGTGCGCGGCAGGCGCTCGGACACGGAGGCGGGGATGACCATCATCTGGCGCACCACCTCCAGGTACAGGCCGCGCTTGCCGGTGAAGTAGTGGTTGATCAGGGCGCGGGCCACCCCCGCCTCGGCGGCGATGTCCGCGGTCGCCACGCCCGCGTAGCCGCGCGCGCCGAAGAGCTTGCGCGCGGCGGCGAGGATCTGCGCCCGCCTGGCGTCCGGTTCCATCCGGCGCCGCTGCGCCTGGTGCTGCCCGGCCATGCCGACCACCCGCTCTTCCGTGAAAAGGTCCAGCCACCTCTGCCGGTGCTATGTGTACATCGAGTCGATGGTCGCCGCGTGCAGCTCGGCGACGGCCTTGCGGCGCAGGCTGAGCTTGGGGGTCAGCTCGCCGGACTCGGCGGTCCACGGGCCAGGCAGGACGCGGTGCGCCTTGACCTGCTCGGCGCGCGACAGGGGCGCGTTGGCCTCCGCGACGGCGTGGTCGAGCGCGGCCAGCACGTCGGGGTGCCCGGCCAGCTCGGGCAAGCCGGTGGTGATGCCGTGCGCGGCGGCCCAGGCGGGGGCGGCGTCCTCGTCCAGGACCAGGAGCGCGGTCAGGTACGGGCGGCGGTCGCCGATCACGACGGCCTGGCCGACCAGCGGGTGGGCGCGCAGCAGGGCCTCGACCTTGGTGGGCGCGATGTTCTTGCCGCCGTCGGTGATGATCAGCTCCTTCTTGCGGTCGGTGATCGTGACCAGGCCGCGGTCGTCGATCGCGCCGACGTCGCCGGTGCGCAGCCAGCCGTCGCCGTCGGTGACCGGGTCGATGCCGCCGTCGGCGCGCAGGTAGCCCTCGCAGACGACGGGTCCGCGCACGAGCAGTTCGCCGTCCTCGGCCACCGCCACCTCCACGCCGGGCACGGCCGCGCCGACCGCGCCGGTGGCGAACCGCTCCGGGGTGCTGACGGTGGCGGCGCCGGTGGTCTCGGACAGGCCCCACACCTCCAGCACGGGAAGTCCCAGGCCCGCCAGGAACTCCAGCACCGGCACCGGGATCGGGGCTGCGCCGCTGTAGGCGCGCACGCACTCGTCCAGGCCGATGGCGGCGCGGATCGGGCGCAGCACGGCGTCGTCCAGGTGGCGGGCGCGCTCGGCCAGGTCGGCGGGGACCTCGGCGCCCTCGGCGCGCAGCCGGTGCGCCTCGAAGACGGCGCGGCGGGCGGCCTCGACGGGGGCGGCGTGCTCGGGCGGCAGCGCGGCGAGCGTGGCGCGCAGACCGGTGACCAGCTTCTCCCACACCCTCGGCACGCCGAACATCCCGTGTGGACGGACGGCGAGCAGCGCGGGCAGGAGCTGCTTGGGGTCGGGGCAGGTGGTGACGTGCCCGGCGTTGCAGATCGGCAGGTAGACGCCGAGGACGCGCTCGGCGATGTGCGCCATGGGCAGGTAGGCCACGGTCCTGGGGTGCTCGGGGCCGGGCACGAGGTGCTCCTGCGCGAGGGACTCGTAGACGGCGTTGCGGTGCGAGAGCACGACGCCCTTGGGGTCGCCGGTGGTGCCGGAGGTGTAGACGAGGGTGAGCGGCCAGGTGGGGCCGACCGCGTCGGTGAGCGCTTCGAACGCGGCGTCGGGGGTGGTGGGCTCGCCGCGCAGCTCGGCGTAGCCGACGAAGCGCGGGTCGCCGGGCGGCAGCGCGGCCGGGTCGAGCACGACGACGGTGCGCAGGTTCGGCAGGTCGTCCAGCACCGGCCGCCAGCGGGCGAGCTGCTCCGCGCCCTCCAGGACGAGGGTGGAGGCGTTGCTGTGCCTGGCGATGTGGCCGACCTGCTCGGTGCTGAGCGTGTCGTAGGTGCTGCACGGCAGCGCGCCCAGGTGCACGGCGGCCAGGTCGGCGATCCAGTGCTCGGGGCGCTTGGACATGGCGATGAGCACCCGGTCGCCCCGGCGCACGCCCAGCGCGGCCAGGCCCCTGGTGAGGGTGGCGACCTCGGCGCGCAGCCGCGACCAGGTCAGGGTGGTCCCGCCGGAGGTGAGCGCGGGGTGGTCGGGGAACCGCTCGGCGTCGCGCCGGAGCAGCCGGGTGATCGTCGACTCCTGCGCGGACTCGTGCAGCGGCTCTGCTGTGGTCGTCACGTCGGGTTCCCCTCCATCGCGGACCTCGTGCGGGCTTCCCGGAGCGACCTCCACCCTGGCCCGCTTGTTGCCGATGTGTCAACAAGAGTCCTCCGGTTGTCGCCTTCGACATCGATCCAGAGGCTCAAAAGCACTATCAGCCAGCAGTTTGCTCCCCCGGCCGCACTATTGACACTTCGTCAACAACTGCCAGTATCGGGGAGCCGGGGATGCGCTGTCGCCGGCGGGGAGGGAGTGCGAGCACAGTGAGCGAGGCATTCATCTACGACGCGATCCGCACCCCGAGGGGCAAGGGTCGCGGCGGCGCGCTGCACCACGTCAAACCGGTGTCGCTGGTGGCCGGGCTGATCCGGGAGGTCGGCGCCAGGCACCCCGGCCTCGATCCCGCCCGGATCGACGACGTCGTGCTCGGCGTGGTCACCCCGGTCGGCGACCAGGGCATGAACCTGGGCAAGACCGCCGCGCTGGTGGCCGGGCTGCCCGACGAGGTCGCCGGGTTCCAGCTCAACCGGTACTGCGCCTCGGGGTTGGAGGCGGTGAACCTGGCCGCGCAGAAGGTCAGGGGCGGCTGGGAGCAGCTGGTGCTGGCCGGTGGCGTGGAGTCGATGTCGCGGGTGCCGATGGGCTCCGACGGCGGGCCGATGGCCACCGACCCGGAGACCGCGTACGACATCCCGTTCGTGCCGCAGGGCGTGAGCGCCGACCTGATCGCCACCATAGAGGGCTTCTCGCGCGCCGACGTCGACGACTACGCGCTGCGCTCGCAGCGGCTCGCGGCGGCGGCGTGGAGCGGCGGGTATTTCGCGAAGTCCGTGGCACCGGTCAAGGACCGCAACGGGGTGACCGTGCTGGCCGAGGACGAGCACCCCCGGCCGTCCACGACGCCGGAGGCGCTGGCCGGGCTGAGGCCCTCGTTCGCCGCGATCGGCGAGGCGGGCGGGTTCGACGCGGTGGCGCTGCAGAAGTACCACCGGGTCGAGCGGATCGAGCACGTGCACACGCCGGGCAACTCCTCCGGCGTGGTGGACGGGGCGGCGCTGGTGCTGGTCGGCTCCGAGCGGGCCGGGCGCGAGCTGGGGCTGACCCCGCGCGCCCGCGTGGTGGCCGCCGCCGTGAGCGGGGCCGATCCGACGATCATGCTGACCGGTCCGGCGCCCGCGACGCGGAAAGCCCTGGCGCTGGCGGGGTTGGCGGTGGACGACATCGACCTGTTCGAGATCAACGAGGCGTTCGCGGCGGTGGTGCTGCGCTACGCCAAGGACCTGGACCTGCCGTGGGACAAGGTCAACGTCAACGGCGGCGCGATCGCCATGGGCCACCCGCTGGGCGCGACCGGGGCGATGCTCGTCGGCACCGTCGTGGACGAGCTGGAGCGGCGCGACGCGCGGCGGGCCGTGGTGACCCTGTGCGCGGGCGGCGGCATCGGCATCGCCACCGTGATCGAGCGCGTGTGAGCGCGCCGCACCCCCAGGACCCCGCGAGCCGGGAAGGAGCACCGATGCGGGAGCAGGACATGATCGGGTGGGAGCGGGGCGAGGACGGGGTCGTCGTGCTGACGATGGACGACCCGGACCACCCGGTCAACACGATGAACCCGGCCTACCGGACGTCGATGGAGGCCGTCGTCACGCGGCTGGAGGCCGAGCGGGACGGCATCACCGGCGTGGTGCTGACCTCGGCGAAGAAGAGCTTCTTCGCGGGCGGCGACGTCGGGTTCATGAGCAGGGCCGAGCCCGAGGACGCCGAGGCGCTCACCGAGGTGTGCGCGGTGCTCAAGGCGCAGCTGCGGATGCTGGAGACGCTGGGCAGGCCGGTGGTGGCGGCGGTGAACGGGTCGGCGCTGGGCGGCGGTCTGGAGATCGCGCTGGCCTGCCACCACCGGATCGCGCTCGACGTGCCGGACAGCCGCATCGGGCTGCCGGAGGTGACGTTGGGGCTGCTGCCCGGCTGCGGCGGGGTCAGCCGGACGGTGCGGCTGCTGGGGTTGCAGAAGGCGCTCACGCGGGTGTTGTTGCAGGGCCAGCGGTACAAGCCTGCGGAGGCCTTGGAGCTGGGGCTGGTGGACGAGCTGGCGTCCAGCCGCGAGGAGCTGCTGGCCAAGGCGCGGGCGTGGGTGCTGGCCAACCCGGACGCGGTGCAGCCGTGGGACGCCGAGGGCTACCGGATGCCCGGCGGGTCGCCGACGAGCCCGAAGGTCGCGGCGCTGCTGCCCGCGTTCGCGGCGAACCTGCGCAAGCAGGTCAAGGGCGCTCCCCTGCCCGCGCCGCGCAACGTCCTGGCGGCGGCGGTGGAGAGCGCGCAGCTCGACTTCGAGTCGGGGCAGCGCGTGGAAACCGCTTACCTGGTCGAGCTGATGATCGGCCAGGTCTCGAAGAACATGATGCGGGCGTTCTTCTACGACACGCAGCACGTCAACTCCGGCGGCAACCGGCCGCAGGGCTACCCGCCGCACACCGCGCGCAAGGTCGCGGTGCTGGGCGCGGGCATGATGGGCGCGGGCATCGCCTACTCCTGCGCGCGGGGCGGGCTGGAGGTCGTGCTCAAGGACGTCACGGCCGAGGCGGCCGAGCGCGGCAAGGGCTACTCCGCGAAGCTGGTGGACAAGGCCGTGGCGCGCGGGAAGAGCAGTCGGGAGCGCGGGGACGAGCTGCTGGCGCGGATCACCCCGACCGCGGACGTGGCGGACCTGGCCGGGTGCGACCTGGTGATCGAGGCGGTGTTCGAGGACCAGGGCCTCAAGCACAAGGTGTTCGCCGAGGTCGAGGCCGTGGTCGCGGCGGACGCGGTGCTCGGGTCCAACACCTCCACGCTGCCGATCACCGGCCTGGCCGAGGGCGTGACGCGGCAGGAGGACTTCATCGGGCTGCACTTCTTCTCGCCGGTGGACAAGATGCCGCTGCTGGAGATCGTGGTCGGGGAGCGGACCAGTGAGCACACCGTGGCCAAGGCGGTGGACATCGCCAGGCAGATCGGCAAGACGCCGATCGTGGTCGACGACAGCCGGGGGTTCTTCACCAGCCGGGTCATCGGGCGGTTCGTGGACGAGGCCGTGGCGATGGTCGGCGAGGGCGTGGACCCGGTGACCGTCGAGCAGGCCGGGTCGCAGGCCGGGTACCCGGCGCCTCCGCTGCGGTTGATGGACGAGCTGACGCTGACCCTGCCGCGCAAGATCCGGCAGGAGACCAAGGCCGCGGTGCTGGCGGCAGGCGGCGAGTGGGTCGAGCACGGCGCGGAGGCCGTGGTGGACCGGATGATCGACGAGTTCGGACGTGGTGGGCGCTCCAGCGGGGCCGGGTTCTACGAGTACGCGGACGGCGAGCGGGTCGGGCTGTGGCAGGGGCTCCGGGAGCACTTCACCCGCGAGGGCGCGGAGATCCCGTTCCGGGACGTGCAGGAGCGGATGCTGTTCGCCGAGTCGCTGGACGCCATCCGGTGCCTGGACGAGGGCGTGCTGCGGTCGGTGCCGGACGCGAACGTCGGGTCGGTGCTGGGCATCGGGTTCCCGGCGTGGACCGGCGGGGTGCTCCAGTACGCCAACGGCTACCCCGGCGGGCTGGCCGGGTTCGTGGCGCGGGCGCGGGAGCTGGCGGCGGCGTACGGCGAGCGGTTCAGCCCGCCGGAGTCGGTGGTGGGCAAGGCGGAGCGCGGCGAGCGGTACGAGTAGCGGCTTTCAGGGTGTGCGCGGGGGTTCGAGCATCGGCACCAGGAACCGCCGGGCCACCGCGCGCTGCTCGGCGCGCAGCCGCCCGGCGACGAACTGCCGCACCACGGCCAGGGTGCGCCCGCCGTCGAAGAGCACGGACGGCAGGACCGCGTCCGGCTCGGTGGACATCAGGCCGCCGATGAGCGGGTTGTCCCTGATGGCGCGCAGCGAGCCTGCGAAGCCCTCCACGACCCGGTCCTGCACGGTCTCGGCCTTGCTCACGTCGGCGGCGAACCGGTCGAAGTAGCGCCGGAACTCGCGCCGCACCACCTGTTCGAACAGCGCGTCCTTGGTGGCGAAGCGGCGGTGGAGGGTGATCCGGGACAGCCCGGCCAGCTTCGCCACGTCCGCCGTGGTGGAGCGCTTGACGCCCGTGCGGCAGAACCGGTCGTGCGCGGCGTCGAGCAGCGAGCGGGATTCGTCGGGCCCCACGGGAGCGGACAGCACGGGTTCCACGGGCGCCTCCGCTGTCCGTCGGCACGATTCAGGAGGCGCGTTCCGGCGTTGGGGTCTGGTGCTCGCCCCCCGGAGCGCGCTTCCCCGTGAGGTACACGGATACAAATCGTGTTTCAGCGTATTAGGCGGTGCGGTTTCGGGACTCGACGAGGAGTTCGCGGCGATGGGTGGACCGGGCAGGCGGGGGTTGGTGATCGCGGGTGGCGCGCTGGGCACGTCGGTGGTGCGGCGGGGCGAGGTGCCGCGCGTGAACCTGGCGGTGCGCTCGTGGACCGGCAGCGGGTCGATCGTGGTGGAGGCGGTGAAGACCCGGCTGGTGGGCGCGGACGGCGTGGTGTCGTTCGCGCTGCCCAGGACCGAGGTCGGGCAGGGCGTCACGACCTCCACCGCGATGCTGATCGCCGAGGAGCTGGACGTGCCGCTGGAGCGGGTGCGGGTCACCCTGGCCGACGCGCGCCCCGAGCTGCTGTTCAACCAGCTCACCGGCGGCTCCAACACCACCATCGCCACCTACCTGCCGATGCGGGTGGCCGCGGCCACCGCCCGGAGCAGGCTGCTGGACGCGGCGGCGGGCGTGCTCGGCGCGCCCGCCGCCGCGCTGGTCCTCTCCGGGGGACTGGTCACCGCGTCGTCCGGGAGGCGGGTCGGCATCGGCGAGCTGTCCGCCGTCGCCGCCGCCGACCGGACGGCGCGGGTGGCGGTGACCCTCAAGCCGGACGAGGACTTCCGCGTCATCGGCACGCCCCGCACGCGCGTGGACGCGCTGGACGCGGTGACCGGGCGCAAGCGGTTCACGATGGACCTGGACGCGCCGGGCGCGAAGCCGACCACGGTGTGCCGCCCGCCGACCACCAACGGCCGGGTGTCCACTGTGGACAACGTGGCGCAGGTTCGGGCGATGCCGGGCGTCACGGACGTCGCGGCGGTGTCGACCGGGGTCGCGGTGCGGGCGCAGACCTTCGGGCAGTGCGTCGACGCCGTGCGGGCGCTGCGGGTGACGTGGCGGCCCGACCCGGTGGGCGCCCGGTCGGAGGCGGCGGTGCTGGCGGCGGTGGCGTGCGCGTACGCGCGGGCCACGGGGACGGACCCGACGGTGTTCCCGATCAACCACGGTGCCCTGTCGTTCACGCCGAAGCCGACCCGTGCCACCCGTGCCCGCGCCGCCCGACGACGGCGCCGAGTGACCCCCTGCCCCGAGGAGACCCCGTGCCCGAGCCACCTGAACGGCCGCGCGGTGACGCCGTGCTCGGTGCCGGTGGGCGCGCTGGGGCCCGAGGACGAGGTGACCACGATCGAGGGCCTCGCGGGCGAGGGCGGGCTGCACCCGATGCAGCGGGCGTGGCTGGACCTGGACGTCTCCCAGTGCGGCTACTGCCAGCCGGGGCAGATCATGGCGGCGGTGGCGCTGGTCCGGCGGGTCGCGGCCGAGGGGCGCGCGGTGACCGACGCGGACCTGGACGGCATCCGGAACGTGTGCCGGTGCGGCGCCTACCCGCGCATCCGCGAGGCGATCCGCGCCGGTGGCGAGGCCATGCGGGACTCACCCGACCAGGGCTTCCCGACCGGGTGAGGTTTGAACCGGCCCGCTTCGCCCGGACCGGTTCACCTGCCGCTCGGGGGCTGCGCCGCGCCCCGGTCCAGGCGGACATTCCTCGTGGAGGACGCCGGTGGGAACGGGGGTCGGGTGATGTCGGCCGGTCGTGGCGCGCGCCGCCTCGGCGTGGTGTGCGCGGTGCTCGCGCTGCTGCTCGCCGTCGTGTGGTGGGACCTGCCGGGCGCGCGGGCGGCCACCGGGTCGCTCACCGGGCAGGTGTACCGGGACGACGACGACAACGGCGCCCAGGGCGGTGGGGAGCCGGGCATCGCCGGGCTGGTGGTGCGCGTGACGGGCACCCGCTACTCGTGCCCGCCCGCCGAGCAGCCCGCGTGCGCGGTGAGCCGGACGGTGACGACGGACGCGGGCGGGACGTTCACCGTGACCGGGCTGGAGAGCGGTGACCACACGATCACCGTGCCGCGCCCCGCGGCCTACGCGGACGGGAGGATCACCACCGGCAACGGCGGCGGCACGGTGACCGCGCCGAACCAGCTGTCGTACGTGACGGTGATCGACGGGTACGCGTCCACCGGGTCGCTGTTCGGGATGCGGCGCGGCGCGCTGACCGGGACGGCGTGGGTCGACGCGGACAGCGACGGGGTGATCGACGACGACGAGCCCGGCCGGTTGGGGTCGGTGGCGGTGGTGCTGCTGAGGTCGGACGAGACGCCGGTGGCGAGCACGACCACCGACGGCTCGGGGGCATACGGCTTCGACGGCGTGGCGCCGGGCGACTACGTCGTGCGCGCGACCCTGCCCGCCGGGTACGGGGCGGCCACGCCGACGTCGGTGGCGTTCACCCTGCCCGCCGGGGAGGGCGGGCACGTGGACTTCGGGATGCAGAAGGGCGCGCTCGGGGACTACGTGTGGCTGGACTCGGACGAGGACGGGGTGCAGGACCCGGAGGAGAACGGGATTCCGGGGATCAAGGTCGAGCTGCACCGGGTGTTCGGCGGGCTGGTGGCGACGGCGACCACGAACGAGTACGGGCGGTACTTCTTCGTGGACCTGGACGAGGACCTGTACTACCTGAAGGTGTACCGGCCGGAGGGGATGGTGTTCTCCCCGCGTGGGCGGGGGACGGCGGCGACCGGGTCGTCGGTGTTCCACGAGGACGGGAACCAGCAGAGCTCCGGGAACACGCGGGACGTGCGGGTGCAGGTGGTGGACAGCGGGATCACCCAGGACATGGACCTCGACGCGGGGCTGCACCACAACGCCAAGGACCTGGAGCTGACCTCGTTCGACGTGGACGACGCGAATCCGGTGGTGGGGCAGGAGGTCGTGTTCACGTCGGTGATCACCAACGTGGGGCGCGCGCCGCAGGACGGGGCGATGGTGCACCTGTGGCTGCCGGGGGCGCTGCGGGCCACGGCGGCCTCGGGGGTGGGGTGGAACGGGTACTGCCAGGTCGATCCCACGGTGGTCTACTGCTACCAGACCGGGACGGCCGCGCCGGGCGAGTCGTTCCCGCCGTTCGTGCTGCGGGCGGTGGTGGACGGGGCGATGACGGCGGAGAGCGCTTACTCGCGGACGGGGTTGGCCGACACGAGCGGTTACGGCGCGGAGGCGGAGGAGAAGACCCGCGCGAACAACGACCTCTACGGCGCCCCGATGACGACCTCGACGGCGGCGCCGGTCACGACGACCACCGAACCGCCCGTCATCACCACAGAACCGACCAGCACGACCACCGAGCCACCGGTCACCACAACCACCGAGCCACCGGTCACCACGACCACGGAATCACCGGTCACCACTCCCCCGACCACCACTCCCCAGGTCACCGATCTGGCCGTGTCAGTAGACGCGGACACCCTGTCCCCGGACGTGGGCGAGCGCGTCGTCTTCACCACCGCGGTCACCAACGTGGGCACCACGACCGTCACGGGCGCGCGGGTCGCCCTCACCGTCCCCAGGGGCTTGGAGTACGAACTGGGCGCCCCGCGGGTGGACCTGGGCGGCTGGTTCTGCGACGCGTTCGGCAGGCAGCTCTCGTGCACCGAGCCGTCCGAGGTCGCGCCGGGCGGTTCCTACCCGCTGCTGCTGGTCACCGCGGTGGTGACCGAGCCGGTCTCCCCCGAAGCCGCACGGGCGGAGGTGGCGCTGTTCGACGGCGCGCCGGACGACAACCCGGACAACAACGGCGCGGCCAGCCCGATGATCTCCCCACCCGCCGCGCCCGTCACGACGACCACGCTCCCGGCCACCGCGACCGCACCACCCGTCACCACACCGGCGACCACCACGTCCCCACCCACCACACCCGCGGAACCCATCGCCACCACGGGAATCGCCGCACCGCAGCCGACCGGCACGACCGGCGAGCCCGCGCCGGAACCGCCCACCGCGCTGCCCGCTCGCCCGGAGGACCCCCTGGCCACCACCGGTCGCCCGGCCCGGCTCCTGCTGCTGGCCGCGCTGGTGCTGATGACCGCGGGCGCGACCCTGCTCGTGACCACCCGCCCCGCGCCACCGGGCCGCCACCGCGCTCCCCGCCGCCGCTGACCCGCCGAGGCGTGGCGCGCCGACGTGGGCCCTGGCGGCGGTCCCGGTGACCGATCGGGGTGACGGGTGGACCGCGACCGCGCAGAACACCATCCGGGCGCGCGGCCAGAGGTGTCGGGCACGCGAGGGCTAGTGCGCTCACCGCACCGGCCCCGCGCTCACCCCTCCGCTCGGTTGATCCGCTCCGCGCGGATGAGCACGTCGAGCTGGGCCGGGTTGTAGAGGTCGCGCAGCGCGGCGGCCACCGCGCTCCCGGCCAGCTCGCGGGCGTCCGGGCTGCTGTCGCGCAGCTCGGTCACGCCGGGGTGGTTCTCCGCGATGCGCTTGAGCTGCCGGGCGAGCAGCACCGCGACACGCGCGCGGGTTGCCTCGTCCGCGTCCTCGGGCAGCTCGTCGAACCCGGTGGCGTCGGGTTCGCCGTAGTACTCCTCCAACACCTTCCGGTAGCGCCCGATGGCCTCCGGGCTGAGCACCCGCCCCATGACGACGGCGAACGCCCGCTCGGCGTCGCCGTACTTCTCCAGCGCGACGGCCGGGGCCAGGTCGGGGGGCAGGTCGACGGGCGCGGACTCGGCCAGGATGACGGCCAGCTCCTCGCGCACGCCCTGCAGGCGCTCGATGGTGGCGGCCAGCTCAGCGTCCAGGGCGCGCAACTCCTGCGCCGGGTGCCCGCCGCCGTCGCCCATGTCGGCGATCTGGTCGAGCGAGAACCCCAGCTCCGCCAACCGCTTGATCCGCAACAACCGGGTGAGGTGCGCGACCCCGTACTGCTTGTACCCGTTGGCCCGCCGCTCGGGCTCGGGCAGCAACCCGACCTCGTGGTAGTGCCGCACGGTCCGCAGGCTGGTGCCCGCCAACTCGGCGAGCTGCCGGGTGCTCCAGGCCACGAGAACCCCTTCCGCCGTGCGTTCCCCGGCGCGGTGCGACCAGTAGAGACCACGCCGGTGCGTCATGGTCAAGATTGCCGGAACTCGCCTGATCGTGCGAACTGGGTGGTTTTGTTCTGCACTGAAGTAATCATGGCTGTGGTGGAAATTCCGGAATGTTCACGCGTTGCGGTGAGCGGGGTGAGGCTCGCAAACAACGCTTCCCTGGCAGCTCAGCGCGAAGCGTGGCCTCGCCCCGGTTCACCCACCCACGAGTTTCCGCACCTCCCGAGGCGCCGTGGCCAGGTAGTGGCGCAGCAAGGCGGTCGCGGCCCTGGCATCGGCCAGAGCCCGGTGAGCCGTGCCGTTCGCGCTCCCGGCGCTGACCGCGGTCAGGCAGTCCTGGAGCTTGCGCCGCCCCCTGCCCGCCACGTGGGCGTCCAACCGCATCGTGCACAGCGTGCCGCTGGACGGGTAGGGGTGTCCCGCCCGCTCGAACTCGGCTTTCAGGAAGCTCACATCGAAGGAGGCGTTGTGCGCCACCAGGACGGCGCCCCGGAGGTGATCGGCCAGTACCGGGGCGAGATCCGCGAACGTGGGAGCGTCCGCCACCTCGCCGTCGGTGATGCCGTGCACCCCGGTCGCCGCAACACGTCGCTGCGGGTTGACCAGAGAGCTCCACTCACCGAGCACGCCGCCGTCAGCCGCCACCCTGACCACCGCCACCTCCACGATCCGGTCCCGACCTCGGGCGGAGAACCCCGTGGTCTCCAGGTCCACCACCGCGTAGGTCACCGGATGACCACCTGCGACGGACACTCCGCCCTGCGACAGCGGCGCGGGCAGTTCGACTTCCCGTGCGGGCACCGCGTCAGGAACCAGACCGCTGATCGGGTCCTCCTCGCACTCCGGCAGCCGGTCGACCAGATCCACGAGGGTCGCGCGAGCACCATCCAGGTCGAGTCGCCCGGCGGCGTAGGCACGTGCGCGAAGCGGCTCACCGAGGTGGACGTCGTGCTTCTCCACGACGGTGTCGGGTTGCGCGGCGGCGATGTCCTCGGCGGTGGGCCCCTCCAGGAGGAGGAGTTCCTGAACGACCTCGCGCAGCCGTGCCGGGCTGTGGTCCAGTACGGTGAAGGCGACGCCGTCCCTGAGCAACCGCAGGCCGGCAGTGGTCAGCCAAGCGGCGATGGTGCCGAGGACCCGATCGCCGCGCCAGGGGAAGACCAGGGTGTCGGCGCCGCTGACGAGAGTCGAAGTGCGGGCCAGGTCGAACCGGCGGTAGGCGGCGCGCCCCTCGTCCAGAAGGCGTTGGGCGGTGGCGTCCAGGTAGCCGGGAACCACGTCGGACTCGTACCAGACGCGCATCCGGCGCCGCACCTCGTCGTGGATCTCCGCGCCACCACCGAGGAAGGTGGGCGGCCTGCCGCCCCTCGACGGCTCGACCTCGATCAGCTTGGCCCGATTGTCCACCGAGACGATCTTCCAGCGCCTGCCCGCGAAGATGACCAGGGAACCGATCGGCGTCGGGGAGGTCAGCTGCATCAGGCCCAGCGGGCGCGCGCCGTGGACGACCCGGTAGTCCGAGCTGTCCGCGAACACCGCGTAGAACGAGAAGTGGTTGACGACGCGCTCCCCCACCGGCCCCAGCAGGAGCAGGCCGTCGGGTTCCTGCTGGACGATCCCGGCCGCGCCGAGGTCGCGCAGGAGCGCGACGAAGGTCCCCTTGTCGACGTGCGGGAAGGGGCCGGTCGCACAGAGCGCGCCGAACAGGTCCACCGGGCTCACGCCCTGGTGCTGCGCGATCACCGACATGATCTGCTGGACGAGCGTGGACAGGTGCAGCGCGGACGTGTCCGGCGGCTCGTACCAGCGCTCGGCCAGCAGGTCCATCATCGCCACGGCCTGGAACAGCTCGACCCGCAACTCGTCCTGCGGGGCGGACTTCTCGGTGATCTCCGGCGCGGTCACGTACAGGCGGAGCACCGTGGGTTCGCCGCGACGGCCAGCGCGTCCGATGCGCTGGCGCAGTCCCGCAACGGATGGTGGCGCGCCGATCTGGGCGACCGACGCGATGGCACCGATGTCGATGCCCATCTCCAGGGTGGAGGTGCACAGCACGGTGACCGGGCGGTTGCTCTTGAGCAGGTCCTCGACGTGCTCGCGGACGTCCTTCGCGAGGTTGCCGTGGTGGGGGAAGAACTCGTTCGGCACGGCGAGCTGCTCACTGCGGCGGCGTAGGCGGTCGGCGTAGCTCTCGACCTCGCTGCGACTGTCGAAGAACACCAGGTTGTTGCCACCGCGCAAGGTCCTGAACACGTGCTCGCTGACGAGCGCGATGCCGGTCCCGGCGTTCACGTCCGCGTCCTCCTCCGCCGGGTGCTCGGACGCCGCGCGCCCCTCGCCGAGTGCGGGCGCCGCGTCCAGGTACCCGCGCAACTGGACCTTGATCTCCGCGCCCTGCGCCTGGGAGGTCAGCACGTGGACGTCGTCGCCCCCGCCTGGCCGCAGGTAGTCCCGCGCGGCGGCCATTCCCTCGCCGGAAGCGGGCAGCGTGGCGGACAGCCCGATGCGCGGAACCCGCTTCCGCGTGGCCAGTTCCACCCGGTGCAGCAGGGATTGGAGCTGGGCCCCGCGCTCGGTGCCGACGAACGAGTGCATCTCGTCGATCACCACCCACCGCAGTCCGCGCAGGAGTCGGCCGATCTCCGGCCCCCTCAGCACGAACATGGCCTCCAGGGACTCCGGTGTGATCAAGAGCGTGCCGTCGGGTTCCTTGAGGACCTTGGACTTCGCCGAACCCGGCACGTCACCGTGCCAGCGGTGCACCGGCAGCCCGAGGTCCTCGCACAGCTCGTCCAACCTCCGGAACTGGTCGTTGATCAGCGCTTTGAGCGGGGAGACGTAGAGCGCGCGAATCCCACCACCTGCGGGTTCGTCGAGCATGGCGGAGCAGATCGGGAGGAACGCGGCTTCCGTCTTGCCCGACGCGGTGGCCGCCGAGACGATCAGGTCGTCGGTCCCGCCCAGCACTAGGGGGATCGCTTGCTCCTGCACGTCGTTGAGCGCTGTCCAGCCCTTGCGGTAGACCCAGCGCTGGACCTTCTCGTTCAGGCGGAGGAACTGCGCGGAGTCCCGGTCAGAGCCGGAAGGTCGCCAGTTCATCGTCGGCTCCCGCCTTTCCGGCCCGCGTCGGAACCCGGTCGGGCACGGTGGCGGGCGACGTGTCGGGAGCCTCTTCCCCGACCGGCGCCAGATCGGGATTGGACTCGGCCTCCAACCGGACCCCGCCGACCAGCTCCTCCCAGCGCTGCCCCTGGTTGTGCTCCAGCACCGACAGCAGGTTGAGGAACTCTCGGATCGTGGTGCGCGGCGTGCGGAAGTAGGCGTCGCCGACGCGTTGCGCGCAGTGGTCCATGAAGGCGTGCAGCGCTTCGTCCGGCACCAGGTGCTTCTCGGGGTCCCCGGCCGCGTGCACGTGGCGGAGCTTGGTGAGCAGGACGTAGAAGTCTTCCTGGGTGAGGCTGGTCAGCCGCAGCACCGGTCCCGAGTGGTCGACCAGGCCACCGGTGGCGAAGGTGTTCTCGACCAACCGGGACTGGAGCGCCTCGTACGAGTACAGGCCACGCCTGGTGTCCATGAGGAACTCGGGCGTGCCTCCGAACAGGAACCCGATGTGGCCGCTGATGCCCTGGAGGCTGTCGTTGACGATGCGCAGGATCTGCTCGTAGTTGGCGGAACGGGCCTGGGCCGAGGTCAGCTTGTACAGGTTGACCATCTCGTCCAGGCACACCAGCAGGCCGCTGTACCCGGCCATGCGCACGAAGCGGGACAGCAGCTTCAACTGGTCGTAGAAGTTCGCGTCGTCCACGATCGTGCGCACGCCCAGGGCCGCCCGCGCTTCGGTCTTCGTGGCGAACTCGCCGCGCAGCCACCGCACAGCGTCGATCTTGAGCTGCTCGTTGTCGGTGTCGTGCCCCCGCCAGTACGCCTCCACGACGGCGGCGAAGTCGTAACCTCCGACGAGTTCTGACAGCTCGGCCATGCGCCGCCGGATGACGTCCTCCGGCGAGGCGCCCTGCTCACGAGCGGTGGCCAGCGCCTGGGACACGAACCGCTCGACGATGCCTGCGAGCGCGCCGCCGTCCGGCTTGGCCGCGGTGGAGGTGTTGCGGGCCAGCTCGGTGTACAGGCTCCTGGCCTGGCCGCCGGTGGCGTGCAGCCTGCGGTCGGGGGCGAGGTCTGCGTGCACGGTCACCAGGCGCTTCTTGAGGGCGGCCGACCTGATGAGGTTCAGGAAGAACGTCTTGCCCGAGCCGTACTCACCGATGACGAACCTGGCCGTCGAGCCCCCGTCGGCGACGCTGTCGAGGTCGTGCAGGAGCGAGTCGACCTCACGCATCCGCCCGACCTGCACGTGCTGCTGCCCGGAGCGGGGCACGACGCCTGCCCGCAGCGACTGGATGATCGCGTCGCGCTCACGGGGCCTGATGCGGGTGTCGTTCATGCGAGAAGCTCTCCCAGTGCGTAGTCGTTGATCGTCAGGCGGTCGCCGTCGTCCTCGACGACCGGCTCGTCGCAGGTCTCGCAGGCGGCTTCGTTCAGCACGTCCAGCGCGCCCTCCGGCAGGAGGCCGAATCCGGCGCACAGGGACTCGTAGTCCGCCCGGCTCCACTCGGGCGCGGTGGCCAGTCGGCGCAGCACCGCGGAGTGGGCGTTGTCGAGGGACCCCACCGGGTCCACCTGGACCACCGGCGCGGGTGGCGCGATGGGAACCGGCTGGGGTTCCTCGGGTTCGTCGTCGAAGACGTCGGCGAGCAGCGCGGCGACCGCGGCGCTTTCCCGCATCTTGGCCGCCACGAGTTCGGGATCCAGGCGCACCAGCCCCACCCGGCCCGGCTGCGCGGCGGGCTCGGGCTTCGGCCGGGACGGGATGCGGTAGCCGGACGGGGCGCCGTTGGACGGGACCACGGTGACGGGTTCGGTGGCGGGCGCGGGTCGGGGCGAGGCCCCCTTCACCGACCGCGGAGCCGCGGCGCTGAGGGTGTGCAGTTCGGCGTAGACCGAGTCGGGGTCCTGACCGAGCAGCTTGTAGATCTTGCGCAGCGTGTCGACCTCTCCGGGGGAGACCACCCCGTCCACGGCGGCGACGATGGTGGCGAACCGGGCGACGTGGGCGCGCTGGGCGTCGCTCAGCACGGCGAGCCGCTTGGTCAACCCGGTCAGCTTGGGCGCGGATGCCAGCAACCGGTCCAGGTGCGCAGCCAACCTGATCCGCTCGCCCTCGGTGAGGTCCAGACTGGATTCGAGGTGCGCCACCAGGTGGTCGCGCTCCTCGTCGGACACGTCGTCGTCAGCGGCGGAGACCACAGCGGCAAGGTGGAGCAGCGTGGTCGCGGCGGTGTACTCGGGGCTCGCGGAGGTGGGCTGCGCGGCGGTCACGCGAAACAGCACGGCGGGACCAGAGGCCAGCACCGGGCCTCCCACGCGGACGTCCGGCTCGATGCCGACGCCGAGCTTGTCCAGCAGCTGGGCGATCCCGACCGCGTCGGCCTTGAGGAACTTGCCAGGGGTTCGGGTGGGCCACAGGCCGGTCAGCTCGGACAGCTCGAACCGAGCCTGCGGCAGTTCGGCGGGCAGCAGGCGGTCGACGAGCTCGCGCACAGGGCGCAGACCCTCGCCCGCCACCAGCTCAGCCGGGAGCAGCGCGAGCGCGGGCAGGGTGCCCGAGGCCTCGGGTTGCCTGCCGAGCAGGCGGCTGTACGCGTCCAGGTCGTCGGCACAGGAGTCCACGAGCGCGGCGAGCTTCCTGGTCGGGACCGCTGCCGTGAGCACGTCGGGCACCCCGGTCGTGACGGTCACCTCGCCGATCCCGCTGCTGGCCGGGTGATAGCGGAGCTCGACGCGCTTCTTGAGGGGGCGCACCACGATCCCGTCACCATGCTCCGCCCGGTAGCGAACGGTGAACAGGGCGCGGAACTCGTCGGGGCAGCGGACGGAGGGGGTCCTCGGGTTGATCTCGGGGTGGGTCATCGCCCAGGACCAGGCCCAGTCGACCGGCACGGGGCTCCCGGCCTCTGCGAAACGGCCGATGCCCAGGCGCAGGCGGAGCGGCGGGTCCCACCTGTTGTGCTCGTCCGGGTCCGGCGGGGCGCCCTCGCCCTGGTCGAGGAGCGCGTGCAGGAGCGCGCGGAAACCCGTGGCGTAGCCGTGGAACGAGCGGTTGTCGCCGTAGACGATGAGCAAGCGGTTGACCTCGGCGAAGATCCGGGGCAGGTCGGCCGCGGCGGTCGAATCGCGCCTGGGATCGACCAGGGCGCGGCGCTCAAGGCCGTAGAAGTACAGGAAGACGTACCCGATGTACGCGTTCGGAGCTTTGCGCCCGCCGTCGAGCCACAGCAGGTAGGCGGCGCGGTGGCGTGGGCCGATGGAGTGGTAGGCGGGCCAGTAGCCCATGCTCCGCCCCTCGAAGTCCGGGTGGCCCCAGTCGACCGGGAGGGTCGGGTCGACCACCTCGACATCGCGGTCGTGGGAACGCGTCCCGCCGGGGAGCTTGCCCACGTAGAGCATGGGGCAGGAGATCACCCGGCCCGCCACCTGGACCGCCGTCCCGGAGGGTGACCAGGTCGGCGGTTGCGGAGGTGCTTTCCGCGCTGGCGCGGGGGGAGGGGGTGGGGGCGTTTGGACGCACGGTCGCGGCGGTGGGGCCTGCTGGGGCCAAGGGGCCAGCACCTGCGCAGGCGGCATCGGCGGTGGCGGTGTGCGCAGCGGCTGGGACGGTGCGGTCCGGTCTCCGAACACCCGTCGCAACCGGTCGATCAGCTTCACCAGGCCCCCTCAGGGCAAGGCCCGCTCACGCGGTTGGCCTACGAACAGTGACAGCGACTACGTCGTGTCGACCCTGCTTCCCGTTAACGTCCGAACGGGTGAACCACAATCAGTTCTCCATTCGCCTCACCGCAGCAACGGGGCACACCAAAAGTTAGCCCACTTTCACCCGAACAGACGTTGCCGGCTCGCCACGAATAACATATAGCGCGCTCAACTGCAAAAACAGGCGCACTGCGCCGAGGTTGACATCGCTCTCCGGTGCGACAACAGGCGGCAGACCTGACCCCCTATATCAGCAACCATGAATAGTGCACAAGGACCAGGGTGATCCGAGCGCATGAAGTAACGCTCGATCCATTCGGCCGATGAGAAGCGCAACAGTGCGGACAACTCCTGACCGGAGCCGAACAGTTCCCCTGGGGGCATCATGCGGGTCGAGACCGATGCGGTGTGGGCGAGACGGGTCAAGGTCGGAGGCAACGAGATCAGGCAACTCCTGGTGCCCTCCGGTGTCTTGGCGGAGCAAGAGACCGAGGACGGTCCGGTCGTGGCGAACAACTTCGGCTCCTGGCCTGCCGCCCGCCACACCAGGGTGGTGCCGAACGGCCCGCTGACTGCGATCCTGGGCGGCTGGCCGGGCACGCGAGTGCGCTGGTCCGGGAGCCGCGAGTCGTCCACCCCGGAGGAGGTCACCGCCTCGTTCCACGAGGCCATCGGCTACCGGGACGCTGGAGGTCCTCGCGCGCTGCGCCGCCCGCAACTGGGCGCGCTGCACTCGATCGTGGGCTACTGGTCCACTGGGACGACCGATCCCGCCGTCGTGGTGATGCCGACCGGAACCGGCAAGACCGAGACGATGCTCGCCGTGATGCTGGCGGAACGCCCAGGACGGCTGCTGGTGCTCGTCCCCACCACCGCCCTGCGCGACCAGGTCGCGGGCAAGTTCGAGACCCTGGGCGTGCTCCAGCAGGCGGGCATCGCCGAGGCGACGGCCCTGCGCCCGTGCGTGGCGCGGCTCAAGCGCGGCATCAAGACATCGGCGGAGGCGGTGGAGTTGCTGCGACTGTCGAACGTGGTCGTGGCCACGCCCCACTCGTTGCGGGCGTGCGACGAGGAGGCGCGGAGCCTCCTGCTGGCCGGGTTCACGCACCTGGTGGTCGACGAAGCGCACCACGCCATGGCGACCACGTGGAAGGAGGTCGTGGACGCCTTCTCCGACCGGAGGGTGCTGCTGTTCACCGCGACCCCGTTCCGCGAGGACGGCAAGGGGCTGCCCGGCCGCACGATCTACCGGTTCCCGCTTCGGGAAGCGCAGAAGGACGGGTACTTCACCCCCATCGACTACCGAGCGGTCGCCTGCATCGAGGACACCGACTCCCGTTTGGCCGACCTCGCGATCGCACGCCTCCGCGAGGACCTGGCCGCCGGGCACGGGCACGTCCTGATGGCCAGGGCGAAGGACATCCCCCGCGCCGAGGAGCTGCTGGCGCTGTACGGGGCGAAGGCGGCCGACCTCGGCCCGGTGGTGCTGCACGAGAGGGTGAAGGCGGCTGATCGGGCTGCGGCGCACCGAGCCTTGCGGGAGGGGGAGTGCCGGATCGTCGTGTGCGTGGACATGCTCGGCGAGGGGTACGACCTGCCCGCATTGAAGGTGGCCGCGCTGCACGACGTGAAGAAGAGCCTCGGCCCGATGATCCAGTTCATCGGTCGCTTCACGCGTGCCGGGGTGAACCTGGGCAGAGCGTCGGTGTTCGTGGCCCGCGACCCGTCGGTCACGTCGTCCCCGCTGCGGGAACTGCTGCGCGAGGACGCGGACTGGAACCACCTGCTGCGCGACGTGACCGAGCGGATCAGCACGGCCGAGGAGACGGCGTCGGAGTTCGACGATTCGTTCAGCGAGGGGCCCGACGAGGTGACGACCGTGTCGTTGGAGCCGAAGATGAGCGCGGTCGCCCACCGCGCGTCGGGCGCGGAGTGGTCACCGGAGTCGGCGCTGTCCTTCTACGGGACGGACGCGGTCCTCGACAACAGCATCGCGATCAGCGCGGACTCGTCCGTCGCGTGGTTCGTCCTGGAGCACCGGACCAGCGTTCCGTGGGGCGAGGTGCAGTCCCTGGTGCAGGTCGACCACGAGCTGATCGTCCTCTACTTCGACCGGTCCAAGCGGCTCCTCTACATCCACAGCTCGGAGAAGCGAGGGAACTACGCGGAACTCGCCGAAGCGGTGCTCGGCCCAGGCTGCGAACCGGTGAAGGGGATCGACACCTTCCGCGTGCTGGCCCACTTCACCCGGCTCATCCCGACCAACGTGGGCCTGCTCGACGTCCGCGACCACTTCCGGCGCTTCTCGATGCACGTCGGCAGCGACGTGCTGAACGCGATCGACCCTGCGGAGCAGGAGGGCAAGTCCCAGACCCACATCAGCACTTCCGGCTTCGGCAACGGTGAACGCGTCACCATCAGCGCCGCCATGTCCGGGCGCTTCTGGTCGGTGCGGCAGGCTCCTGACCTGAAGACGTGGCGCGACTGGTGCGACGAGCAGGGCGCGAAGCTGCTCGACACCAGCATCGACATGGACGAGGTGCTGCTGGGGTTCATCGCTCCCACTCCCTTGACCGAGCGACCGGAGCTGGTCCTGCTCGGCGTCGACTGGCGCTGGTCCTTCTACAGCGGCGCCGGGACCACGCGGAGCATCAGCCTGGACGAGAAGGTCTACGACCTGCTCGACGTCGAGCTGCGCGTGGACGACTTCGGCACCACCGGTCCGTTCCTGCTCTCGTTCGTCACCCCCGCTTGGGAGATCGCCTACCGGGCGGACGTCGTCGACGGAGCGCTGGTCTACGCCCCGCTCGGGGAGGACGGGCTCGTGGTGGGCCCCAAATCGGTGTCGTCCTCCTTGACGGAGTGGGTGAACCGGAACAAGCTCACGCTGTTCCTGGAAGGCGATCGCATGATCGACGACGAGGACAGGCTCCTCGAACCGCGCCGCGACCTGCCCGCGTTCGACCTGGGAAAACTGAAAACGCTGCTGTGGCACGGTGTCGACCTCAAGGTCGAGTCGCAGGGTCCCGAGCGGCGCCCCGACTCCATCCAGAACCACATGGCGGAACTGCTCCTGGAACAGAGCGGGTTCGACCTGTTCATCGACGACGACGGAGCGGGCGAGGCTGCGGACCTGGTCGGTTTGCGCGTCGTGGGCCAGGAGCTCCACATCACCCTGGTGCACTGCAAGTACTCGAGCGACGCCAAGGCCGGGGCCAGGGTCAAGGACCTCTACGAGTTGTGCGGCCAAGCGATCCGGGGCGCCAAGTGGCGTCAGCAAGGCGCAGGCCCCCTGCTGCGCCACCTTCTCAGGCGGAGCAGGCGCTTCTTCGAGCGCACCGGGAAGACCCCCTACATGCGTGGTGACGTTCCCGACCTCTACGACCTGATGCACAAGGCGCCGCAGTTGACCCCTCACTTCCACACCGTGCTGGCCCAGCCCGGTCTGTCCGTGAAGAGGGTGAGCGGTGAACAACTGCGCCTGCTGGCCGGAGCCGAGTCCTACGTGCGAACTGTGACCCACGGGAGCTTCCTGGTCTACTGCAGTCGGTGACTCGCGGTCAGGCGGGAGCTACCCGCCGGTCAGGCGGGTGGCCAGGTTCCACAGGGCGGTGGCTGTCGTGTGGTCGTGGAGCAGGGGTGAGCCCGGCGCCCTGCGGTTCTTGACGTGGTAGTGGCCGTTCACGTCCTCGGTGGTGGTGGCCAGGTGGATCAGGCGGGTGGCCGCGGTGGTCGGGGAGTCCAGGAACGGGGTCGCGAGCAGTTTCAGGAGGGCGCTCGCGCTTCCCAGGTAGCGGCCGAAGCCCGAGGCGACCAGGCCGGGGTGGAAGTCGGTCACGGTGATGTCCGGCTCCCGCCTGCCCAGTTCGCGGAGGAGGAGGGCGCCCGCCAGCTTCGCCCGCGCGTAGACCGCGTGGGCGCCCAGGCCGGTCGTGTCGTGGGCGATCCCGGTCAGCGGGGTGGGCAGGGTGGCCGTGGTGTGCGAGCGGGAGGACGTCGACACGACTCGGCCGCCGCGCAGGGACGGGGCCAGCAGGGTGGCGAGGAGCCAGGGGGACAGGGCGTTCGCCTGGAAGACCGGCTCCAGGCCGTCTCCGGTCTTGGCGCCACTGCGGGGGATTCCGCCCGCGTTCGCGGCCAGGACGTCGATGCCAGGGTGGGACTCGAGGAGGGTGGCGGCCAGGGCTCTGAAGCTGGCCAGGTGGGTGAAGCCCACCGTGTGGCAGGGGATTCCCAGTTCTGCGGACAGGGCCGCCGCGCGCTCGGGTGAGCGGCCCACGGGGATCAGGTGCGCGCCCCGCGCGTGCAGGCGTCGGGCCGCCGCCGCGCCGATGCCGGAGGTCGCCCCGGTCAGGACGATCTTCACCCGGCCGCCCCGTTCAGGACCAGCCTGGCGCGGGCGTGCTCACCGGTCACCGCCGCCTCCACCAGGAAACCGGCCAGCGTCGACCTGGGGATCGCCAGCGGGGACGGGGTTGCGATCCGGCGGGTCGGGATGAAGTCCATTGTGGACTCGCCATCGGTCAGGGCGCCGAAGTACACGATGGTCCAAGCCAGGTCGGACTCGGCCAGCACGCGTTCGGCGGCGTCGAAGTCCCGGTAGTCGCGGCGGATCAGGGTCGTGGTCACCAGGCGGACCAACGGGGATGCCGCCGCGCGGCTGCGGCCCGTCCCCCAGGCCAGGGGGACCACGACGCGCGGCACGGCGGTGGCGCGCATGGCCGCGACCAGGTTGCGCACAGCGGGCTCCACGATGGCGGGGCCGCGTTTCCCCTTGAGCCACAGCGGGTTCCCCAGGGCGGACAGGACGGCGTCATGGCCTCGCAGCGCCTCGGTCAGGTGGTCGGGGTCGTCGGCCACCGAGCCGGTGGCCACGGTCAGCGCGTGGTGGTCCGGGAGCGCCCCCCTGGCACGGACGAAGGCGGTGACCTCGTGGCCCCCCGGACAGCGCCCGCGATCAGCGGTCGCACGGTCGGCGACGCCCCTCGGCGTTCGGAATGCGGACGGGGCCGCGGCGGAAAGGCCGATTCGGGCAGGAAAACCACAGCGGAACGCGTGGGATGAGCGTGAACTCGGTCGACAATCCAGATCGGCCCTTTCCCGGTCGACCGGGGCGGTGGCGGCTCGGTGGTCGGCGGGAATGACCCGAATTGCCACTTCCCGACGGCTTCCCGCCATCCGAGGCAACGCCGGTGGCGGTGTCCGCCAGGTGGACGGGTGGGCCGAACGGGGCACCCGGCGAGACGGCGGGCCGCAGCGGAGCGCTTCGGGGTCCGAACCGTTGTGAGCCTCAGGGCCGTGGACGCGGGAGCGGAGCGGCGCTGCACTGTTCAGGCTAAGAATTGCTCGGGTAAGGGCGAGTACCGCAACTGCACCCGCGCCCACCAGGTGAAACACCGACCGCCCACCGTTAGGGAGGTCAACGAGGGCGTGCAGCGCCATCCTGCGAATGGACGCAGCCGAACGGCCGGGAATACCCCGAAAGTCCCACGCGCACCCTCCGGCATAGCACGCGGATGATTACGCGTCCACGTCCCGGAGTTTCCGGGCGGTGAACCCGCGAGCCAACCCTTTGCACTGCTCAGGGCATCCGGTGAAGGGCGTCGCGGAAAACCGGACCGCCCCCTTCCGCACCAGTCCCCAATTGGGTAGAGGTGTTCGGGAACAGCTTTGCGATTCCCGACAGGACTCAACCGGTGAACGGGGACCTCAGCGTGCCGAACATCGTCCACCCGCTTTCCCGCGACGGGCGCCCAGCGCCGTCGCCGTCCGGAGTCCAGGGGGGTTCCGAGCAGCCCCCACCGCTCGACCGGGCGATAGCCGACCGGTTCGGGGTGCCCGAGGCCGAGGTCGTGGTCGGGCCGGGAACGGGCGTGCTGCTGCGGCGGTTGCTCGACGGGCTCCCCGGTGACGGGGGTGAGGTCGTCCTCGCGGGCGACCGGGACGGCGACGACCCGACGCCGGACGGGATCGCGCGGCTGCTGGCGGCGCTGGCGCCGGACGGGCTGCTCGTGGTGGACGCGTCGCGGCCGGGGAGCGCGGAGGTCGGGCGGGAGCACGGCGCCCGCGTGCTGGGGCTGCGGCGGTTGGACCCGCGCGTGGTCGTGGTCGGCTCGCTCACGGCACGGGTCGAGTACCTGGTGGGCGGCACGACCGTGGCCGCCCGGCTGCGCGCCGAGGTGCCCGCCGGGCGGATCGGGCCCGACGAGCGGGACGAGGCGCTGGCCGCGCTGAGCGGCGGCGGCGACGGAGCGGGGACGAGCGGATCGGCGGCGAAGGGGAGCAACGACGTGGTGATCGCGCTCGTCTCGGAGCACTCCGAGGACGACCACGGCACGACCGGGACCACCCTCGCGGAACCGGGGGCGCCCGCGCCCGCCACGACCGCGCGCCGGAACGGGGACAACCGGGACGGGACCGACCGGGACGCCCTCTCCCCCGCCGCCGCCGCGGTCGTGGCGCGGCTGCGCGAGGCGCTGCGCGCCCAGTGGCCCGAGACCGGCGACCCGGTGCTCGACATCTCCCGGTACGCGCTGCTGACCCCCGGCAAGATGCTGCGGCCCCTGCTGCTGGCGTCGGCGGCGGGCGCGGTCGGCGGCGACGTGGAGCGGGTGGTGCCCGCCGCGCTCGCCGTCGAGTACCTGCACGTGGGCTCGCTCGTGCACGACGACGTGATCGACGACGACGAGGTGCGGCGCGGCCAGCCCTCGGTGCAGCACCGGTTCGGCGTGCCCGAGGCCATCGTGGTCGGCGACGCGCTGATCTTCAAGACGTTCAGCGCCGTCGCCGCCTGCGTCGAGCTGGGCGTCACCGCCGAGGCGGCGCTGGGCGCGGCGCGGGCGATCGCCGACGCGGGCGTGGACGTGTGCCGGGGCCAGGCCCTGGAAGGCGCGCTCGCGGCGGACCCCACGCACCCGCTGGGCGACTACGTCACGGTCATGGCGCTCAAGACCGGCGCGCTGTTCCGGGGCGCCTGCCGGGCGGGCGCGCTGCTGGGCGGCGCCGGGCCGGAGGCGGTGGAGGCGGTCACCTCGTACGCCGAGCACCTCGGGCTGGCGTTCCAGGTGCACGACGACCTGCTGCCGTACCTGTCCGACTCGGCCGTCACCGGCAAGTCCGAGCTGAGCGACCTGCGGAACCTGCGCCCCACCTACCCGGTGCTGCTGGCGCACGCGCGGGGGACGGCCGGGCAGCGCGCGCGGATCGCCCGCGTGCTCAGCGGCGAGCTGCCCGCCGAGGAGGCGTACCCGGCGCTGCGCGAGCTGCTGGTGGACACCGGCGCGCTCGCGGTGGCCACCGAGCACGCCGAGGCCGAGGTGGCGCTGGCCAAGGCGTGCCTGTCCGGGCTGCCCGGCAACGAGCACACCGCGACGCTGGCCGGGGTCGCGGACAAGTCCGTGGCGCGGAGGCGGTAGTGGCGAGCGGGATGGGCGCGGCCTGGGCGCACGTCCAGACCTGGCGGCCCTACACGCTGCCCTACCCCGGCGTGGTCGGCCTGGCCGGGCTGTCGGTCGCGGGCGGGGACCCCGGACCGCGGCACGTGCTGGCGGCGGTGGTCGTGCCGGTGCTGGTGTGGCTGGGCGGGCACTACCTCGGGGACTGGTTCGACCGGGAGCTGGACGCGATCGACAAGCCGCAGCGGCCGATCCCGTCCGGGCGGCTGGGCGCGCGGGCGGCGCTGGTGTCGGCGGCGGTGTGCGAGGTCGGGGCGGCCGGGCTGGCGCTGTCGGTGGGCTGGCGGGTGCTGGCGCTGCTGGTGGTCGGGGTCGTCGGGATCGCCGCGTACAGCCGGGTGTGCAAGGGGCGCGGGCTGTCCGGGAACCTGGTGCGCGGGGCGCTGACCTCGCTCGCGGTGCTGGCGGGCGCGTCCTGCGCGCCGGGCGGGAACGTGTGGGCGGCGGCGCCGTTCGCGGTGGTGTTCCTGCTGCACGACGCGTCCTCGAACCTGGTGGGCGCGGTGCGGGACGTGGCCGGGGACGCGGCGGGCGGCTACCGGTCGG